>NC_009436.1:3873181-4518712 GCF_000016325.1 Enterobacter sp. 638
CCGTCGGTTGCCGCGATGGCATCAACGTTATCCACGCCGTGCTGGCTCTCGATCTGCACCAGAATCGTGATGTTCTTGTTGGACTGCGAAAAATAGTCCGGCACGGTGCCAAACATATTGGCGCGATGAGAAACCGATACGCCACGGATCCCTTCCGGCGGATAGCGGGTAGACGCCACGGCCTGAACCGCTTCTTCCACATTTTCCACGAACGGGATGAGGAAGTTATAGAATCCGATATCCAGTAAACGCTTGATGATCACCGGCTCATTCGTCGGCACACGTACGACCGGTGCGCTGCGGCTGCCTTTGAGCGCCATCAGCTGCGGAATGAACGTGGTGATATCATTCGGCGCATGTTCACCGTCCAGGACCAGCCAGTCGAAACCGGCCAGACCGAGCACTTCGGTGCTGATGGGGCTTGCCAGCGCAGACCAGCAGCCAATCTGAATCTCTTTCGCCGCCAGGGCCGCTTTAAACTTGTTCGGGAAAATATCGTTACTCATCGCTTATACCTTCAATTATTTCTGCAATTCCATACGTTTAATGTCGCCTACTACGAACAGGTAGCAGAACATCGCCATCAACGCAGAGCAGCCAACAAAGACCAGAGCCGTATTGAATGAATGCAGTTCACTCACCAGATAGCCAATCACCAGCGGGGTGACAATCGACGCCACGTTACCGAAGACGTTGAACACGCCACCGCACAGGCCCACAATTTCTTTTGGCGCGGTATCAGAAATCACCGGCCAGCCCAGCGCACCAAAACCTTTACCGAAGAACGCCAGCGCCATCAGCGCAATCACCAGGACCGTGTTGTCGGTGTAGTTGCACAGAATAATGGAGGAAGCCAACAGCATTCCGAGCACAATCGGCAACTTACGTGCCAGCGTAATCGACTTACCGCTTTTAATCAGATGATCCGAGAACACGCCGCCTAGCACACCGCCCGCAAATCCACACAGCGCCGGGATGGAGGCCACCAGGCCGACTTTCAGAATCGACATGCCCTTTTCCTGCACCAGATAAATCGGGAACCAGGTGAGGAAGAACCAGGTGATGGTGTTGATAAAGTATTGACCAAAAAACACGCCGAGCATCATGCGGTTAGTCAATAACTGTTTGATGTAATGAAGCTTTGGACCGCTCGCTGCTTTATCGCCTGGCTTTTTATGATCCATATCGACCACCGCGCCACCGTCAGTGATGAACTTCAGTTCTTCAGCAGACATCCGTGGGTGATCGGTTGGGTTATGAATATATTTCACCCACATACCGGTCAGGATAAAACCAATCACACCCATCACGGTAAAGACGTGTTCCCAGCCCCACGCAAAGGTCAACCAGCCCAGCAGCGGCGAGAACAGCGCCAGAGAGAAATACTGTGCAGAGTTGAAAATGGCTGATGCCGTGCCACGCTCTTTCGTCGGGAACCAGGCCGCAACGATACGGGCGTTAGCCGGGAATGACGGTGCTTCGGAGAAGCCCAGCATAAAGCGCATGATGAACATCGAAATGCCTGCCCACGCCAGCGGCACGAAATCGACAAAACCTTGTAAGAACGTGAACAACGACCAGAAGAACAGGCTATAGGTGTAGACTTTTTTCGAGCCAAACTTGTCGAGCAACCAGCCGCCAGGGATTTGCATCAGCAGATAGGCCCAGCCAAACGCGGAGAAGATGTACCCCATCGATACCGCGCTTAACTGCAGCTCTTTTGCAACTTCGGTCCCGGCAATTGAAAGTGTTGCGCGGTCAGCGTAGTTAACCGCCGTCACAATGAAAATAATCAGTAATATTAAATGACGGGTATGAATACCCTTTTTCGTTTCTACAGCAGTATCTAGTGACATATTTATTTCCTCGGGCACATCGATGTTGGTATTTTTATTATTTTGAGAGAAATCTATACTGATTATTATCGATAGCAGGCAATATCAGTTAATTAACCAGATGCAATGAAATCGTGATTAAGTATAAACATCACCCAGGGCCCGCACATTGTCGCATCGCTCAATTATCAGCGTCTTTACGAATAATAATTTGAGCATATGCACAACCCCTTGGGCGCTGATGCACAGATTTACGCATTCCCCGCCAGACGCCGTCAATGCTCGCGCCTAGGGGTGATCTTGATCACATTTTTATCCCGTAAGTCCTGACATTCTTTATTAAAGCAGGCAGCGTCTTTATTTTTTCTAATAAGAAAATAAGCACACTCTTAACGACATTTAATATCTACTTTTCGCTGGAGAATACTGAACAATGGCCGACATCGAAATTCGACAAACGTCGCCGACGGCGTTCTATATAAAAGTACACGACACTGATAACGTGGCGATTATTGTTAACGACAACGGCCTGAAAGCAGGAACGCGTTTCCCCGATGGCCTGGAACTGATTGAGCACATTCCCCAGGGACATAAAGTGGCGCTGGTCGATATTCCTGCGCACGGTGAAATCGTCCGTTACGGCGAAGTCATCGGCTACGCCGTACGCGCCGTGCCGCAGGGTAGTTGGATAGATGAATCACTCGTCGAGCTGCCAGAAGCACCACCGCTCAATACCTTACCGCTGGCGACCCGCGTGCCGGAGCCACTGCCCCCGCTGGAAGGGTACACGTTCGAAGGCTATCGCAATGCCGACGGCAGCGTGGGTACCAAAAATCTGCTCGGCATTACCACCAGCGTGCATTGCGTGGCGGGCGTGGTGGATTACGTGGTCAAAATCATCGAACGTGATTTGCTGCCAAAATACCCGAACGTCGACGGCGTGGTGGGACTCAACCATCTTTATGGCTGTGGCGTGGCGATTAACGCGCCCGCGGCTGTTGTACCCATCCGTACCATCCACAACATTTCGCTGAACCCGAATTTCGGCGGTGAGGTAATGGTGATTGGCCTGGGCTGCGAAAAACTCCAGCCAGAGCGCCTGTTACAGGGCACCGACGATGTGAAGGCAATCCCCGTAGACAGCGCAAGCATTGTGCGTTTGCAGGATGAGCATCACGTTGGCTTTAGATCGATGGTGGACGACATTCTGCAGGTTGCCACGATCCACCTGGAAAGGCTGAACAAGCGTCAACGCGAAACCTGCCCGGCTTCTGAGCTGGTTGTCGGCACGCAGTGCGGCGGCAGCGATGCGTTCTCCGGCGTGACAGCAAACCCAGCGGTCGGCTACGCGTCGGATCTGTTTGTACGTTGCGGCGCAACGGTAATGTTCTCGGAAGTCACTGAAGTGCGCGATGCGATCCACCTTCTGACTCCGCGCGCCATCAACGAAGAGGTGGGCAAACGCCTGCTGGAAGAGATGGCCTGGTACGATAACTATCTCGACCTGGGGCAAACCGACCGCAGCGCGAACCCGTCCCCCGGCAACAAAAAAGGCGGTCTGGCAAACGTGGTGGAAAAAGCGTTGGGTTCGATTGCGAAATCTGGTCAGAGCGCGATTTCAGAGGTGCTCTCGCCAGGCCAGCGCCCGACCAAACGCGGTTTGATTTATGCCGCAACGCCCGCCAGCGATTTTGTCTGCGGTACGCAGCAAGTCGCATCCGGCATTACGGTGCAGGTCTTCACCACCGGTCGCGGTACGCCGTACGGTCTGATGGCCGTTCCGGTCATCAAGATGGCGACGCGCACCGAGCTGGCAAACCGTTGGTATGACTTGATGGATATCAACGCGGGCACTATTGCTACCGGCGAAGAGAGCATTGAGGACGTGGGCTGGAAACTGTTCCACTTTATTCTTGATGTGGCGAGCGGGCGCAAGAAAACCTTCTCAGATCAATGGGGCTTGCACAACCAGCTGGCGGTGTTTAACCCGGCGCCGGTGACGTGATAGCTCTCTAAGCCCAATCGCCCTCTGCTTAGAGGAGAGGGCGATTTAAACAGCCTTACCCCGCAACAAGAATCACATCAATCCCATTTTTACGCAGCCCTTCCAGGCTTTCAGTCGGGATGCCTTCATCGACAATAATCATATCAATGCGTTGCGTATCAATAATTTTATGCAAGCTAGAACGGTTAAACTTCGTCGAATCCGTCACGACAATAATCCGCTCTGCGACTTCACACATTTTTCGGTTCAGTCGCGCTTCATCTTCATTGTGGGTACTGACGCCGCGATCGAGATCGATGGCATCCACGCCCAGAAACAGCAGATCGAAGTGATAGTTTTGCAACGACTGTTCCGCCTGATCGCCATAAAACGACTGCGACTGACGACGCAAATGGCCGCCGGTCATCAGCAGTTCCACCCCTTCCGCTTCAAGCAACGCATTGGCGACATTCATGCCATTTGTCATGGCGATCACATCGCTGTGCTGTCGCATCATGCGCGCGATTTCATAGGTTGTGGTACCCGAATCGAGAATCACACGATGGCCTGGCTTAATCAGGTTCGCCGCCGCCTGCGCAATGCTGCGCTTCATCGCTGTATTGAGCGAACTTTTATCTTCAACGGAAGGCTCAACACCTGGGGTATTACCGTCACAGATCAACGCCCCGCCGTAGGCACGAACGGCAATGCCCTGCTTTTCCAGAAAGGCGAGATCGTTACGGATCGTGACCGTAGAGACGCCATAAAGCTGAGAAAGATCGTTAACCTGTACGCTTCCCTGCTGCCGTAACCGCTGGATTATCTGCTCACGCCTTTCGCTGGTGCCCGTCACGCGTTTTTCCGCGGATAAATCGCTGCTGCTCATGAGAGCTCCTTCACTAAAATCTTTCGTTTCATTTCGATTTATCTATTAACTCCTTTCTTTTAGCGGAATGCAAGCCCCACTGGCGTGTTCCTGGCGGAGGTTGCCGGTGCTGAAACCTTTCGTTATGTTTCTTTTGTGAAACAGATCGGAAAACTATTATCTTTCGTTTTATTTTTACAGCACCATGCAGCAGTATAAAGTGAAATAAAACGAAAGGTGAATACCATAACCATCCGAAGTGGAGAGGAAAGTGAAACATCTGATTGAAATGGTGGAAAGCCATAAACAAGGCGCGGAAAACGGGATTTATGCCGTGTGCTCCGCGCACCCACTGGTACTCGAAGCCGCAATTCGATTTGCCCGTACACATAACGCCGCATTATTGATTGAAGCGACATCCAACCAGGTGGACCAGTTTGGCGGTTACACCGGCATGACGCCCGCCGATTTCTGCGGTTTTGTCCACCAGCTTGCGGACTCGCTGAATTTTCCTCGCTCAATGCTCATTTTGGGCGGCGACCATCTCGGCCCAAATCGCTGGCAACACCTCACTGCTGACGACGCGATGGAAAACGCGCAGACACTTATCAAAAGCTACGTGGCCGCAGGCTTTAAGAAGATCCACCTCGATTGCAGCATGTCCTGCGAGGACGATCCGATTCCCCTGACGGATGAGATCGTCGCGACGCGTGCCGCGCGTCTGGCGAAAATAGCCGAAGAGACCAGTGACGCGTGCTTTGGAGAATCCGATCTGGTGTACATCATTGGCACCGAAGTGCCCGTTCCCGGCGGCGCGCACGAAACGCTAAGCGAACTCGTAGTCACCACACCTGATGCAGCACGCGCCACACTCGAAGCTCATCGCCATGCTTTCGAGCAGCAAGGATTAAGTGCGATTTGGCCGCGTATTATCGGGCTGGTCGTTCAGCCTGGTGTGGAGTTCGATCACACCAACGTGATTGACTATCAACCGGAAAAAGCGGCAGCGCTGCGTGCGATGGTGGAAGGGTATGACACGCTGGTGTTTGAGGCTCACTCTACCGATTACCAGACGCCGCAGGCGCTGCGCCAGCTGGTGAAAGATCATTTTGCGATTCTAAAAGTCGGTCCGGCACTCACGTTTGCTTTGCGTGAGGCACTGTTTTCGCTGGCGGCTGTTGAAGAAGAGTTACTCCCCATGAAAGCCGGGTCTGGACTGCGCCACGTTCTGGAAAACGTGATGCTCGATCGCCCGGAATACTGGCAAAGCCACTATCACGGCGATGGCAACGCGCGTCGCCTGGCACGCGGCTACAGCTATTCAGATCGCGTTCGCTACTACTGGCCCGACAGTCAGATCGACGACGCGTTCGAACGGCTGGTACGAAACCTGGCCGACGACCCCATTCCGCTGCCGCTTGTGAGTCAGTACTTACCGCTGCAATACAGCAAAGTTCGCGAGGGCGCTCTCAAGGCTACGCCGCGAGAACTTATCATCGACCACATTCAGGACATACTGCGTCAGTACCACGACGCCTGTCAGCGTGTCACGCCGCATAACGCATAACAACAGGAAAACGCTATGCCAAACATTGTCTTATGTCGCATTGACGAACGCTTGATTCACGGCCAGGTGGGCGTGCAGTGGGTCGGATTTGCAGGCGCAAATTTGGTTCTGGTCGCCAATGATGAAGTGGCTGAGGATTCGGTCCAGCAAAACCTGATGGAAATGGTATTGGCCGAAGGCATCGACGTTCGCTTCTGGTCACTGCAGAAAGTCATCGACAATATTCACCGCGCCGCCGATCGGCAGAGAATTCTGCTGGTCTGCAAGTCGCCTGCCGATTTCCTGACGCTCGCAGCAGGTGGCGTGCCCGTCACCCGTATTAACGTTGGAAATATGCATTACGCGAATGGCAAACAGCAAATTGCCAAAACGGTCTCTGTAGACGCCAACGATACGGCGGCGTTTGATGGTCTGAAAGCCGCTGGAGTGGAGTGCTTCGTGCAGGGCGTCCCGACAGAACCCGCTTTGGATCTCTTTAAACTTCTCTGAGGGATTCACCATGGAAATCAGTTTATTGCAGGCGTTTGCGCTGGGCATTCTCGCCTTTATCGCAGGCCTGGATATGTTCAATGGCTTAACGCATATGCACCGCCCGGTGGTGCTTGGACCGCTGGTGGGCTTGATTCTGGGCGATCTGCATGCCGGTATTTTAACGGGCGGTACGCTGGAACTGGTCTGGATGGGTCTGGCTCCGCTGGCGGGCGCGCAGCCGCCGAACGTCATTATTGGCACCATTGTCGGGACAACTTTCGCCATTAGCACCGGCGTGAAGCCGGAGGTTGCCGTCGGCGTGGCCGTGCCGTTCGCCGTTGCGGTACAAATGGGGATTACCTTCCTGTTCTCAGTGATGTCAGGCGTCATGGCACGTTGCGATCGGATGGCCGCCAACGCGGATACCGCAGGCATTGAGCGGGTGAATTATCTGGCGCTGCTGGCACTCGGGATTTTCTATTTTCTCTGCGCTTTTCTGCCGATCTACTTCGGCGCAGAACACGCGAAAACCGCCATTGATGTGCTTCCCGCGCGTTTAATTGACGGGCTTGGCGTTGCGGGCGGCATCATGCCAGCCATCGGCTTTGCCGTATTGCTGAAAATCATGATGAAAAACGTCTACATCCCCTATTTCATTCTCGGTTTTGTGGCAGCCGCCTGGCTTAAATTGCCGGTACTGGCTATTGCTGCTGCGGCGCTTGCGATGGCGCTGATCGATTTTGTCCGTAAATCCCCGGAGCCGGCTCCGGTCGCTCAGAAAGAGGAATTCGAAGATGGCATCTAATCAAACCACTCTGCCTACCGCTTCCGAGGCCGACGAGTCGCTGCTTTCCGGCGTAAACGAAAATATTTACGAAGATCAGAAAATCGGCGCGGAGTTGACCAAAAAAGATATCAACCGCGTGGCCTGGCGTTCGATGCTGTTGCAGGCTTCATTTAACTACGAACGTATGCAGGCATCCGGCTGGCTGTATGGCCTGCTGCCAGCGTTGAAAAAAATCCACACTAACCCGCGCGATCTGGCCCGCGCCATGAAAGGCCATATGGGGTTCTTCAACACCCACCCGTTTCTTGTGACCTTCGTGATCGGCATTATTCTGGCGATGGAACGCTCCAAGCAGGACGTAAACAGTATTCAGAGCACCAAGATTGCCGTGGGCGCTCCGCTCGGTGGGATTGGCGATGCGATGTTCTGGCTGACGCTGCTGCCGATTTGCGGCGGCATCGGGGCCAGCCTTGCGCTGCAAGGCTCGATACTTGGGGCCGTGGTGTTCATCGTGATGTTCAACGTGGTGCATCTGGGGCTGCGCTTTGGCCTGGCGCACTATGCTTATCGGATGGGCGTCGCCGCGATCCCGCTGATTAAGGCCAATACCAAAAAAGTCGGCCACGCCGCGTCGATTGTAGGGATGACGGTCATCGGCGCACTGGTGGCGACCTATGTGCGCCTGAACACCACGCTGGAAATTACAGCTGGTGACGCGGTGGTGAAACTGCAAACAGATGTTATCGACAAACTGATGCCCGCGTTTTTGCCGCTGGTCTACACCCTGACGATGTTCTGGCTGGTACGTCGTGGCTGGAGTCCGTTGCGCCTCATCGGCATCACGGTGGTACTGGGCGTCGTGGGTAAGTTCTGTCACTTCCTGTAAAACAAGGGGTTTGAGATGTTAGGCATTATTCTTTGTGGTCATGGCGGATTCGCCAGCGGGCTTGAAAAAGCGATGAAGCAAATCCTCGGTGAGCAAGAGCAATTTATTGCCATCGATTTTCCTGAAACCTCGACCACCGCGCTCCTGACTTCGCAACTGGAGCAGGCAATAAACGAGTTGGGTAGTCAGGAGGATATTGTCTTTCTGACCGATTTACTGGGCGGCACGCCGTTTCGCGTGGCCTCTACCATGGCGCTGGAAAAACCCGGCTGGGAAGTGCTTACAGGAACCAATATGCAGCTTCTGCTGGAAATGGTGATGGAGCGCGAAGGGTTAACCAGCGAAGCGTTTCGGTTACAGGCGCTTGAGTGCGGGCATCGCGGGCTGACCAGCCTGGTAGACGAGCTGGGGCGCTGTCGCGAAGAAAAACCCGTTGAAGAAGGCATTTAGCTTCGTGGAAATTATCCACTTCACGAAACCGTCATCACACATTGTATTCCGGGCAGGCTCTCCCCCTTAGCCCTTTCATTATGCGTCACTTTGGCCTTACGTTAACTGCGTAGGGCCTTTTCTTTTACTTTCGATTAATTAGGATTTCCCGCGGGAAAATATATAAAAATTAATGTGTTACTAAAACCGTTATCTCCCCCGCTCACAGTTTTCGTTTTATTTCTTTTCCTGGTATTGATCTTTCACTTTCCTTTCTATAGATTTTAATTAATCGAACAAGTGAAACGAAACGAAAGACAATGGCGATTACAATCGCGTCTGATGTGGATTTCACATTACTAAGGACAGAGTTATGCCAGAAACCTCAACCGCCACCGGCACCTGGACGGAAAAAGAGATCCGTCAGCAACCTGAGTGCTGGAGCCGTTCTCTCAACCATATCGAAACCCTTCGACAGACACTCGATCGTTTTCTCTCGCCGTTGCTCTGCAAAGACACTCTGCGGATCGTGCTGACGGGAGCGGGAACATCGGCATTTATCGGCGATATTATCGCCCCGTGGCTTTCGCGTCACACCGGGAAAAATTTTAGTGCTATTCCAACCACCGATCTGGTGACCAATCCGATGGATTATTTGAGTCCCGCGCACCCGCTGCTGCTGGTCTCTTTTGCCCGCTCCGGCAATAGCCCGGAAAGCGTGGCCGCCGTGGAGCTGGCAAATCAGTTTGTGCCAGAGTGCTATCACCTGACGATCACCTGCAACGAAGCCGGGAGTCTTTATCAAAGTGCGGCCAACAGCGACAACGCCTTTGCGCTGCTGATGCCGCCCGAGACGCACGATCGCGGTTTTGCGATGACCAGCAGCATCACCACCATGATGGCAAGTTGTCTGGCGGTATTCGCTCCCGACACGATCAACAGTGCATCTTTCCGCGACGTCGCAAATCGCTGCGAAGCGATCTTGTCGTCACTGGGGGATTTCAGTCACGGCGTATTTGGCGCTGAACCCTGGAAACGGATCGTTTATCTCGGCAGCGGCGGATTGCAGGCCGCAGCGCGTGAATCCGCGTTAAAAGTGCTGGAGCTGACGGCAGGCAAAGTGGTCGCGTTTTATGACTCGCCAACCGGTTTCCGCCACGGTCCGAAATCACTGGTCGATAACGAAACGCTGGTGGTGGTTTTTGTCTCCAACCATCCCTACACGCGCCAGTACGATCTCGATCTCGTGGCCGAATTACGCCGTGATCAGCAGGCCCTGAGTGTGGTTGCCGTGACTGCCGATCCCGATCCGATTGTCGAAGCGGGTCCGTATATTTTGCTCCCTGCTTCACGCCCATTCCTGGACGTTGAGCTGGCGTTCTGCTTCCTGATGTACGCGCAGGTCTTTGCACTCACGCAGTCCATCAGCGTCGGAAATACCCCAGACACCCCATCCGCCAGCGGCACGGTAAATCGTGTGGTGCAGGGCGTTGTTATTCACCCGTGGCTGGCTTAACAGGAGCGCATCATGAGCATTATCTCAACGAAATACCTTCTGCAGGATGCGCAAGCCAAAGGCTATGCGGTTCCCGCGTTTAACATTCATAACGCCGAAACGATCCAGGCCATTCTCGAAGTGTGCAGCGAAATGCGATCGCCGGTGATCCTCGCGGGCACGCCGGGCACCTTTAAACATATCGCACTCGAAGAGATCTACGCGCTGTGCAGCGCGTATTCCATCAGTTACGACATGCCGCTGGCGCTGCATCTCGATCACCATGAGTCCCTGGATGACATTCGCCGCAAGGTGAATGCAGGCGTGCGTAGCGCAATGATCGACGGCAGCCACTTCCCGTTTGAGCAAAATGTGACGCTGGTGAAATCCGTTGTGGATTTCTGCCATCTCAATGATTGCAGCGTCGAGGCCGAACTGGGGCGTCTGGGCGGTATGGAAGACGATATGAGCGTGGATGCCGAAAGCGCATTTCTGACCGATCCGCAGGAAGCAAAACGCTTTGTGGAGCTCACGGGAGTCGACAGTCTGGCCGTGGCAATAGGCACGGCACATGGGCTTTACACCAAGCGGCCAAAAATTGATTTTCAACGTCTGGCTGAAATCCGTGACGTTGTGGATATCCCTCTCGTGCTGCACGGTGCAAGCGACGTTCCGGATGAATTCGTGCGCCGCACGATCGAGCTGGGGGTCTGTAAAGTGAACGTGGCGACGGAACTGAAAATCGCGTTTTCAGCCGCCGTCAAAGAGTGGTTCAACGAAAATCCGCAGGGAAACGATCCGCGCTTTTACATGCGTGTCGGTATGGACGCCATGAAAGAGGTGGTAAAAAACAAAATCAACGTCTGCGGCTCGGCCAACAAACTCGTGCTCGACTCCGCCGTCGTTTTATAAAAACTCGCACAACACAACACACTATGGGCAGGAATGAAGATGATGAGCGCTCCTAATATTTTATTAACCCGGATCGATAACCGCCTGGTGCATGGTCAGGTTGGGGTCACATGGACCTCAACCATCGGCGCTAATTTGCTGATCGTCGTCGATGACGACGTCGCGAAAGACGAGATCCAACAAAAGCTGATGGGGATCACCGCGGATACCTACGGTTTCGGCATTCGCTTTTTTTCAATCGAAAAAACTGCCGCGATCATTTCTAAGGCCGCGCCGCATCAGAAGATCTTCCTGATTTGCCGTACGCCGGACATTGTCAGGAAGCTAATTGAAGCCGGCGTACCGCTAAACGACGTTAACGTCGGGAATATGCATTTTTCGGAAGGTAAACGGCAGATCAGCAGCAAAGTTTATGTCGACGATCGGGATCTCGACGATCTGCGCTTTATCAAGCGCAGCGGCGTGAATCTCTTTATCCAGGATGTCCCGGGGGATGCGAAAGAGAGCATTCCTGATTAATCGCCCTGTCTCGACATTCAAAAACTAAAGTCGCTATTACGAGGCAATAAAATGCATGAAATAACATTGATTCAGGGGATTTCCCTGGCCGCGTTAGTGTTTTTCTTAGGGATTGATTTTTGGCTGGAAGCGCTGTTTCTGTTTCGTCCTATTATCGTTTGTACCCTTACCGGGGCGATATTGGGTGATATCCATATCGGCTTGATTACCGGCGGTCTGACTGAGCTGGCATTTGCGGGTCTCACGCCCGCGGGTGGCGTGCAGCCACCTAACCCCATCATGGCCGGGGTGATGACCACTGTCATTGCCTGGTCTACCGGTGTTGATGCCAAAACCGCCATCGGACTGGGGCTGCCGTTTAGCCTGTTAATGCAATACGTCATTCTGTTTTTCTATTCAGCATTCTCCCTGTTTATGTCGAAAGCCGACAGGTATGCGAAAGAGACAAATACCGCGGGATTCGCCCGTCTTAACTGGACGACCACGCTGATTGTGGCCTGCACTTACGCGGTGATCACGTTCCTCTGCACATACCTTGCTCAAGGGGCGATGCAGGCGCTGGTCAAGGCCATGCCGGCCTGGCTGACGCACGGATTTGAAGTCGCGGGGGGCATTCTTCCTGCTGTCGGTTTCGGCTTGCTGTTGCGCGTGATGTTCAAAGCGCAGTACATCCCTTACCTGATCGCTGGTTTCTTATTTGTTTGTTACATCCAGGTCAGCAACCTGCTGCCGGTCGCTGTGTTAGGGGCCGGATTTGCGGTGTATGAGTTCTTTAACGCGAAAGCCAAAAACGCCGCTCAGCCTCAGGCTTCCGCTGCGAAAAAAGATGAAGAGGATTACAGCAATGGGATCTGAAATCAGTAAAAAAGACATTACGCGCCTGGGGTTCCGTTCTTCACTGCTGCAGGCCAGCTTTAACTACGAGCGTATGCAGGCGGGCGGCTTTACATGGGCGATGTTGCCGATCCTCAAGAAGATCTACAAAGGCGATAAAGAAGGCCTTAGCGCGGCCATGAAGGACCATCTGGAGTTTATTAACACGCACCCAAACCTGGTGGGATTCCTGATGGGACTGCTGATCTCCATGGAGGAGAAAGGCGAAAACCGCAGCACGATTAAAGGCCTCAAAGTAGCGCTGTTTGGTCCTATCGCCGGGATCGGCGACGCGATTTTCTGGTTTACGCTGTTACCAATTATGGCCGGGATTTGCTCATCGTTTGCCAGCCAGGGCAACCTGTTGGGACCGATTCTGTTCTTCGCCGTCTATCTCGCCATTTTCTTCCTGCGCGTGGGCTGGACGCACGTTGGCTATACGGTGGGGATAAAAGCGATCGATAAGGTGCGAGAAAATTCGCAGATGATTGCCCGCTCAGCAACGATTCTGGGGATCACGGTGATCGGCGGGCTGATTGCTTCCTACGTTCATATCAACGTCGTCACCACGTTTGCCATCGATGCCACCCACAACGTTGCGCTGCAAAAAGACTTCTTCGATAAGGTCTTCCCCAACATTTTACCCATGGGCTATACCTTGTTGATGTACTACCTTTTACGCGTGAAAAAAGCGCATCCGGTTCTGCTGATTGCGGTGACATTCGTGCTGGCTATCGCCGGTTCTGCGCTGGGGATTCTGTAAATGAATGGCATAACGTTCCAGGTACAAAGTGATAAGCGCTCGCTCAGCGAAGCCGCCAGCGAGAAATTATTAGCGCTGATTCATCGCAAACCTGACGCCGTCATCTGTCTCGCGACAGGTGCGACGCCTGTGATGACCTATCAGCTGTTGGTTGAAAAGATCATCGCACAACAGGTTGATATTAGCCGGATCACCTTCGTCAAGCTGGACGAATGGGTGGGGTTAGCGCCAGACAACCCGGCCACCTGCGAGGTTTTCTTGCAGCACCATATTCTCCAGCCACTCGGCATTGCGCCTGAAAACTACATTTCGTTCAGGTCTGACAACGCCGATGAACAGGAATGCGCGCGAATTGTGGAGCAAATTGCCCAGCGCGGAGGGTTGGATCTGTGCGTTCTGGGAATCGGCAAAAATGGTCATTTAGGGCTGAACGAACCGGATGAGAAACTGGAACCCGCCTGTCATATTACGCATCTTGATGAGCGCACCCGGCTCCATGAGATGCTGAAACAGGCAAACGTCCCGGTCGAGAAAGGGATTACCTTAGGCTTACGCGATATTCTGGCAGCGAGAGAAGTCTTATTGCTGGTTTCTGGCGAAGGGAAACAGCGGGCATTTGCGGCGTTTAAGGAAGGGAAAGTGACAACCCAAATTCCGGCGTCATTCCTTTGGTTGCATCCGAAAACCACCTGTCTTTACTGCGATATGTGAATAGTCAGCCGGGCAACGCGACGTTTGCCCGGCTCGTTGTTACGATTCGCCCTGCTGATCCAGCGCATGCTTATACAGCGCGTTCTTTTTCACGCCGTGGATTTCGGCGGCAAGCGCAGCGGCTTTTTTCAACGGCAGCTCGGTTTGCAGCAATGCCAGCGTACGCAGCGCTTCGGCTGGCAGCGCCTCTTCCTGCGCTTTATGGCCTTCAACGATCAGTACCATTTCACCTTTGCGGCGGTTTTCGTCTTCTTTCACCCAGGCCAGCAGCTCGCCTACCGGCGCGCCGTGGATGTTCTCCCAGGTTTTGGTCAATTCGCGCGCCAGCACCACATAGCGTGCTTCACCCCACACGGTGACCATGTCTTCTAAACTGTCCAGAAGGCGATGGGTAGACTCATAGAAAATCAGCGTGCGCGGTTCGGCTTCAAGATCTTTCAGCGTGTCGCGACGGCCTTTCGATTTGGCGGGTAAAAAACCTTCGTAGCAGAAGCGGTCAGAAGGCAAACCTGCGGCGCTCAAAGCGGCAATCGCGGCACAAGGGCCTGGCAACGGCACGACGCGGATACCGGCTTCGCGACAGGTGCGCACCAGGTGATAACCGGGATCGTTGATCAGCGGCGTACCAGCATCGGATACCAGCGCGATGTTTTGCCCTTCTTTGAGTTTCGCCACCAGCGTTTCGGCTTTTTGTTGCTCATTGTGATCGTGCAAAGCGAACAAACGGGCGCTGATCGCGAAATGCTGCAGCAGTAACCCCGTATGACGCGTATCTTCAGCAGCAATTAAATCAACGGCTTGTAATACGGTGAGCGCACGTTGGGTAATATCAGACAAATTCCCGATAGGAGTAGGTACAATATAAAGCTGGCCTTGAGAATTATCTGCCGTTTCGTGTTGTTTCATTGTTTAGTCCGTATTGCCGATTTAATATTGAGCATTGCCTAAAAAAATCACTGGATACAGTATGGTACCCTTAACGTTTCTTCGAACAAAAGCTTCGCGCAGCCTTCCTATTATGCTGGCAGCCCTGATTTTCGCAGGCTGTGGCACTCAGGCGCCCGATCAGACTGCCGCCCATATGCAGGGTTCCGCGCAGGCTGATTCCGGCTTTTATCTGCAACAAATGTCGCAGAGCTCAAATGATACCAAGACCAACTGGCAATTACTTGCCATTCGTGCACTGCTGAATGAAGGTAAAACGCAGCAGGCAGTCGATCTGTATAACCAGTTGCCGCAGGAACTGAACAATACGCAGCGCGGCGAGCAATCGCTGCTGGCGGCTGAGCTGAAAATCGCGCAGAAAGAATATCCGGCGGCGAAAAAACTGCTGGCGGATATCGATACGAAAGCGCTGGAAAACAACCAACAAGCTCGTTACTGGCAGGCCGTTATCGCTGCCGAACAGGGCCGCCCTTCCCTGCCACTCCTGCGCGCGCTCATTGCGCAAGAGCCGCTGCTGAGCGGTGCCGACAAGCAGAAAAACATTGATACCACCTGGCAAGCGCTCTCCTCAATGACGCCGGAACAGTCTCAGGCGCTGGTAATCAACGCTGATGAGAATGTGTTGCAAGGCTGGCTGGATTTGCAGCAGATGTGGTTCAACAACCGCAGCGATCCAAAAATGCTGAAAGCGGGCATTACCGACTGGCAGACGCGTTACCCGCAAAACCCGGGGGCGAAAATGCTGCCGACGCAGTTGGTCAACGTGCAGAACTTCCAGCCTGCCTCCGTCAGCAAAATCGCCCTTTTGCTGCCATTGAATGGTCAGGCGGCGGTATTTGGTCGCACCATTCAGCAGGGCTTTGAAGCTGCGAAAAATGGCACCACTGCGGTGGCAGGTAACGCCGTTCCTGCACAAGCAGCGCAAGCCGCGAATGTGAACGATGTCATTAGCCCGTCTGCGGTGGAAACCAGCGATTTGACCTCTGCACAAGCGCCAGCTCAAGGCACGATGCAAAATCCAGTGACCGCTCCGACAACGCCGCCAGCGACCACACAGGCCCCTGCAGAAACCGCAGCGCCAGCGGAAGCACAAACGCCTGTTGTTCCTCAGGCGGCTCCGGCAACCGATGCGGCAACGGCACAACCACAAACCACGACGCCCGATCAGCAGCCTGCCGCACAGCCGCAAGCCGTTGCTGCAACGACCGCGAATCCGGGTGCAGAACTGAAAATCTATGACACCAGTTCACAGCCACTCGATCAGGTGCTGGCGCAAGTTCAGAAGGACGGTGCCAGTATCGTGGTTGGCCCCTTGCTGAAGAACAACGTCGAAGAGTTGATGAAGAGCAACACTTCGCTGAACGTGCTGGCGCTTAACCAGCCTGAGCAAGTTCAGAATCGCGCGAATATCTGTTACTTCGCCCTTTCACCAGAAGACGAAGCCCGCGATGCGGCGCGTCATATTCACGAACAAGGAAAACAGGCCCCGTTGCTGCTGACGCCGCGTAGCGCGCTGGGTGACCGCGTCGCCACCGCGTTTGCTCAGGAATGGCAACAGCTCGGCGGTAATATCGTGTTGCAGCAGAAATTTGGCTCAACCTCTGAGCTCAGAGCTGGCGTGAACGGCGGGTCAGGTATTGCACTGACCGGCAGCCCGGTTTCGGCCAGTCTGCCGCAGCAGCAAGGCGTGACCATCGGCGGTCTGACGATTCCAGCGCCACCAACTGACGCGCAAATCAGCGGCGGCGGCAAAGTGGATGCGGCTTATATCGTCGCGACGCCAGAAGAAATTGCCTTTATCAAACCGATGATTGCCATGCGCAACGGCAGCCAAAGCGGCGTAACATTGTATGCCAGCTCGCGCAGCGCACAGGGGACGGCTGGGCCTGATTTCCGTCTGGAAATGGACGGCCTGCAATACAGCGAAATCCCTATGCTGGCGGGTAGCAACCCGGCGCTGATGCAGCAGGCGCTGAGCAGCGTACGTAACGACTATTCACTCGCGCGTTTGTACGCGATGGGCGTGGATGCGTGGGCGCTGGCGAACCACTTTACCCAGATGCGTCAGGTGCCGGGCTTTGAGCTTAACGGCAACACCGGCGATCTGACCGCTACCCAGGATTGTGTGATTAACAGGAAGTTATCATGGCTCAAATACCAGCAGGGGCAGATCGTCCCGGCAAGTTAAGCCGCAAACAGACGGGCGACGCGTGGGAGCTAAAAGCGCGTCGCTGGCTGGAAGGCAAAGGACTGCGTTTTATCGCCGCTAACGTTCACGGACGTGGCGGCGAAATTGATCTGATCATGAAAGACGGTCAGGTTATCGTGTTTATTGAGGTACGTTTCCGACAGTCGTCCCGATTTGGTGGCGCTGCCGCCAGCGTGACGCTCGCCAAACAACATAAATTATTACAGACTGCCCACTTGTGGCTTGCCCGCCATAATGGGAGTTTTGATACTGTGGATTGCCGGTTCGATGTGGTAGCCTTCACCGGAAACGACATCGAGTGGCTTAAAAACGCTTTTGGCGAAGACGCATAATTAAGATTTAAAGGGATAACGTGCTCGAAAGAATTAAGGTTTGCTTCACAGAAAGCATTCAAACTCAGATTGCAGCGGCGGAAGCCCTCCCGGAAGCTATATCACGCGCAGCAATGACGCTGGTGCAATCCCTGCTCAATGGCAACAAAATCCTCTGTTGTGGCAACGGCACCTCCGCCGCCAACGCACAGCATTTTGCTGCCAGCATGATCAATCGTTTTGAAACAGAACGCCCTAGTTTACCTGCCATTGCACTTAATACCGATAATGTGGTCTTAACCGCGATTGCCAACGATCGTCTTCATGATGAAATCTACGCAAAACAGGTTCGAGCCTTAGGCCACGCCGGGGATATTCTGCTGGCGATTTCTACGCGCGGAAATAGCCGTGATATCGTGAAAGCCGTCGAAGCTGCCGTGACGCGTGATATGACTATTGTCGCGCTAACAGGATATGACGGTGGTGAACTGGCAGGCCTTTTAGGCCCGCAGGATGTGGAAATTCGCATTCCCTCTCATCGCAGTGCGCGCATTCAGGAAATGCACATGCTGACGGTGAACTGTCTATGCGATTTGATTGATAACACGCTTTTCCCTCACCAGGATGATTAAGGAGTACTAATGAAGGCATTAACGCCCCTCGCAGTCCTTATTTCTGCGCTGCTGCTTCAAGGATGTATCGCTGCGGCTGTGGTAGGTACAGCGGCTGTCGGCACCAAAGCAGCAACCGATCCGCGCTCTGTGGGTACTCAAGTCGATGACGGCACGCTGGAACTGCGCGTCAACAGCGCCCTGTCGAAAGACGAACAAATTAAGAAAGAAGCCCGCATTAACGTGACCGCTTATCAGGGCAAAGTGCTGCTGGCAGGCCAGGCTCCCAATCTGGAGCTGGCTGCCCGCGCGAAGCAAATCGCCATGGGCGTAGAAGGCACCACGGAAGTGTTCAACGAAGTTCGCCAGGGTCAGCCTATTGGTCTGGGAACGGCATCGTCGGATACCTGGATCACCACCAAAGTGCGTTCACAGCTGTTGGGTAGCGATCAGGTGAAATCCTCCAACGTGAAAGTCACCACCGAGAATGGCGAAGTGTTCTTGCTCGGCCTGGTCACCGATCGTGAAGGCAAAGCCGCGGCCGATACCGCCAGCCGTGTGAGCGGCGTGAAGCACGTGACAACCGCATTTACCTATATTAAGTAAACGCGTTTGCGTGATAAGACAAACCCGGCGGAAGCCGGGTTTTTTGTTTTACAGCAGCGCAATACTGCCTGTTATCACGCCACTTAACGCGACCAGCAACCCCGTCAACCAAAGCGCTTTCGCCGGGAATGACTTGCGCAGCATGATAAGCGACGGAAGGCTCACGGCTGGCAGCGTGATTAACAGTGCTAGCGCGGGAGCGGTACCCATACCGGCGAGCATCATCGTCTGCACAATCGGAATTTCAGCCGCAGTCGGAATCACAAACAAGCATCCGGCCACCGCCATCGCAATCACCCACAGCAGCGTGTTATCGATCGCGCCGTCTGCGTGAGGGAATAACCAGACGCGTGCCGCGCCTAACACGAGTACCGCAAGGATATACACCGGGATGGTGCTCCAGAAAAGCTGCCACAACGTTTTTCCCCAGCGGGCAAAGAATCCGCCCTGCGCTTCAGGCGTGACGACGTCTACGGGCGCTGGCAGGGCATCTTTATCTTTAAACAGATACTGGACTACAGAGGCCACAATCAGCACGGTCAGTAGCCCGGCCACCAGGCGGATCAACGCAAAGTGCCAGCCGAGCACAAAGCCCATAAAGACCAGCGTGGCGGGATTGAGCACCGGGTTTCCCATCCAGAATGCCAGCGCGCCACCCATTGATACCTGCTGACGCCGCATGCCAGCCGTCACGGGCGCTGCGCAGCAGGAGCACATCATGCCGGGCAGCGAGAAAATCGTCCCCAACAGCGTGCCCTGAAAACGCGGCTGGCCTAACGTTCGCATCAGCCAGTTGCGCGGAATTAGCACCTGAATCAGCGATCCCAGCAACACGCCCAGCACCGCGGCTTTCCATACGGCGAGGAAATAGACCATCGCGTAATCCCACGCCGCCTGCAACGGGCTAGCGTCCGGCTGGGCGAGTATGGATTTGCCTATGCTGTGAGTATCGGCAGCGGTGAAGGCTTTACCGTAATAGGGCTGCCATTTCACATACCAAAGACCGACGATAACGACGAGAAAAAAGAGTGCGGGTTTCCACCACTGAAAGGGGGTTGCCGCCTGAGATGAAGACTGACCAGTCATAACCTATCCCGGGGAGAGTCATTAATGAGCCGGGGGATTTTACGCCTCACCTTTTGCAATTTCACGCAGTTTTGCCGAGGGTATAATGTTGACCCCTTCCTGCGTCGGAGAAAACGCCTCGTGCAACATGGCACGCGCAACATCTCTCGCCTGAATAGATTTCCAGTTTCCGGGAAAAAGCTGGAACAACGGCGCAAAAATCGATTCATTGAAGCGCTGCTTATCGCGATCCCCGAGCAGCATAGACGGACGCACAATGGTCAGCCGTTCCCAGTTTTGCGCGATCAATGCGTCTTCCATTTTCCCTTTCACCTGATTGTAGAAAAAGGGAGAACGAGCATTGGCGCCCATTGAGCTGACCACCAGAAAATGTTTCGCTCCCAACTTTTTCGCCGTGAGCGCTGTATCCACCACCAGCGTATAGTCGGCATGAATAAACGCCTCTTTGCTTCCAGCTGCACGACGCGTGGTGCCAAGACAGCAAAAAGCGATATCAATTGGATCCTTGACCTGCGCCAGAGCATCGGTGAGCTGGGGATCGTAAGGGTTAAAGACGCCTGAAATATCGGTCAATGGGCGGCGTGTCGGGGCGGCGATGTAATTGACTTTGCGCTCCTGCATCAACAGCCGTAACAAATGGCCGCCGACCAGCCCGGTTGTGCCTGTAATCAATACCTGGCTCATTTTATCTCCTTTACAGATTAGTCCGTATGCGGTTTCAGCCTGTTCGACCACACTGAGTAGTCTGTTGGGTAAGTATTTACCACAAACGCAGAAAAAGCTGTCTGAAGCCAAAACAACGGAGGAAACATGAGCAAGAAAATAGCGGTCTTGATCACCGACGAGTTTGAAGATTCAGAATTCACCTCGCCTGCTGAGGCGTTCCGCAAAGCGGGACATGAAGTTGTGACAATAGATACACAGGCGGGGAAAACGGTGAAAGGCCATAAAGGCGAGGCTAACGTGACAATCGATAAGTCCATTGACGACGTCACAGCGGCTGAGTTCGACGCGCTTTTACTACCAGGCGGCCATTCGCCGGATACCCTGCGCGGTGACGAGCGCTTTGTCACGTTTACCCGTGATTTTGTCGCCAGCGGCAAACCGGTCTTCGCGATCTGTCATGGGCCGCAACTGCTGATCAGCGCCGAAGTGGTGCGCGGGCGCAAACTGACGGCCGTTAAACCGATCGTGATTGATCTTAAAAACGCGGGTGCCGACTTCTATGATCAAGAGGTGGTGGTCGATCAGGATCAGCTTGTGACCAGCCGTACACCGGACGATCTGCCCGCATTTAATCGTGAGGCGTTGCGCTTACTCGGCGCGTAGCCAGTGAAGCTTTTTACCAAAGCCCAGGGTGTTGTCAGTGAACTTGAGCTCGTCAGGACGAATTTCCCAGACGGGCGCTGACAACGCCAAAGCCACCGGAAAGCGGCGTGTGTACTGCCTGCGCATGCTGTCGCTTTCCTCACCTTCCAGACGACGAATCTCACCCTGAAACTGGACGCCGCGAATCAGCGCGACGTTTTTCGGCTGCCCGTTAATTGTCCCGGCGACTTTTGCTCTCGTCCCGGTCATCTGCGCATGGCGCGTTTTGTCTTCGCTTAAGACGTAAAACGCAACGCGATCAGGATCGTAGTAATAAAACGCGTTAGCGCACCACAGCTCGCCCTCATGGTGCACGCACCAGGTCACGACATGCTGCTTTGCCAGCCAGCGGTTAATGGCGGCCAGAGTTTCCATTTTTGCTCTCTCTCATGCTATGGTGCGTTCACCTTAAGATACTGAATATGCTTACCGTGTGCTGGTTTCTCTATCTCGTCAGAACGGCTGATAACGCGCTTTACACCGGAATTACCACCGACGTCGGGCGGCGTTTCCTTGAACATCAAACAGGGAAAGGCGCGAAAGCGCTGCGGGGAAAAGGTGAACTCTCACTGGCCTTTTCCGCGCCCGTTGGCGAGCGCTCACTGGCGCTGAAGATGGAGTACCGCATTAAGCAGCTGACGAAGCGTCAGAAAGAGCGCCTCGTCGCCGGGGACGGTTCGTTTGAGGCGCTATACGAAAGCCTGCAAACGCCGCCTGTTAAACGCGATTAAAGTGGTCGTGATACTCAACCAGACCGCTGACGCCGTTCAGTGCGTCATCCGCCAGACGATGCACCTGGAATGCGGTCTCCGTATTCGGCCAGCGGCAATGCAAATCGTACGGCGCAGCCGGTTCGAATCCCAGACGCCCATAAAACGCCGGATCGCCCAGCGCAACCACCGCCGCATAACCAAATTCATTCAGTGAATCCAGTCCTTCATAGACCAGCTTACGTGCCAGACCCTGACCGCGATAGTTTTCATCGACCGCCAGCGGAGCCATTCCAACCCATTGCAACTCTTCACCCTGAACGGCAACCGGACTAAATGCTACGTAGCCAACCACCTGACCTTCGTCATCGGTGGCCACCAGCCCCAAGGTGATCAATCCGTCTTCACGGAGATCGTGCACCAGCCGTGCCTCACTCTCTTGCGCAAACGAACGACGTAACAATGCATCGATACCCGGGGCATCAATCCCTATTTCAACTCGAATCAGCATGGCTCACCCACTGAAGTGTGTTTACTCTCAGGCGGGGTTTTTAGCCCTGCCTCAACAAAATCGGCCATTTGCATCAGCACCACGCGCAGAGGCTTTGGCATCTGATCCAGTTCAATGGCATCCATTAAATTTTTGACGTACAGGCCCAGTTCGGTATCGCCTTCAATGACCAGACGACGCTGGAAAAAGAGCGTATCAGGATCCTGTTTTCGTGCGGCGATCATCAGCAGATCGCTGGCGTCGGCGCTGAAACTGACGTCCGCCGTGGCAGAATCACTGACGATCAATCGGTCGTTTTCTACCGAGGTAAACCAGCGCAGCCCAATATCACGCACTTCAATACTCAGCCAGCGGCCTTCCAGAAACGCCAGCTCGCCCTCTTCAAGCGCCTGACGAAATTGCCAGCTGAGCATTTGCTCAAGAACCTGACGTTTAAGGGCGAACGGCGCCAATTTTACCGGCACGCTCAACAGTGATGGGCCAAATTGGACGAGACGTGAACGCAGTTTATCCAGCACGAGCTTTACTCCCTGATATCGTTAATCCGGTCATTTTGCCATATCCGGCGGTAGCCGTAGCGGCGTAAATCAACAAACCGTCTTGCTGCAACATTCATTATTGGTGTCATCAATACGCCATTAACTGCCTTAAATCAAAAATTGTCGCACGGAGGTTAATTAAACTCCCCGTTCGTTAACAATTTTGTGCCCTCTGGGGCAGCGGAATCAGGATAAATTATGGAGCTGCTCTGTCCAGCCGGAAACCTCCCGGCACTTAAGGCGGCCATCGAAAATGGCGCCGACGCGGTCTATATCGGGCTGAAAGATGATACTAACGCCCGCCACTTTGCTGGCCTGAATTTCACGGAGAAAAAACTCCAGGAAGCCGTCAATTTCGTACATCAGCACCGTCGTAAATTACATATCGCCATCAATACTTTTGCTCATCCCGATGGCTACGCGCGCTGGCAGCGCGCCGTGGATATGGCGGCTCAGCTTGGCGCAGATGCGCTGATTCTCGCTGATCTCGCCATGCTTGAGTATGCCGCAGAACGCTATCCGCATATTGAGCGCCATGTCTCTGTTCAGGCTTCCGCCACCAACGAAGAGGCGGTTCGCTTCTATCATCGTCACTTTGACGTGGCTCGCGTGGTATTGCCGCGCGTGCTGTCTATTCATCAAGTTAAGCAACTGGCGCGCGTCTCGCCAGTTCCGTTGGAAGTTTTTGCCTTCGGTAGTCTGTGCATTATGGCGGAAGGTCGTTGCTACCTTTCCTCTTATTTGACCGGTGAATCGCCGAATACCGTGGGCGCGTGTTCCCCTGCCCGCTTTGTCCGCTGGCAGCAAACGCCACAAGGGCTGGAGTCGCGTCTTAACGACGTGCTTATCGACCGTTACCAGGATGGCGAAAACGCGGGCTATCCGACGCTGTGCAAAGGTCGCTATCTGGTGGATGGCGAGCGTTACCACGCACTGGAAGAGCCGACCAGCCTGAATACGCTGGAACTGCTGCCAGA
Organism: Enterobacter sp. 638; assembly: GCF_000016325.1. Lineage (NCBI taxonomy): Bacteria > Pseudomonadati > Pseudomonadota > Gammaproteobacteria > Enterobacterales > Enterobacteriaceae > Enterobacter > Enterobacter sp. 638. The sequence goes on from NC_009436.1 coordinate 3,897,152, forward strand.
GCTGCTGGCCGCTAATATCGCCTCGGTCAAAATCGAAGGTCGTCAACGCAGCCCGGCGTATGTCAGCCAGGTGGCAAAAGTGTGGCGTCAGGCGATTGACCGCTGCATGGCCGATCCGCAGAACTACGCTCCGCAGCCCGCCTGGATGGAGACGCTTGGCGCTATGTCTGAAGGCACGCAAACCACGCTGGGTGCATATCACCGTAAATGGCAGTGAGATAATCAATGAAATATTCATTAGGACCGGTGCTCTATTACTGGTCAAAAGAGACGCTGGAAGATTTTTACCAGCAGGCAGCGACAAGCAGCGCCGACACGATTTATCTCGGTGAATCCGTGTGCAGTAAACGTCGCGCCACCAAGGTGGGCGAATGGCTGGAGATGGCCAAAAGTCTTGCCGGTAGCGGGAAACAGGTTGTGCTCTCAACGCTGGCGCTGGTACAGGCGTCGTCGGAACTGGGCGAGATTAAACGTTACGTCGAGAACGGGGATTTCCTGCTGGAAGCCAGCGATCTCGGGGTGGTGAACATGTGCGCCGAGCGTAAACTGCCGTTCGTGGCCGGACACGCGTTGAACTGCTACAACGCGGTGACGCTGCGCCTGCTACTGAAACAAGGGATGACCCGCTGGTGTATGCCTGTCGAATTATCCCGCGACTGGCTCGTCAATCTGCTGAACCAGTGCGACGATCTGGGCATCCGCGATCGGTTTGAAGTGGAAGTGTTGAGCTACGGACATCTTCCGCTGGCCTACTCGGCACGCTGCTTTACCGCCCGCTCGGAAGACAAACCTAAAGACGAATGTGAAACCTGCTGCATCAAATACCCGAACGGGCGCAGCATGTTATCGCAGGAAAATCAGCAGGTGTTTGTCCTCAACGGCATTCAGACGATGAGCGGTTACGTGTATAACCTTGGCAACGAGTTAACGTCGATGCACGGCGTGGTGGATATGGTGCGTCTCTCCCCGCTGGATACCGATGTTTTCGCGATGATGGATGCGTTCCGCGCCAATGAAAAGGGTGGCGCGCCTTTGCCGTTAAAGGCAAACAGTGACTGCAACGGTTACTGGAAACGTCTGGCGGGGCTGGAACTGCAGGCGTAAAGAGACGCCAAATCCTTCAAGCTGCATCAGGGCTGCGTGAAGGACGACATGAATAAAGCTCACTTTGTTAACAACGGTTATCAAATTTTAATGCACTATTAAAAGATTCACCGTCGACAAAGTGAGCTGTTATGACTGATAAATCCATTCCGTTTTCGGTGCTGGACCTGGCACCGATTCCCGAAGGTTCTTCTGCCAAAGAAGCTTTCTCGCATTCTCTGGATCTTGCCCGTCTCGCGGAACAGCGCGGCTATCATCGCTACTGGCTGGCGGAACATCACAATATGGTCGGCATCGCCAGCGCGGCAACGTCGGTACTGATTGGCTATCTTGCCGCCAATACCACCACGCTTCATCTTGGCTCGGGCGGTGTGATGCTGCCAAACCATTCCCCTCTGGTGATTGCTGAGCAATTTGGCACGCTGAATACGCTCTATCCTGGTCGTATCGATTTAGGATTGGGACGCGCGCCCGGTAGCGATCAGCCTACCATGCGTGCGCTGCGTCGCCATATGGGCGGTGATATTGATAACTTCCCGCGCGATGTAGCGGAATTAGTGGACTGGTTTGATGCACATGATCCCAATCCACAGGTACGCCCGGTGCCAGGTTACGGCGAGCAGGTGCCGGTATGGCTGTTAGGGTCAAGCCTTTATAGCGCGCAGTTGGCAGCGCAGCTTGGCCTGCCGTTTGCGTTTGCCTCGCATTTTGCACCGGATATGCTTCACCAGGCGCTGCATCTCTACCGCACGAACTTTAAACCGTCGGCACGACTGGAAAAGCCGTATGCCATGGTGTGCATTAACATCATCGCGGCTGACAGCAATCGTGATGCGGAATTCTTATTTACCTCGATGCAGCAAGCCTTCGCGAAGTTGCGTCGTGGCGAAAGCGGACAGCTGCCGCCACCCGTGGAAAATATGCATCAGCTTTGGTCGGCATCAGAACAGTACGGTGTCCAGCAAGCGCTGAGCATGTCTCTGGTGGGTGATAAAGCGAAAGTACGTCACGGTCTGGAAGCGGTACTGCGTGAAACGCAGGCGGACGAGATTATGGTTAACGGACAAATTTACGATAACCAGGCGCGTTTGCATTCCTTTGATTTAGCGATGCAGGTGAAAGAAGAACTGCTGGGTTAATGATGATGAGCACCCTCTCCTTGCGGGAGAGGGTGAAAAGAGGGATTTACTGATAAACCGGCAACAAATCAAAGCTCGACAGGATATGTACCAGCGCGTTGCCAACGCCAAATACCAGAATCAGCGCAATCATCGGCTTTCCGCCCCAGACGCGGAACTTTGGGCTGCCGAAACGTTTACGCGATTTTCTCGCCAGCAGTGCCGGAACAATCGCGGCCCAGATGGTTGCCGCTAGCCCCGCATAGCCAATGGCATACAGGAAACCGTTCGGCCACATCAGCCCGCCAACGATCGGCGGCAAAAAGGTCAGCAGCGCCGTTTTTAAACGTCCAATGGCGGAATCATCAAAACCAAACAGATCGGCGAGATAGTCAAACAGCCCCAACGTCACCCCGAGGAAAGAACTCGCAACGGCGAAGTTTGAGAAGACGACTAACAGCAGATCCAGACTACGGCTGTTAAGGACGCCGCTCAGCGCCTGTACCAGCACATCAATGTTTCCGCCCTTCGCCGCGATACCAATAAACTCCGGACGCGGAATATTGCCCATCGTCCCTAACAACCAGATGATATAAAGCGCCAACGCCAGCAGCGTGCCGTATACCAGGCAGCGAATAATGGTGTGCGGATCTTTACCGTAATACTTCATCAGGCTCGGCACGTTGCCGTGATAACCAAATGATGCCAGACAGAATGGCAGCGTCATCAGCAAATACGGCGAGTAGGATGCGTTGCTTTCTGCCACGTTAAACAGCGTCGTCGGCGTGACATGCCCCAGCAGGCTGCCGAAAGTCAGGAAGAAAGTGATGACTTTGGCACCGAGCACAATCGCCGTCATGCGGCTGACCGCTTTGGTACTGATCCAGACGATAAAAGCCACTGCGAGAGCAAACGTCAGGCCCGCCAGGCGCGCCGGAACATTCAGCGACATTTCCGCAAAAGTATGGTGAAGAATCGAACCGCTCGCTGAAATATATGCGTAGGTGAGGATATACAGCACAAAGGCAATAGAGATGCCGTTGACCACGTTCCAGCGCTTACCGAGCAAGTCTTTGGTGAGGGTGTCGAAGCTCGACCCAATGCGATAGTTAAGGTTCGCCTCAAGGATCATCAGTCCGGAATGCAACATGCAGAACCAGGTAAACACCAACGCCGCCAGTGACCAGAAAAACCACGCACCCGACATCACCACCGGCAGAGAAAACATCCCCGCACCAATAATGGTACCGCCAATAATCACCACGCCGCCAAGCAGCGAAGGTGACGTTTGTGTGGTCGTTAGTGTCGCCATACCGCCAATTCTCCAGTGAAAAATAGTGCTACTCAATCTAATGCGTCGCACTGTACCAGTACAGGAGTACAAAAGGAATAAAAAAAGCCCCGATAGTCTTTATCGGGGCTGTATATATTACTTTACGCTAGAGACGAAAGGCTTACGCGTCGCGACGACGAGTAGGAGCAGCACCGTCTTCGCGGCGTGGACCACGGTTTTCACGACGTTCACCGCTGAAGCGACCTGCACCAGCACCAGCTGGCGCTGCGCCATCACGACGAGGACCTCGACCGCCTTCACGACGCTCACCGCCACCGAAGCTACGACGTTCGCCCGCAGGACGATCGCCTTCACGACGAGGACCACGGTCTGGACGCGGCTGGGCATCACCCATCAACTGCATGTTCATCGGCTTGTTCAGGATGCGGGTGCGAGTAAAGTGCTGCAGAACTTCGCCCGGCATGCCTTTAGGCAGCTCGATAGTTGAGTGAGTACCAAACAGTTTGATGTTACCAATGTAACGGCTGCTGATATCGCCTTCGTTAGCGATAGCGCCAACGATATGACGAACTTCAACACCATCATCACGGCCAACTTCAATACGGTACAGTTCCATATCGCCAGCTTCACGACGTTCACGACGTGGACGCTCTTCACCAGCAGCGCCAGCAGCGCCAGCAGCGCCAGCAGCACGTTCTGGACGTGGGCCACGATCGTTACGATCGCCACGGTCATTACGGTCGCGACGCTCAAAGCGCTCGTCACGTTCACGGAATTCACGCTTAGGACGCATCGGTGCATCAGCTGGCACGATCAGAGCGCGTTCGCCCTGAGCCATTTTCAGCAGTGCTGCAGCCAGCGTTTCGATATCCAGCTCTTCGCCTTCTGCGGTCGGCTTGATTTGCGTCAGCAGTTCACGATATTTGTCCAGATCGCTGCTTTCCAACTGCTGCTGTACTTTAGCGGCGAACTTCTCCAGACGGCGTTTGCCCAGCAGCTCTGCGTTAGGCAGGTCTGCTTCTGGAATGGTCAACTTCATGATGCGTTCAATGTTACGCAGCAGACGACGCTCACGGTTCTCAACGAACAGCAGCGCACGACCCGCACGACCCGCACGACCGGTACGACCGATACGGTGAACGTAAGACTCAGAGTCCATCGGGATGTCGTAGTTAACAACCAGGCTGATACGCTCAACATCCAGACCACGTGCTGCAACGTCAGTTGCAATCAGAATATCCAGACGACCGTCTTTCAGACGTTCCAGAGTCTGCTCACGCAGTGACTGGTTCATGTCACCGTTCAGCGCGGCGCTGTTATAACCGCTACGCTCCAGCGCTTCAGCCACTTCCAGAGTCGCATTTTTGGTACGAACGAAGATAATCGCCGCATCAAAATCTTCTGCTTCCAGGAAACGCACCAGCGCTTCGTTTTTACGCATTCCGTGTACCGACCAGAAAGTCTGGCTGATGTCCGGGCGCGTCGTTACGCTAGACTGGATACGCACTTCCTGCGGATCCTTCATGAAACGACGGGTAATACGACGGATCGCTTCTGGCATGGTTGCAGAGAACAGAGCGGTCTGATGACCTTCTGGGATCTGCGCCATAATCGTTTCTACGTCTTCGATGAAGCCCATGCGGAGCATTTCGTCAGCTTCATCCAGAACCAGACCTTTCAGTTTAGAGAGATCCAGTGTACCGCGTTTCAGGTGATCCAGCAGACGACCCGGCGTACCGACGACAATCTGTGGGCCCTGACGCAGGGCGCGTAACTGCACGTCATAACGCTGGCCGCCGTAAAGGGCTACCACATTCACGCCGCGCATGTGTTTAGAGAATTCAGTCATAGCTTCCGCCACCTGAACAGCCAGTTCACGGGTCGGAGCCAATACGAGGATCTGCGGTGCACGCAGTTCCGGATCAATGTTGTTCAGCAGGGGCAGCGAGAATGCTGCGGTTTTACCACTGCCAGTCTGGGCCATGCCCAGCACGTCACGACCAGAGAGCAAATGCGGGATGCATTCTGCCTGGATCGGAGATGGTTTTTCGTAACCCAGATCGGTAAGGGCTTCAAGGATAGGAGCCTTCAGCCCCAGATCTGCAAAAGTGGTTTCGAATTCAGCCATGTAGTACAAGTGCCTCGATATTAATGGCGGCCAGTCTACATAACTCATCGTGAAAATGATTAGCGATTTTCATTGAAAAGTGTGAACCGGCTCAAAGTAGGTGTATTGACGAACAACAACGCCCTCACCAGTTAAGGTGATGGCAATCATAAGATTACGGGCTGATGTTTATGTCGTCAGCTATTGCTGGTCCGATTCTGCCAGGTCGTCGTGCTCCTGGCCCAAGAGCGATAATTCCAACAATGCATAACGGTGCTCAACGAAGTTGTGTACGTTGTTAGCAACCGCCAATTTGAACAGTGCCGTAGCGCTGTCCATATCCCCCAGACTTAGGTAGTACTTACCTAAATAGAAGTTGGTTTCACTGAGATGCTCAGCGAGCGAGGTGTTATCCGTTGCGTCCGCCTTGAGCCGATCCATTAGCGTTGCTTCGCTAATGTTGCCCAGGTAGAACTCGACAATGTTCCATCCCCATTGTTCCTTGTCCGATTTCTCGAAGCGTTGTTTTAACGCCTCTTTTGCCTGCTTCTCATTGAGCTTCTGCTCAACGATGTAAAGCCACAGGACACGGAAAGGATCATTAGGATCGTCTTGATAAAACGCCAGCAGATCATCTTGCGCTAACTTGTCACGACCGCCGTAATACAATGCGATACCGCGATTCAAGTGCGCGTAGTTGTAAGTTGGATCAAGCTCAAGTACAGAATCAAACGCTTCATAGGCAGCATCAAAATTGCCTGCCTGCGTTAAATATATGCCTAAGTAATTGAATACTTCAGGCATATCAGGTCGGATTGCCAGCGCTTGTGAAAAATCATTTCGCGCTAGTGCCCTCAGACCGAGACTATCATACAACACTCCGCGCTCATATAAAAGCTGTGCGCGTTCATCATCGGTTAAAGCCCGACTGGCAAGAATTTGTTCCATGCGTGCCAGAATCACTTCTTGCTGCAAAGTGGGTTGCAATGGCACTGCGAGAACTTCGCTCTTACGCCAGGCAGAGTTGCTGCATCCTGCCAGCGTTAAAGCTGTCGCAACGAAACACCAGCGCAAAAAAGGCTTCATTTCCACTCCCGAAGACAACTATTGGATGAACGTCCTGTCCCCCGGCTGCTAACAAGGCGTCCTGCCTGATAATAGGCCCTCCACTAATGCGGAGGGCAAATGCAACGTTACTCGCCTTGCTCTGCAGCCGGCGCTTCCGGCGCGGCAGCAGGTTGAGTCTGCTCGGTTGCTTCTTTGATGCTAAGGCGAACACGGCCCTGGCGATCAACTTCCAGAACTTTAACTGGAACTTCCTGACCCATCTGTAGGTAATCGGTCACTTTCTCAACACGCTTGTCAGCGATCTGAGAGATGTGAACCAGACCTTCTTTACCGCCACCAATGGCAACGAATGCGCCAAAGTCAACGATACGAGTCACTTTACCATTGTAGATACGGCCCACTTCGATTTCTGCCGTAATCTCTTCGATACGACGAATAGCGAATTTCGCTTTCTCACCGTCGGTCGCTGCAATTTTAACAGTACCGTCGTCTTCGATTTCGATGGTGGTGCCGGTTTCTTCGGTCAGTGCACGGATAACAGAACCGCCTTTACCGATAACATCTTTGATTTTGTCTGGACTGATCTTGATGGTATGGATACGCGGTGCGAACTGAGAAATGTCGCCGCGTGGCGCGTTAATCGCCTGCTCCATTACGCCCAGGATGTGCAGACGCGCACCTTTAGCCTGGTTCAGTGCAACCTGCATGATCTCTTTGGTGATGCCTTCAATTTTGATATCCATCTGCAGAGCAGAGATACCTTCGCGGGAACCCGCGACTTTGAAGTCCATATCACCAAGGTGATCTTCGTCGCCCAGAATGTCAGACAGAACAACAAAGTTGTCGCCTTCTTTCACCAGGCCCATTGCGATACCCGCAACAGCAGCTTTGATCGGTACGCCAGCATCCATCAGAGCCAGAGATGCGCCACACACGGAAGCCATAGAAGAAGAACCGTTAGATTCGGTGATTTCAGAAACCACACGAACGGTGTAAGGGAATTTGTCAGCCTCTGGCATAACAGCCAGTACGCCACGCTTCGCCAGACGACCGTGACCAATTTCACGACGCTTAGGCGAGCCTACCATACCGGTTTCACCTACGGAGTACGGAGGGAAGTTATAGTGGAACAGGAAGCTGTCAGTGCGATCGCCCATCAGTTCGTCGATGTTCTGTGCGTCACGAGCGGTGCCCAGAGTCGCAGTCACCAGCGCCTGAGTTTCGCCACGGGTGAACAGTGCAGAACCGTGAGTACGTGGCAGAACGCCCGTACGCACATCCAGACCACGGATCATGTCTTTTTCACGGCCATCGATACGCGGCTCGCCAGCCAGAACACGGCTACGAACAGCATTTTTCTCAATAGCGTGCAGAATTTCGCTTAGTTCGTTAGCGTCCAGAGACTCATCTTCTGCAACCAGCGTAGCGATGGTTTCAGATTTGATCACATCAATCTGTGCATAACGTTCTTGTTTGTCAGTGATGCGGTATGCATCGCTCAGACGCGCTTCAGCCAGTGCAGCAACGCGCGCATTCAGCGCTTCGTTAACGGCTTCTGGCTGCCAGTCCCAACGTGGTTTACCGGCTTCTTTCACCAGATCTTTGATGTTTTCAATAACGATCTGCTGCTGCTCGTGGCCAAAGACCACTGCGCCCAGCATCTGGTCTTCGCTCAGCAGTTCTGCTTCCGATTCAACCATCAACACTGCAGCTTCGGTACCTGCAACAACCAGATCCAGCTTACTTTCTTTCAGCTCGTCCTGAGTCGGGTTCAGTACGTACTGGTCATTGATATAACCCACACGAGCAGAACCGATAGGACCGTTGAACGGAAGACCGGACAGAGACAGCGCAGCGGAAGCGCCGATCATCGCTACGATGTCCGGGTTAACCTGTGGGTTAACGGAAACAACGGTGGCAATAACCTGAACTTCGTTAATGAAGCCTTCCGGGAACAGCGGACGAACCGGGCGGTCGATCAGACGCGCAATCAGGGTTTCGCCTTCGCTTGGACGGCCTTCACGACGGAAGAAGCCACCAGGAATTTTACCAGCAGCGTAAGTACGCTCCTGATAGTTAACGGTCAGCGGGAAGAAGTCCTGGCCTGGCTTAGTTTTTTTCTGGCCAACTACGGTCACGAATACAGCAGTGTCATCCATGCTTACCATAACGGCAGCAGTAGCCTGACGTGCCATCATGCCGGTTTCCAGCGTGACGGTATGCTGACCATACTGGAATTTACGAACGATCGGATTCAGCAAAATTCTGTCCTTTCTTAATAGATGACAGCACACCCACGGTGTGCTGTCGATTTAACCCGACCTTCTTCGCATCCTCGCGACTAATGACAACCGACACCCCCATGGGTGAAGCCTCTCATTAGCCGCGCGAACCTCTGCAATGAAGATCATTTATAGCAACAATACAATAGTTTCCAGTGAATTGCTGCCGTCTGGTTGAAAAAAGGGGCCATTAGGCCCCTTTTTCTGAAACTCGCAAGACTTAGCGACGCAGGCCCAGACGCTCGATCAGCGCGGTGTAGCGTGCAACATCTTTACGTTTCAGGTAGTCGAGCAGTTTACGACGCTGAGAAACCATACGCAGCAGACCACGACGGCTGTGGTGATCTTTTTTGTGCTCTGCAAAGTGACCCTGCAGGTGGTTAATCTGTGCGGTCAGCAGTGCAACCTGAACTTCGGTAGAACCGCTGTCGTTAGTACCACGACCGAACTCGGAAACGATTTTAGCTTTAGCTTCAACGCTTAGAGACATGATGAACTCCAAAAATATAAAGAATGAAAGGGTGCCGATCTCTAATTCAGCAACCCCAGTTTACGCCCTGCAAAATGTTAAACACTTTACCGGACGTTAAGCGGCGATATTCTACTCGCCTCCCCTGCTTATCGCAAGGCAAGTCACTCGCTTAAAGCGGATATTCAACAACCAGGCGACGCGGTGCCACACGGCCCTCATCGTCGATTTCACCCATGCCGATGAACTTATTTTCTTCGCCTTCGGTGACGCGAACCAGACCCCGTTGTGGCGTCTCTGTCGTACGTACCGGATTACCATTTTTAAAGTAAACTGAAGACGTTAACGGCAAATTGACGACCGGGAAATCAGATGCTGGACTGTCCATTGGCATCAACAGCGGATCCAGTAAATCCGCAGGTGAAATCCCCTGCGTTTCGGCTTGCTCAACCAATTCACGAAGCTGTTCAAGCGTTACCATACGGTCGACAGGGTACTTACTGACGGCAAGACGACGCAGATAAATCACATGCGCGCCACAACCCAGTTTTTCGCCCAGATCATCAATGATGGTACGAATATAGGTGCCTTTCGAACAGTGCACTTCGAGTTCCAGTTCATCACCTTCATGGCGAATGAATAACAGCTCATACACGGTTATCGGACGGGCTTCGCGCGGGACGTCTATCCCCTGCCGCGCATATTCGTATAGCTTTTTGCCCTGGTATTTCAGCGCCGAATACATCGACGGCACCTGCTGGGTTTCGCCCCGGAAACTTTCCAGCGCAGCATCCAGCTGTTCGGCACTAAACGTTACCGGGCGTTCTTCGACAACCTGGCCATCGGCATCGGAAGTATCCGTGCGCTGACCCAGTTTTGCGATGACGCGATAACGTTTATCAGAATCGAGCAGATACTGGGAAAACTTTGTCGCCTCACCCAGACAAACTGGCAGCATACCTGTCGCCAGCGGATCCAGCGCACCGGTGTGTCCGGCACGGTTTGCGTTATAAATACGCTTAACTTTTTGCAATACGTCGTTACTGGATGCACCTTGGGGTTTATCCAGCAGCAGCACGCCATGCACGTCGCGACCGCGACGACGAGGACGACTCATCAGTCTTCCTTTTCGTCATCCGGGTTCACACGACGCTCATCGTCATGCTTAACCACAGTGGTCACGAGGTTAGACATACGCATGCCTTCTACTAACGAGTTATCGTAGAAGAACGTCAGTTCAGGCACGATGCGCAGACGCATCGCTTTACCGAGCAGAGAGCGGATAAATCCAGACGCTTCCTGCAAGGCTTTGATGCCGTTCTTAACCGCAGCTTCATCCTGGTCGTTCAGGAACGTGACGAACACTTTGGCGTACGCCAGGTCACGGGACATTTCAACACCAGAAACGGTCGTCATCATACCGACGCGCGGATCTTTAATTTCACGTTGCAGGATGAGTGCGATTTCTTTCTGCATCTCCTGAGCAACACGCTGCGGGCGACCAAATTCTTTCGCCATAATAAATTCTCCAGACAAAAAAGGGGCTATTAGCCCCTTTTAAAATTATTGCCGGGTGGCGCTTAGCTAACCCGGCCTGCACGTTCTCATCCACTGAGTCATTCGGGCTATAACTATTCGTTGCAACCCGAAAGACGCCATGAATTAGGCGATGCTACGTTGAATCTCGATGATTTCGAACACTTCGATCATATCGCCAACGCGAACGTCGTTGTAGTTCTTCACGCCGATACCACATTCCATGCCGTTACGGACTTCGTTAACGTCATCTTTGAAGCGGCGCAGGGATTCCAGCTCGCCTTCGTAGATAACCACGTTGTCACGCAGTACGCGGATTGGGTTGTGACGTTTAATCGTACCTTCGGTCACCATACAGCCCGCGATCGCGCCAAATTTAGGTGATTTGAACACGTCACGAACTTCAGCCAGACCGATGATCTGTTGTTTCAGTTCCGGAGACAACATGCCGCTCATCGCTGCTTTCACTTCGTCAATCAGATGATAGATGACGGAGTAGTAGCGCAGATCCAGGCTTTCTGAATCGATAACTTTACGTGCAGAAGCATCAGCACGCACGTTGAAGCCAACCAGAATCGCGTTGGAAGCAGCCGCCAGCGTTGCGTCGGTTTCGGTGATACCACCGACACCAGAACCGATGATTTTTACTTTCACTTCGTCGGTAGACAGTTTCAGTAAAGAATCGGAGATCGCTTCCACAGAACCCTGAACGTCCGCTTTCAGTACGACGTTCACTTCGTGAACTTCGCCATCAGTCATGTTAGCGAACATGTTCTCGAGTTTAGATTTCTGCTGACGAGCCAGTTTAACTTCACGGAATTTGCCCTGACGATACAGTGCAACTTCACGCGCTTTTTTCTCGTCACGAACAACGGTCACTTCGTCACCGGCAGCCGGAACACCGGACAGGCCCAAGATTTCCACTGGAATGGATGGACCTGCTTCCAGCACTTCCTGACCCAGTTCGTTACGCATCGCGCGAACACGACCGTATTCGAAGCCACACAGAACGATGTCGCCCTTGTTCAGCGTACCTTCACGAACCAGTACGGTAGCAACCGGACCACGACCTTTATCCAGGAAGGATTCGATCACTGCGCCGCTTGCCATACCGTTGCGAACCGCTTTCAGCTCCAGTACTTCAGCTTGCAGCAGGATAGCGTTCAGCAGGTCATCAATACCGGTACCCGCTTTCGCAGAAACTGGGATGAACTGGGATTCACCGCCCCACTCTTCCGGCATAACGCCGTACTGAGACAGTTCGGTTTTAACGCGATCCATGTCTGCTTCAGGCTTATCGATTTTGTTGACTGCAACAACAACCGGTACCTGCGCCGCTTTTGCGTGCTGGATAGCTTCAATCGTTTGTGGCATCACGCCATCGTCTGCTGCAACAACCAGAACAACGATATCCGTTGCCTGAGCACCACGAGCACGCATAGAGGTAAACGCGGCGTGACCCGGGGTATCCAGGAAGGTGATCATACCGTTGTCAGTTTCAACGTGGTAAGCACCGATATGCTGGGTAATGCCGCCCGCTTCGCCAGATGCCACTTTCGTAGAACGAATGTAGTCAAGCAGAGAGGTTTTACCGTGGTCAACGTGACCCATGATAGTCACAACCGGTGCGCGAGACTCAGCCGCAGCGCCAGTGTCACGGTCGCTCATTACCGCTTCTTCCAGCTCGTTTTCACGACGCAGGGTCACTTTATGGCCCATCTCTTCAGCAACCAGCTGCGCTGTTTCCTGATCGATAACCTGGTTGATGGTTGCCATTGCGCCCAGTTTCATCATCGCTTTGATGACCTGAGAGCCTTTAACAGCCATTTTGTTCGCCAGATCACCAACGGTGATGGTTTCGCCAATCACAACGTCACGGTTAACGGCTTGAGCAGGTTTCTGGAAGCCCTGCTGCAAAGATGAACCTTTACGCTTGCCACCTTTACCACCGCGACCCGCAGCGCGCGCTTCTTCGCGGTCTGCTTTGGATTCAGCGTGTTTGTTGCCTTTCTTCTGAGGACGAGCAGCTTTCGTCGCAGTACGCGTACGGCTACGGTTACCTTCAACCTCACGGTCGTTTTCGTCTTCAGCCTGGCGAGCGTGCTGAGAAGTGGTGACGTGATAATCGGTCTTATCCTCTTCACCTTTCGCTTTCTCTTGCTCAGCCCAAACGCCTGCATTTTCTTCAGCCATGCGACGGGCTTCTTCTGCTACGCGACGCGCATCTTCTTCGAGTTTGCGACGGGCTTCTTCTTCCGCTTTGCGCTTCAGCTCCGCAGCTTCATTTTCACGGCGGGCTTTTTCTGTCTGGGCAGTTTTGGTCATTTCGTCAGTCTGTTGATTGCTCACTTTGTCTTTTTCCGCAGCGTCGCGCTTCGCTTTATCATTTGCATCGCGCTTCGCTTTTTCTGCGGCCTCACGTTCAGCTTTTAATACGGCCTCACGTTTAGCTGTTTCAACAGCCTCACGCTGAGCTTGCTCTTCCGCTTCACGCTGCGCCTGCTCTTCCGCTGCAAGGCGCTCGGCCTCTTGCGGATCACGTTTTACAAAGGTGCGTGTCTTGCGGACTTCGATTTGTACCGATTTACTTTTTCCACCGGTACCTGGAATACTCAACGTGCTACGCGTTTTGCGCTGCAACGTCAGCTTGTCAGGCGTAGAACCGTGTTCACGGTTCAGGTGCGCTAACAGCGTTTGTTTTTCTTGCGCGGTTACCGAATCATCAGCCGCCTTCGGGATCCCTGCATCAGCAAATTGCTGTACCAGGCGCTCCACGGGGGTCTGAATCTCAGTAGCCAGCGATTTTACAGTTACATCAGTCATGCTGTTCCTTCCTGCTACAGTTTATTACGCTTCGTCGCCGAACCAGCAAATATTACGTGCGGCCATGATGAGTTCGCCGGCTTTCTCGTCGGTTAAACCTTCGATATCAGCCAGGTCATCAACGCCTTGCTCAGCGAGATCTTCCAGCGTACAAACACCATGGGCAGCCAGCTTGAACGCAATCGCACGATCAAGACCTTCTAAATTCAGCAGGTCATCAGCCGGCTTGTTATCACCAAGGCTTTCTTCCTGAGCCAGTGCCAGGGTGGTCAGTGCGTTTTTAGCGCGTTCACGCAGGGCTTCAACGGTTGCTTCATCCAGGCCGTCAATTTCCAGCAGTTCTTTAATTGGCACATAGGCCAGTTCTTCAAGCGAAGAGAAACCTTCTTCGACCAGGACAGTTGCGAAATCTTCGTCAATTTCCAGGTACTTCGTGAAGGTTGCGATCGCGGCGTGAGCTTCAGCCTGATGCTTCGCCTGCAGATCATCAACGGTCATCACGTTCAGATCCCAACCACTCAGTTGAGAAGCCAAACGTACGTTCTGACCATTACGTCCGATAGCCTGCGCCAGGTTACCGGCTTCAACAGCGATATCCATGGTGTGCTTGTCTTCATCGACCACAATGGAAGCAACATCTGCCGGAGCCATCGCGTTAATCACGAATTGTGCCGGGTTGTCGTCCCAAAGGATGATATCGATACGCTCGCCGCCCAGCTCAGTTGATACCGCCTGAACGCGCGCACCACGCATACCTACGCAAGCACCGACCGGGTCGATACGCTTGTCGTTGGTTTTTACCGCGATCTTAGCGCGTGAACCCGGATCGCGGGCCGCTGCTTTGATCTCGATAAGTTCTTCACCAATTTCTGGTACTTCAATGCGGAACAGTTCAATCAGCATCTCTGCTTTAGAACGCGTAACGAACAGCTGCGCACCGCGCGCTTCTGGACGTACCGCATACAGAACACCGCGGATGCGGTCGCCTGGACGGAAGTTCTCACGCGGCAACATATCTTCGCGCAGGATAACCGCTTCAGCGTTGCTACCCAGGTCAAGCGCGATGTTGTCACGGTTAACTTTCTTCACGACGCCAGTGATGATTTCACCTTCGTGTGAACGGAACTGATCAACCACCATGGCGCGTTCAGCTTCACGTACTTTCTGTACTATAACCTGTTTCGCCGTTTGGGTAGTGATACGGTCAAACGTCACCGATTCAATCTGATCTTCAACATATTCGCCGACATTGAAGCTTTCGTCTTCGTAACGAGCCGCTTCCAGCGTAATTTCTTTAGTCGGTTGGGTCACTTCTTCAACAATAACCCAACGACGGAATGTATCGAAGTCACCGCTTTTACGATCGATTTCTACGCGAACATCGATCTCTTGTTCGTATTTTTTCTTGGTTGCTGTAGCCAGTGCACTTTCCAGCGCTTCGAAAATCTTCTCACGCGGCAGTGATTTCTCGTTAGAGACGGCTTCAACAACAGCCAAAATTTCTTTGTTCATCGCGGGCTTTTCACCTCAATCCAGACTGTTAAAAGTGGGGAACCAGGTTCGCCTTCTGGATATTACTCAGCGCGAACACTTCATCTTTGCCTTCGACTGTTACTGTGATCATCTCACCATCAACGGCCTTAATAACGCCCTGCCATTTACGGCGGTTTTGCACAGCCATACGCAGAACGACAGCCACTTCTTCACCAATATAGTGAGTGTAGTGTTCAGCAGTAAACATTGGACGATGGAGGCCAGGCGAGGAAACTTCCAGGTTGTAGGCAACAGTAATAGGATCTTCAACGTCAAGAACCGCACTGACCTGGTGGCTAACATCAGCACAATCATCAACATTGATGCCATCTTCACTATCAATATAGATGCGCAGCGTGGATGTACGGCTGCGAATAAATTCGATGCCGACCAGTTCGTAGCCCAGTGCTTCGACCGGTGCTTTAATCATCTCTGTTAATTTTTGCTCTAATGTGGACAAGCCCACCCCCAAGACGTAAAAAAAGGGCATAAAGCCCAGTTATTCTGTAGTCAGATAACAAAAAACCCCGATAAATCGGGGCTTTAGATAACTGAACCCTATAGCCGCAACTGCGGCCTGGAGCACTTTCTGAAAGAATTTTTTCAAATCCAGCTACGAAGCCGCTATGTCTTCACAGTATATTTGAAAAAGAACTTTATAGGAAAGTGGTTGCGGGGGCCGGATTTGAACCGACGACCTTCGGGTTATGAGCCCGACGAGCTACCAGGCTGCTCCACCCCGCGCCTGAAACGTGGCAAATTTTACTCGTTTTGGGTAAAAAATGCAAATAATGCTGGGATTTGGTACCGAGGACGGGACTTTAAATCGGCGTTTAGTATATTGATAGTTAACCCCACCTGTCAACCCTACAAACTATGCGTTTTGCTGAATAAGCCAGCAGGCACTATTCTGTTCTGACGTCTTCATGTCTAGCGGCCTAAACAGTGGGAAATTTTTACAAAAAACTCACGAATCTCTTCCGGTCATTGGCAAAAGATGATTAAATGAAAACTCACTTATTTTGCATAAACATGCAAAGAGAGCTGAAAGCGGTCTCTCATTAGTCAATCAAGCAGGGTTTTATTTTATGACGACGATTCTCAAGCATCTTCCAGTAGGACAACGTATAGGCATCGCTTTTTCGGGCGGCCTGGATACCAGCGCTGCACTCCTGTGGATGCGCCAGAAGGGAGCGGTTCCTTATGCATATACAGCGAACCTGGGTCAGCCGGATGAGGAAGATTATGATGCGATTCCTCGTCGCGCCATGGAATACGGTGCAGAGAACGCACGTCTGATTGACTGCCGTAAGCAACTGGTTGCTGAAGGTATCGCGGCCATTCAATGCGGCGCTTTCCACAACACGACTGGCGGCCTGACCTATTTCAACACAACGCCTCTGGGCCGCGCGGTTACCGGCACCATGCTGGTTGCAGCCATGAAAGATGATGGCGTGAATATTTGGGGCGATGGCAGCACCTATAAAGGCAACGATATTGAACGTTTCTATCGTTATGGCCTGCTGACCAACGCTGAATTGCAGATTTACAAACCCTGGCTGGACACCGATTTCATCGATGAACTGGGTGGGCGTCAGGAAATGTCTGAGTTTATGGTGGCTTCCGGTTTTGACTACAAAATGTCTGCCGAGAAAGCGTACTCCACAGACTCCAACATGTTAGGCGCGACGCACGAAGCGAAGGATCTTGAGTTCCTTAACTCTAGCGTTAAAATTGTCAATCCCATCATGGGCGTGAAGTTTTGGGACGAAAACGTCAAGGTTCAGGTTGAAGAAGTCACGGTTCGTTTTGAACGTGGTCATCCGGTGGCACTGAACGGCCAGACCTTCTCAGATGACGTAGAACTGATGCTGGAAGCAAATCGCATTGGTGGTCGTCATGGTTTAGGCATGAGCGATCAGATTGAAAACCGTATTATCGAAGCAAAAAGCCGCGGGATCTATGAAGCACCGGGCATGGCGCTGCTGCACATTGCTTACGAGCGTCTGCTGACCGGTATTCACAACGAGGACACCATTGAGCAGTATCACTCTCATGGTCGCCAGTTGGGTAAATTGCTGTATCAGGGACGTTGGTTCGATCCGCAGGCGTTGATGCTGCGTGATGCCCTGCAACGCTGGGTTGCCAGCGCCATTACGGGCGAAGTGACACTGGAACTGCGTCGTGGTAATGACTACTCTATCCTCAATACCGTGTCTGATAATCTGACGTACAAAGCTGAACGCCTGACCATGGAGAAAGGGGATTCTGTCTTCTCTCCGGATGATCGTATCGGCCAATTAACTATGCGTAATCTTGATATCACCGACACGCGTGAGAAGCTGTTCAATTACATTGAAACCGGTTTGCTCTCTGCGTCTTCCGGAAATGGCCTGCCGCAGGTTGAGAATCTGGAACACAGCGATAAAAAGTAATCGCGAAGCGGAATAAAAAAGGTGCCGAAAGGCGCCTTTTTTGTGTCTGTGAGCTATCGGCCGCAGATGCCGACCATCGCTCTCTGTCGAGCATAATGGCAACGGTCATCACTCTGCTATTTTTTAAAACGACACAACCGACACACGAAAAAAAAGACATCTTTCGATGTCTTTCTTTTGGAATATTGGTACCGAGGATGGGACTCGAACCCACAAGCCCGTTAGGGCACTACCACCTCAAGGTAGCGTGTCTACCAATTCCACCACCTCGGTACTGAAAACTTACTGCGGGATATCGCTGGTCGGCTTAGCCGGTTCAGCTGGTTGAGTCTGCTCGGTTTTAGACGGAGCATTCAGATTTTCCCACTCGCTTCCTTTGCTGGTCTTGTTGCTATTGATGTTGCCAAGCGCCAGACTGATAATGAAGAACAGTGTAGCCAGAATCGCCGTAGTACGGGTCATGAAGTTCGAAGAACCACTTGAGCCAAACAGCGTACCGGAAGCGCCTGCTCCGAAGGAGGCTCCCATATCAGCGCCTTTACCTTGCTGCAGCATGATCAGCGCTACGAGAGCGATGGCTACAATAAGGAAAACAACTAAAAGAGCTTCGTACATAATCAACCTGTTCCTTGCGGATTTGCCGCATACCAATGCTTCGACCAATTTAGCAGGATTTTTGTTTCCCACTGAAGCGGGTGTGAATACTAACCAAAGCGAATGGCCTTCGCAAGGGCAATTTTAGTGCATTGTATCAACTGCGGAAAAAAACAGCAAAAGCACCGATATCGGACAATCTTAAGGCGGCAAACGCCGCCTTTTTAAACACTTACTGCGAGAGATTATGCCGCTTTAACCGCATCGGCAATTCGATGAGCAAACTCAGTAACCTGCGCTTCTTCTTCGCCTTCAACCATCACGCGAATCAACGGCTCTGTTCCCGATTTGCGTAACAGCACGCGACCGCGATTTCCCAGCGCTGCTTCCACTTCTGCCATGACCGCTTTCACATTTTCATTTTCCAGCGGATCGCCTTTACCAGCAGTAAAGCGAACGTTAACCAGAATCTGCGGGAACATTTTCATGCCGCTGCACAGGTCATGCAAATTCATATGATTGCGCACCATCGCAGCAACAACCTGAAGACTCGCCACGATGCCGTCACCGGTCGTTGTTTTGTCTAGCAGAATCACATGGCCAGAGTTTTCTGCGCCAATACGCCAGCCTTTTTCCTGGAGTTTCTCCAGCACGTAGCGGTCGCCTACTTTGGCTCGGGCAAACGGAATGCCAAGTTGTTTCAGAGCCAGTTCCAGGCCCATATTGCTCATCAATGTGCCTACCGCACCGCCGCGCAGCTGGCCCTGACGCAAACCTTCGCGGGCAATGATATACAGAATCTGGTCGCCGTCGACTTTGTTACCTTCGTGATCAACCATGATCACGCGGTCGCCGTCGCCGTCAAACGCAATGCCCAGATCGGCTTTTTCAGCCAACACGCGGGCCTGCAAAGCACGCACGTCTGTCGCACCCACTTCTTCGTTGATGTTGAGGCCATCAGGCTCACAGCCAATAGCGATAACTTTTGCACCGAGCTCACGGAAAACATTTGGTGCAATATGGTAGGTCGCGCCATTCGCACAATCGACCACAATTTTGAGATGGCTCAGGCTCAGCTCATTGGGGAACGTGCCTTTGCAGAACTCAATGTAGCGGCCCGCAGCATCAACGATACGGCTTGCTTTGCCCAACTCCGAAGAATCGACGCAGGTCAGCTCTTTTTCCATTTCTGCTTCGATTGCTTCTTCAACTTCGTCAGGTAATTTTGTGCCATCAATAGAGAAGAATTTAATCCCGTTATCGTAGAACGGATTGTGCGAGGCAGAAATCACAATGCCCGCTTCTGCACGGAAGGTACGCGTCAGATACGCGACCGCAGGGGTTGGCATTGGGCCGGTGAATGAAGCGGAAAGCCCTGCAGCTGAAAGGCCAGCTTCTAATGCTGACTCCAGCATGTAGCCCGAAATACGGGTATCTTTCCCGATGATAATTTTACGCGAGCCGTGACGAGCCAATACTTTACCCGCCGCCCAGCCAAGTTTAAGCACAAATTCTGGGGTGATCGGTGCGTCGCCCACGCGCCCACGAATGCCGTCGGTGCCAAAATATTTACGATTACTCATAGCGTTTGTTTTCCTTCGCTGACAGTGTGGCTTCAACCACACGCATAGCTTCTACTGTCTCTTTGACGTCATGGACGCGAATAATGTGCGCGCCTTGCATCGCCGCAATAACTGCACACGCAAGACTCCCACTCAGACGTTCGCCAGGACCCACATTAAGCAATTGCCCTACCATCGTTTTTCGCGACATCCCAACCAACAACGGTAGACCAAAATGGTGAAACGCTGATAAACGCGCAAGCAACTCATAGTTATGGGAGAGATTTTTACCGAATCCGAATCCCGGGTCGAGCAACAATTTCTCTTTTGCGATACCCGCACGCTCACAACGTGCTATTTGCTCATTAAAGTAGCGATTCACATCGGCAAAAACATCGTCATACTTCGGCGCTGCCTGCATTGTTTTGGGTTGCCCCTGCATATGCATCAGGCATACCGGCAAACCGGTTTCGGCAGCCGCTTCTAGTGCGCCCGGCTCGGTAAGTGAGCGAATGTCGTTAATGATGTGAGCCCCTACTCGCGCGGATTCTCTGATCACTTCAGGTTTAGAAGTATCCACGGAGATCCACACTTCAAAGCGTTGAGCGATCGCTTCCACCACAGGGATCACGCGCGCTAACTCTTCTTCCACAGTCACGTCCGACGCACCAGGGCGCGTAGATTCGCCGCCGATATCAATAATCGTCGCACCCGCGTTGATCATCAGATTGGCATGCTTCACCGCTTCAATCAGCGTGTTGTGCGCGCCGCCGTCGGAGAACGAGTCAGGCGTAACGTTCAGGATCCCCATCACATGCGGATGTGAGAGATCAAGAGTCGAGTCCTGGGCGAAAAGTTTCATGGCTAAATCCCTGGTATTTAAATGAGCAGATAAGAAAAACCCCGGAGCAAGCTCCAGGGTTTGGGTATAGATTAACCGATTTCGGGCAGTAACTTATTTGTCGCCCAACTGCTCTGACATGGTATTACCCGGATTTGGCGTACGGGGTTCATCAACCGGACGCGGCGCACGCGGGGTGCCATTGTTGTCAGAGTTATTAGAAGCGCCTGGGTCTTCCCAACCGGCTGGCGGACGCACTTCGCGGCGAGCCATCAGGTCATCGATCTGCGGAGCATCGATAGTCTCATATTTCATGAGCGCATCTTTCATCGAGTGCAGAATATCCAGGTTTTCGTTCAGGATTTCACGTGCGCGGCCATAGTTGCGTTCAACCAGCGCTTTGACTTCCTGATCGATGATACGTGCTGTTTCATCGGACATATGTTTCGCTTTCGCGACAGAGCGTCCCAGGAATACTTCGCCATCTTCTTCCGCATACAGCAGCGGACCAAGTTTGTCGGAGAAGCCCCATTGGGTCACCATGTTACGAGCCAGGTTGGTCGCAACTTTAATGTCGTTCGACGCACCGGTAGAAACATGTTCCACACCGTAGATAATTTCTTCAGCAAGACGACCACCGTACAGGGTCGAAATCTGGCTTTCCAGCTTCTGACGGCTGGCGCTGATTGCATCGCCTTCCGGCAGGAAGAACGTAACACCCAGCGCACGGCCACGTGGAATAATGGTGACTTTGTGTACCGGATCGTGTTCCGGAACCAGACGACCAATAATCGCATGACCTGCTTCGTGATATGCCGTGGATTCTTTCTGCGCTTCCGTCATCACCATGGAGCGACGTTCTGCACCCATCATGATTTTGTCTTTCGCTTTTTCGAATTCCACCATGGACACCACGCGCTTGTTACCACGAGCTGCAAACAGTGCCGCTTCGTTGACCAGGTTTGCCAGGTCAGCACCGGAGAAGCCCGGTGTACCACGCCCAATGATTGCCGGATCGACATCTGGAGACAGCGGTACGCGACGCATGTGGACTTTCAGAATCTGTTCACGACCACGAACATCCGGCAAACCAACAACAACCTGACGGTCGAAACGGCCTGGACGAAGCAACGCAGGGTCAAGTACGTCTGGACGGTTAGTCGCAGCAATAACGATAATACCTTCGTTACCTTCGAAGCCATCCATCTCAACCAACATCTGGTTCAGCGTCTGTTCACGTTCATCGTGACCACCGCCCAGACCTGCGCCACGCTGGCGGCCTACGGCGTCGATTTCATCGATGAAGATAATGCACGGTGCTGCCTTCTTAGCCTGTTCGAACATGTCACGCACACGAGATGCGCCCACACCCACGAACATTTCGACGAAGTCAGAACCAGAAATAGTAAAGAACGGTACTTTCGCTTCACCCGCGATGGCTTTCGCCAACAGCGTTTTACCGGTACCCGGAGGGCCGACCATCAGAACGCCTTTCGGAATCTTACCGCCCAGTTTCTGGAAACGGCTTGGCTCACGCAGGTATTCAACAAGTTCCGCCACTTCGTCTTTTGCTTCGTCACAGCCTGCAACGTCAGCAAAAGTGGTCTTGATCTGGTCTTCCGTAAGCATACGCGCCTTGCTCTTACCGAACGACATGGCACCTTTGCCACCGCCGCCCTGCATTTGGCGCATAAAGAAGATCCAGACACCGATAAGCAGCAGCATCGGGAACCAGGAAATGAAGATAGAAGCCAGCAGGCTCGGTTCTTCCGGCGGCTCACCTACCACCTTGACGTTTTTAGTCAGAAGGTTATCAAGCAGCTTAGGATCGTTCACCGGGATGTAAGTCGTGTAACGGTTACTATCTTTCTTGGTAACGTTGATCTCACGTCCGTTGATACGCGCTTCGCGAACCTGGTCCTGATTGACCTCTTGCAGGAAGGTAGAATAATCCACCTTGCGGCCATTCGACTCGCTGGGCCCAAAGCTCTGGAACACTGACATCAGCACAACGGCAATGACCAGCCAGAGTATTAGGTTTTTCGCCATGTCACTCAAGGGATGAACCTCATATTACAACTGTGTTAAAAACAGCGTCAGGATAGTCTGCACCTGGCTTTTCTCAAACTCGCGTTTAAAATCAACCGGTTATCATTTACGTCCTGTCGCTACAATATACACTTCTCGTGAACGAGCACGGGAAGAGTCCGGCTTACGAACTTTCACCTTCGCAAACAGGGAGCGAATTTCCTTAAGATACTCCTCGAAACCTTCGCCCTGGAACACCTTCACTACAAAACTACCACCAGGTGCTAGAACATCACGAGACATTTCTAACGCCAGTTCAACCAGATACATGGAACGGGGGATATCCACCGCTGGTGTTCCGCACATATTTGGCGCCATATCCGACATGACAACTTGAACCTTACTGTCACCGACTCGTTCAAGCAGCGCTTTAAGCACTAATTCATCACGAAAATCGCCCTGAAGGAAGTCAACACCGACGATTGGATCCATTGGTAAAAGATCGCAAGCGATGATTCGACCCTGGCCACCAATCTGCGTAACCGCATACTGAGACCATCCACCGGGTGCAGCACCGAGATCAACAATCGTCATTCCCGGTTTAAAGAGTTTGTCACTTTGCTGTATTTCATCAAGTTTAAACCAGGCGCGGGAACGCAATCCCTTTTTCTGCGCCTGTAGAACATATTTATCGCTAAAGTGTTCCTGGAGCCAGCGGCTGGAGCTGGCAGAACGCTTTTTACCTGTCATTTCACTTTCCGTCCTGGTTCATCGTAATTTGCCTGTGACGTAAATTTCTACGCAGCTATTTGGCGATATAAGGGAGATGGCGGTAGAATGAACCGTTTTCAATCCCAACGTAAGCAAAAATATACGATGAATCTGAGTACTAAACAAAAACAGCACCTTAAAGGTCTGGCACATCCACTCAAGCCTGTAGTCATGCTTGGCAACAATGGTTTGACCGAAGGGGTGCTTGCCGAGATCGAACTAGCGCTTGAGCACCACGAGTTAATCAAGGTGAAAATCGCCTCTGAAGACAGAGACTCTAAAACCTTAATCGTGGAAGCAATCGTGCGTGAAACCGGTGCCTGTAATGTACAGGTTATCGGTAAAACGCTGGTGCTCTATCGCCCGACTAAAGAGCGTAAAATCTCGCTACCACGCTAAGAATATCCCGAATCGAACACATTTTCTGTGTAAAACGAGGGATTTCCATGAGTAGGTGAGCAAAATGCCATGCTCCGACAGTTGATAAAAGGCCGCTATGCGGCCTTTTTCCTTTCTTTACAATGTATCAACATCTGCGCTGAGATGCGAATCAGAGGTATTCGACCTTAATAATTTCGAATTCCACTTCACCGCCAGGCGTACGGATGACAACAACATCCTCTTCTTCCTTGCCAATCAGACCACGCGCAATGGGTGAGTTTACAGAGATTAAATTCTGTTTAAAGTCTGCTTCGTCATCACCCACGATGCGATAAGTCTGTTCTTCGTCATTGTCCAGGTTCAGCACTTTTACCGAAGCGCCAAAGATCACGCGGCCCGTATTTGGGATTTTGGTGATATCGATAACCTGCGCATTAGACAGCTTAGCCTCGATATCTTTAATGCGCCCTTCGCAAAAACCCTGCTGCTCACGCGCAGCGTGATATTCAGCGTTCTCTTTCAGATCACCATGCTCACGCGCATCTGCAATGGCAGAAATGATCTCAGGACGGCGAACCGATTTCAGGAAATCCAGTTCTTCGCGCAGTTTTTCTGCACCACGTAGGGTCATCGGAATAGCTTGCATTTGTTTTACCTCTTAAACATTCCTGTTGGGAGTGACTTACCCCGACTACCGGCCTCGCAGACTTCAATGCCTGTCTCAGGTCAGGAGCAAAAGAAAACTGACCCGGAAGCAAAGTTCCAGGTCAGCAGCAATTTTTCAATTTGATACGTATTTTACCGCGAAGTTCACTATGGGTCATCGTTTACTTTACAGGGCGTTGCACCGTAGTATGGCGGTTTGTTTACGGGTTGTTAGCGCGAGATTATGCGATTTTCCAGATTTATCATCGGATTGACTACCAGTATGGCATTCACTGCAAACGCAGCGAATGTTGATGAATACATCAATCAACTCCCTGCTGGCGCTAACCTTGCGCTCATGGTGCAAAAAGTGGGTGCCCAGGCGCCGGAGATTGATTATCACAGCCAGCAAATGGCCCTGCCCGCCAGTACGCAGAAAGTGATTACGGCGCTGGCTGCGCTGTTGCAACTCGGACCAGACTTCCGTTTCACCACGACGCTTGAGACCAAAGGGAATGTGGAAAGCGGCGTTCTGAAAGGTGACTTGATTGCTCGATTTGGCGGCGATCCGACGTTTAAACGTCAGGATATCCGCAATATGGTCGCCGTTCTGAAAAAGTCCGGCATCCAAAAAATCGAGGGCAATGTGCTGATCGACACGTCTATTTTCGCGAGTCACGATAAAGCGCCCGGCTGGCCATGGAATGACATGACGCAATGCTTTAGCGCGCCCCCTGCCGCCGCTATTGTTGACCGCAACTGTTTCTCGATTTCGCTTTACAGCGCACCAAAACCCGACGATTTAGCTTTTATCCGCGTGGCCTCTTATTACCCAGTGACCATGTTCAGCCAGGTCAGAACCCTGGCGAAAGGCTCACCGGATGCGCAATATTGTGAACTGGATGTCGTTCCCGGCGATCTCAATCGCTTTACGTTGACGGGCTGCCTGACGCAACGCGCTGACCCCCTGCCGTTGGCTTTCGCTATCCAGGATGGCGCAAGTTATGCAGGTGCGATTCTGAAAGATGAGCTAAAACAGGCTAATATCACGTATTCAGGCACGTTGTTACGTCAGACGCAACCAAGTGAAGCAGGTACGGTGATTGCCAGCAAGCAATCCGCTCCACTGCACGACTTGCTTAAGATTATGCTGAAAAAATCGGACAACATGATTGCCGATACCGTATTCCGCATGATCGGGCACGCGCGTTTTGGCGTTCCAGGAACCTGGCGCGCAGGTTCAGATGCTGTTCGTCAGATTTTGCGCCAGCAGGCGGGAATCGATCTTGGGAATACTATCGCTGTTGATGGCTCTGGCCTTTCACGGCATAACTTGATCTCTCCAGCAACAATGATGCAAGTTCTTCAGTACATTGCCCAGCATGACACTGAGCTAAACTTTATTTCGATGCTGCCGTTGGCGGGCTACGATGGATCTCTGCAGTATCGCGCAGGCCTTCACGCCGCGGGCGTCGATGGTAAAGTCTCCGCTAAAACAGGCTCGTTACAGGGTGTGTATAACCTGGCTGGCTTTATTACCACGGCCAGCGGGCAGCGTATGGCGTTTGTTCAGTATCTCTCCGGCTATGCCGTCGAACCGGGTGACCAGCGTAATCGTCGTATTCCTCTGGTCCGATTCGAAAGCAGGCTTTACAAGGACATTTATCAGAATAACTAGCGATGAAATTACTCATTGTTGAAGACGATCTTCTTTTACAGGAAGGGCTGGCTCTGGGGCTTGCCAACGAAGGCTATGCGCTGGACTGTGCGGCTACCGCCGCAGAGGCTGACTCGCTGATTCAAAGCGGTGAGTACAGCCTTGTTATCCTCGATCTGGGCCTCCCTGACAAAGACGGCGCGACGCTGCTGAGCCAGTGGCGTCGTCGCGGCGTTGATAATCCGGTTCTCATCCTGACTGCTCGCGACGCCATTGAAGACAGAATTCATGGACTTGATTCAGGCGCAGATGATTATCTGGTCAAACCTTTTGCGCTTGCTGAATTACAGGCTCGAGCGCGCGCGCTGATTCGCCGCTATCAGGGCCACAGCGATAATCAGGTAGTCGATGGCGACCTCACCCTGAATCTGCAAACCCAGCAGGTTCTGTGCGATTCTCACCCCGTCGAAGTCACGCCAAAAGAGTTTGCTCTGCTCACGCGTCTGATTATGCGGTCAGGGCAAACCGTGCACCGCGAAACGCTGCAGCAGGATATTTACAGTTGGCAAGACGATCCGGGCTCGAACACACTCGAAGTTCACATTCATAACCTGCGACGTAAGCTCGGCAAAGATCGGATCAAAACCGTCCGTGGCGTCGGGTATCGTCTTGAGAGCCAAAAATGAACAGCATGCGTCGGCGCTTGATGGTTTTGCTGGCGGTCATTCTGTTATTTTTCCAGCTCATCAGCGTGATTTGGCTTTGGCATGAAAGCCGAGAGCAAATTAGCTTCCTGGTGAGCGAAACCCTCTCAGCCAAAGCGCGTAACCAACATGTTGAAAAGGAAATCCGCGAAGCCATTGCGTCGCTCCTCGTTCCTTCGCTGGTGATGGTCGGTTTCACACTGTTTTTCTCTTTCTGGGCGATTACCTGGATAACGCGCCCCCTCAACAAGCTGCGTATTAGCCTGGCGAATCGTTCCGCAGATAATCTCTCGCCTCTTCCTGAATTTTCCGATATGGAAGAGATTGGTGCCGTCACGACGTCTCTGAACCAACTGCTGGCTCGCCTGGACCACACTATTAAGCAAGAGCGTCTATTTACCGCTGACGCTGCTCATGAGCTGCGAACGCCGCTGGCCGGGATTCGGCTCCATCTTGAACTCATGGCGCAATCAGGCACTCCACAGGCATCCACGCTTATTGATCGTATCGATCAGCTCATGCATACGGTTGAACAGCTTTTGATGCTGGCACGGGCGGGACAAGCCATGGCGAGTGGTCATTACAATACCGTCAGTTGGACAAAACATATTATTGCCCCGTTAAAGCTGGAGCATGAATTCAAAGATCATCCGGTGATTTGGCCCGCGCAAAGCGAGCTAACCGTACAGGGCGATGCCATATTGCTGCGCCTGATGCTGCGGAACTTATTGGAAAACGCCGCTCGATACAGTCCACCTGGCACCACTATCAAAATCGCACTGGTTGAACATGAAGGCGGGACACAAGTGAGCGTTATCGATAATGGGCCGGGAATTGATGAAGCGCATAGGCATTCAATTACCGAACCTTTCCGTCGACTCGATCAACGCTATGGCGGGAGTGGTCTGGGGCTGAGTATTGTTCAGCGCATCGTGCAGCTTCACCGTGGCCATTTACGGCTCGAGAATGCGCCTGAGGGCGGGTTAATCGCCAGTTGCTGGCTACCGTCGACGTTGAGCTAAAATGCGTTAAAAAAAAGCCCCCTTCAACAGGGGGCCTTTCATGGAATTAACGTTTGTAGATGAATTCGACACCTTCTTCGTCGTCTTCGTCCCAATCCTCATCCCACTCTTCGTCATCTTCGACTTCAACTTCTTGTTCTTCAAGCTGCTGGCGGTGATAGTCATCCCACATAAACTCAACTTTCTCGGGCTGCTTCGCTTCTTCTGCCTGAGTAATTGGGTTCTCGATGATGAAGGCCATCACATCCCAGCAAAGATCTTTGACACCCATCTGGCTTGCCGCTGAAATCAGATAGTACTTATCTTCCCAGCCCATCGCTTCAGCAATGGCTTTCGCTTTGGCTTCAGCTTCCGCTTTATCCATCAGGTCGATCTTGTTGAAGACCAGCCAACGCGGTTTAGCGGCCAGCTTATCGCTATACTTTTCCAGTTCGCCAACGATGATACGGGCATTTTCAACCGGATCTGAACCGTCGATAGGATCGATATCGATGAGGTGCAACAGAACACGACAGCGCTCAAGGTGTTTCAGGAAGCGAATACCCAGACCAGCGCCTTCAGCAGCACCTTCGATCAGACCTGGAATATCAGCAACTACGAAGCTCTTTTCGTTATCCATACGGACAACGCCCAGGCTTGGTACCAGCGTGGTAAATGGATAATCCGCGACTTTAGGTTTCGCAGCAGAAACAGAACGGATAAAGGTCGATTTACCCGCGTTTGGCATCCCCAGCATACCCACGTCTGCCAGCAGCATCAGCTCAAGCTGCAGATCGCGTTTATCGCCAGGCGTACCCATCGTTTTCTGACGCGGAGAACGGTTAACAGAAGATTTAAAACGGCTGTTACCCAGACCATGCCAACCGCCTTTACCCACCATCAAGCGCTGACCATGCTTGGTCATATCGCCCAACGTCTCGCCAGTACCCTGGTCAATCACACGCGTACCGACCGGTACTTTAACGGTTACGTCTTTGCCACGCTTACCGGTACAGTCACGGCTCTGGCCGTTCTGACCACGTTCGGCGCGGAAAGATTTTTCGAAACGGTAGTCGATCAGCGTGTTGAGGTTTTCATCCGCCTCTAACCACACATCACCGCCATCACCGCCATCACCGCCGTCAGGACCACCACGAGGAATATATTTTTCACGGCGGAAGCTTACGCAACCATTACCGCCATCACCTGCAACAACCAGGATCGTTGCTTCATCAACAAACTTCATTTTACTCTCCGTAAATCATTCGCCTGAGCGGGGGACAACTACAACCGCTTCATTTTTGCGCCAACGTCCCCAAAGACGATGACCAATGGCGGAATACATCGCGCCCGCAACCACGACAAACGCACCGAGATATCCCAAGAGGTTTAACATCGGTTTGACGAAGAAATCGGGCCAGGCCATTGATAATAAATCTGAAAATAACAGCGTAAAAAGCGGCGTGAGCGTAATTAATGCACTCACTTGTGCTGCTTGCCAGCGCGCCATCGCTTCGGCCAGCGCGCCATAACCGACCAGCGTGTTAAGCCCACAAAAAATGAGACACGCCAGTTGCCAGTCGCTGAGCTGGGTAATAACACCCGGTTTTGCTAACGGCAATAATGCTATTGTACACAAAGTGTACAATAAAAAGAGAATCTGCGGTGAGCCGAGCCTGCGCAATAACACCTTTTGCGCGACACCATATGTCACCCAGACCGTTGCTGCCCCAACACCGAAAATCACACCCCAGGTGTAATCCGTCAGGCGGGTAAAAATCTCGATCAGGCTGGTGTTGAAAAACATCACCAGACCGCATAACAACATACTTGCACCCACTATCTGCGTGACACGCATCTTCTCCTTAAGGATAAACACGCTGGCAACCATCATGCCCACAGGCGAAAGCTGACCAATGACCTGTGATGCGGTGGGGCTTAAATATTGCAGAGAAGAACTGAACAGAATGAAGTTACCGAACAGGCCAGCCGTTGCGATAGCCAGGAGAATCAGCCAACGCGGTTTACGAAAAATCCGCAATGGCGGAAGTTTTCCTTTTATCGCCAGAATCGCGCCAAGGCCAATACTGGCCATTAAAAAGCGATAAAACACTACCGTAGGCGGTTCCATGACTTCCAGAACCTGCTTCATGGCAATGGGCAACGCTCCCCAGCACACCGCCGTAGTGAGTGCCAAAAGAATACCGATGCCTGCCTGCTGTTTCATGCCCGTTTTTCCTGCAGAAAATTTTTCCGGGTTTTCAATGTAAAAAGCCCCGCAACACGTTGCGGGGCTTTAATCCGTTACCGGACCACGAAAAACTTACTCAGCAACGATGCTGATGTATTTACGGTTGTTCGGGCCTTTAACTTCAAATTTCACTTTACCGTCTGCTTTAGCAAACAGAGTGTGGTCACGACCGCAACCTACGTTGTTACCAGCGTGGAATTTGGTGCCACGTTGACGAACGATGATGCTACCCGCCAGAACGGTTTCGCCACCGAAACGCTTAACGCCAAGACGTTTAGCTTCTGAGTCGCGACCGTTACGAGTTGAGCCGCCAGCCTTTTTATGTGCCATTTAAATCTCTCCTCAGGTCTTAGGCGCTGATGCCAGTAATTTTCACATCAGTGAACCACTGACGGTGGCCCTGCTGCTTACGGTAGTGTTTACGACGACGAAACTTAACGATTTTAACTTTCTCGCCACGACCATGAGCAACAACTTCAGCTTTGATAACGCCGCCATCAACGAAAGGAACGCCGATTTTGACTTCTTCACCGTTTGCGATCATCAGAACTTCAGCGAACTCAACAGCTTCGCCAGTTGCGATGTCCAGCTTTTCCAGGCGAACGGTCTGACCTTCGCTTACTCGGTGTTGTTTACCACCACTTTGGAAAACCGCGTACATATAGAACTCCGCTTCCGCGCACATCCTCGTGTGATTCAGAGTGCGCTATAAATATTCACAATAGGGCGCGAATATTACGCAAAACGCGAGCCTTTGACAAGTGCTACCATCAATACATGAAGAAAAAAAACACAACACGTACGGTAACGTTTATCTGAGCCGTTTTTTCAGTACAATCAGGCATACTATTTGATAAACCAAAACCCTACGTTAGCCCATTTGATATGTGGTAAACAGGATAAGAAGCCCGGCTTTTGCGATGAATTTAGATAAAATCAACGAGTTAACCGCGCAAGATATGGCGGGTGTGAATGCAGTAATCCTGGAGCAACTCAACTCTGATGTTCAGCTCATCAATCAGTTGGGTTATTACATCGTCAGTGGCGGCGGTAAACGCATTCGCCCAATGATCGCCATTCTGGCTGCCAGAGCCGTTGGATATCAGGGAGATGCGCACGTCAATATTGCGGCACTCATCGAATTTATCCACACCGCGACTCTTCTTCATGATGATGTGGTGGATGAATCCGATATGCGTCGCGGAAAAGCGACCGCAAATGCCGCATTTGGCAACGCAGCGAGCGTTCTCGTGGGTGATTTTATCTATACCCGCGCATTCCAGATGATGACGAGCCTTGGTTCGTTAAAGGTGCTGGAAGTCATGTCAGAGGCCGTAAACGTCATCGCCGAAGGTGAAGTGCTGCAGTTGATGAACGTCAACGATCCGGACATCACTGAAGAAAACTACATGCGTGTGATTTACAGCAAAACGGCGCGTCTGTTTGAGGCCGCAGCGCAGTGCTCCGGCATTCTTGCAGGCTGTACTGAAGCGCAAGAGCGTGGATTGCAGGACTATGGTCGCTACCTTGGCACCGCATTCCAGCTGATCGACGACTTACTGGATTACAGTGCGGATGGTGAAACCCTGGGAAAAAACGTGGGCGATGACCTAAACGAAGGTAAACCTACCCTGCCCCTGCTGCATGCGATGCGCAACGGATCACCGGATCAGGCAAAATTGATTCGTGAAGCGATCGAGCAAGGAAATGGCCGACATCTTCTGGAACCTGTACTGGAAACAATGGCGATCTGCGGATCGCTTGAATGGACACGCCAGCGGGCTGAAGAAGAAGCGGATAAAGCGATTACCGCCATTCAGGTTATTCCAGACAGCCCATGGCGCGATGCGTTAATTGGCCTTGCCCACATCGCCGTTCAGCGCGATCGTTAAAAGCTCAACGTCTCCTCGCGCCCCCGCCGGGGAGACTCCAATAAATTCCAATAAGCTCTTCATTCGCGTTAATTCATCAGCTTACAGGCTGCATGAATAAAGCCCTGTCATATTCCGAATATTGCCTCCAGTTATGCGAACTTTTTAGAACAGCCCGTCTAAGAAGGTATAGTAACTCACGTCAATTCACCTGAATGACGTGGACGCATTTCACTCTAAGGACAGCATATGGAAAAGAAGTTTATTGACTGGCATTCGGCCGACATTATTGCCGCACTGCGCAAAAAAGGGACCTCACTTGCAGCAGAATCAAGGCGCAGTGGGCTTAGCTCTTCAACGCTTGCCAATGCGTTGACTCGCCCTTGGCCCAAAGGAGAATTGATTATTGCGACGGCGCTGGAAACACAGCCCTGGATTATCTGGCCTTCGCGTTACCACGACCCGATTACCCATGAATTTATAGACAGAACGCGAATGATGCGTCAGAAAAAGCAGGAAAACGAGCACGAGGACTGACGCTTGCGAGAGACTTGCAGGAGAAAAGAACAGCAACCCCCCGGCCATTTGGCAGGGGGCTGCCGGAACGATTACTCGCCCTTCACACGCTCGATATTTGCACCCAGAGCGCGCAGTTTGTCCTCAATACACTCATAACCACGATCGATGTGGTAAATGCGGTCCACAATCGTTGTACCTTCGGCAATGCAACCCGCCAGCACCAGGCTCGCAGAAGCACGTAAATCCGTTGCCATCACCTGAGCACCAGACAGCGTTTCTACGCCATGACAAATCACGGTGTTGCTTTCGATTTCTGCGCGCCCACCCATACGAATGAGTTCAGGTACGTGCATAAAGCGGTTTTCGAAGATGGTTTCAGTGATAAAGCCTGTCCCTTCAGCCACCAGGTTCAGCAGCGTAAACTGTGCCTGCATATCGGTTGGGAACGCCGGATGCGGAGCCGTGCGTACGTTAACCGCTTTAGGGCGCTTACCGTGCATGTCCAGGCTAATCCAGTCTTCACCGGTTTCAATGTCTGCACCGGCATCGCGCAGTTTCGCTAATACAGCATCCAGAGTGTCTGGCTGCGCATTGCGACACAGAATTTTACCGCCAGAAATCGCCGCAGCAACCAGGAAGGTGCCTGTTTCGATACGGTCGGGTAACACGCGGTATACGCCGCCGCCCAGACGCTCAACACCTTCGATGGTGATGCGATCGGTGCCCTGCCCGGTAATCTTCGCGCCGAGTGCGACGAGGAAATTCGCTGTATCAACAATTTCCGGTTCGCGCGCCGCGTTTTCGATAACGGTTGTGCCTTCCGCCAGCGTCGCCGCTGACATGATGGTGACCGTCGCGCCGACGCTAACTTTATCCATCACAATGTGCGCGCCTTTCAGACGACCATTGACGGAGGCTTTAACGTAGCCTTCTTCGAGCTTGATATCTGCACCGAGTTTTTCAAGACCGAAGATATGTAAATCAACTGGACGCGCGCCAATCGCACAGCCACCCGGCAGAGAAACCTGACCCTGACCAAAACGCGCCACCAGCGGGCCAAGTGCCCAGATGGACGCACGCATGGTTTTCACCAGATCGTACGGGGCAGAAAAGTTATTCACTTTGCTGGCATCAATCCAAACCGAACCATTACGTTCCACTTTTGTGCCCAACTGGGTGAGCAGCTTCATCGTGGTGTCGATGTCTTTCAGCTTAGGTACGTTCTGAATTTCTACCGGCTCTTCCGCAAGCAGTGCGGCAAACAGAATCGGCAGCGCGGCGTTTTTCGCGCCGGAAATTGTGACTTCGCCCTGGAGACGCGTAGGCCCCTGTACACGAAATTTATCCATGATTGTGCTCTCTTATGAATTCAACCGTGCTGCGGGCAAACCACCCTCAGCTCAAAAACCGTTTAGTTTGCGATCACGTTCCCACTCTTGCGGGGTATAAGCTTTGATCGACAGGGCGTGAATGCGGTTATCCGCAATGTATTCCATCAGCGGCGCGTAGACAGCCTGCTGTTTCTTCACACGGCTCATGCCGTCGAATATCTCACCCACAGTAATAACCTGAAAGTGACTGCCATCGCCGGTGACGTGGACTTCCTGAAGGGAGAGTGCGTTCATCAGCACCGACTGGATTTCATGATTTTCCATGGGTTCTAAATCAT
The DNA here is from genome assembly GCF_000016325.1 of Enterobacter sp. 638. NCBI lineage: Bacteria > Pseudomonadati > Pseudomonadota > Gammaproteobacteria > Enterobacterales > Enterobacteriaceae > Enterobacter > Enterobacter sp. 638. Next base: position 3,931,415 of record NC_009436.1, read on the forward strand.
CTTTAGTGAAAACAAGCCCAACATCTTAGAGCAAAGTGACGCAGTCTTAAACAAGCAAAAAGCCCCGACCGTGAAACAGTCGAGGCTTTAAGAAGTAACGCACTGAAAAAATTAGCGAGGTAATACGTCTTCGGGCAAATTATAAAGTTTTGCCAGGGTGAGAACGTTTTCGCTAACACCCGCCAGTTTCACCGCTGCACCCTGCTTTTTGCCTTCAGCCACGAGATGCACTAACAGTGCAACGCCTGCGGTATCCACACGCGTTACGCTATGCAAATCAATCAGCGTGACGCCTTGCATAGCGAATTCACGCGAATCCCATAACGGAATCAGCAGGTCCTGATCAAGCTCGCCTGACAAGAATAATGTGTCACTTTCACGCGTCCAGCTTAATGGCTGCGTCATTACTTTCTCTCGTCCAACGAAATTTTCTGGCTGGAGATAGATTTCAACTGTTCGGTAAGACCATCGATGCCTTTGGTGCGCAGCAAATCGCTCCACTCGTTTTGCTTAGTCGTAATCATGCTCACGCCTTCAGCAATCATGTCGTAAGCCTGCCAGTTTCCAGTTTGCGTATTTTTACGCCACTGGAAGTCCAGGCGCACCGGGGGACGGCCGTTTGGATCGATGATGGTAACGCGAATAGGCACAATGGTCGCATCGCCCAGCGGTTGCTCTGGAGCAATCTGATAGGTCTGGCCATGATACATCGCCAGCGCCTGACCATAAGCCTGCTTCAGGTATTCACGGAATGCCGCAAAGTAAGCATCACGCTGCGCAGGCGTGGCATCTTTGTAATAACGGCCCAGAACTAACGCACCCGCATATTTCACCTGCACGTAGGGCAACAGCTCTTGATCAACCACATCACGGAGATAATCCGGATTGGAACGAATTTTTGATTGCTCATTTTTTAGGCGGTCAAACGTCTTCTTCGCCGCTTCGTCCATCTGTTTATAGGGATTGGCCTGATCCGCTGCATAGGTGGCACTCAGAGGGGCAATCACCAGCATGGCAACCATCAATAGTCGTTTAATCATCAATTACTTCTCCTGAGATGAATGGGTTGCGCCAGGGGTCGGAGCAACATCAGTTTGGCCTTCGCTCTTTGCAGAGGCATCGTCAGTGGTTTTGGCGTCCCCTTTGTTGCTGTAAAGGAACTGACCAATCATGTCTTCGAGCACCATCGCAGATTTGGTATCCTGGATTACGCCGCCATCTTTAAGGATAGACGTTCCCAGTTCCGGATCTTCAAAGCCGACGTTTAACGCCAGATATTGTTCACCCAGCAAACCGGAAGTACGGATGGAGAGCGAGCTGGTGTCCGGAATGTGGTTGTAGCGCTCTTCGATCTCCATTTCTACTCGCGGCAGATAGGTTTTTTCATCGAGAGTAATGTCCGCCACCCGTCCAATCACAACGCCGCCGATACGAACAGGTGAACGCGCCTTCAGGCCCCCGATATTATCGAATGTCGCGTAGAGACGATAAGTGGGTTCAGTCCGAATTGAGGTGATGTCCGCCGCGCGGAGGCAAATAAACAGTGCAGCCAACAGCGCCAGCACAAGAAACACACCTACCCAAATTTCACTTTTTCTTGTTTGCATGAACTCAATTCCCAAACATCAGTGCGGTGAGCACAAAATCCAGACCCAGTACGGCCAGCGACGAATGAACTACAGTGCGCGTTGTCGCGCGACTAATCCCTTCAGAGGTCGGTATCGCATCGTAACCATTGAACAACGCAATCCAGGTAACCGTGAACGCAAAGACCACGCTTTTAATCAGGCAGTTCACGAGATCCATACGCAGATCAACCGCATCCTGCATCGCGGACCAGAAGAAGCCCGCGTCAATGCCTTTCCACTGCACGCCCACCAGCGAACCGCCCCAAATTCCGACGGCCACAAACAGAATAGTCAGCAGAGGTAGCGAGATCACACCCGCCCAAAAACGCGGAGAGATAACACGACGCAGAGGATCAACCGCCATCATTTCCATGCTGGAAAGCTGTTCCGTTGCGCGCATCAAACCAATTTCTGCAGTTAACGCAGAACCCGCGCGTCCGGCAAAAAGCAGCGCCGCAACAACCGGTCCAAGTTCGCGCAACAGAGAAAGAGCCACCAGCATACCGAGGCTGGTTTCAGCGCTGTACGTCGTTAGAACAAGGTAGCCTTGCAGCCCAAGAACCATACCGATAAACAAACCGGACACGATAATAATGAGCATCGACAGTACGCCGACATTATAGAGCTGGCGTACCAGCAATGGCGCATGCTTGCGAAATTCCGGCTTGCCTACCAGCGCATTGAACAACATCAACCCGGCACGCCCGAACGTCCTGATGGTTTTTATGCCACGGTGTCCCAGAGCGGCCAACGCATTTAACAGCATCAGTGGCTTAACTCCCTATTCCCAATAAATCTTGATGATAATCACACGCGGGATAGCGGAACGGCACAGGGCCATCCGCAATACCGTCCAGGAACTGTCGAACCCGTGGATCGCAGTTATTCTGCAATTCTTGAGCCCCCCCGTGCGCCACAATTTTTTTATCCGCCACAATGTAAGCGTAATCCGCAATGCTCAGCACTTCGGGGACATCATGAGAGACCACAACGCAGGTGACGCCGAGTGCACTGTTAAGTTCTGAAATCAGCTTAACCAGCACGCCCATGGTAATAGGGTCCTGGCCGACGAAAGGTTCGTCGAACATGATCAAATCGGGTTCCAGCGCGATAGCACGCGCCAGCGCCGCACGCCGCGCCATTCCGCCAGACAACTCAGAAGGCATCAGCTTGGCAGCGCCACGCAGCCCCACCGCTTCAAGCTTCATCATGACCGTCGTTTTCAGGAGTTCAGGGGACAAATGCGTATGTTCACGCAGCGGATACGCCACGTTATCAAAGACGTTCATATCGGTGAATAACGCACCCGACTGAAACAACATACTCATGCGCTTACGCACGGTGTAGAGGCGCGTTCGCGACATCTCAGGCACATTTTCGCCGTCAAAAAGAATTTCGCCGCTGTCTGGCGGGATCTGTCCACCGATCAGACGCAGCAGCGTTGTTTTGCCGATGCCGGATGGTCCCATGATCGCAGTGATCTTGCCACGCGGCACCGTCAATGTAATGTCTTCGAAGATCAATCGGTTGCCGCGGGAGAAGCTGACGTCACGGACATCGACTAAATTCGCCATTGTTTGGCTCATTTAAAATTCCTTTCTTTCCCTTTGAGGTTAAGCATGGCGCTTAATTCAGCCTTAAACCCGACATTTTTGCAGAATATTGCCTGTACAGGTTAGCGAAAGCTGGCATTTGTTTTACTTTTCCGACGCATAAAGTCAAAATTAGAGAATCGTTACGTCTACAGACTGCATGCGGCGCCAGAGATTCATTCTCAGTGGACCGGCGAGTATACCTGAATAAAGGATTTTTGATGCTTTTAGCAACGGCACTGTTAATAATCGGTTTACTGTTAGTGGTCTACAGTGCTGACCGCCTGGTTTTTGCAGCATCCATCCTGTGTCGGCTTTTTGGCATACCGCCCCTTATCATCGGGATGACCGTGGTGAGTGTCGGAACATCGCTTCCAGAAATTATCGTCTCTGCTTCAGCGTCTCTTCATGGTCAGGTTGACCTCGCGATTGGGACGGCAATTGGCTCTAACATCGTCAATATATTATTGATCCTCGGCCTCGCCGCGCTGATGCATCCATTTCGCGTGCATTCTGATGTTCTGCGCCGCGAATTGCCGCTAATGTTAATTGTCAGCCTGCTGGCAGGTTACGTGCTTTATGACGGGCAACTCACGCTGGATGACGGCATCCTGCTCATTGCGCTGGCGGTCATCTGGCTGCTGTATATCGTTAAAATTGCGCGTCTGGCGGAAAAGCAGGGAAATGACAGTCTGACGCGTGAGCAAGTTGCGGAACTGCCTCGCGAAGGCACCCTGCCCGTCGCCCTGCTGTGGCTGGGCATCGCGCTGATTATCATGCCAATGGCCACGCGTATGGTTGTTGACAATGCCACCGTGCTGGCCAATTTCTACGCCATCAGTGAGCTTACTATCGGCCTGACTGTGATTGCGATTGGCACCAGTTTGCCAGAACTGGCTACCGCCGTTGCCGGCGCACGTAAAGGCGAAGGTGATATGGCGATTGGCAATATCATTGGCTCCAATATCTTTAACATCGCTATCGTGATGGGTTTACCGGCGCTGATTGCGCCAGGGGCATTTAATCCGCTGGCCTTCTCGCGCGATTACGGGGTGATGCTCATTGTCAGTATCATTTTCGCCCTGCTGTGCTGGCGACGGAAACAACAAATTGGCAAAGGCGCGGGTGCTTTGCTGACGGGTGGTTTTATCGTATGGATGGCGATGCTGTACTGGCTGTCGCCTCTTCTCTCTGGGTAAACGGAACGCATTATGTCGCAAATAGAATTGCAACCGGGTTTTGACTTTCAAAAAGCAGGCAAAGAAGTTCTGGAGATTGAACGTGAAGGTCTGGCGCAGTTAGATCAATACATCAATCAGGATTTCAGCCTTGCGTGCGAGAAAATATTCTCCTGCGCGGGCAAAGTCGTGGTGATGGGTATGGGCAAATCGGGTCATATTGGGCGCAAAATGGCCGCGACGTTCGCCAGTACCGGAACATCCTCATTCTTCGTTCATCCCGGTGAAGCCGCTCATGGCGATCTCGGAATGGTGACGCCGCAGGACATCGTTATCGCTCTGTCGAATTCGGGTGAGTCCAACGAGATTCTGGCGCTGATTCCCGTGCTGAAACGACTCCACGTCCCGCTCATTTGCATGACCAGCCGACCAGAAAGCACGATGGCGCGCGCGGCCGATGTTCATTTATGCGTGAAAGTGCCGAAAGAAGCTTGCCCACTCGGCCTTGCGCCGACCTCCAGCACGACCGCTGCGCTGGTGATGGGAGATGCCCTCGCCGTTGCGCTTCTTGAAGCACGAGGCTTCACGCCAGAAGATTTCGCGCTCTCTCATCCGGGCGGTGCGCTGGGACGTAAGCTACTGCTGCGGGTAAATGATATTATGCATACGGGCGCAGAGATCCCTCGCGTCAGTAAAGATGCCCCGCTGCGCGACGCCTTGCTGGAAATTACGCGTAAAAATCTCGGCATGACGGTGATTTGCGACGACCAGATGAATATCGAAGGGATTTTCACAGATGGCGATTTACGTCGTGTTTTTGATATGGGCGTTGATGTCCGCACGCTGGGTATCGCCGACGTAATGACGCCAGGCGGCATCAGAGTCCGTCCCGCCACACTGGCAGTCGAAGTTTTGAACCTAATGCAGTCCCGTCATATTACCGCCGTCATGGTTGCCGATGGCGACCAACTGCTGGGTGTGGTACATATGCATGATCTTCTGCGCGCAGGCGTAGTGTAATGAAGGATAAGACAATGAGTAATGCGGGTGCATCCCTTGCAACCTGTTATGGTCCGGTAAGCACGCAAATGATGACGCAGGCGGAAAAGATTCGTCTGCTGATTCTGGATGTAGATGGCGTTCTTTCCGATGGCTTGATTTTTATGGGCAATAACGGCGAAGAGCTGAAAGCATTTAACGTGCGCGACGGTTACGGCATTCGTTGTGCGCTCACATCCGGGATAGAAGTTGCCATTATCACCGGGCGTAAGGCTAAACTGGTAGAAGATCGCTGTGAGACATTGGGCATCACCCATCTGTATCAGGGACAGTCTGACAAAATGGTCGCTTTCAGAGATTTACTGGCGAAACTGGCCATCGCACCTGAGAATGTGGCCTATGTCGGGGACGACCTGATTGACTGGCCGGTGATGGCTGAAGTGGGGTTAAGTATCGCCGTCGCCGATGCACATCCTCTGCTGATCCCGCGCGCGGACTATGTCACCCGGATCAACGGGGGGCGCGGTGCCGTTCGCGAGGTGTGCGATTTGTTATTGCTGGCACAGGGCAAGCTTGATGAGGCCAAAGGGCAATCGATATGAGTAAAACCAGACGTTGGGTTATCATTCTGCTTTCACTGGCCGTGTTGGTATTGATTGGCGTGAATCTCGCTGACAATGACGATGCGCCAGCAGAAGTGGTCGCCACTAACGATCCGACCTATAAGAGCGATCACAGCGACACGGTGGTTTACAGCCCGGAAGGCGCGCTGAACTATCGCTTGATTGCCCAGCACGTTGAGTATTTTTCCGATGAAGGTATCTCGTGGTTTACTCAGCCGGTCATGACCACGTTTGACACCAATAAGGTGCCGACCTGGTCGATCAAATCTGACAGAGCAAAATTGACAAATGACCGTATGCTTTATCTGTACGGTCACGTTGAAGTGAACGCCCTGACCGCTGACTCTCAACTACGCAAAATTACGACAGATAATGCGCAGATCAACCTGGTGACCCAGGATGTGACGTCGCAAGATCTGGTGACGTTATACGGCACTACATTTAATTCCAGCGGTTTGAGAATGCGCGGGAACTTACGCAGCAAAAACGCCGAGCTGATTGAAAAGGTTAGAACCTCATATGAAATTCAAAATAAACAAACTCAGCCTTAATTTTGTTATCGCCAGCGCGCTGCTGGCCGCCAGTCTCCCTGCCCTTGCGGTGACAGGAGATACTGAGCAACCTATTCATATCGAGTCTGACACTCAGTCACTTGATATGCAGGGGAACGTTGTGACCTTCACGGGCAACGTCGTGATGACGCAGGGCACCATCAAAATCAATGCCGATAAAGTGGTTGTCACCCGTCCTGGCGGTGAACAAGGCAAAGAAATTATTGATGGCTACGGCAATCCGGCAACGTTCTATCAGATGCAGGATAACGGTAAGCCGGTTAAAGGCCACGCCTCGCACATGCACTATGAGCTGGCGAAGGACCTTGTCATCCTGACCGGCAATGCTTATCTAGAGCAGTTGGACAGCAACATCACCGGCGATAAGATCACTTATCTGGTGAAAGAGCAGAAAATGCAGGCATCCAGCGAGAAAGGTAAGCGCGTGACAACCGTACTGGTTCCGTCTCAGCTGCAGGACAAAGGGAAAACCCAGGCTCCCGCACAGAAAAAGAGTAACTAATTCGTTATGGCAACATTAACTGCAAAAAACCTCGCCAAAGCCTATAAAGGCCGCCGCGTCGTGGAAGATGTCAGTCTGACCGTTAACTCCGGCGAAATTGTTGGCCTGTTGGGTCCTAACGGTGCAGGTAAAACCACCACCTTTTACATGGTGGTTGGCATTGTTCCGCGCGATGCGGGCAACATCATCATTGATGATGAAGACATTAGCCTGCTGCCGCTGCACGCTCGCGCGCGTCGCGGGATTGGCTATCTGCCGCAGGAGGCGTCTATTTTCCGCCGTCTAAGCGTGTTCGACAATCTGATGGCCGTCCTGCAAATCCGTGACGATTTGACCGCTGAGCAGCGTCAGGATCGCGCCAACGAATTGATGGAAGAGTTCCATATTGAACACCTGCGCGACAGCCTCGGCCAGGCACTTTCGGGGGGGGAACGCCGCCGAGTAGAAATTGCTCGCGCCCTGGCAGCCAATCCGAAATTTATCCTTCTGGATGAACCGTTTGCAGGCGTCGACCCCATCTCCGTTATCGACATTAAACGCATTATCGAACATCTGCGCGACAGCGGTCTCGGTGTGCTGATTACCGACCACAACGTGCGCGAAACGCTGGCCGTTTGTGAGCGTGCGTATATCGTCAGCCAGGGCCATTTGATTGCTCACGGCACGCCACTCGAAATCCTCGAAGATGAACATGTTAAGCGCGTGTACCTTGGGGAAGACTTCAGACTCTGATAGGGTAGAGGTTAAGTTACGCAGGACCGGAGAAAAACGCCCTGAACATGAAGCAAGGTTTGCAATTAAGGCTCAGCCAACAGTTGGCGATGACGCCACAGTTACAACAGGCGATCCGTCTGTTGCAACTGTCAACGTTAGAACTTCAGCAGGAACTGCAGCAAGCGCTGGACAGTAATCCGCTGCTGGAGCAAACCGATCTTCATGAAGAGGTAGATACCCAGGAAAAGCAGGATACCGAAACGCTCGATACGGCAGATGCCCTTGAGCAAAAAGAGATGCCTGACGAGTTACCGCTAGATGCCAGCTGGGATGAAATTTACACCGCTGGAACCCCATCCGGAACGCGCGCTGATTATCAGGATGATGAGTTACCGGTTTATCAGGGTGAAACCACGCAGTCGCTACAGGATTACCTGATGTGGCAGGTGGAGTTGACCCCTTTCACCGAAACCGATCGCGCGATTGCCACTTCCATTGTCGATGCCGTGGATGACACCGGGTATTTAACGGTGACCCTGGACGAAATTCTGGAAAGCATGGGTGATAGCGAAATCGAACTCGACGAGATCGAAGCCGTTCTCAAGCGCATTCAACGCTTTGATCCTGTCGGCGTCGCAGCAAAAGATCTGCGCGACTGTTTGCTGATCCAGCTTTCTCAGTTTGCAAAAGAGACGCCAAGACTCGACGAAGCGCGACTGATTATCAGCGAACATTTGGATTTGCTGGCGAATCATGATTTCCGCAGCCTGATGCGCGTGACGCGACTCAAAGAAGATGTACTGAAAGAAGCGGTGAATCTGATCCAGTCGCTCGATCCCCGGCCGGGGCAATCGATCCAAACCGGCGAACCCGAATATGTGATTCCTGACGTTCTGGTCCGAAAACACAACGGTCTCTGGACCGTAGAACTCAATTCCGACAGCATTCCCCGCCTGCAAATCAACCAGCAATACGCTTCTATGTGCACCAGTGCGCGGAACGACTCCGACAATCAATATATTCGTAGCAATCTTCAGGAAGCGCGATGGCTGATCAAAAGCCTCGAAAGCCGAAATGATACGCTGTTACGCGTGAGTCGCTGCATTGTGGAACAGCAGCAAGGCTTTTTTGAGCAGGGCGAAGAATTTATGAAACCCATGGTTTTGGCAGATATTGCTCAAGCCGTTGAGATGCATGAATCGACCATTTCGCGTGTGACCACGCAGAAGTATCTGCACAGCCCACGTGGTATTTTTGAGCTTAAGTATTTCTTCTCCAGTCATGTGAATACCGAAGGCGGCGGCGAAGCCTCGTCGACGGCAATTCGTGCTCTGGTGAAGAAGTTGATCGCCGCGGAAAACCCCGCGAAGCCACTGAGTGACAGTAAGTTAACCACCATGCTGTCCGATCAGGGTATCATGGTGGCACGTCGTACTGTTGCGAAGTATCGAGAGTCTTTATCCATTCCGCCGTCTAACCAGCGTAAACAACTGGTTTGACACAACCGATAAGGAAGACACTATGCAGCTCAACATCACAGGACACAATGTCGAAATCACTGAGGCTTTACGCGACTTTTTGAATACAAAATTCGCCAAGCTGGAGCAGTATTTCGAGAGGATCAATCAGGTCTACATTGTGTTGAAAGTGGAGAAAGTGACTCATATCTCGGACGCAACCCTGCACATAAACGGGGGCGAAATCCATGCCAGTGCGGAAGGGCAAGACATGTACGCGGCTATCGACGGCTTGATTGACAAGCTTGCGCGACAGCTTAATAAACATAAAGATAAACTGAAACAACACTAATTGTCCGAGCAGTTAACGGGTGCAGGGCGGCCTGTTGTGAAACACAACAGGCCATTTGTACAGTTAGCGCTTAGGTGAAATTATGATGAACAACGATTCCGGTCTTCAATTAAGTCATGTCCTTAACCAGGAATGTACCCGCAGTGGCGTTCACTGCCAGAGCAAAAAGCGCGCTCTGGAAATCATCAGTGAACTGGCCGCAAAACAGTTAAGCCTGCCACCTCAGGTGGTGTTTGAGGCCATTCTGACCCGTGAAAAAATGGGCAGTACCGGTATCGGCAATGGTATTGCCATTCCGCATGGCAAGCTGGAGGAGGACACACTGCGCGCCGTGGGCGTCTTTGTCCAACTGGAAACGCCGATCGCTTTTGATGCGATCGATAACCAGCCCGTCGATCTGCTTTTCGCTCTGCTGGTGCCTGCTGACCAGACCAAAACCCATTTGCATACGCTTTCGCTTGTGGCCAAGCGTCTGGCAGATAAAACAATTTGCCGCCGTCTGCGCGCAGCCCAAAGTGATGAGGAACTGTATCAAATTATCACCGAAGCGGAAGGCAACCAGGATGATGCGTAACCACAAGATGGACTCCACATCTGCAGGCGCGAGGAGAAACGGAACATGGTGCTGATGATCGTCAGCGGTCGTTCGGGCTCGGGGAAATCCGTGGCCCTTCGAGCGCTCGAAGATATGGGTTTTTATTGCGTCGATAACCTTCCGGTCGTGCTGCTACCAGAACTGGCGCGTACGCTAGCTGACAGACAAATTTCTGCTGCCGTCAGCATTGACGTCCGTAATATGCCGGAATCGCCGGAAGTCTTTGAGCAGGCGATGAGCAGCCTGCCAGAAACCTTCACTCCGCAATTGCTGTTCCTGGATGCCGATCGCAACACGCTGATTCGTCGCTACAGTGATACCCGACGTTTGCATCCGCTTTCCAGCAAAAATCTCTCCCTTGAGAGCGCTATCGACGAAGAGAGCGATTTGCTGGAGCCGCTGCGTTCCCGTGCCGATTTGATTGTCGACACCTCCGAGATGTCGGTTCATGAACTGGCCGAAATGCTGCGCACCCGCTTGCTGGGCAAACGTGAGCGTGAGCTCACCATGGTGTTCGAATCGTTTGGCTTCAAACACGGGATCCCTATCGATGCGGATTATGTGTTTGACGTGCGCTTCCTGCCCAACCCGCACTGGGACCCTAAACTGCGTCCAATGACCGGTCTGGATAAGCCTGTCGCGGCATTCCTCGACAGACACACAGAAGTTCACAATTTTATATACCAGACGCGAAGCTACCTTGAGCTATGGTTACCTATGCTGGAAACCAACAACCGCAGCTACCTGACCGTAGCCATTGGTTGTACCGGCGGTAAACATCGTTCGGTGTATATTGCTGAACAGCTGGCCGACTATTTCCGCTCACGCGGTAAAAACGTTCAGTCTCGTCATCGCACGCTGGAAAAACGCAAAACATGACCGTAAAACATACCGTTGAGATCACCAACAAGCTGGGCATGCACGCCCGTCCAGCGATGAAATTGTTTGAATTGATGCAGGGTTTTGACGCTGAAGTGTTGTTGCGTAACGACGAAGGCACCGAAGCCGAAGCCAACAGCGTTATCGCGCTACTGATGCTCGATTCCGCCAAAGGTCGCCAGATTGAAGTCGAAGCCACCGGTCCGCAAGAAGTTGAGGCGCTGGAAGCGGTCGTTGCGCTGTTTAACTCAGGCTTTGACGAGGACTGATTTAGCGGTTTGCCCTTCGCCCTTTGCATGCATCCAAGGGGCTTGAGCTTCACTCAGTACAGTTTATTTCTGGTCATAAACCCTTCCCCACCAAGCTGACGCATCTGGCGCATAATCCACGCCTGGCGGCTCCGGACGTATCCCGATGGCGCATTCGCTTTGTAGATAATGGGGTTAGGCAATACGGCAGCCAGCAGCGCCGCCTCTGACTGACTCAGGCGACTGGCGGGCTTATTGAAATAGCGCTGTGCTGCGGCTTCGACACCAAACACCCCGTCGCCAAACTCGGCAATATTCACGTACACCGTCAGGATGCGTTTTTTACTCCAGACCGTTTCCATCCCGACCGTCAACCCGGCTTCCAGCCCTTTTCGCACCCAGCTTCGATCATCCCACAAAAACAGATTTTTCGCCGTCTGCTGTGAAAGAGTCGATGCGCCGCGTACGCGTTTTTCATTCCGCTCATTATGCGCCAGCGCCTTCTCGATTGCCGAAACGTCAAATCCCCAGTGTTCCGGGAATTTCTGATCTTCCGCCGCAATCACCGCCAGCCCCATCCATGGCGAAATCTCGTCCATGCTCACCCAGTCGGAATGCGCCACATAACCGAAATGGCCGGTTAGCCATGCGCTGACTTGACGCTCCACCATCACTGCCGAAAAGGGCACGGGCATAATGCTAAACAACGCGATGCCGCCGCCCCAGAAAACGGCCAGCGCCAGCACCACGCGAATGAAGATTCGCTTCGCCCATGCGACAGGAGAACGTTTTTGACTCACTGGGTCAGAACCAACACACGGTCAACCAGCTTATCAATACCGGTTGAGGCCTCTGCGATGTTTTGCGCCACCATGTAAGCGGGCGTGGTCACGATCTTATTTTCTTCATCGACAACAATATCGTCGACCGGACAAGGAACATGTTCCCCGCCCATCTCTTCGATCACTTCCGCCGTGTCGATATCAGTGCCAATGGTCAAACGTAACGGGAAATCAAAAATCTTTGGCAGCATGGCGGGCGCGATGCACATAAAGCCCAGCGGTTTTCCCAACGCATGCATGCGTTGAGCCAACGCTTGCAACGCGCTATCGACGTGGCACTCACTCCCCTGGCTGGCGAAGGTGCTCAAATTTTTTGCAGCGCCAAACCCACCGGGAACGATCAGAGCGTCCAGTTCATCAGCATTCGCCTGCGCGAGCGGCAAGATATTGCCTCGGGCAATACGGGCGGCTTCGATGAGTACATTACGCGTTTCAGACATCGGTTCACCAGACAGATGGTTAATCACATCCACCTGATTTTTATCCGGCGCAAAGCAAACGGCTTCTGCGCCCTGTTTAGCCAGCGCAAGCAGCGTCAAAACGGATTCGTGGATCTCTGCACCGTCGTAAACGCCGCACCCACTCAGCACTACACCCACTTTTTTCATCTTGCTGTTCCTTCTCTCCAACCGTCTGAAGCATATTAAAAATTCTGATTAAAACGCTATGCTTCACACATTTCACTGATTCATGTAACAAATCATTTAAGATTTGCTATCTTAACTGCGTGCGGCCTCATTCTTAAGGCAGCGTCCATGCGAAAACAACACAAAGAATCAGGCGCGGCCACGATTTCCCTGGTGTTGGCGCAGTATTTCGCGCACCCCGGTTTATCCGGGGTCATTTTTTTGTACTTTCCACCCACGCTTTCAACACGGCAACATCGTTTTGCCATTCCTGCTTCATCTCTTCAACCCATTCACCCACATTATCCGACCACGCAGGTAAATCGGGAGACTGGATCTGCTGACCCAACTGCTGCAAATGACGCAAACCAATTGACCCGGCGGCACCTTTAATCTTGTGACCCTCTTCGACGATACCTTTCTGATCGCGAGCCGTCAGGTTCGATTCCAGCACGTTTAAATAGCCTGGCATCATTTTTTCGAATACGGCCAGACCATCGGTGATCAGCTTCGGACCCACCAACTCGATATACTGTTCAAGCATGGCGATATCCAGAATCGTTTGCGCTTTTTCGCTATCAACTGACGTCATAGTGCTCTCCTCTTCATCACAGGTATCCCAGAATTTCTTGATCATGGCAGTCAGGGCCGGCACCGCCAGCGGCTTGCTGAGCACATCGTCCATGCCAGCATCAAGGTACTCTTTTTTGTCCTTCAGCACGTTCGCCGTCAGCGCGACCAGCGGCGGAAGTTCGTCGCGAGCATAACGTTGCGTCAGCTCGCGCGAGATATCCAGCCCGGTCATGTCCGGAAGCTGGATATCCAGCAGCACGAGATCATATTCACCGGGGGTAAACATCTCCAGCGCGGCGGTGCCGGTCATCGCCACATCGACGCTATTACCCAGTTTTTCCAGCACCGAACGGGCAACAATGACGTTCAATTCAATATCTTCGACCAACAGCACATGCAGCGCAGGTAATGGCAATTCGTCGTTTTCAAAGGTGTCTTCCACCTCTTCCGCCACCGCCGGGGCATGGACAGTCAGCGTAAACGTTGAGCCTTTACCCTGCTGGCTTGAAACCGTGATATCCCCACCCATGCTTTTTGCCAGGCGGCGCGATACGGCCAGGCCAATCCCGGTTCCCGTCGCGGGTTTCCCGCCGTTGCTGTCTTTCACCTGATAATACATGGCGAAAATCTTGTCGTGCTCATCCTGCGGAATACCGATACCGGAATCTTGCACCTCGAAGTGCAGCATATCGCCCTGGTCAAAACGTATCCGAACCACCACTTCACCCTGCTGGGTAAATTTCACGGCATTGCTGATAAGATTCCACAGGATCTGGCGCAAGCGCGTCCCGTCAGTCACCACTTTATGTGGCAACGGCAATGTTGGCTCAAGCACAAAACGCAGCCCTTTTTGCTGAGCCTGTAAGCCTGAGAGATTTTCTAGATCGGCCAGGAAACCGGTGAAGTCGACCGGCTGGTTATCCAGCTGGACTTTGCGGCGCTCCATCTTATCCATGTCGATAATATCATTGAAAATATTACCCAGCGTCACCGCAGAAACATGAATGGTTTTGAGGTATTTCTCTTGTTCGCTGGTTAATTCGGTATCCAGCAAAATACGACTGAGCCCCACGATGCCATTCAGCGGCGTGCGCAATTCATGGCTGATGGTGGAGATAAAGGTGGTCTTGTCACGGCTGGCACGCTCAAGCGCGTCCTGATAGCGCTTACGCTCGGTAATATCGCGGCCAAAGCCCATCAGCCCGTGGCGCTTACCGACGCGGTCGTAATACGGCACTTTGCGGATTTCAAAACAGGCTTTGCGACCGTCCGGATAATCCAGCCACTGTTCGTAAGTTAAAGAGACATTGTGACGGAACACTTTCTCGTCGGTTTCAATCACTTTTACCGCAGCCTCTGCGGAGTAAACGTCCTGCGGCTTAAGATGAATCAGCTGTTTTTCGCTTTTTCCCGTCAACAACTCCATGGCCCGGTTGCAGCCAGAAAATTCTTTATCTTCATTACGATAGAAAACGAGATCGGGTGAGGCATCGAGGAAAGAACGCAGGAATGAGGATTGCTGTTCGAGCTGAATTTGCGTCACTTCGCGTTCTTTCATCTCAATTTTCAGTTGCTCAAGCGTGGCCTGACGTTCCGCTTCCGCCTTTTCACGATCTGAAATTTCCTGGTTCAACTGCGCAATATTGTCCTTTAACTGCACGTTGAGTTTGAGATCACGATCGCGCATCTCCTCCAGCTTTTGCACCAGCCGGGAAAGACGCTGGCGCGACTCCTCCAGTTGCTCCACCACCACCGAGAGAAAATAGACGGCCCACGGCGTGATTAACAAACCAAAGAAGATTGAGCGGATAACGTCAATGCTCTCAACCTGCCCGTGCAGCACCATGGTCACGGCCATCTGGACCACAATCGCCAGAACCACCAGCGCCAGGGCCAACAGCAGGGAAAAACGCACCAGGCCGAGCTTCATCATCAGATCGACGTAATACTGCGCCAGCATACGAATTTGCTTCATAGGGGATCCCTTCACAACATCATCGCTCAATCATACTCAAATTTGAGGCAAGACGTTGAAGGTTGTGTGAAAAAGTGCGGAGTGAAACGGGTGAGGAGACTCACTCCCGGCGATGCGGGAGTGAGTAAGTCAGGAAACTAAGAGCGTCTGAGGAGTAACCAAAGGCTTATCAGGAAGAACGAAGCGCTTGGAAGTAGTGCGCCAATCAGCGGCGGAATGCCGTAGACCAGCGTCAACGGACCGAAGATCTGATCCAGCACGTAAAAGACGAAACCGAAGCTAATCCCCGTCACCACGCGCACGCCCATTGCCACGCTACGCAGCGGCCCGAAGATAAACGACAGCGCCATCAGCATCATCACCGCCACCGACATCGGCTGGAAAATTTTGCTCCACATGTTGAGCTGGTAACGCCCCGCATCCTGGCCGCTCGACTTCAGATACTTCACGTAGTTGTGTAACCCGCTGATCGATAACGCATCTGGATCCAATGCCACCACACCCAATTTGTCTGGGGTCAGATTGGTCTTCCAGGTGCCTGATACCGTCTGAGAACCGGTAATTTGCTTAGGGTCTTGCAGGTTAGATTCATCCACCTGCGACAAACGCCATACCCTGTTTGCAGAATCAAATTTTGCTGTCGCCGCATACCGGACGGACTGCAAACGACGATTATCGTTGAAAGCGTAAATACTCACGCCCCCCAGTTCATCGTCGCCCTTCACGCGTTCGATATAGACAAAATTATTGCCGTCTTTTGCCCACAAGCCCTGCTGAGTGGACATCAGTGAACCGCCGTACATGGCTTGTGCACGGTAATTACGCGCCATCTGCTCGCCCTGCGGTGCCACCCACTCGCCAATAGCCATGGTCAGTAACACCAGAGGAATAGCCGTTTTCATGACCGACAGCGCCACTTGCATACGGGTGAAACCCGACGCCTGCATCACCACCAGTTCACTGCGCTGCGCCAGCATTCCCAGACCTAACAATGCGCCAAGCAGCGCGGCCATCGGGAAGAAAATCTGCACATCTTTCGGAATGCTGAGAAGGGTATACATCCCCGCACCCAGTGCGTCGTAACTGCCCTGCCCGGCTTTTTTCAGCTGGTCAACAAACTTGATGATGCCGGAGAGCGACACCAGCATGAACAACGTCATCATGATGGTGGTGAAAATAGTTTTACCGATATAGCGGTCAAGAACGCCAAACGCCTGCATTACACCGCTCCTTTACGCATTAAACGGGCACGGATGCGACGCATCGGCACGGTATCCCACATGTTCAATACTACCGCCAGTAGCAGATAAAGACCGTTGACGGCCCATGTCCAAATCATGGGATCGATCTTACCCTTTCCACCGTTAGACTTGATGGACGTTTGCAGCAGGAAGTACACCAGATAAAGCAGCATGGCCGGTAACATTGACAGTACACGGCCCTGACGTGGGTTGACCACGCTCAGCGGCACGACCATCAGCGCCATCATAAATACAGTGAATACCAGCGTCAGACGCCAGTGCAATTCTGCGCGGGCGCGATTGGTATCGGTATTGATCAGCGTGCGCATGTCCATCTGCTCAGTATCTGTCGGGTCGAGGGCCACGTTTTGATGGCCAACAACCGCCTGATAGTTCTGGAAGTCCGTAATACGGAAATCGCGCAGCAACGCTGTGCCTTCGAAACGCGTACCTTTATTCAACGTCACAACCTGAGAGCCGTCTTTACGTTGTGCGAGTTGACCGGAATCAGCCACCACCACCGACGGTCGGGCGTTGCCTTTCGTACGAATTTGCGCGAGGAATACGTCATTGAAACGGCTACCGTCGACGCTCTCAATAAAGAGCACGGAACTGCCGTCAGAAGCTTGCTGGAACTGGCCTTGCGCCAAGGCAGCCATACCTGGGTTAGCTTTTGCCTCTGCGAGCACTTCGTCCTGATGTTTTGAAGACCAGGGCCCTGCCCACATGACGTTCACCGCCGCCACGATACCCGTGAACAGCGCCAGTACCATCGCGGCTTTCACCAATACGGCTTTGCTGAGGCCGCAGGCATGCATGACCGTGATTTCACTTTCGGTGTAGAGTTTGCCCAGCGTCATGAGCAGGCCGAGGAAAAGGCTTAGCGGCAGAATAAGCTGCGCCATTTCAGGCACGCCTAATCCGAGCAGAGAAAGCACCAGATTTGTTGGGATTTCACCGTCAACAGCCGCACCGAGGATCCTGACCAGCTTCTGACAGAAAAAGATCAGAAGCAGGATGAAAAGGATGGCCAGTTGGCTCTTGAGCGTCTCCCGTACCAGATATCTTATGATTATCACTTTAAATACGCCCGTAAAAACCCGTCTCTTTGCTGGAATATTGCTTGTTTCATGGCTTAAAGGTCATTTATTCTCTTGAGTCGTCGAAATCACCGCTAAAATTAAAAAACCCGGCGGATTCGCGCTTTAGGAAATTTTTTGAACTGCCGAAACCGTAGTAACGTAAGATTAACACGAAGTCACCACAACAGCGGACATGAGTTACGAAAGGTTTCAATTCTATCCGTAGCCGCCGTCGTTGTCTTTAAGATTCAGGAGCGTAGTGCATGGAGTTCAGTGTAAAAAGCGGTAGCCCGGAGAAACAGCGGAGTGCCTGTATCGTTGTGGGCGTCTTTGAACCACGCCGTCTCTCCCCGATCGCCGAACAACTCGATAAAATCAGTGACGGCTATATCAGCGCCCTGCTTCGCCGTGGCGAACTGGAAGGCAAACCTGGGCAGACGCTGTTGCTGCATCATGTTCCAAATGTGCTGTCCGAACGCATTCTGCTGATCGGCTGTGGCAAAGAGCGTGAGTTGGATGAACGTCAGTATAAACAAGTTATTCAGAAAACCATCAATACGCTGAATGATACTGGCTCGATGGAAGCCGTCTGCTTCCTGACCGAACTGCACGTTAAAGGCCGTAACACCTACTGGAAAGTGCGCCAGGCGGTTGAGACAGCGAAAGAAAGTCTCTACAGCTTTGACCAGCTGAAAACCACCAAAAGCGAACCGCGTCGCCCGCTGCGGAAGATGGTCTTTAATGTGCCGACTCGTCGCGAACTGACCAGCGGAGAACGCGCGATTCAGCATGGTCTGGCGATTGCTGCCGGTATCAAAGCAGCAAAAGATCTCGGCAATATGCCGCCGAATATCTGTAACGCGGGCTACCTGGCTTCTCAGGCACGTCAATTGGCGGATTCGTACAGCAAAAATATCGTGACCCGCGTCATCGGCGAACAGCAGATGAAAGAGCTGGGGATGCACTCGTACCTTGCGGTCGGCAACGGTTCCCAAAACGAATCGCTGATGTCAGTAATTGAGTACAAAGGCAACCCGTCAGAAGATGCGCGCCCAATCGTGCTCGTCGGTAAAGGGCTGACTTTTGACTCCGGCGGTATCTCCATCAAGCCTGCCGAAGGCATGGACGAGATGAAGTACGACATGTGCGGCGCTGCGGCGGTGTACGGTGTGATGCGTATGGTGGCCGAGCTACAGCTACCGATTAACGTTATCGGCGTGCTGGCAGGCTGCGAAAACATGCCTGGCGGCCGCGCCTATCGCCCTGGTGATGTGCTGACCACCATGTCCGGCCAGACTGTCGAAGTGCTGAACACCGACGCCGAAGGCCGTCTGGTGCTGTGCGATGTGCTGACCTACGTTGAACGCTTCGAACCTGAAGCGGTTATCGATGTCGCTACACTGACCGGCGCCTGCGTGATTGCTCTGGGCCATCACATCACTGGCCTGATGTCGAACCACAACCCGCTGGCGCATGAGCTGATCGGAGCCTCCGAACAGGCTGGCGATCGCGCGTGGCGTCTGCCGTTGGGCGATGAGTATCAGGAACAGCTGGAATCCAACTTTGCGGATATGGCGAACATTGGCGGTCGTCCGGGTGGTGCTATCACTGCGGGCTGCTTCCTGGCGCGCTTCACGCGTAAGTACAACTGGGCGCACCTTGATATCGCGGGCACCGCATGGCGCTCCGGTAAAGCCAAAGGCGCGACCGGTCGTCCTGTCGCCCTGCTGTCACAGTTCCTGCTCAACCGCGCCGGGTTTAACGGCGAAGAGTAAACTAATCGTATGCCCGACTGGCGCATTGCCGTCGGGCATTACGTTTAAATTCACCACAAGAAGCCCCATATATGAAGAATGCAACGTTCTACCTTCTGGACAATGATACCCATCAGGATGGTCTTAGCGCCGTTGAACAACTGGTGTGTGAAATTGCCGCAGAACGTTGGCGAAATGGAAAACGTGTGCTGATTGCCTGCGAAGATGAACAGCAGGCTATTCGCCTCGACGAAGCGCTGTGGGCAAGACCGCCCGAGAGTTTTGTCCCGCACAATTTATCGGGTGAAGGACCACGCGGCGGCGCGCCGGTGGAAATCGCCTGGCCGCAAAAACGCAACAGCAGCGCACGCGATATCTTGATTAGCTTGCGTACGGGCTTTGCAGATTTTGCCACCGCTTTCACAGAAGTGGTAGACTTTGTCCCTCACGAAGATTCTCTGAAACAACTGGCGCGCGAACGCTACAAAGCGTACCGCCTGGCTGGTTTTAACCTGAATACGGCAACCTGGAAATAATGGAAAAGACATACAACCCACGAGATATCGAACAGCCGCTTTACGAGCACTGGGAAGAGCAGGGCTATTTCAAGCCTAACGGCGATGAAAGCAAAGAGTCCTTCTGCATCATGATCCCGCCGCCGAACGTCACCGGCAGTTTGCATATGGGTCATGCTTTCCAGCAAACCATCATGGACACCATGATCCGCTACCAGCGCATGCAGGGGAAAAATACCCTGTGGCAGGCAGGTACTGACCACGCGGGTATTGCGACCCAGATGGTGGTGGAGCGTAAAATTGCCGCTGAAGAAGGTAAAACCCGCCACGATTACGGTCGCGACGCCTTTATCGACAAAATTTGGCAGTGGAAAGCAGAATCTGGCGGCACCATTACCCGTCAGATGCGCCGTCTCGGCAACTCCGTGGACTGGGAGCGCGAGCGCTTCACCATGGACGAAGGCCTTTCCAATGCCGTGAAAGAAGTGTTCGTCCGTCTGTACAAAGAAGATCTGATTTACCGTGGCAAGCGCCTGGTAAACTGGGATCCAAAACTGCGCACGGCAATTTCCGATTTGGAAGTGGAAAACCGCGAGTCGAAAGGCTCGATGTGGCACATCCGTTATCCGCTGGCCGATGGTGCGAAAACCGCAGACGGTAAAGATTACCTGGTCGTGGCGACGACCCGTCCGGAAACCCTGCTGGGCGATACCGGCGTGGCTGTTAACCCGGAAGATCCGCGCTACAAAGATCTGATTGGCAAGTTCGTCATGCTGCCGCTGGTGAATCGTCGCATCCCGATTCTGGGCGACGAACACGCTGATATGGAAAAAGGCACCGGCTGTGTGAAAATCACCCCGGCGCACGACTTCAACGACTATGAAGTTGGCCGTCGTCACGCCCTGCCGATGATCAACATCTTTACCTTTGACGGTGACATCCGCGAAAGCGCAGAAGTGTACGACACCAAAGGCGAAGAATCTGACGTTTACCCAAGCGATATTCCAGCAGAATTCCAGAAGCTGGAACGTTTTGCCGCGCGTAAAGCGGTGGTTGCCGCCATTGACGCGCTTGGCCTGCTGGAAGACGTTAAGCCACACGATCTGACCGTTCCTTACGGCGACCGTGGCGGCGTGGTTATCGAACCGATGCTGACCGACCAGTGGTACGTACGCGCTGACGTGCTGGCAAAACCTGCGGTTGAAGCGGTTGAAAACGGCGATATTCAGTTCGTGCCGAAGCAGTACGAAAACATGTACTTCTCCTGGATGCGTGATATTCAGGACTGGTGTATTTCTCGTCAGCTGTGGTGGGGTCACCGTATCCCGGCGTGGTACGACAACGACGGCAACGTGTTTGTCGGCCGCACCGAAGAAGAAGTGCGTCAGGAAAATAACCTCAGTGCAGACGTTGCGCTGCGTCAGGATGACGACGTTCTCGATACCTGGTTCTCTTCCGCATTGTGGACCTTCTCTACGCTCGGCTGGCCAGAGAACACCGACGCGCTGCGTCAGTTCCACCCAACCAGCGTGATGGTGTCCGGCTTCGACATCATCTTCTTCTGGATCGCCCGCATGATCATGATGACCATGCACTTCATCAAAGATGAAAACGGCAAACCTCAGGTTCCGTTTAAAACCGTCTACATGACCGGTTTGATTCGTGACGATGAAGGCCAGAAGATGTCTAAATCCAAGGGCAACGTTATCGACCCACTGGATATGGTTGACGGTATCTCTCTGCAAGATCTGCTCGAGAAACGTACCGGCAACATGATGCAGCCGCAGCTGGCGGAAAAAATCGCTAAGCGTACCGAGAAGCAATTCCCGGACGGCATCGAGCCGCACGGCACCGACGCCCTGCGTTTCACCCTGGCGGCGCTGGCTTCTACCGGTCGCGACATCAACTGGGACATGAAACGTCTGGAAGGTTACCGCAACTTCTGTAACAAACTGTGGAACGCCAGCCGCTTTGTGCTGATGAACACTGAAGATCAGGATTGCGGCTTCAACGGCGGTGAAATGACGCTGTCGCTGGCGGATCGCTGGATCCTCGCGGAATTCAACCAGACCATCAAAGCATACCGTGAAGCGCTGGACACTTACCGCTTTGATATTGCGGCAGGTATCCTGTACGAATTCACCTGGAACCAGTTCTGCGACTGGTATCTGGAGCTGACCAAGCCGGTGATGAACGGCGGCAATGAAGCGGAACTACGCGGAACGCGCAACACGCTGATCACCGTTCTGGAAGGTTTGCTGCGCCTGGCGCATCCGATCATTCCATTCATTACCGAAACCATCTGGCAGCGCGTGAAGGTTATCAAAGGCATTACTGCCGATACCATCATGCTCCAGCCGTTCCCGGAGTTTGATGCCGCACAGGTGGATGAAGCCGCGGCTTCTGATACTGAATGGCTGAAACAAGCGATCGTTGCCGTGCGTAATATTCGTGCGGAAATGTACATCTCCCCGGGCAAACCGCTGGAACTCCTGCTGCGCGGTTGCAGTGATGCGGCGGTTCGTCGTGTTAATGAGAACAGCAGCTTCTTGCAGAACATGGCGCGTCTGGAAAGCATTACCGTGCTGCCAGCCAATGAAAAAGGTCCGGTTTCCGTGACCAAAATCATCGATGGCGCCGAGCTGCTGATCCCAATGGCTGGTCTTATCGACAAGGACACTGAGCTGGCGCGTCTGGCGAAAGAAGTGACCAAAGTCGAGATCGAAATTGGCAAAATCGAAAGCAAGCTGTCTAACGAAGGTTTCGTGGCACGTGCACCAGAAGCGGTTATCGCGAAAGAGCGCGAACGTCTGGTCGCTTTCGCTGATGCAAAAGCGAAACTGATCGAACAGCAAGCGGTTATCGCTGCGCTGTAAGGCCTTAACCCCTTACCTGTTCGCAGGTAAGGGGACTCCTCCCTGAAATATCCTCGCTTGCACTCCCTTTTCTGCGATGCTATTAACTGCAACTGTGTGTCAATTTTTGTCATGAGCCATGCTATGAGCGTAATTACCCCGACCGCCGCGACAACGATGCGTCGGATAACAGAGCTGGATAATTCCGGCATTGCCACCGTCATTCGTGCGGTATCGGCTGAATATGGTCTAACGGCCGATAAAGGCTACACCGTCGCTGACCCGAATCTGGATGAGTTGTATCAACTCTACAGTCAGCCAGGTCATGCCTACTGGGTCATCGAGCAAAACGGTCATGTCGTCGGCGGAGGCGGTGTGGCACCGCTTAGCTGCAGCGAACCCGACATCTGCGAACTGCAAAAAATGTACTTCCTGCCGTCCGTGCGCGGCCAAGGGCTGGCGAAAAAGCTGGCGTTGGTGGCACTCGATCACGCTCGCGCACAGGGTTTTAAGCGCTGTTATCTCGAAACCACCGCGTTCCTCAAAGATGCTATTGGGTTATATGAACACCTCGGCTTTGAGCACATCTCAGAACCTCTCGGCTGTACCGGTCACGTCGACTGCGAAGTCAGAATGCTGAAAAATCTGTAAATTCCTTTCCCGCCCTCTTCTGTTAAGCGGCTGTAAACTGAATGCTCTACACTCTCAGTTCACACCAAAACGGGGGAAAGACGATGTCGAAGATAAAAAGCTACGCCGCACCGCAGGCAGGTGCAGAACTTGAGCTGTACGAATATGATGCGGGCGAGCTGAAAGCAGAAGACGTCGAAGTACAGGTCGATTATTGCGGCATCTGCCACTCAGATCTGTCGATGATCGACAACGAATGGGGTTTCTCAAGCTATCCACTCGTCGCTGGACACGAAGTCATTGGCCGCGTGGTCGCACTGGGGACGGCTGCCCAGGACAAAGGGCTTAAAATCGGTCAGCGTGTCGGTATCGGCTGGACTGCGCGTAGCTGCGGACATTGTGATGCCTGTATCAGCGGCAATCAGATCAACTGTCTGGAAGGCGCTGTCCCGACAATCCTGAACAAAGGCGGTTTCGCCGACAAACTGCGCGCCGACTGGCAATGGGTTATTCCACTGCCGGACAGCATTGATATCGAATCCGCAGGCCCGCTGCTGTGCGGCGGTATCACCGTTTTCAAACCTCTCCTGATGCATCACGTCACTGCCACCAGCCGCGTCGGCGTTATCGGTATTGGTGGTCTGGGCCACATCGCCATCAAGCTGCTGCACGCCATGGGCTGCGAAGTCACCGCGTTCAGCTCTAACCCAGCGAAAGAGCAAGAAGTCCTGGCGATGGGTGCTGACAAAGTCGTTAACAGCCGCGATCCGGAATTGTTAAAAGCGTTGGCCGGTCAGTTTGATCTGATCATCAACACCGTTAACGTCGATCTCGACTGGCAGCCGTACTTTGAAGCGCTGGCCTATGGCGGTAACTTCCACACCGTCGGCGCGGTTCTGAAGCCGCTTCCGGTGCCTGCTTTCACGCTGATTGGCGGCGACCGTAGCGTGTCGGGTTCTGCGACCGGTACGCCTTACGAATTGCGCAAGCTGATGAAATTCGCTGGCCGCACGAAGGTTGCGCCAACGACCGAACTGTATCCGATGTCTAAAATCAATGAAGCTATTCAGCACGTTCGTGACGGCAAAGCCCGTTATCGTGTCGTGTTGAAAGCGGATTTCTGATTTAAACCGCTCAGAAATACGGTGCGAGCGAATGCCCGCACCCAACCCTCTCCCACGGGAGAGGGTGCACGCACTGGTGCTACTGTTTTGCTTTGGCCACTGCCGCAAACACCTCTGCAACGGCCACTGCCCCAGGATCTATTACACCTTCCAGGTTCTCTTTATTCACATACGACGAACGCCCTGCTCCCGCTTTTTGCATGCCAGCCGTAGCGTCTGCGCCTTTTTTCGCTGCCTGGGCAGCCGCCTGAATATCGCCGTTATGCAGCGTCTCCAGTGCAGGCTGTAGCGCGTCGATCAAGGTACGATCGCCAAGATCCGCTCCGCCGTAATGCTTCATTTGCGCAAGCCCACTCAGCAATGCCTCCGGCAGTGATTTTCCGTCATGCATTTTCTGTCCGGCAGCTGTGAAGAAGATCGACATCAGGACGCCACTCGACCCGCCCATGACCGTCGCCAGCCGTTCGCCGATCAACAACAGCAGCTTAGAAAGATCGTTTAGCGGAAGCTGTTTTTGCTCCAGAAGCTGCGCAATTTCCCGCGCGCCTTGCGCAAAAGTCGACCCGGTATCGCCGTCGCCCACTTTGGCGTCCAGCGCATTTAAACGGTTCTCCAGAGCGAGCAACGTTTGCGTCGCCGCTGCCACTCGCGCTGCGACCTCGTCGTTCCCGGAAGGCGTAAATTCAACACGATCCTGAATCGCAGTATGCGAAAGCGTGCGTAATGGCGCGAATGCTACCGGCTTTTGCCAGCCGATAGTTTCGACGGGTGCGTTAATGGCTTTCTCAAAGGTATCGTTAAGCTGTAACAGTGACAGCGAAAAGCCTTTCATATCCAGCGAGCTTACCAGCGGCGCAGGGCCAATCAGATACGCAATATTTTCTTTCAGCGCAGAATCCGCCAGTTCTTTCGTGAGCAGCGCCATCTCCAGCGCCGATACACCGCCGAGATTGTTAATCAGCACCGCAAATTTGCCTTCGCCGGCCGTCTCTTTTAACGGCTTCACCAGGGTGTCGATAATCTCTTTGCTGTTGTGCGTATCAACCACCGACGCGCCCGGCTCGCCGTGAATGCCCAGCCCCAGTTCGACATGTCCATCCTTGATACGCCCTTCTTCATCGTCGCTGCCCGGCAGGTTGCACGTTTGCATCGCCACGCCCAGGCTCCAGATATTGTCACAGGCCTGCTGCGCAATATCCCGCACGTCAGCCAGTGATTTCCCCTGTTCGGCTGCATATCCGGCAATTTTGTGTACCAGCGCCGTACCCGCAATGCCACGCGGCTGTTTGTTATCCGGCAGGGCGATGTCATCAGCAACAATCACCATCTCAACCTTCAGCCCATAGCGTTTGGCCTTTTCCGCCGCGAGGCCAAAGTTAAGCCGATCGCCGGTATAATTTTTGACGATTAACAGGCAACCGCGATCGCCCGTTACCGCCACAATCGCGTTTAACACCGCATCTACGCTCGGTGAGGCAAACAGATCGCCACAGACGGCTGCGGTCAACATCCCTTTGCCGACAAATCCGGCATGAGCGGGTTCGTGCCCCGACCCACCACCGGAAATCACCGCTACGCGGCTTTTATCCCAGTCGCTACGCGCAACCACCCGAATGGCCGGATCGATATCAAGTTTGACAAGATTCCCGTGCGGCGCGGAAATCAGTATGCCTTCAATGGCGTCGTTGACCAGCTGTTTGCGGTCATTAAAAAAGAATCTGGACATAGCTTCCCAAAATTTTGTGAACCGTATGCAAAAGCATAGTCCGCACTGGATAATGCGCCGCAAAGTCAGGAATTTACTGAGTCACATTGCCGTCAGGTTGCCTATACTCGACGCAGGACAAAAAGAGGACGCGCACCATGAGTACACCACAGCTGATTGCCCGAACGCTGGAGAAAGAGCTGTTCCTGCTGCCCGGTATGGCGAACCGCCACGGGCTGATTACCGGTGCGACGGGGACGGGGAAAACCGTCACGCTGCAAAAGCTGGCGGAGTCTTTTTCTGAAATTGGCGTCCCGGTGTTTATGGCCGACGTGAAAGGCGACTTGACCGGGATTGCGCAGCCGGGCACCGCGTCTGAAAAACTGCTCGACCGGCTTAAAAATATTGGCGTCACCGACTGGCAACCGCAAGGTAATCCGGTGGTGGTGTGGGATATTTTCGGTGAGAAGGGCCATCCGGTGCGCGCGACCGTATCCGACGTCGGCCCTTTACTGCTGGCGCGGCTCCTCAATCTGAACGATGTGCAATCCGGGGTGCTGAATATCATCTTTCGCATCGCGGACGATCAGGGATTGCTGCTTCTCGATTTCAAAGATCTCCGCGCCATTACGCAGTATATCGGGGATAACGCAAAATCCTTCCAGAATCAGTACGGCAACATTAGCAGCGCCTCGGTCGGTGCCATTCAGCGTGGGCTACTAACTCTGGAACAGCAAGGCGCCGAACATTTCTTTGGCGAACCGATGCTGGATATCAAAGACTGGATGCGCACCGATAGCAACGGCAAAGGCATCATCAACATCCTCAGCGCCGAAAAGCTCTACCAGATGCCTAAACTGTATGCCGCTAGCCTGCTGTGGATGCTCTCAGAGCTTTATGAACAGCTGCCGGAAGCTGGCGATCTCGATAAACCCAAGCTGGTGTTTTTCTTTGACGAAGCGCATCTGCTGTTTAGCGATGCCCCGCAGGTCTTGCTGGATAAAATCGAACAGGTGATCCGCCTGATCCGCTCTAAAGGCGTGGGGGTGTATTTCGTTTCGCAAAACCCTTCTGATATCCCCGACAACGTTCTGGGGCAGTTGGGCAACCGCGTACAGCACGCGCTCCGCGCCTTCACACCGAAGGATCAGAAAGCCGTAAAAGCTGCCGCGCAGACTATGCGCGCCAATCCGGCGTTTGATACAGAGCTTGCCATTCAGGCGCTCGGAACCGGTGAAGCGCTGATTTCATTCCTGGATGCGAAAGGCAGCCCGTCAATCGTCGAGCGCGCAATGGTTATTGCGCCATTCTCCCGCATGGGACCCGTGACGGAGGATGAGCGAAACGGACTGATAAATCATTCGCCGGTGTACGGAAAATACGAAGACGACATCGACAGAGAATCCGCCTTCGAAATGCTGCAAAAAGGGGTTCAGGCCACGACGGAGCAGCAAAATGCGCCTGCGACAAAAGGCGAGTCGGTTGCGGTGGATGACGGAATACTCGGCGGGTTGAAAGACATTCTCTTCGGCAGCACCGGTCCGCGCGGCGGCAAGCGCGATGGCGTCGTGCAGACCATGGCGAAAAGCGCGGCGCGCCAGGTGACGAATCAAATTGTCCGCGGGATGCTGGGTAGCCTACTCGGTGGCCGACGACGTTAGCGGGGAAACCCAGGGCTTACCAATCGCAGAACCCTGTACACCGTGCGCATTCAGGTAGCGGTCGAGCTCAACCATCCCTGTCCAGCGGTTCTCACACCATAGTGGCGCGAGCAATTCCGGGCGACGGGCGCTGGCGGAGATACGGTGATAAATCACGTCTGGCGGCGTATGACGAATCATCTCGCCCGCCGTAACGGTATATTCATCCAGCTCAATCCCGTTTAATCGCCCCGCTTCCCAGGACTTCGCCATAGTGCTGCCTTTGACGATATGAAGCGGATGAAGTTTGATGCCATCAACGCCCGTCTCAATCACCTTTTCCAGCGTTTCCAGGCCATGCTGCTGCCCTTCTCCCGGCAGACCGACAATCAGGTGCGAACACACTTTGAGTCCGCGCTCGCGCGCAAGCCGCGTAGTGCGTTGGTAGCAGGCGAAATCGTGGCCGCGATTAATGCGGTGCAAGGTTTTGTCATGTGCGGTTTGCAGTCCCAACTCAAGCCAGATTTCGTAACCCAACTCTTTATATTCACTCAGCAGATCCAGCACGGCTTCTGGCACACAGTCCGGACGTGTCCCAACGCATAACCCGACAATATTTGCCTGACTGACGGCCTGCTGATACATCGAGCGCAACACTTGCACTTCTGCCCAGGTGCTGGTGTAAGCCTGGAAATAGGCCAGATATTGTTTAGCGCGGTTAACGAGACGGGCCTGATGGGCGAGCTGCTCTGCAATAGAGTGATGCTGCTGCGTCTCGTCGGCAAAAGAGGCCACATTACAGAAAGTACAGCCGCCACGCCCAATGGTGCCATCGCGATTGGGGCAGCTAAAACCCCCGTGTAGCGTGAGCTTATGAACCTTTTCACCGTACCGACGTGAAAGATCCCCACCAAACATATTGACTAATTTCTGTAACTGCATAATCTGATAGACCGCCCCGAACAAAGGGGATAAGCCTGCCATTTTTAGCTTCAGTCGGCGATGACCTGGATCAATCGCTCTGGATCGCTATTATTCATTTGAATAAAAACCCACTATTATTGCAATTTCATTCACCATTCTGGCAATTACTTTTGCTTATGCTCAGGCCGATTTTTTCACTTATAGCGCCGGGGCTGAAAAACAGTGTGATTATGCGGGTTGTTCAGCAGCGCCAGTGTAATATCCTGCAATTATTCTGGTATTCAGCATGCCGCATTGATAATACCGCTTTCAGATAGTGAGTCAGATCACACTCCCTTATTGCCTCCCCTGCGATAAGTTCGTTAAAAATAAGCAAAATAAAGTTTAAATTCAAAGCGATAACCCCTCTTTAGTACAATTTTGTATAAATAAGATTGCCATTTGACCTATGTATCAAATACCGATAACTTGGAAATCCGCTGGAAGCTTTCTGGATGAGCAGCCTGCTCATCATATTTATGCAGTAATTGAGATTCCCTCTGAAGCAAGTCCTCAAACTTGTTTGACCTGTGCGAAAAGGATATTAAGAGGGCGAATGCGAGGTACGCGTATGACACGCAAACCCCGTCGCCGCGCTCTTTCTGTGCCTGTGCGCCACGTCCAGATGGGAAGCCCGAAGAGCCTGGGGAGGTTCACTGATATGTTGTACGATAAATCCCTTGAGAAGGATAACTGTGGTTTCGGCCTGATCGCCCACATAGAAGGCGAACCTAGCCACAAGGTAGTGCGTACCGCTATACACGCACTGGCCCGTATGCAGCACCGAGGTGCTATCCTCGCGGATGGTAAAACCGGCGACGGTTGCGGTCTGCTGCTGCAAAAACCGGATCGTTTCTTCCGCATTGTTGCAGAAGAGCGCGGCTGGCGTTTAGCCAAAAACTACGCTGTCGGTATGCTGTTCCTGAATCAGGATCCTGAAAAAGCTGCCGCATCACGCCGCATCGTCGAAGAAGAACTTCAACGCGAAACCCTGTCGATTGTCGGCTGGCGCAATGTGCCAACCAACGAAGGGGTACTCGGTGAAATCGCCCTCTCCTCGCTGCCTCGTATTGAACAAATTTTTGTGAATGCGCCTGCGGGCTGGCGTCCGCGTGATATGGAACGCCGCCTGTTCATTGCCCGTCGCCGCATTGAAAAACGTTTGCTGGACGATAAAGAGTTCTACGTGTGTAGCCTCTCAAATCTGGTGAACATCTATAAAGGTCTGTGTATGCCGACGGACCTGCCGCGCTTTTATCTGGATCTCGCGGATTTGCGTCTGGAATCGGCCATTTGCCTCTTCCACCAGCGCTTCTCCACGAACACCGTACCGCGCTGGCCGCTGGCTCAGCCTTTCCGCTACCTGGCGCATAACGGTGAGATCAATACCATCACCGGTAACCGCCAGTGGGCGCGTGCACGAACTTATAAATTCCAGACCCCGTTGATCCCCGATCTTCATGATGCCGCACCGTTCGTGAATGAAACCGGCTCGGATTCCAGCTCTATGGATAACATGCTGGAACTGCTGCTGGCTGGCGGGATGGATATCGTGCGTGCGATGCGTCTGCTTGTTCCGCCAGCCTGGCAGAGCAACCCGAATATGGATCCTGAGCTACGCGCGTTCTTCGACTTTAACTCCATGCACATGGAGCCGTGGGACGGCCCGGCGGGCATCGTGATGTCCGATGGACGTTACGCGGCCTGTAACCTGGACCGTAACGGTCTGCGCCCGGCGCGCTACGTCATCACCAAAGATAAGCTGATCACCTGCGCATCTGAAGTAGGGATCTGGGATTACCAGCCTGACGAAGTGCTCGAAAAAGGCCGCGTCGGTCCGGGTGAGCTGATGGTTATCGACACCCGCAGCGGCCGCATTCTGCACTCGGCTGAAACCGATGACGATCTGAAAAGCCGTCACCCGTACAAAGAGTGGATGGAGAAGAACGTCCGCCGTCTGGTGCCGTTCGAAGATCTGCAGGACGAAGAAGTCGGCAGCCGCGAGCTGGACGACGACACGCTTGCCAGCTTCCAGAAACAGTTTAACTACAACGCCGAAGAGCTGGATTCTATTATCCGCGTGCTCGGTGAGAACGGTCAGGAAGCCGTCGGTTCAATGGGTGACGATACCCCGTTTGCCGTGCTTTCGAGTCAGCCACGCATCATTTACGACTACTTCCGCCAGCAGTTTGCGCAGGTCACTAACCCGCCAATCGATCCGCTGCGTGAAGCGCATGTGATGTCATTGGCGACCAGCATCGGCCGCGAGATGAACGTCTTCTGTGAAGCCGAAGGCCAGGCGCACCGCCTGAGCTTTAAGTCGCCGATCCTGCTGTACTCCGATTTCAAACAGCTCACCACCATGACAGAGGAGCATTACCGCGCCGACACGCTCGATATTACGTTCGACGTGACCGAAACGAGCCTCGAAGAGACGGTGAAAGCGCTGTGTGATAAAGCCGAGCAGATGGTGCGTGATGGCACAGTTCTGCTGGTGCTGTCTGACCGTAACATCGCTAAGAACCGCCTGCCGGTTCCTGCACCGATGGCAGTGGGCGCGATCCAGACCCGTCTGGTGGATAAGAGCCTGCGCTGCGACGCCAACATCATCGTTGAAACCGCCAGCGCGCGCGACCCGCACCACTTCGCCGTGCTGTTGGGCTTTGGTGCTACCGCCATCTATCCCTACCTCGCCTACGAAACGCTGGCGAAACTGGTTGATGGACGCGTCATCGAAAAAAATTACCGCACCGTGATGCTGAACTACCGTAACGGCATCAACAAAGGCCTGTACAAAATCATGTCCAAAATGGGCATCTCGACCATCGCTTCTTACCGTTGCTCCAAGCTGTTCGAAGCAGTCGGTTTGCACGATGACGTCGCCGATCTCTGTTTCCAGGGCGTGATCAGCCGTATCGGCGGAGCCGGATTCTCTGACTTCCAGCAGGATCTGATTAACTTGTCGAAACGGGCCTGGCTGGCGCGTAAACCGCTGGACCAGGGTGGCTTGCTGAAATATGTTCACGGTGGCGAATACCACGCCTACAACCCGGACGTGGTCCGCACGCTGCAACAGGCCGTACAGAGTGGTGAATACAGCGATTATCAGCAGTATTCGAAGCTGGTGAACGAACGTCCGGCGGCGACCCTGCGCGATTTGCTGGCGGTCACGCCTGACGGCAAAACGGTCAATATTGATGATGTAGAGCCCGCGAGCGAACTGTACAAACGCTTTGATACTGCGGCCATGTCCATCGGCGCACTGAGTCCTGAGGCACACGAAGCGCTGGCTGAAGCAATGAACAGCATCGGCGGCAACTCGAACTCCGGCGAAGGCGGCGAAGACCCTGCGCGCTACGGCACCAACAAAGTGTCGCGAATCAAACAGGTGGCTTCTGGTCGCTTCGGCGTCACACCGGCGTATCTGGTTAACGCCGATGTAATTCAGATTAAAGTCGCTCAGGGTGCGAAACCGGGCGAAGGTGGTCAGTTGCCAGGCGATAAAGTGACGCCTTACATCGCCAAACTGCGCTACTCAGTGCCGGGCGTGACGCTGATCTCCCCGCCGCCGCATCACGATATCTACTCTATCGAAGATTTGGCGCAGCTGATTTTCGACCTGAAACAGGTCAACCCGAAAGCGCTGATCTCCGTGAAGCTAGTTTCTGAACCGGGCGTGGGCACCATTGCGACGGGCGTGGCAAAAGCCTATGCGGATCTGATTACCATCGCGGGCTACGACGGCGGTACAGGTGCAAGCCCGCTCTCCTCCGTGAAATACGCGGGTTGTCCGTGGGAGCTGGGTCTGGTTGAAACGCAACAGGCGCTGGTGGCCAACGGTCTGCGCCACAAGATCCGTCTGCAGGTGGATGGCGGTCTGAAAACCGGTCTCGACATCATTAAAGCGGCAATTCTGGGCGCGGAAAGCTTCGGTTTCGGCACCGGCCCAATGGTGGCGCTGGGCTGTAAATACCTGCGTATTTGCCACCTGAACAACTGCGCAACGGGCGTGGCAACTCAGGACGAAAAACTGCGTAAGAACCATTACCACGGTTTGCCGTTCAAAGTGACCAACTACTTTGAATTCATCGCCCGCGAAACCCGCGAGCTGATGGCGCAGCTGGGCGTGACGCGTCTGGTGGATTTGATTGGCCGTACCGACCTGCTGAAAGAGCTGGAAGGTTTCACCGCCAAACAGCAGAAGCTGGAGCTGTCTAAGTTTCTGGAAACGGCACAGCCGCACCCTGGCAAAGCCGTTTACTGGACCGAGACCAACCCACCGTTTGATAACGGCGTGCTGAATGCCCAGCTGTTGCAGCAGGCGAAACCATTTGTCGATGACAAACAGAGCAAAACGTTCTGGTTTGATATTCGCAACACTGACCGTTCTGTTGGCGCGACGCTTTCTGGTTATATCGCGCAAACCCATGGCGATCAGGGCCTGGCAGCCGATCCGATTATCGCGCACTTCAGCGGTACCGCGGGTCAGAGCTTCGGCGTCTGGAATGCGGGCGGCGTTGAGCTGTATCTGACTGGCGATGCCAACGACTACGTCGGTAAAGGCATGGCGGGCGGATTGCTGGCGGTACGTCCTCCGGTCGGTTCTGCGTTCCGCAGTCACGAAGCCAGCATTATCGGCAATACCTGTCTGTACGGTGCGACCGGTGGTCGTCTGTTTGCAGCGGGCCGCGCAGGTGAACGTTTCGCGGTGCGTAACTCGGGTGCCATCACTGTTGTGGAAGGCATCGGCGATAACGGCTGTGAATACATGACCGGCGGGATTGTCTGCGTATTGGGCAAAACCGGCGTGAACTTCGGCGCAGGCATGACGGGCGGTTTCGCCTACGTTCTGGATGAAGACGGTGAGTTCCGCAAACGCGTGAACCCAGAGCTGGTGGAAGTGCTGGACGTTGAAACGCTGGCCATCCACGAAGAACATCTGCGCGGTTTGATTACCGAACATGTGCAGCATACCGGTTCTTCGCGCGGCGAAGAGATCCTGGCGAACTGGCCAGCATTCTCAGCGAAATTCGCGCTGGTTAAACCGAAGTCCAGCGATGTTAAAGCACTGTTGGGTCACCGTAGTCGTAGCGCAGCAGAGCTGCGTGTGCAGGCGCAGTAAGGGGTAGCAATGAGTCAGAACGTATACCAGTTTATCGATCTGCAGCGCGTTGATCCGCCGAAGAAACCGCTGAAGATCCGCAAAATTGAATTTGTAGAAATTTATGAGCCGTTTTCAGAAGGCCAGGCCAAGGCACAGGCAGATCGCTGCCTGTCCTGCGGCAACCCTTACTGTGAATGGAAATGCCCGGTACATAACTACATCCCGAACTGGCTGAAGCTGGCTAATGAAGGGCGTATTTTCGAAGCCGCTGAGCTGTCTCACCAGACCAACACCCTGCCGGAAGTCTGCGGCCGCGTGTGCCCACAGGATCGCCTGTGCGAAGGTTCCTGTACGCTGAACGACGAGTTTGGCGCAGTGACCATCGGCAACATCGAGCGCTATATCAACGATAAAGCCTTCGAGATGGGCTGGCGTCCGGATATGACCGGCGTGCGTCAGACCGACAAACGCGTCGCCATTATCGGCGCGGGTCCGGCTGGCCTGGCCTGTGCTGACGTGCTGACCCGTAACGGCGTCAAAGCTGTCGTGTTTGACCGTCACCCGGAAATCGGCGGCCTGCTGACCTTCGGTATTCCAGCCTTCAAGCTGGAAAAAGAGGTCATGACCCGTCGTCGTGAAATTTTCACCGACATGGGCATTGAGTTCAAACTGAACGTCGAAGTGGGTCGTGACATCCAGATCGACGATCTGCTGAAGGATTACGACGCCGTATTCCTCGGCGTCGGGACCTATCAGTCGATGCGCGGCGGTCTGGAAAACGAAGACGCTCCGGGCGTGTTTGACGCTCTGCCGTTCCTGATTGCCAACACCAAGCAGATGATGGGCTTTGGTGAAACCACGGCTGAGCCGTACGTTAGCATGGAAGGTAAACGCGTTGTCGTGCTTGGCGGCGGTGATACCGCGATGGACTGCGTGCGTACCTCAATTCGTCAGGATGCCACGCACGTGATTTGTGCGTATCGTCGTGACGAAGAGAACATGCCAGGTTCTAAACGCGAAGTGAAAAACGCGCGTGAAGAGGGCGTGGAGTTCCAGTTCAACGTCCAGCCATTGGGTGTGGAAGTGAATGCGAACGGTAAAGTGAGCGGCGTGAAAATGGCGCGTACCGAAATGGGTCAGCCAGACGCAAAGGGCCGCCGTCGTGCGGAAATCGTGGCCGGTTCAGAGCATGTGGTTCCGGCTGATGCGGTGGTGATGGCGTTTGGCTTCCGTCCTCACAGCATGGAGTGGCTGGCGAAACACAGCGTAGAGCTGGACTCGCAGGGCCGCGTGATTGCGCCGGAAGGCAACGAAAACGCTTTCCAGACCAGCAACCCGAAAATCTTCGCCGGTGGCGATATCGTTCGCGGTTCAGACCTGGTGGTGACAGCGATTGCCGAAGGCCGCAAAGCGGCTGAAGGAATCATGAACTACCTGGAAGTGTAACAACGAAGGCCGGATGGGGTTAACCATCCGGCTTTTTTTATGCGCTCAGTAAACTGGCGCGAACTTTAATCACCACTTTCTTTATCTCTTCAGATTCCGTCACCACGCAGCCGGGTTTGTGCGGCTCACCTGGCATAAAAATCGCGTACATCCCTGGCTTCATATCGATCTGCTGAATGCCATGAATCAGGCTACACAGCTGATAATCGTCTTCTGCGTGTTGCTCCTCGCACTGCCGCGCTGAACCTGCCACACCGTATTGAATCCGCTCTTTACCCGCCAACAAAAGCTGGATGTCGATGTAACGCTCGTGCAATTCCGCTTTCTTCTGTTCCGGTAACTGCGTGGCGAATTCCATCACGTTCATAAAGATATCTTCGCCCTGCAATTCGTAGCGACCCGGCGGTTTATCCTGCGGCCAGGCTGCGACACCCAGCATCAACGCGTCTTGCAACACCGGGTGAATACCCGATAAAGACAGCGCCCTCACTTCACCCATCATCATCATTATTCTCCTTGAATCAGTAATGCCGCGCCCAATAAACCGGCATCGTGCCGATAATGCGCCGGGCGCACGGCAACGTGATAGACCGGCGGTAGCTGCGCTAACGACTCAACCACTTGAGGCAAATAACCTTCGGCCAACCCGACGCTGCCGCCCACCACTACCGTCTGACAGTCGGTGACGGCTTTGACGTCAGCAATAAGGCGCGCCAGCGTCTGGGCGGATTGCGCGATGATGTCGCGGGCCTGCTGATGCCCGCGTGCCGCATGGCTGAAAATGGTTTTGGCATCCAGCCCAGCCAGATCGCCCTGCGCCATCGCCGCGATGCCACGTCCAGAGGCGATGGCCTCGACGCAACCCGTTCGCCCGCAACCACACACCGGCCCCTGCGGATCGGCAAGCGTGTGGCCCAGATGCCCGGCCAAACCGCCCGATCCCGTTTGCAACACTCCGTTCAGCACCACGCCCCCGCCGACGCCAGTTGAGACGGTAATAAAAACCATCTCGCCGTCTTCCGTTTCCAACGCGTGGTATTCCGCCCATGCCGCAGCCTGCGCATCATTTACCGCCATAGCAGGCAGACCGGTGATGTTTTCCAGCGTCTGCACCAGCGGAAAATGCAGCAGTCCACCAAGATTAAGGGGGTTAATCGCCAGTAAAATGCCTTCGCGAATAATGCCCGTCGAAGCGATGGCAACGCGCGTTGCCTGCTTCATCAGCGGTGTCACCAGCTCCGTTAACGCAGCATACAGCGCATCGGGCGTTTTACTGGCAGGCGTTGGTATCTCGCGTCGTTCGCGGATCTGCAAAGAATCGTCGACCAGCGCGGCGGCGAGTTTGGTCCCTCCGATATCGATAGCCAATGTCGTCATTTCACCGCCTCACGCTCGCTTTTGATGCTGCCTAGAGGAACGGCCCCGCTGAACGGTTTACCGTCAATCGCATCGTGCGTGCGAAGTGCCTCGGGGCGGATCCAGCGCTGCACGCGAGACGGCATATCCAGGCCAATCAACAGGATGACGACAAAGGTTAAGCCGAACGAGAGTGAACCGAGCGCGGTGCCCAGCTCCAGACGTTGTGCCAGCAGCGCCCCAATCACCGGCGCAATCGCCCCACCCAATGCGCCGACGTTGTAAGTAAAGCCCAGCCCGGCGGCACGCTGATCGGTATCGAAGTAGCCGCCGATAAGCTTCGGCAGAATTCCGGAAATCCCCTGCCCGAGCATCTGCTGGAAGAAGAGCAGAAAACCGAGAACCCAGATATTGGACCCGCCAATCGCAAAGACCGGAATGATAAGGAGCTGCGAGGCCAGCAGGCTGCAAACGTACGCTTTGCGCGTCCCCAGCCAGTCGCCCAGAAAACCGCCGACACAGCAGCCAACCGCTGCGCCAAAGCCGCTGAAGAACAGCACGCGCGCCACCATCGCCGGATCGTACGCCAAATCCGTTTTCAGATAGGTCGGCAGCAGCGCCTGAATCGGCCACGAATAAAGGAACGCAAACAGCACGACCACCATCAGAGTGACGCCCGTCGGCCAGCGCTTACCGCTGCTTTGCACCATAAAGCTGATGAACACAAAGGCGCACAGCAGGCCAAGAATCATCACCAGACCGGCATTGTTGAGTTCCCCAGCAAAGCAGAACCACAGCGCCGTTCCCGCGAAGAGCGTCATAGCGATATTGATCACCCGATGTTTGCCACGATAGAGAATATCCACCATTGTGCGCACGGGCGCTTTACCTTCGTGTCTGGCTTTCCAGTCTTCCGCTTCCGGAATATTTTTACGCAGCCACAGGGCAAAAATGATCGGCAGGATGCCGATAAAAAACAGCGCGCGCCAGCCCCAGACGGGAACGACGAGGCTGTAGATCTGCGCCGCGATAACGGCACCCACAGAGAAGCCGGAGATCAAAAAGCCGCTGGCTTTGTTGCGCAGGTGCTTTGGCCAGCTTTCAATCACGTAGGTGGCGCTGGAGCCGTATTCGCCCGCCATGCCCATGCCGATCACCATGCGGGCAATAAACATCGTGATGTAGCCTGGCGCAAAACCGCACGCCAGCGTCCCGCACGAAAACAGCACGATACTGGTGATCATCGCCAGTTTCCGCCCGTAGCGATCGCCCATAGCGCCAAGCAGCAGGCCGCCAAACCATCGGGAGATAAAGGCAGCGGATATGAGGCTAGCCGCCTCGACCGTTGTCAGTCCAAATTCCGTTTTAACTTCCGTTAACACCAGCGCTATCAATACAAAATCGAAACCATCCAGCAGATATCCCAACCATGCGGCGGAGAAGGCGCGCCACTGCGGGCGGCTGAGATGGCGGTACCACGGGATGCTTTGGGTAGGAATACGCATTTAACTCTCCCGACGCTCTGTTTTCGTCTGTTTAGCCCAGCGACGGTGCGCCGCCGGGCAACGCACTACGCCTTCTCAACCATCAATTGTTTCGCCAGCGCTTTTAGCTCCGGCAAATACGGTTCAGCCACCGGTGCAAAGGGTTTGCGACACAGCGGGACGGACACCACATCCATGTAATGCAGAACCGTTTTTAGGCCACGGAATACGCCAACTTTTATCAGCAGATCGATAACTTTATTG
Organism: Enterobacter sp. 638; assembly: GCF_000016325.1. Lineage (NCBI taxonomy): Bacteria > Pseudomonadati > Pseudomonadota > Gammaproteobacteria > Enterobacterales > Enterobacteriaceae > Enterobacter > Enterobacter sp. 638. The sequence goes on from NC_009436.1 coordinate 3,969,933, forward strand.
CACTCACTTTGCAGACGCTGTGCCGTCGCGTTGTCACCCTCACGGATCGCTTTGGCTATGGCCTGGTAGCGCCATCCCATGATGTTGTACGTGCTGCCGATACCGCCGTCAGCGCCAGCCAGTAAACCGGAGGCGAAGATCTCATCGTAACCGTTGTAGAGCACCAGATCCGGATGCGCGCGGCGGATCTGCTCCATCTGGAACAGGTCGCCAGACGTTTGCTTCAGCGCGCCCACGCCCGGCAGCGTCACCAGGGTGTTGATCTGATCAAGCGTTAGCTTCACGCCGCTCAGCGCCGGAATGTTGTACACCACCATCGGCAAACCATCCGCCGAATCAATAATTGCACGGTAATGATCGCAATGTTCCTCAAAGCTGAAGGGATAGTAAAACGGTGTGACGGCTGACACAGCGTCAAACCCGAAACGGCTGGCAGACGCCGCTAACTGCTGGCTTTCAGCCGTGCTTACGCAGCCGACATGCGCGATTAACGTGATTTTGCCTTTTGCCTCTTCCGCTACGATTTCGAGCACCTGCTCGCGCTCGGAAAGGCTTTGCACAAAGGCTTCGCCGGTTGAACCGCCGACGTACAGTCCGTCGATTCCCTGCTGCATATTGAACTGCACCAGACGTCGCAAGCTCTCTTTATCGAGTGCCTGCTGAGTGTTGAACGGAGTCAGGAGTGCGGCCATCACGCCACGTAATTGCTTTGCCATAGATACCTCAGTGTTTTTGGTCTGCTTATCGATATACCTTTATACCTGTTATACCAGATCAAATAAGCAGCACTGCATACAGAACGCTTATAATGCGATCTGCTTCACTAAAGGATCGTTATTTCTTCTTTTTGGATCCCTGGCCGAACGCGTGCCAGGTGGCGGAAACACTGTTGAGATGGGATTGTAGCGCCCGATCGGCTTCATCGGGATCGTGTCGGCGGATCGCATCGACAATCGCAATATGCTGGCGATAGCTGACGTTATTGTGTTCGTAGAGTTCGGCGTCGGAGACTTTTGGACGGGCCGCAATCAGCCAATCCAGCAGCGCGACGTGGATCGCCATAAAGATGGGATTACCTGGGATTTCCGCCAGCACACGGTGGAAATCGACATCGGAGCGGATAAACAGCGCATTGTCACTGAGCGACTGACTGTTGATTTCTAGCGCTTTTGACAAGCTTTCTACCTGCTCATCCGTGGCAAATTCCGCTGCGTAGCGCACCAGACTGGATTCAAAAAACAGCCGTAGCTGCTCAAAGTGGGTAATCCCGCCGGGTTGCGTGAGGAAATCTTTCGCCATGCCGGAGAGTTCACCGATTATGGTGTCGGCAGAAGGCATGGAAACGCGTGCGCGCTCACCATTGTTAATCTGCACCAGCCCTTTGCGTTTTAACGCGGCCAGCGCTTCGCGTACGGATGGACGCCCAACGTTGAAGAACTCCATCAGTTCGCGCTCTGACGGGAGTTGTTCGCCCTGCGCAAACTCCTGCCGGCGAATCATTTGCTCCAGTTCTTCTTCCACCATATCGGAGAGTTTTTTACGCGCCAGCGGACGACGGCGCAAACTGCGACCCACGGTTTCGGTTGAATTTTCCGCCTGAAGATCAATTGGTTTCATAAAGACTCGGGTCAGAAGAGTGACAATCAGTGACAACGATTTATCATAACATAGGATTTTTAGCGTAGCGAAAAACCCTGGATAGCAAAACAGGCCCAAGGGGCCTGTTTGATTATTTCACAACACGTAACGCTGGACGGCCACCGCGCGGCGGCGGATCGTCATCCGGATCGTTATCATTGTCGTGATCGGGCTTATCGCCATCGATAACAGACATGACCGTTTCGCTTTCGCTACCGGTAGAACCGTCTTCATCGTTGAGGCTGGCGACGTCTTCATCATATGCCGCTTCCGGCTCAAACATCGTACCCGCACCGTTTTCACGTGCATAGACCGCCAGTACGGCTGCCAGTGGCACAGAAACCTGACGCGGTACACCGCCGAAGCGGGCATTGAAGCTCACTTCGTCGTTGGACAGCTCAAGATTTCCGACCGCACGCGGAGCAATGTTCAACACGATTTGCCCGTCGCGCGCGTATTCCATCGGAACTTGCACACCCGGCAACGTCACATCCACCACCAGGTGCGGCGTCAGCTGGTTGTCCAGCAGCCATTCATAGAAGGCGCGCAGCAGATACGGACGGCGTGGAGACAGCTGTGACATTTCCACAATCGTTAACCTCGGCCAAGACGCATTTCGCGTTCCGGTTCTGTCAGGGACGCGAGGAAAGAATCACGCTCAAATACGCGAGTCATATAGCCTTTCAGCTCTTTCGCACCCGGACCACTGAATTCTACGCCCAGAGACTGCAGACGCCATAACAGCGGAGCCAGGTAGCAATCGACCAGACTGAACTCATCACTCAGGAAGAATGGTTTCTGACCAAACACCGGGGCGATTGCGAGCAATTCTTCACGCAGTTGCTTACGAGCAGCGTCCGCTTCAGAAGAGGAACCGTTGACGATAACGTTCATCAGCGTGTACCAGTCTTTCTCGATACGCTGCATATACAGGCGGCTTTCGCCACGCGCAACCGGGTAAACCGGCATCAGCGGCGGATGAGGGAAACGCTCATCCAGATATTCCATAATGATGCGGGATTCCCACAGGGTCAGCTCGCGATCCACAAGCGTTGGTACGCTCTGGTTCGGGTTGAGATCGATCAGATCCTGAGGCGGGTTATCCTTTTCCACATGCTCGATCTCAAAACTGACACCCTTCTCGGCCAGCACGATACGAACCTGATGGCTATAAATGTCAGTAGGACCAGAAAACAGCGTCATTACCGAACGTTTGTTGGCAGCGACAGCCATGAAAACCTCCAGGTATATTCAGAATAGTACTGCTACTAGCCACGATGGCTAGCCAGATGATTTGTCACCCATCCCAGAGAACAATCGCATTGTTCATAAAGTGAACAAAAATCGAGGGTTCGCCGACATTTGGGCAGAAAATTGGATGATAGTTTACCAGATTTTGCAGGGTTTGTGGTGAGGGGATTCTGGAAATGCTGAAAAAGAGCTGGGAATCAAATAAATACTGTGGATAACCTGAACATTATCCATAAAAAAAACCCGCCGAAGCGGGTTTTTCGCCAATCCTTCTGCCAAAGCAGAAAAAAGATTAACGCTTGGAGAACTGTGGACGACGACGTGCTTTACGCAGACCCACTTTCTTACGTTCAACCTGACGCGCGTCACGAGTGACGAAGCCAGCTTTACGCAGTTCAGAACGCAGGGATTCGTCGTACTCCATCAGAGCGCGTGTGATACCGTGACGGATCGCACCAGCCTGACCAGAGATACCACCACCTTTAACAGTGATGTACAGATCCAATTTTTCAACCATATCAACCAGTTCCAGCGGCTGGCGAACTACCATGCGGGCAGTTTCGCGACCGAAGTACTGTTCCAGAGAACGCTGGTTGATTACGATTTTACCACTGCCCGGTTTGATGAACACACGAGCGGCGGAGCTTTTGCGGCGACCAGTGCCGTAGTATTGATTTTCAGCCATTGCCTATAATCCCGATTAGATGTCAAGAACTTGCGGTTGCTGTGCCGCGTGGTTGTGCTCGTTGCCCGCGTAAACTTTCAGTTTACGGTACATAGCACGACCCAGCGGGCCCTTTGGCAACATGCCTTTAACCGCGATTTCAATCACACGCTCAGGACGGCGGGCAATCATCTCTTCAAAGGTCGCTTGTTTGATACCACCGATGAAACCGGTGTGATGGTAATAAATTTTGTCTTCGCGCTTGTTGCCGGTTACAGCAACTTTTTCTGCGTTCAGAACGATAATGTAATCACCAGTATCAACGTGCGGAGTGTATTCCGCTTTGTGCTTACCGCGCAGGCGAAGAGCCAGTTCGGAAGCCAGACGACCCAGAGTTTTACCGGTCGCGTCAACAACATACCAGTCGCGTTTTACGGTTTCTGGTTTAGCTGTAAAAGTTTTCATTAAAAGCTTACCCAAATAATAAGTTACACGTTGGTGAACACCCAAACGTTTAGTCAGTTGAGGCTCACACGACATTGTCCAGCAAACCTACCCCTTCGAATAGCCTATGCCGGCACATAGAAAGTTTTGGGAAAAAAACCTTCTCGTAACGTGGGGTCGCAAGATTATAGAGAAGTCAGGGTCAAAGATCGACCCCTAAATGTGATTAGTCGCAAGGTTTTCCGGGAAGCGGTCCGTTTTGGCGAATGCTTTCGCTGACCGCGCCATTCACACCGTGAAAGGCCGCGCGTTAGGGCATATGAGCACGCTTCAAATACTCTTCGCTTTGCATTTCCTGCAAGCGTGACAAACAGCGCTGGAATTCAAATTTCAGCCGCTCGCCCTGATAAATTTCATATAACGGCATTTCCGCGCTGACCACCAGCTTGACGTGGCGCTCGTAAAACTCATCCACCAGCGCAATAAAACGGCGTGCTTCACTCTCCATCAGCGGCGTCATCACCGGAACATCCAACAGCATCACGGTGTGGAACAGACGCGAGAGCGCAATGTAATCATGCTGGCTGCGGGCATCCACGCACAGCGTCGCGAAAGACACGGCCAGGGTTTGATTTTCGACCCCAAGCGTCTGTAATGGCCGATGATTAATTTCCAGTTCAGGCGATTTATCACGCTTAGCGCCCGCGAGCGCCAGCCACAGTTTGTCCATTTGGCTTTGTGTCTGCTCGTTTAAAGGAGACAGCCAGAGGTGCGCCTGAGTCAGCGTGCGCAGACGATAATCCACACCCGCATCCACATTCATGATGTCACAATGTTCTTTAATCGCATCGATTGCAGGCATGAAACGTGCGCGTTGCAGACCGTTACGATACAGGTCGTCTGGCGGAATATTCGATGTCGCTACCAGCGTAATACCACGCGCGAAAAGGGCTTTCATCAGGCCGCCAAGCAGCATGGCGTCGGTGATATCGGAGACAAAAAATTCATCAAAGCACAGGACGTCGGTTTCCGCTTTAAAACGGTCGGCGACAATCTCCAGCGGATCGGCGTGGCCTTGCAGCGCCGTGAGCTCTTCATGTACGCGCAGCATAAAGCGGTGGAAGTGCAAACGCTGCTTCCGCGTGCCCGGCAGGCTTTGATAAAACATATCCATTAGCCAGGTTTTGCCCCGCCCCACACCACCCCACATATATAAGCCGCGAACCGGGGGAACCGTCTGTGGATATTTTTTCCCTAACAGTCGCCCAAACGCGGCTTTCAGCCCGCTGGTTTGCGCCGTTTCAGTCGGTTCGGTCATCAATTTTTGATAGATAGAATTCAGGCGATTTACCGCGTCACGCTGCACATCATCTGGCTGGTGAGTGCCCTCATCCAGGGCTTGTTGGTAACGCGATGTTGGAGACAGGCTTTGCATAATGTCGTTGTTATTCCTTCAATTAATCCTCGCCAGAAGACTCAACTGGCGAAAAAAAGGCCGTTCTACAGTACGCGATGATACGTCAGGATTCCACTTCTGAAGAAATAGCGGTTATAGTGGCATAATCAGGCACAGGCAGGAGCCGCGCCAATACCCTACGGAACCACAAGATAACGGGAGAAGTTCATGACCTGGGAATATGCGCTAATTGGTTTAGTCGTCGGCATCGCAATCGGTGCTGTAGCCATGCGTTTCGGTAATCGCAAATTGCGTCAGCAGCAGTCGTTACAATACGAACTGGAAAAAAACAAAGCTGAACTTGAAGAGTATCGTGAAGAGCTGGTCAGCCACTTTGCCCGTAGCGCCGAGCTGCTGGACAACATGGCCACCGACTATCGTCAGCTGTATCAACATATGGCAAAAAGCTCCAGCAACCTTCTGCCGGAGATGAGTGCTGAAAGCAACCCGTTCCGCAACCGTCTGGCTGAGTCCGAAGCCAGCAACGATCAGGTGCCAGTACAGATGCCGCGTGATTACTCAGACGGTGCATCCGGCCTGCTGCGCGGTGGCGTAAAACGCGATTAATCGCACATCTGCAATATATTTTACGGGCGCAGCCCTTGCGCCCGTCCTTTCTTTCCCTTCCCAGCTATTATTTAGTCAATTACCTCATTGTTCAGTGGTTTAAAATTCAATAACATCAAACTGTTTTTGGGCCGTTTTTCCCTTTATTCCAGGTTATGAGAGCCAGCATCAATGAAGAAAAAAAACCAGCTGTTAAGCGCGATTGCGTTAAGTGTCGGGTTATCTCTCACGGCGTCATGGCCTGCGGCTGCGGCCCTGCCTTCGCAAGTGCCTGGTGAGGCAGCCATTCCAAGCCTTGCGCCAATGCTTGAAAAAGTGTTGCCGGCGGTGGTCAGCATTAAGGTTGAGGGCACGGCGGCACAGAGCCAACGTATACCAGAAGAGCTAAAAAAATATTTTGGTGAAGAGGGACCCGATCAGCAAACCCAGCCGTTTGAAGGGCTTGGCTCCGGGGTAGTGATTGATGCGGCGAAAGGCTACGTGCTGACGAACAATCACGTTATCAGCCAGGCCGATAAAATCAGCGTGCAAATGAATGATGGTCGCGAGTTCGATGCCAAACTGATTGGCAGCGACGATCAAAGTGACATCGCGCTACTGCAAATCCAGAATCCCAGCAAGCTGACGCAAATTGTTATCGCGGATTCCGACAAATTGCGTGTCGGAGATTTTGCCGTGGCCGTGGGTAACCCTTTCGGTCTGGGCCAGACGGCAACCTCAGGCATTATCTCTGCGTTGGGTCGTAGCGGTCTAAATCTCGAAGGCCTGGAGAACTTTATCCAGACTGACGCCTCCATTAACCGCGGGAATTCCGGCGGCGCACTGCTAAACCTCAACGGTGAGCTGATTGGTATTAACACCGCGATTCTTGCTCCCGGTGGCGGCAGCGTTGGTATTGGCTTTGCGATCCCCAGCAATATGGCCAAAATCCTCTCGCAACAGCTGATTGAATCCGGCGAGGTAAAACGCGGTCTGCTGGGAATTAAAGGCATGGAAATGAGCGCTGATATCGCAAAAGCCTTTAATCTCGACGTGCAGCGTGGGGCGTTTGTCAGTGAAGTTCTGGCGAACTCCGGCTCCGCAAAAGCGGGTGTGAAATCGGGCGATATCATCGTTAGCCTCAACGGTAAGCCGCTGAGCAGCTTCGCTGAATTACGCTCACGTGTTGCCACCACGGAACCTGGGACGAAGGTGAAGCTTGGGTTGCTGCGCGATGGCAAACCGCTGGAAGTCGAAGTTACGCTGGATAAGAGCACCTCATCGTCGGCCAGTGCTGAACTGATTGCCCCTGCACTACAAGGTGCGGCGCTCAGCGATGGTCAGCTTAAAGACGGTACAAAAGGTATTTCTATCGAGAGCGTCGAAAAGAGCAGTCCCGCCGCGCAGGCAGGCCTGCATCAGGATGACGTGATTATCGGTGTTAACCGCAGCCGTGTTCAGTCGATCGCCGAGATGCGCAAGGTCCTGGAAAGCAAGCCAGCAGTGATTGCGCTGCAAATCATCCGTGGCAACGATACGCTCTACATTCTATTACGCTAAGCATTTGCTCATCCGGACGTCACCGCTGCATGTGATGTCCGGATAAGTCATGCTATGCTGCATCCGTCCCTTAATTAACGACGCCCGCATCATGTTTCTTAAGCTATTTCGTTCAGTTGCTATCGGTTTGGTCGTTGGCGGCCTGTTATTGGCTGCAATGCCCTCTTTACGTCAGTTAAATCAGCTGGCGGCACCGCGTTTCGACAGCACCGATGAGACGCCTGTGAGCTACAACCAGGCGGTTCGCCGTGCTGCGCCTGCTGTGGTTAACGTCTATAACCGCGGCCTCAACAGTTCCGCGCATAATCAACTTGAGATTCGTACTCTCGGCTCCGGCGTGATCATGGATGAGCGCGGCTACATCATTACCAACAAACACGTCATTAACGACGCCGATCAGATTATCGTCGCCCTGCAGGATGGCCGCGTGTTTGAAGCCTTATTGGTTGGCTCGGACACGCTGACCGATCTCGCCGTCCTCAAAATCAATGCCACGGGCGGGCTGCCGGTGATTCCGATCAACCGTAAACGCACGCCGCATATCGGCGATGTGGTGATGGCAATTGGTAACCCGTATAACCTTGGGCAAACCATTACCCAGGGGATTATCAGCGCCACCGGTCGTATCGGTTTGAATCCCTCCGGGCGACAAAACTTCCTGCAAACGGACGCCTCCATTAACCACGGTAACTCCGGCGGCGCGCTGGTGAATTCGCTGGGAGAATTAATGGGCATCAATACCCTGTCGTTCGATAAAAGTAACGATGGCGAAACGCCTGAGGGCATCGGTTTTGCGATCCCGTTCCAGCTGGCCAACAAAATTATGGACAAGCTGATTCGCGATGGTCGCGTCATTCGCGGCTATATTGGCATCGGTGGCCGAGAAATTGCGCCAATGCACACTCAGGGCGGCGGCATCGATCAGATTCAGGGTATCGTGGTCAATGAAGTGACACCGGGTGGTCCGGCGGCTAACGCGGGGCTACAGGTGAACGACGTGATTGTTTCGGTCAATGGCACGCCTGCCGTATCCGCACTAGAAACAATGGATCAGGTAGCAGAGATTCGTCCTGGCTCGATTATTCCGGTCGAAGTCATGCGTAATGACAAAAAACTGACGCTTCAGGTGACGATTCAGGAATATCCCGCCACTAACTAAAAGCATAAAAAAACCGGAGCACATGGCTCCGGTTTTTTATGACTGAGGGTTCGATTACTTGCTGACGAACTCTTCACCCAGAGTGATATCTTTCTTCAACGTGTCCAGCATGCCTTCCATCGCTTGTTGTTCAAACGCGCTCAGCTTGCCGATTGACTGACGTTCTTCGATACCATTTTTGCCCAGCAGCAGCGGCTGTGAGAAGAAGCGAGCGTGCTCGCCATCACCTTCAACATACGCACATTCTACTACGCCTTTCTCGCCTTGCAGCGCACGTACCAGAGACAGACCAAAACGTGCAGCCGCCTGGCCCATAGACAATGTTGCAGAACCGCCACCCGCTTTCGCTTCGACCACTTCGGTGCCTGCGTTCTGAATACGTTTGGTCAGGTCGGCCACTTCCTGCTCGGAGAAACTCACGCCAGGGATCTGCGACAGCAATGGCAGAATCGTCACGCCAGAGTGACCACCGATAACCGGCACTTCGATATCAGACGGTGATTTGCCTTTCAGTTCCGCAACAAACGTGTTGGAACGGATGATGTCCAGCGTGGTTACGCCAAACAGTTTGTTCTTATCGTATACACCGGCTTTCTTCAGCACTTCTGCTGCGATAGCTACTGTGGTGTTGACTGGGTTGGTGATGATACCCACGCACGCTTTCGGGCAGGTTTCAGCAATCTGTTGAACCAGGTTTTTCACGATACCGGCGTTAACGTTGAATAGATCGGAACGATCCATCCCCGGTTTACGCGCGACACCCGCGGAGATCAGCACCACATCTGCGCCTTCAAGGGCTGGACGTGCGTTTTCACCGGAGAAGCCTTTGATTTTCACAGCTGTTGGGATGTGGCTCAAGTCAACTGCCACACCAGGTGTGACCGGAGCAATATCATACAGGGAGAGTTCTGAGCCGGAAGGCAGTTGGGTTTTCAGTAGTAGGGCAAGCGCCTGGCCGATACCACCAGCAGCGCCGAGGACTGCGACTTTCATCCTAAACTCCTTATTATGGTTAACTTAAGTGTCTGTGACTCCGTTGCGGCGACCTTAATTCAGCAGATGAATAAAAACAATTTTCGTAGCTAAAGAATTTGAGGTCGCACTTCTTTCGCCTTCGCCTGAATGCTTACGGGCAATTTTCAGCAACAAAGCAACGAATCAAGAGGGGGTTACCATACACCCTGGCTCATCATCAAAACAACATCATTTTGATAACATTTAATTTACTTTTAAGGTTATTTGCGCGACGTGACCCAGGCATGTTTTCCGATAACAAAATTTGATAAAATCACTCCCTTTCATAACATTATCTCCCCCTTCATCCCCATCCGATAATTTGCATAAAAATTCATTTACATGCATAATGATGACATTCCATCGTCCTGAACAGGGTGACATATGCGAAGCTCGTCGAAACAAGAAGAATTAGTGAAAGCGTTTAAAGCGCTGCTCAAAGAAGAGAAATTTAGCTCACAGGGAGAGATTGTCCTGGCCTTACAGGAACAGGGCTTCGAGAATATCAATCAGTCAAAAGTCTCCCGCATGTTAACCAAGTTTGGCGCGGTACGAACTCGCAACGCCAAAATGGAAATGGTTTACTGCCTGCCCGCAGAGTTAGGCGTGCCGACCACGTCAAGTCCCTTGAAGAATCTGGTTTTGGATATTGATTATAACGATGCGGTTGTCGTGATTCACACCAGCCCCGGCGCTGCGCAGCTGATCGCTCGCCTGCTTGATTCACTGGGTAAATCGGAAGGTATTCTCGGAACGATTGCGGGTGATGATACGATCTTCACGACGCCTGCGAACGGTTTCTCGGTGAAAGATCTGTACGAAGCCATCCTGATGCTGTTCGAGCAAGAGCTTTAAACCGCATCCCTGCTGTCAATGCAGCGGGGAACCTTCTGCCCCTGCCCCATTCCACACCATATTGTTTTGCCCTTCTATTTTGCAATTAGTGCTTTATCCTGCTGTTTTTCATTCATCCAGTGAATACCAAATCAACAAAGCGCACAAAAAATCAAAAACCCATATCTCACTGATTTCATTGCATTTATAAAATAAAATGTCGATTATTTAACCATTTATATTCATTTTGGTTATATCTATTCAGCTATTTAACACCTAATTACATAGGAAACCATTAGCATGATATTAATATTTAGCGTGACTAGTGTATACTTGATTTTGTGATGAGGGTCACGAAACGAAAGACCCCAATAAATTCGACGAGGTAAAGAATTATGAAAATCAAATCAACTGTAGCAGCACTGAGCGTTATGTCTGTCCTGTCATTCGGTGCTTTCGCCGCCGACTCTATTAATGCGGATCAGGCACAATCCCGTCAGGCGATGGGCACCGTTTCAGTCGGCGCTATCGGGACTTCTCCGATGGATATGCATGAAATGCTGAACAAAAAAGCGCAAGAGCAAGGTGCATCATCTTATCGCGTGATCGAAGCGCGTTCAGGCGATCACTGGCATGCGACTGCTGAACTGTACAAATAAATTCAGCCCATACCGAACACTGTAATTATCGACTCAGCGGCACCAGGCATAAAAAAAGCAGTTTAATCCTTCTGGCCGTTGAGAAAACGTTATTGAGGAAAATGACTATGAAAACCAAATTAATCATCGCAACCCTTGGCTTAGCTTCCGTTCTCTCCTTCGGTGCCAGCGCTGCTGCACACCTGGTGAATTCAGACGAAGCGCAGAATCTGCAATCAATGGGTAGCGTATCGGTCACCGCCATTGGGGGCGCCCCAATGGATATTCGTCAGAAACTGGCAGCTAAAGCTGAGAAAGCCGGTGCCAGCAGCTATCGCGTGACTGAGTTAACTCAGGGCGATCACTGGCACGCAACGGCTGAGCTGTACAAATAAACCCTCGTCGTATCTCATCATACGACTTGCCCCTGACACGTTGTCAGGGGCTTTTTTATGCCCATCAGGAAGGCCGAACGTTAAAGCGTAACTGCCCCTGCAGCTCTTCTTCCGCTTCATCAAACAGCAGAATCAATGCGCCAAACCGTCGACGGAGTTTCTCCGGCAGATGGGTAAACTCGATCTCCAGCGGCATGGGCAATCCCCCGCTAACAATCACATCCCATAACGAATCCAGATTCGTGACTTTATCCCGCTCAAGTCCAAAAGTGCGTGAAAATTCATGCCAGAAGTCTTCCTGACTGTCGATTTCATCAAAATCAAACGTGTAGATATTCATTGCCGCCACCCCGTCCAGACAGACGACTTCCGCCGCCCTGACGCTGATTATAATCCCCCGATATGCAGGGTTTTGACTTCCAGAAATTCCTCTAGCCCCAGCACCGATCCCTCGCGGCCCAGCCCTGACTCTTTCACACCGCCAAACGGCCCCAGCTCGGTTGAGACGGCGCATTCATTGATGCCAATCATGCCGCTTTCAATCGCCTGCGAGACGCGGAAAACCCGCTGCAGGTTTTGCGTATAGAAGTAAGCGGCCAGACCAAACGGCGTATTATTCGCACGCTGAATAACTTCTTCCTCAGAGGTAAAACGGAAGCACGCTGCAACGGGGCCAAACGTCTCTTCTTCGGCAAGTTTCATCCCTTCGTGACAATCGCCAAGCACGGTCGGGAGCCAGAAATTGCCGCCCAACGCATGCGGTTTCCCCCCCGCCAGCACGGTTGCGCCTTTCGCGACGGCATCCTCGACGTGTTCACGCACTTTTTTGACGGCGGAAGGTTCAATTAATGGACCCACAATGACGCCCTCTTCCTGACCGTTCCCCACTTTCAGCGTCTCAACCGCTTCGGCGAGTTTTGTCACGAAGGTATCGTAGACAGTTTCCTGGATATAGAAGCGGTTCACGCTAACGCACACCTGCCCCGCGTTACGGAATTTATTGGCAATCGCGCCTTTCACAGCTGCATCGATGTCGGCATCGTCAAAGACGATGTAAGGCGCATTGCCGCCCAGCTCCATCGACACCTTTTTCATGGTTTCCGCAGCGTTACGCATGAGGGTTTTGCCCACCTCGGTAGAGCCGGTAAACGAGATTTTACGCACCTCGTGACTGGCCATAATCGCGTCGCTGATTTCATGGGTATTTCCCGCCACCGCATTAAGCACGCCATCCGGAACACCGGCTTTTTTCGCCAGCGTTAACAGGGCGAACGCGCTAAGCGGAGTATTGTTGGCGGGTTTAATGACCCCGGTACAGCCTGCAGCGAGTGCCGGACCGAGCTTGCGGGTCAGCATCGCCATTGGGAAATTCCACGGCGTGATTGCCGCCACGACGCCGATCGGCTCACGGGTTGCCAGAATGCGGGAGCCCGGTTTTACGGGCGGGATAATCTCGCCGTTGGCGCGTTTTGCCTGCTCAGCAAACCACTGAATAAAACTAGCGGCATATTCCACTTCGCCCTCTGCCTCTTTTAAGGGTTTGCCCTGTTCCGTGGTCATCAGCTGTCCGAGCCAGCGTTTATTCTCGATAATTAATTCATACCAACGATACAGGATCGCCGAACGCTCTTTCGCCGTTTTGGCACGCCATTCAGGAAAAGCGCGACTGGCTGCCGCGATGGCTTCTTCGGTCTCTTTTTTACCCGCCTTCGCCACTTTCGCGACCACTTCACCCGTTGCCGGGTTGAGCACATCAAAGGTGGTGTCCAGCGTTTTCCACACGCCATCGACCAGATAGCCGGTCTGGAAAAGCGCATTATCCTGAAGAGTCTGGGTGGTCATGTGTCCTCCTGATCTGGGTTTAAGAACCTGCCAGATTAAGTATAGCCACAAAAAAACCGACGCTTTTTGGCGTCGGTTTTTTCGGTCTTTAGCTATCGGTCAGGGCATTTTGATAGCGATGGAGGACTTCCGTTAGCCGTCGAACCGGTTCCGTCACCTGCGGGGGAGCTTCCCAGACGCGCAGTTTCTCCTGATACACGTTTAGCTCCTCCAGTAACTGACTAAAGTAGCGACGGCGTTTGTCATCGCTGGAAGCCGAAATAACGCGATCGGCCGTGTGGCGAAGCTGGCGGTGAAACGCTGACAAATCATCATTGATGGGCACCGGCGCATTTCGCAGCCGCTGATGGGCGATGATCATTGTCAGCGCCAGGCGAAATTTAGCAACATCGCCGGGGAATTTCGTCAGCAGTAAAAAAAGCTGCTGATATAGCGCGGGCAGATGATTTTCTTTGCGACGCGCGGTGTTGGTCGTCATCGCGGAAACGGCCGCGGAAACAAACTGGTTCAGCAGCACACGTCCGGTGCGCGCCTGAGAATTATCGCGCACCAGCAGAATCACCATCATCGCCAGGAAGCAGCCCACCAACTGACCTAACGCACTGTCGAGGAACTGGCTAAAGTGAAACGTCATCGGGTTATCCAGCACCAGAATATTGATGGTACTGGCCAGCGCACCGAGCGAACCCAGCCGACGTTTCTGCACTTCAATCCCGATAAAGAACGCCAGCACCGCCAGACTGATACAGAGCAATAGCATGCTTTGCTGAGTCGACGGGAGCACCACCAGGAAGTAGAACGCGCCGATGGGTAGCGCAGCGATAGCGCCGTAAAGGAAGTCAATCGCCACCATGCGTGGATTCGGCAGCCGCATCGCCAGCGAGGTGACAACGGCAATCATCACCATTGCCCCCGTCCCTGATGTCCAGCCGGTCCAGAGCCAGAATAAAGCGCCGAGCATACAGGCCAGCGTAGTACGCCAAAAGTTGACCATGGCATGGTGGCGCTCGGCCGATTCGGGCTTGATAACCACTTCGCTCTGTAAAACGTCTTCTTCGATGGCGCTGATTTTGGTGTTACTCACCACGCCGCGCTTGAGCAGCAGAAAACGCGTCGCCGCGCCGACCCAGGTGTAAATCGTCACCGGCGTATCGTGCTCGCCGGTCCAGGCCATCACCCGCCGCATGCGTTTGAGCTGTCGATGCACATCCTGCACCGTTTCGACTGGCGCCTCGAACAGCTCGCGAAACGTATCCGTGACCACCTCAGGACGGGTGTTCTGGATAAGAAAGGTTTCGCACGCCTGGGTGATCAGCGTTAATGACACCGTATTGATGGCTTTCAGGCGTCGATTAGCACGTGACCAGCGCGAAGATTCCATATTGAGGTTGCTGCGCATCCCTTCCAGCGCAGCGGTACGCCGCACAAGCGCCCCCCAGGCATTGTCCATCTCCGCACTGTCGCCATGCTTTATGCACAGCTGCATGAGCTGGTACTGGGCAACAATCATGGCGTCCAGTTCACGGTCGACTTCTTGTTTAATGGATCGCGGCGAGAAAAGCAGATCGGCAACGATCGCGCAGACGATACCAATCACGATTTCGCTGCAACGTTCGACGGCAAACTGCGGGGCCAGTAAAGGTTCGGCCTGAATCGTAATCACAATGATCAGGGCGGTGTAGCCCGACAGCCCCCAGGCATACGAGTTTTCCACTTTCACCAGCGAAGAAACCCACGTGCAAAAACCGGCCCACACACAACACACCATCAGCATCAGCAGCGGCGAACGAATCATTGTAATAATGATAACCAGCGCGGCCGCACAGCCAATAAAAGTCCCGACGATACGTAGCATGCCGCGATAGCGGATGGCCCCGGAATAGGGTTCCCCCCCGGCGGCAAACGCCGGACCGGCCGCAACAAGCGCCGCTGTCAGCACAGCCCAGCGCGGTGTCTCCAGCTGAAAGTGGAAGCCCACAAACAGTGCCAGGACGATGGCGAATGCCAGCTTAACGGCGAAGCGAAGGTGCTGGCTGGCGATGGTAAAAATACCCATCGTGATTACCCAAACTCACGCAGGCGATGCGCGATTTTACGGAACAGAGAGTCATTGCTGGCATTGCGGTCTTTCTCGCCAGTAATGACTACCGTCGCCGTAGTCCCGGCGGGCCACAGATTTCCCTGCTCGTCATCCAGGCGAATGCGCACCGGCACACGCTGCGCCAGGCGCACCCATTCTAAATTGGAATCCACCGTCGCCATGCCTTTGCTGTCGCGAGTGGCGCTGGAGTTGGTGACGCCCGCGGCAATGCTGTCCACCGTGCCTTTCAGCACTCGGTTGCTGCCAAGCGGCGTGATTTCAGCGCGATACCCTGGGCGGACGCCCTCAAGCTTGGTCTCTTCCATATAAGCCAGAACGTAGAAGGAGTGCTGTTTGACCAACGCCACTGCCGTTGAGCCGCGCGTAATAAACTCGCCCGTGTAGACGTTGAGGTTTGTCACCCAGCCATCCGAGGGCGCGCGGATGACAGTGCGTTCCAGATCCAGTTTCGCCAGATCGCGGGTGGCTTCTGCTTTTGCCAACTGATGAAGAACGGTTTGCAGCAGGTTATTCGACTGATCAATCTCTTCGCGAGACATCGCCTGAATGCCTAACTTGTTGCGACGCCCCGCCTCACGACGCTTTTCCGTGGTGAGCGCCTGATAATAGGCCACGTCTGCTTCTGACTCTTCTAATGCTTTCTGATAACGCGGCTGGTCAATCGTAAAGAGAACCTGATCTTTTTTGACCAGCTGATTATCACGCACGTTGACCGCTGTAATGAGGCCCGCCACATCAGGCGCAATCGCCACGATATCCGCGCTAAAGCGTGCATCACGAGTCCAGGGTGATTCGGTATAAAATACCCATGCGCGCGAGATGGCGATAAAGGCCAGAATAACCAGCGCCACAGTAATGGCAGTACGGGAGATATTTCTTGTTAGTGTTTTCACATCTACCTCAGACAAACATGCGCGATATTAAGTAGAAAAGGCAGCAATACAGCGCGGTATTAAACAATGCAGGGTGCCAGACAAAATCGTAGATACCGGTCGGGGCCAGCAGCTTACGCACCAGCCAGAAAATCGCCAGTGATAAAATCAGTTCGAAAAAAATCGGTGGGAAGGACAGACCAAACACCACGAAAACGGGAAACAGACTCATGTTGACCTTGATTATAGTGCGAGCAGGCGACTGAATTTTTTTACGCTCACGCCATCGCAGTAGGCAAGAAAAGCCGGGCGGGAATGGCGAAGCCGTTAACTCATTAATAATATTTTAACGTAACTGTTATGCTGTTATCTATAATATGTGATCTAAATCACTTTTAAGCCAGAGTGAACAATGGAACGTTTAAAGCGCATGTCCGTCTTTGCCAAAGTCGTCGAATTTGGCTCTTTTACCGCTGCTGCAAGGCAGCTGCAGATGAGTGTGTCATCCATCAGCCAGACGGTGTCAAAACTGGAAGATGAACTTCAGGTCAAACTGCTAAACCGCAGCACCCGTAGTATTGGGCTGACGGAGGCCGGTAAAATTTATTATCAAGGCTGTCGGCGCATGCTGCATGAAGTTCAGGATGTGCATGAACAACTTTATGCCTTTAACAACACCCCTATCGGCACGCTGCGCATCGGGTGTTCTTCAACTATGGCACAAAATGTCCTCGCCGGTATGACCGCGGAAATGCTGAAAGAGTACCCAGGGCTGACGGTGAATTTAGTCACCGGGATCCCGGCACCGGACCTGATTGCTGACGGGCTGGACGTCGTGATCCGCGTCGGTGCGCTCCAGGATTCGAGCCTTTTCTCCCGTCGACTGGGCAGTATGCCTATGGTCGTCTGTGCCTCAAAAAATTATCTGTTGCAATTTGGTGTCCCGGAAAAACCTGCGGATCTGAGCAATCATTCATGGCTGGAATACAGCGTGCGGCCGGACAGCGAGTTTGAGCTGATCGCACCAGAAGGCCTGTCAACCAAACTGCTGCCGCAGGGACGGTTTGTGACCAACGATCCGATGACTATTTCTCGCTGGCTGGTGGCCGGTGCGGGGATCGCATACGTACCGCTGATGTGGGTGATCAATGAGATCAACAGCGGTGAACTGGAGATCCTGTTCCCGCGTTATCAGTCGGATCCGCGCCCGGTCTACGCGCTGTACACCGAAAAGGACAAGCTGCCGCTGAAGGTTCAGGTGTGCATTAACTATCTGACGGATTATTTTGTGGAAGTGGCGGAGTTGTATCAGGGAATGCGAGGGCGAAGAAAAGAGTAATAAAATGCCCTCCGTAGAGGGCATGTTCAATCAACAATCAGGCTGTGCCGCCGACCGTCAAACTGTCGACTTTCAGAGTCGGCTGGCCCACGCCAACCGGCAGGCTTTGGCCTTCTTTACCGCAGACGCCAACACCTTTATCCAGTTTGAGATCGTTACCGACCATTGAAATCTGCTGCATCGCTTCGATTCCGGAACCAATCAGCGTGGCACCTTTCACCGCTTTGGTGACTTTGCCTTTCTCAATCAAATACGCTTCGGACGTTGAGAAGACAAATTTCCCGGAGGTGATATCCACCTGTCCGCCACCAAAGTTTGGCGCGAAGATACCGTAATCAACGGATTCGATAATCTCCTGCGGCGTTGATTTACCCGCCAGCATATAGGTGTTGGTCATGCGCGGCATCGGCAGATGCGCGTAAGATTCACGACGGCCGTTCCCCGTTGGCGCAACGCCCATCAGACGCGCGTTCAGTTTGTCCTGCATGTAGCCTTTCAGCACGCCATTTTCGATCAGCACGTTGTACTGCCCTGGCGTCCCTTCATCATCAATTGAGATGGAGCCGCGACGATCGGCCATGGTGCCATCATCGATAATGGTGCACAGCTCAGAGGCCACCAGCTCCCCCATCTGACCGCTAAATACGGACGTGCCACGACGGTTAAAGTCGCCTTCAAGACCGTGACCGACCGCTTCGTGCAGCAGAACGCCTGGCCAGCCCGCGCCCAATACCACTGGCAGTGTGCCCGCAGGTGCCGCGACCGCGTTCAGGTTAACCATCGCCATACGAACGGCTTCTTTTGCCCATGCATCCGCACGCACTTCGCCGTCTTCGTCGGCCAGGAACCACTCGTAGCCAAAACGTCCGCCGCCGCCGCTAGAGCCGCGCTCACGTTTGCCGTCATCTTCCACCTGCACGCTAACCGACAGACGAACCAGCGGGCGCACATCTGCCGCCAGCGTGCCATCGGTTGCCGCAACCAGAATCAGTTCGTACACACCGGTTAAACTGGCCGAGACTTCCTGCACACGTTTGTCCGCCGCACGCGCCACTTTGTCCACACGGCGCAGAATATCCAGCTTCTCTTCACGACTCATGCTTTGCAGCGGATCGATGCTGGTGTACAGCGCGGTATGCTGCACTTCACCCAGCGTTTTGACGCGACCATCACCGGTTTCACGGACAATAGTACGTGCCGCCTGGGCGCTCTGTTGCAGTGCCGTCAGGCTAATCTGATCGGCATAGGCAAAACCGGTTTTTTCACCGCTCACGGCGCGAACGCCAACGCCCTGGTCGATATTATAAGAGCCATCTTTAATGATGCTGTCTTCTAAAACCCAGGACTCGTGGTAGCTCGACTGAAAATAGAGATCGCCGTAGTCGAGACGACGCTCGGTCAGTTGGGCAAGAATGGAGAACAGATCCTGATGACTCAGGCCGTTCGCTGCGAGCAAATGTTCACTTACCAGGTTCAGACTCATCGTTTTGCTACTCGTTCGTTGCCGCCGGGAGGGCGGTATAAAAGATCAATATAAATGAGAGTGAGGCAATATATCGCCCGCGTCAAATCATTGCTGTGCATCTTTGCGGGGCTGGCGAAGCACCTCGTTAATCTGTGGTTTATCCACTGGGCCGGTAATTCGATAGCGTAGAATCGAGACTTTGCCCCACAGAGGTCCCAACACCTTACTGGCGGCGAAGACCGCAGCCCCCACAATCGGGTTAACCACAAACGCGGCTGCCACCCCGACGGTCGCGGAGATTTCAGGTGCGACCACCGCTTCCATATTCAACTCGCGACGCACCAGATCGACAGAGCCTTTCATAGCGATATCCGCTTCCAGACCGTCCACCAGCGTGTCATCTGTATGTAGCACACCGTCTTTAATCCACGAGGTGCTGCGAATGGAATCGTAGTAGAACCCTTCGCTGAAGGTGTCGCTAAAGTCAAAGCGCAGTTTACGCAGCAGTGCATCAAAGCTCAGCAGACGCAATATCTGTCCAGCGTGCCCGGTGCTGACATCGGCGATTTCACCTTTGCCGAGATTAACTTTCAGGATGCCGTTTAGCGACGATTCGTCCGGTTTCCACGGCTGGGCGCGCCAGTGCAAATCGTAATTGGCATCAAAAGAGGAGCCTCTCACCGGCGTGCTGACGCCAAAGAAATCAAAGGCGCTATCCAGTTTGCTTCCCTTGATCTGACCTTTCAGGGACGTGCGCTGTTCGCCAGGACCATTCACCCACTGACCATCAGCCGTTAAACGCCCAAAGCCCGTGTCGATGAGGCCTCCGGAGAGGCTCAGCGTATTGCCCGCGATCGCAAAGTCACCGTCAATGCGGCCATATTTTTGCCCCATCAGCCAGCACTCAGCGCAGCGCAACTGCAGATCCGGCCAGCCACTGAAGTCCACTTTTGTCACTTCGGAGAGGGGCGCAGGTATGCTGGGATCTGCTTTTGGCGAAACCGTTGTCGGGTTGTAATAAAGATAACGAATCGCAGCCTGCCACGGCGCGTTGTCGCGCATCGTCAGCGTACCGTTGATCTCACGCCCCTGCGCGTCGACTTTCGAGCCGTTCACTGTCGGTTCAGAAACAATACTGAGATTATTCCACTGCTGTCCGCCCAGCGTTAGCGCCGGGGTACGCACGGTCACTTTTTGCGGGAACTGGGCCGCGTCACCGACATTTTGCCCGACGCCGCGATTAAACATCGCCAGCCACTCCGCACCATCCAGCGCCGGTAAATTCAGCTCTACACCCGACTGCTCAGGCAGCGGCGGGATGGTGCGGCTGTCCGTCGTCCAGATGGCGCGATCAAGCGTCAACTTACGACCCAGGAGCCAGCGGCTGTTGAAGTGGTTTTTAGCGTCAGCGTTACCGCTTAGCGCAAAACTGTTCAGATCGCCGTCGACGTTTATTTTCATCGGCAGCGCCTCGCCCGCACGCTTGTTGAGCGGAGCCGGTAAGTGACTGCTTACATTCTTGAGATCGCCGGTGATATCGACCTTATAGCGTGCGCCAGAATGATACGGCAGATCAATGCCCACTTTGCCATCCCACGACACCGAGCCATCAATCGACTCAGCGATAGGTTTTGGCAACACATCCATTTTTGACGGCTGCCAGTTGGCATTCATATTAACGGCCACCTGATACGCTTTCTCACCCTCTGTGGTTGAGAAATCCACGTTCAGCGGCTGATTAAACCAGCTCGCCTTTAGCGGTTCACTTTTCAAATTGCCGTTCACAAAGCTGAAATTCCCGCTCAGGTTTTTCAGCGTGCTATTGAGCGGCTTGATGAACAAGCTGTTGTTATTCAGCACGACGTCGCCTTGAGCGGTCGTCTTTTCACCATCCAGAGGGATATCAAGATGCAGGCGGGCCTTCACATCGCCATCAATCTGCAACTCTTTCAACGCCGCAGCCAAGGAATCGTCCAGCGGTGTCTCTTCAAAATACGGCCCAACGGCTTTACCCGGTCCGTTGATATCCGCGTCGATCAGCAGCTTTTCTTTGGAATAATCCGGGATCACAGCGGTGAGATTACTGGCCGTCACGCCGCCCAGCGCGACGCTGTCGGTTTTCATCCACAAGCCGTCATTGAGGAAATTCAGCTCAATATTCAGGTTTTTGAGCGCTGGCCAGTCGGGCTGGAAGGCAAACGTGGCGTTACGCAGCGGGACCAGAATCTGGAACTGGCCTTCGTTATGTTTGTAAGGGAAAAGACGCGGATTCCCGCCATACACCAGCGTGGCGTTATCGGCCTGTCCGCCCTGAATCGCGCCGCTCAGGTAGTCCACCAGCGCTTTACCCATCAGATTTTCCGGGAAATAACGCCAGGCCTGGCCACCGTCATCAGTGCTGATCCCGGCAAGAATGCCCAGCCAGGGTTCGTCGCCTTCTGGCTGCAAATAGCGGAAATTACCCGCCGCACGGACACCCGTGGCTTTCACATCAATGTCACGCCCATCCAGCTGAAAACCTTTATCGTTTTTCAGCCAGTTGAGCGTGGCAGACCCTTTTTCAATCTCCAGAGGCGCGCGGAAAACCGTTTCGTAAGGCATTTTAGCGTCATTCATTTGCACCGTGAGTCGGCCATTTTCAACGCCGCCCTCAAGCGTCCCAGAAAAGTGTTCTGTACCGGGCAGAAGCTTCCATTGCTTCCAGGAGAGATTTTTCCAGGATGCCTGGAATCGGGTCTTTTCTGTCGCCTGCAGGGGAATATCGAGCGCCAGCTTATCAATCTGCCCGCTCGGCTGCGTGGCTTGCCAGACATCGCCCAGTGAAGCGGATATTCGGTTGGCGATTGGGCGCAGGCCTTCGAGGTCAGCCAGCTCAAGATTACTCGCACGAATACGCAGTTCATCGCTGCGCTTATTATCAACGCCACCGACTTCCTGCTCAGGGATCCACGCCATGGTTAACGCGCCACGCGGCCAGGCTTTGCCATCCATCGTAATGCGGGTATCAGGAATAGAGAATTGCCAGTTGGCCCCCTGACGCGTGACATGTGCGGTCAGGTTATCGACGGACATATCATGGGATTGATTGTCGCCTTTCCACGCCGCACCACCCTGCTTGAGCCAGACATCACCCGCCGCAATATCGCCATCCGTCAGGGTGAGCCAGCCTTCAAGGCTAAAACGCGCACGCTGTAGCGCGACGTTATCCTGCATCCATTTGCCCAACCACGGCTTGACGTCGACGTCATCCGCCTGCAGCCACACGCGGCCACTGTTCAGCAAACCATTATCATCACGCAGATCCATTCGCACCTGCATGATGCCGTGTTGACCAGTCAGGCTGGAGAGATTGACCTGTCCCTCAGCGCGGTGACGATCTTTACCGTTCAGCCAGGTAAGCTGCGGGATCGCCAGTTCTGCACGTTGACCAGACAGCGTAATAAAGCTGATTTCACTGTCACGCAGATCGAAATGATCGAACTGGCGCAGGAACAGATCGCTGATACGGTTGGTTTCGATTCCTTTGCTGTCGCTGTTGCGCAAAGGCGTATTGGTCAGAAACTGGAGTTGATAAAAGGTGAGATCGCGAAACTGCCAGCGCATGTGCAGCAAGCTTTGCCAGACATCCAGCGCCAGCGTGACACGTTTGATTTTAAGATAGCCGCCGTCTGGCAGCGCGGCGTTAATGTCGCGCGCATCCAGCGTCGGGCCAAAATTTTGCCAGTTCGCGCTGAGCTGGCTGACATCCACCGGAACGCCAGTGGCACGTTCGATTTTTGCCAGCACCTGCGGGCGCCAGCTATCCAGATGGGGCAGAACGAGGCGCAGCCCGCTCACGAGCAACGCCACAATGACGACAAGCGTTGCCCCTGTAAGCAGTAAAATTCCTGGCAATCGCCTCACGCATCTCTCCTTGTCAGCCGTTCTCTTGCAGCGTCGCTGCGTTTACATCATTACCACATCAAACTGCTGCTGATTATAGAGCGGCTCAATTTGCACTTTGACCTGTTTGCCGACAAAGATTTCCACTTCCGCCAACGCGTGGGACTCTTCGCCTTTCAGTGCTTCTGCCACCGCAGGGGAAGCATAGACCAGAAAACGATCGGAGTCGTAGGCGTGATGAACGCGAACGATTTCACGCATGATTTCATAACAGACGGTTTCGACGGATTTGACCGTGCCGCGCCCGTTACAGGTCGGGCATACGTTGCACAACACATGCTCGACGCTTTCGCGCGTGCGCTTGCGGGTCATCTCCACCAGGCCAAGCTGCGAGAAACCATTAATACTGGTTTTGACACGATCTTTACTCAGCGCCTGCTCCAGGGAATGCAGGACGCGACGACGGTGATCTTCATTACTCATATCGATAAAGTCGATGATGATAATGCCGCCGAGATTGCGCAGGCGCAGCTGGCGTGCAATCGCCTGGGTCGCTTCAATATTGGTATTGAAAATCGTGTCGTCAAGATTGCGGTGACCAACAAACGCGCCGGTGTTGATATCAACGGTGGTCATCGCTTCGGTCTGATCGATGATCAGATAGCCGCCCGATTTCAGCTCGACTTTGCGCTCCAGCGCGCGCTGGATTTCGTTTTCGACATCAAAGAGATCGAAAATCGGCTGACGGCCAGAATAGTGTTCCAGCAGGCCCGGCATCTCAGGGATGTATTCGGCAGTAAATTCCAGCAATGCATCGTACGTCAGACGAGAGTCGACGCGAATTCTGTCGAGCTGCGCATCGGCAAAATCGCGCAACACGCGTTGGGCCAGCGCCAACTCGCCATACAACTGATAACGGGTCTGGTTGCGCTTTTTACGCTCCATCACTTTAGTCCAGACGCGTTTCAGATAGGCCGCATCGGAGGCAAGATCCTCTTCGCTGATCCCTTCTGCCGCAGTACGGATAATGAAACCGCCCTGCTCATCGCAATACGCGCCGACCACCTTTTTCAGGCGCTCGCGCTCGTCTTCACTCTCAATACGCTGAGAAACGCCTACGTGCGAGGCACCCGGCATAAAGACCAGATAGCGTGAAGGTAAAGTGATGTCAGTTGTGAGACGCGCGCCTTTGGTGCCGAGCGGGTCTTTCACCACTTGCACCATTAAATCCTGGCCCTGACGGACCAGTTCGGAGATATCACGAACGGTAAATTGCTTTTGCTCTTCGCCCGCCACACATTCGGTATGGGGCATGATGTCTGAGGCATGCAGAAACGCCGCTTTATCAAGACCAATATCTACAAATGCCGCCTGCATACCCGGTAGTACACGACTGACACGACCTTTGTAGATATTGCCTACTATTCCGCGTCGCGCTTCGCGCTCAATATGAATTTCCTGAAGAATGCCGCCATCTATATAGGCCACTCGAGTTTCCGATGGCGTTACGTTAACCAACAGTTCAGCCGTCATAATTATCCCTTCCCTCACGCAGTGAGTTAAAATTGCTTAGCAACTCATACGTTTCCACCAGCGGTAAGCCGACTACGGCGTGATAGCTGCCATTGATCTTCCTGACAAAACAGCCACCCAGCCCTTGAATACCGTATGCACCTGCTTTATCCATAGGTTCACCGCTGGCGATATACCCGGCGATTTCCTCATCGGTAAGCACTCTGAATGTGACGTCCGTAACCACCAGGCAATCCAGCACGTTCTGGCTGTCCGCCAGCGCAACCGCTGTCATCACCTGATGCGTCTGCCCGGATAATTTACGCAGCATGCGTGCCGCATGTTCAGCGTCACGCGGTTTCTCGAGAACTTCACCGTTAAAAATCACGATGGTATCTGCCCCCAGCACCGGTAAGTCTCGCGGCGTTTGTGCCACACCGGCCTGCGCTTTTTCTCGCGCCAGACGAGACACATACTGCTGCGCGCTTTCGCCTTCGGCCCGTTTTTCTTCAATACCGGTGACGATACGTTCAAAAGAGACACCCAACTGAGTGAGGAGCTCCTGACGGCGCGGGGAACCAGAGGCAAGATATAAAGACGTCATAGAAACCTTTTATTGCACGGCAAACTGCTGGCGAATTTTGCGCATCAGCAGGAACAACCACGGCCAGAGCACACCGTTAACTACACTACTCCAGAACACTTCCGGTCGGAAAGAGACGTTGATCACTAAAAACTCAGCCCAGAAAACAATGATATCCGCGGCAAGCGACAACAACATCACCACCAGCGCCTGTTGCCAGAGCGCGAGGTTTCGGAAAAGCTGGAATTTCAGTGCGACGAGGTACGCAATAATACTCATGGACAAGGCGCGCACGCCAAGCGTTGAGCCACTAATGAGATCCAGTATGGCACCCATCACAAAACCTGTGCCCACATTTACGCGGTGCGGCAGTGCAAGGGACCAGTACAGTAAAATGAGCAGCACCCAGTTTGGCCGGAAAACGAGAAGGTCGTCCGGCCAGGGCATAACTTGCAGCAACAGTGCGATGAAGAACGAGAGCCAAATAACCCAACGACCCTGACTACGATAGCTCGCCACTACTGCCCTCCTGAGGAGAGTTGCGGCGGCGGTGGCGCATCAGACGTTGGCTGCGTTAATCCGGTCGCAGGCGCTGGTACGGGCGCAGGCGGCCCCATCGAATCAGGCGCAGGCAGTACCTGTGGCATCATTTGCATCAGGCGCTCATTGGCCACGCGGTGGACATCTTCCGGCGTCATCGGGTTGGTACCATTACGATCGGCCCCCCACAGCAGCAGAAGATAACGCAAGCGCTGTAAACCCGCCGTCGGACGAGCCTGAATGACCGTATAAGCGCGTTGTGTATCCAGCTTCACGGAGGAAACCACGGCCACCGGATAGCCTTCAGGGAAGCGGCCACCCAGACCGGACGTCACGAGTACGTCACCCACGCGAATATCGGTGTTGGCAGGCAGATGTTCCAGCTGTAAGTCGTCCGTGCAACCGTTACCGGCCGCGATAATACGAATATCGTTACGCAGCACCTGAATCGGCAACGCATGCGTCGCATCGCAGATCAGCAGAACGCGGCTGGTCAACTTCGCCACCGCCACGACCTGACCCACAACGCCTTTATCACTGATAACGGGCTGACCTTCGTAAACACCATTCACGCTGCCTTTGTCGATCACCACCTGATCGCTGTACGGATCGTTAACGGTGGAGATCACCTGCGTCACCATTTTCTGCTCATCCTGACGCAGCGGCGAACCCAGCAGTTCACGTAGACGGGCGTTTTCCTGACGATACTGACCCAGCATTAGCAGTTCGCTGTTTTTCAGCAGCAGTTCCTGGCGTAAGGCCCGGTTTTCGAGTTCGAGTTGATCGCGCGAAGACAACGTTTGAGAAACGCTATCGAGTAATTCACGGGGACCATTAGATACAAAATAGAAAGGGCTGACGGCGGTATCCATGTATGTTCTGATTTGGCTGAACATACCAAGGCGGCTGTCGGCGATGATGACTCCAAGCGCTACCAGAACCCCCAGGATCAGGCGAAACTGCAGCGACGGGCCACGGCTAAAAATTGGCTTCATAGGCTATGCGTATTCTCGCGTCAGAGAGAAAGGGTAGCAACCGCTACCCTTTCACACCCGACTACTCTTCGCTGAACAAGTCGCCGCCGTGCATGTCGATCATTTCCAGCGCCTTGCCGCCACCACGGGCTACGCAAGTCAGTGGATCTTCTGCAACTACGACAGGAATTCCTGTCTCTTCCATTAACAGGCGGTCGAGGTTACGCAGCAGCGCACCACCACCGGTCAGAACCATACCGCGCTCGGAGATGTCGGAAGCCAGTTCTGGCGGGCACTGCTCCAGCGCAACCATCACCGCGCTCACGATACCGGTCAGCGGCTCTTGCAGCGCTTCCAGGATTTCGTTGGAATTCAGGGTAAAACCACGCGGAACACCTTCAGCCAGGTTACGGCCACGAACTTCAATTTCGCGGACTTCGTCGCCAGGATAAGCGGAACCGATTTCGTGCTTAATTCGCTCTGCGGTGGCTTCACCAATCAGAGAGCCGTAATTACGGCGCACATAATTAATAATGGCTTCATCAAAACGGTCACCGCCAATACGAACGGAGGAGGAATACACCACGCCGTTCAGGGAGATAACCGCCACTTCCGTTGTACCGCCACCGATATCCACTACCATGGAACCTGTCGCTTCAGAAACCGGAAGACCGGCACCGATTGCGGCAGCCATTGGCTCTTCAATCAGGAAGACTTCACGCGCACCCGCACCCTGAGCAGACTCACGGATCGCACGACGCTCAACCTGAGTCGCACCCACCGGCACACAAACCAGCACGCGCGGACTTGGGCGCATGAAGCTATTGCTGTGAACCTGTTTGATGAAGTGCTGAAGCATTTTTTCGGTGACGAAGAAGTCAGCGATAACGCCATCTTTCATTGGGCGGATCGCAGCGATGTTGCCTGGGGTACGACCCAGCATCTGCTTCGCATCATGTCCTACGGCTGCCACACTTTTAGGGGAGCCAGCACGATCCTGACGAATGGCCACAACGGAAGGCTCATTCAATACGATGCCTTGTCCTTTAACATAAATCAGGGTATTCGCAGTACCCAGGTCAATGGACAGGTCATTGGAAAACATGCCACGAAATTTTTTCAACATACTAAGGGATAATCCTGAAAGCTGGGGCGGAAAAATAAAATCCGCTTACTTTACCAACCACACGCAGCAGCGACAAGGCGCAAAAATCATCTGCTACGGTGAAAATTAGTGCAGCACGTTTCCTAATGTTACAAATGTATCACCTGATTCCATCAGGGCTGAGTCAACAGCTGCGTCCCTCACTTCCATTTGCAACACTCAAGGTCGTTCACTGGCGTTTTGCTCGTCATACTCAAAGCCACAGGCGCGATATTCTACGTGAAAACAAATTAAACGGCAGGTCAAACAGAGTATCTTTGCAAATATTTTTTCACATTGCTGTCAAGCGGCTGAGAGGACGCAATAAAATCTCCTTGACCACCCGCCACACCGCGCTCCGTCAACATCTGCCATTCACTCCGTGAACGTATGCCCGTGGCGAAGACTTGCGTCTGCGTACCCTTGCAGGCTTCGACCAGACTCTGAACCAAAAGCTGGTTTTCTGCTCGCTTTTCAATATTCCTGACCAGCCCCGGGTGCAGCTTCAAAAGTTCGACATCCAATTCTTTGATCCAGCTGGTACTGACCAGGGTTAAACCCGCTTGTGTCACCGCGATGCGTACGCCAAGCGCATTCATCAAACGGACCACAGGCTGTAAGCGGCTGATATGTTGACAGACATCTGCCTCTGCAAGTTCAAAAATAATACGTTTACGTTGCGATTTTTCGCATTGCATTAAAACATCACGCAGCCAGCGTTGAAAACGCGGGCGAATCAGCGACTCAACCGTAACCTGTAATGCCAGATTTTCTTCAGGCCAGAAAGATAAAAATGGGATAAGGCGCGTGATTTGTTGACGGTCGTATTCTTCAGAGAGACCAAACTGTAACACCATCGGCAGATATTCGGCCGAAATGACCTCTTCGGTGCCGTCGAAGATGCGACACATTAATTCGCGGTGATGAACCTGCCCGTTTCGCAGAACCGCTGGCTTCTGATAAATTCGGGGTCCGCCTCGGCTCAGCATTTGCTCAATAAGTGTACGCCAACGTACGTTTCCGCGCCCTTTTTCTGGCAGAGAATCATCATAAATCGCCCAGCTATTTGCCCCCTGCAGCACAGCGTTGCGCGTTGCCGCTTCGGCATGCTCCATGACCTGTTGAGTCTGCTGCCCGCCACGCCATGCGCAAATCCCAATATGGACCATATCATCACGATCGAGCATTTTGGTCTGCGGCAGCGCATCAACCGCTTTCAGTAACTGACTGGCGATACTTTCTGACTCTTTCAGCGTGCGATGCGGTAACAGTACGGCAAAATCGCTGCGGTGATAGCGCGCCAGTAACGCGCCGGGGTAGCGCATAATAAATGTCGATAACAGATTAATGAGCGTGAAGAGGTGATCTTCTGCCACCGAGCGGCCCCAGGTATCGCGCAGCAAATCGAAATCGGGCAGGCGAATAATCATCACCACCCCATGCGTGCCGACCTTTTCGGGATCTTCCAGCAGCGTTCCCAGTTGATTATCAAAGAAAAGCCGGTTGTTTAGACCGGTTTTATTATCCTGAGCGGCATAGGATCGAATCAGCGTATCCATCCGGCTGCGCTGTTCGCTGGCAAACTGAATTTCAGAGAGCAACACATCAAGCGCACTGCTGGTACGCGACGGCCATTCATAGACAGAGCCGCGCACTTTCGCGCCTCGCTCACCGTTTAAAATGCGCAGGGATCGCGATTCCAGCAGCTCCTGCCCCGAAAGCTGGCGTCGCAGCCAGCGCACCGCCAGAAAAATCAGGATCACCATAAAGCCCACCGCGAAGGTCAGCGGCGCGGTAGTCATCAGCGAACGGAAATAATTGGCCATCGGGTCCTGATAGACCAATCGGATAGACGTGCCTGGGCTTTTTAATGATTGCACCGTGAGCTCGCGGTACTGCGGGAGCGTGCCCGCCGGGCGATAGCTACTTTGGCGTGCATGGCTGAGGACGACTTTATTCCCCTGCAGGATGTCGATGTGGACGATATCGACCGGCACCATAAGTTCATCAAGCTGCTGCGAAAGCGCGGGAAGAGTTGATGTCACGAGCCGCGTGTCGATGACGGACGCGACCGATTGCACGCGATTCGTTAGCTTGTCCTGAATGGCGTTATAAAAGCTGAGCGAACAGCCTATCAGGGTGACAAATATGGTTAACCCCGTCAGCAACGTAATAAAAGCCGAAAATTTCGTCGTTAATCGCATCCTTGAGATTACTCCGCTGGTTGATGGGGGGCGAGTGAGCACTAACTTGCATGTCTAGTGCGGCATACTAGCAAACCTGATATATCTGGCAATTTATTGCGTTAAATCGGCATAGCGTTTCAATGAGCGAGTATAGTCTTCAGAAATTATTTTCCAATCACCATGCTTACTGAGGATACCTGTATGCAGGCATTGATCTTAGAACAACAAGACGGCAAAACCCTGGCTTCGGTTCAATCCATCGAGGCTACCCGCCTGCCCGAAGGCGACGTCACCGTTGACATTGACTGGTCCAGCCTGAATTACAAGGACGCGCTCGCCATTACTGGCAAAGGTAAAATCATCCGAAACTTTCCGATGGTTCCTGGAATCGACTTTTCGGGTCATGTTCACGCGAGTGAAGATCCGCGTTTCCACGTTGGGCAGCAGGTGCTGTTAACGGGCTGGGGCGTGGGTGAAAACCATTGGGGTGGACTGGCCGCGCAAGCCCGCGTCAAAGGCGACTGGCTGGTGCCAATGCCAAAAGGCATGGATGGTCGCAAAGCGATGATCATCGGTACGGCTGGCTTTACCGCGATGCTGTGCGTGATGGCGCTGGAAGACGCGGGAATTCGCCCCGAATCAGGTGAAATCGTGGTAACCGGTGCAAGTGGCGGCGTAGGCAGTACCGCCGTTACTCTGCTGCACAAATTAGGCTATCAGGTCGCTGCCGTTTCCGGTCGCGAAAGCACGCATGATTACCTGCGTTCACTCGGTGCAAACCGCATTCTGGGCCGCGAAGAGTTCGCTGAAACCCGCCCGCTGGAAAAACAAATCTGGGCAGGCGCGGTGGATACCGTGGGCGACAAAGTGCTGGCAAAATTACTGGCGCAGATGAACTACGGCGGATGTGTTGCCGCTTGCGGTCTGGCGGGTGGTTTTGCACTGCCAACTACCGTCATGCCATTTATTCTGCGTAATGTGCGTCTGCAAGGTGTGGATTCCGTGATGACACCAGCAGCACGCCGCACACAGGCCTGGGAACGACTGGTCCGTGACTTACCTGAATCGTTCTACACCCAAAGCGCAACTGAAATCCGTCTCGAACAGGCACCTGAATTTGCCGAAAAAATCATGAACAACCAGTTCCATGGCCGTGCGCTGGTCAAGATTGCCTAATCTTCAAATTTTCGTGACATATTCGCGATAACCTCACTCCTCCGTCATGCTTATAAAAACGCATGACGGAGAGTGCCATGAAAACCAGAAAACTGACGGAAGCCGACGTAACGTCCGAATCTGTCTTTATGTTACAGCGCCGCCAGATCCTCAAGATGCTCGGTATCAGCGCCACCGCGCTTTCCCTTTCCCCCACCGCTCATGCCGACTTGCTTGATTGGTTTAAAGGCAATGACCGCCCCAAAGCCCCCTCCGGGCAGCCGCTGGATTTTACCCAGCCCGCACAATGGCAGAATAAACTGGCGCTGACGCCGGAAGATAAAGTCACCGGTTACAACAATTTTTATGAATTTGGCCTGGATAAAGCGGATCCTGCCGCCAACGCAGGCAGTATGAAAACCGATCCATGGACGCTCAAAATCGACGGTGAAGTGGCAAAACCACTGACGCTGGATCATCACGATTTAACCACCCGATTCCCACTGGAAGAGCGCATCTACCGCATGCGCTGCGTCGAAGCCTGGTCGATGGTGGTGCCATGGGTTGGCTTCCCGCTGCATAAATTGCTGGCGCTGGTTGAGCCCACCAGCAATGCAAAATATGTCTCTTTCCAGACGCTCTACTCGCCGGAGCAGATGCCGGGACAAAAAGACCGGTTTATCGGCGGTGGTCTGGAGTATCCCTACGTGGAAGGGCTTCGTCTGGATGAGGCCATGCACCCTCTGACGCTGCTGACCGTAGGCATTTATGGCAAAGCGCTCCCGCCGCAAAACGGCGCGCCTATCCGCTTAACCGTGCCGTGGAAATACGGCTTTAAGGGCATCAAATCGATTGTCAGCATCAAACTGACGCGCGAGCGCCCGCCTACGACGTGGAATTTGGCCGCCCCTGACGAATATGGATTTCTTGCGAATGTGAATCCTCACGTCGATCACCCTCGCTGGTCGCAGGCTACGGAGCGTTTTATCGGATCCGGCGGTGCGCTGGATGTGAAACGCCAGCCGACATTGCTGTTTAACGGCTACGCGGATCAGGTCGCGTCTCTCTATCGGGGCATCAACTTGCGGGAGAATTTCTAAGTGCGTTTAACCGCAAAGCAGATTACCTGGCTAAAGGTGATTTTACACCTTGCCGGTTTGCTTCCTTTTATATGGCTATTCTGGGCGGCCAGTCAGGGCTATTTCAGCGCCGATCCGGCCAAAGATATCCAACATTTTACCGGTAGGATGGCTCTGAAATTTTTGTTGGCCAGCTTGCTGATTTCACCCCTGGCGCGCTACGCTAAACAGCCGTTATTGATCCGCACTCGCCGCCTTTTAGGCTTGTGGTGTTTTGCCTGGGCAACGCTCCATCTGACCAGTTACGCACTGCTGGAACTGGGGATTAACAATCTGGCATTGCTCGGAAGCGAGCTCATATCGCGTCCTTATTTAACGCTAGGTATTGTAAGTTGGGTCATATTGTTCGCGCTGACGTTAACCTCAACGCAATATGCGCAGCGAAAACTGGGCAGACGCTGGCAATTTTTGCATAACTTCGTCTATCTCGTTGCGATCCTGACGCCGATACATTACCTGTGGTCAGTGAAGATTTTATCACCCCAACCTGTCATCTATGCTTTGCTCGCACTCGGGCTTCTGGCATGGCGTTACAAGAAGTTCCGCCAGTGGTGGCGATAGTCCGCTAAACTGTGCGTTTTCCCGCAGAAACCCTATCAACCGCGAATCTTTTTAGCTTTGCGGTTGATAATCTTCCCTGATAAGACCAGTATTTAGCTGCCAAATGCTACGAAATCGTTATAATGTGCGACTTTGGTTTTCCTGACAGGGGTTTTTAGCCTCTGAAAAGGTGACAATTGCGCGTTGAAGGTATATTTTGTTTTTTACCCGAGATTCGCAGGAGATAGCGGCACAATGGCTGATAAATTCCACATCTTAGTTCTGAACGGACCGAACCTGAATATGCTCGGAACCCGTGAGCCGGAGAAGTATGGCTCTTTGACATTGAGCGAAATTGTTAACCGTCTGAGTACGGAAGCAACCTCACTGAATGTGGAACTGGATCATTTTCAGTCAAATGCGGAGTACGCAATCATCGACCGAATTCATCAGGCTAAAGACACTGTGGACTATATCCTGATTAATCCGGCCGCGTTTACGCACACCAGTGTTGCTATCCGCGACGCACTGCTTGCGGTGAGCATCCCGTTTATCGAGATCCATCTGAGCAATGTGCATGCCCGTGAACCGTTCCGCCACCATTCATATCTGTCTGATATCGCCGCTGGCGTTATCTGTGGACTTGGTGCTGACGGTTATTCATACGCTTTACAGACAGCGGTAAAACGCTTGTCACAATCACACTAAACAAGAGTACGGAACCCACTCATGGATATTCGTAAGATTAAAAAGCTGATCGAGCTGGTTGAAGAATCAGGCATCTCCGAACTGGAAATTTCTGAAGGCGAAGAGTCTGTACGCATCAGTCGTGCTGCGCCAAATGTTGGCTATCCAGTCATGCAGCAAGCTTATGCTGCACCTGTGATGCAACAGCCTGCTCTGTCTAACGCAGTCGCTCCGGCAGCAGAAGCGCCGGTTGCTGCAGCAGCCGAAATCAGTGGTCACATCGTACGTTCCCCAATGGTTGGTACTTTCTACCGCACCCCGAGCCCGGACGCGAAGGCGTTCATCGAAGTGGGTCAGAAAGTCAATGTAGGCGATACCCTGTGCATCGTTGAAGCCATGAAAATGATGAACCAAATCGAAGCAGACAAGTCTGGTACTGTGAAAGCGATTCTGGTCGAAAGTGGTCAGCCGGTAGAATTTGACGAGCCGCTGGTCGTCATCGAGTAACGAGGCGAACATGCTGGATAAAATTGTCATCGCCAACCGCGGCGAGATCGCACTGCGAATCCTTCGTGCCTGTAAAGAATTGGGCATCAAGACTGTTGCTGTGCATTCAAGCGCGGATCGCGATTTAAAACACGTATTACTGGCGGATGAGACGGTCTGTATTGGTCCGGCTCCGTCCGTAAAAAGTTATCTGAATATCCCGGCAATCATCAGCGCCGCTGAAATCACCGGCGCGGTGGCAATCCATCCGGGTTATGGCTTCCTCTCTGAGAATGCCAACTTTGCTGAGCAGGTTGAACGCTCTGGCTTTATCTTTATCGGCCCGAAAGCAGACACGATTCGCCTGATGGGTGACAAAGTCTCTGCAATCACCGCGATGAAGAAAGCTGGCGTGCCAACGGTTCCTGGTTCTGACGGCCCTCTGACCGACGATATGGATGCTAACCGTGCCCATGCTAAACGCATTGGTTATCCGGTTATCATCAAAGCGTCCGGCGGCGGCGGCGGTCGTGGTATGCGCGTTGTACGTAGCGATACCGACCTGGCGCAGTCCATTGCCATGACCAAAGCTGAAGCGAAAGCAGCTTTCAGCAATGACATGGTTTACATGGAAAAATACCTGGAAAACCCACGTCACATCGAAATTCAGGTGTTGGCTGACGGTCAGGGTAACGCTATCTATCTGGCTGAACGTGACTGCTCCATGCAGCGTCGTCACCAGAAAGTCGTTGAAGAAGCACCAGCACCAGGCATCACGCCGGAACTGCGTCGCTATATCGGCGAGCGTTGCTCTAAAGCGTGCGTGGATATCGGTTATCGCGGTGCAGGTACGTTCGAATTCCTGTTCGAAAACGGCGAGTTCTATTTCATCGAAATGAACACCCGTATTCAGGTTGAACACCCTGTCACCGAAATGATTACCGGTGTTGACCTGATCAAAGAACAGCTGCGTATCGCTGCGGGTCAGCCGCTGTCCATCAAGCAGGAAGAAGTGATCGTCAAAGGCCATGCGGTAGAGTGCCGTATTAACGCCGAAGACCCGAACACCTTCCTGCCAAGCCCGGGTAAAATCACGCGCTTCCACGCACCGGGTGGCTTTGGTGTCCGTTGGGAATCTCATATCTACGCTGGCTATACTGTGCCGCCGTACTATGACTCAATGATTGGCAAGCTTATCTGTTACGGCGAAAATCGTGATGTGGCAATTGCCCGCATGAAGAACGCCTTGCAGGAACTGATCATTGACGGTATCAAAACCAACATTGATCTGCAGGTTCGTATCATGAACGACGAGCATTTCCAGAACGGTGGAACGAACATCCACTATCTGGAGAAAAAACTCGGTCTTCAGGAAAAATAAGACTGCATTCTCATTAAAAGGCCGGAGATTCCGGCCTTTTTTATTTGTGGGGATCGCCAGGACCCATCATGTACAATCCCCGCTTTCTTCATCCACAAGGGATATAAAATGGACAAGCGTTTTGTTCAAGCCCATAAAGAGGCGCGCTGGGCGCTGTGGCTGACCCTTCTCTACCTTGTTGCTTGGTTAGTAACTGCTTACTTACCTGATTCGACCGCTGGGTTCACCGGCCTTCCACACTGGTTCGAAATGGCCTGCCTTCTGATGCCGCTGGTTTTTATTCTGCTGTGCTGGCTGATGGTGCGTTTTATCTTCCGCGATATCTCTCTGGAGGATAGCGATGCAAACTGAAATCATCGCCGTTCTGATTATTTATCTCTTCGTGGTGTTCGGCCTTTCGGCTTACGCCATGCGCAAACGCAGCACCGGTTCGTTTCTCAGTGAGTATTTCCTGGGCAGCCGCTCGATGGGCGGTTTCGTTCTGGCAATGACGCTCACAGCAACCTACGTAAGCGCCAGCTCGTTTATCGGCGGCCCCGGTGCGGCGTATAAATACGGGCTGGGCTGGGTGTTGTTGGCGATGATTCAGGTTCCGACCATCTGGTTATCACTCGGTATTCTGGGTAAAAAATTCGCGATTCTTGCAAGGCGATACAATGCGATCACGCTTAATGACATGTTGCAGGCGCGCTATCAGAACCGCGCAGTAGTCTGGATTGCCAGCATCAGTCTGCTGGTGGCGTTTGTCGGTGCGATTGCCGTGCAGTTCATCGGCGGCGCACGATTGCTGGAAACCGCTGCGGGCATTAAATACGAGAATGGCCTGCTGATTTTCGGCATTACCATCGCGCTGTACACCGCGTTTGGCGGTTTCCGCGCCAGCGTGCTGAACGACACCATGCAAGGCATGGTCATGCTGATAGGCACGTTGGTGCTGCTGGTTGGCGTGATTTACGCCGCCGGCGGTTTGGGCAATGCGGTAGAAACGCTGGAGAAGATCGATCCGAAACTGGTCAGCCCACACGGTGCCGACGACATTCTCTCCCCGGCATTTATGACTTCATTCTGGGTGCTGGTGTGCTTTGGCGTGATCGGTTTGCCCCACACGGCCGTGCGCTGTATCTCTTATAAAGACAGCAAAGCGGTTCACCGTGGGATTATTATCGGCACTGTCGTGGTGTCGCTGCTCATGCTCGGAATGCATCTTGCCGGGGCGCTTGGCCGCGCGATATTACCTAATCTGACGGTGCCGGATCAGGTTATCCCCACACTGATGGTGCAAGTCTTGCCGCCGTGGGCTGCGGGATTATTCCTCGCCGCGCCAATGGCCGCCATCATGTCGAATGTGAATGCGCATTTGTTGCAGGCCTCTGCCACGATCATTAAAGATCTGTGGCTCAGCGCGCAACCCACTAAAATCCATAATGAGCATCGCCTGAAGCGCATCTCAACCTGGACAACGCTGGTACTTGGCATTTTGATGATGCTTGCCGCATGGCGTCCACCGGAGATGATCATCTGGTTAAACCTGCTGGCGTTTGGCGGGCTGGAGGCCGTGTTCCTGTGGCCGCTGGTGCTGGGTCTGTACTGGGAACGCGCAAATGCGGCGGGTGCGCTCAGCGGAATGATTGTGGGTGGCGTACTGTACGCGGTGCTCGCCACATTTAAAATTCAGTATCTGGGCTTCCATCCGATTGTGCCTTCGTTACTGTTAAGTTTGCTGGCGTTTGTGGTGGGGAACCGTTTCGGTCAACCCGTCCCACAGGCGGCCGTCATTTCTACTCATAAATAAAGAGTTTTGCCATGCCGTGGATCCAACTAAAACTGAATACAACCGGCGCGAACGCCGAAGAACTGAGTGATGCGTTAATGGAAGTCGGATCGGTTTCCATTACTTTCCAGGACACGCATGACACACCGGTGTTTGAGCCATTGCCCGGCGAAACGCGCCTGTGGGGTGATACCGATGTTATTGGCCTGTTCGACGCAGAAACGGACATGAAAGACGTCGTGGCGATTCTGGAAAATCATCCGCTTCTGGGCGCAGGATTTGTGCATAAAATCGAGCAACTGGAAGACAAAGACTGGGAACGCGAGTGGATGGATAATTTCCATCCCATGCAGTTCGGCAAACGTCTGTGGATTTGCCCAAGCTGGCGCGATGTGCCTGATCCCAATGCCGTAAACGTGATGCTCGATCCGGGGCTGGCGTTTGGTACGGGTACCCATCCAACAACCTCTCTTTGCCTGCAATGGCTTGATGGTCTGGATCTGGAAGGGAAAACGGTGATCGATTTTGGTTGTGGATCCGGGATCCTCGCCATTGCCGCACTGAAACTCGGCGCAGCAAAAGCGATCGGGATCGACATCGATCCGCAAGCGATTCAGGCCAGCCGCGATAATGCCCAGCGAAACGGAGTGTCCGATCGCCTTGAGCTGTATTTGCCCAATGACCAGCCAGACATCATGAAAGCGGATGTCGTGGTCGCAAACATCCTGGCAGGCCCACTGCGTGAACTGGCACCGTTAATCAGCGTGCTGCCCGTTGAGGGCGGTTTACTGGGGCTTTCCGGTATTCTGGCCAGCCAGGCAGACAGCGTATGTGAAGCCTACACTGAACTCTTCACTCTCGACCCGGTGGTTGAGAAAGAAGAATGGTGTCGC
This sequence comes from Enterobacter sp. 638, assembly GCF_000016325.1. Taxonomy (NCBI): domain Bacteria; kingdom Pseudomonadati; phylum Pseudomonadota; class Gammaproteobacteria; order Enterobacterales; family Enterobacteriaceae; genus Enterobacter; species Enterobacter sp. 638. Next base: position 4,008,024 of record NC_009436.1, read on the forward strand.
ATTACTGGTCGTAAGAAGTAATTCCCTCTGGCGTGATCGGTCGATCACGCCATTTTTACTGCAAAAAACCTCTACGCCCGTTATTCCCGTCCGGTATAATAACCACTGAAATCATATGGCTATTATATGATTTAGATTATTAAATTCACCGGAAGAATATTATGACCCCATTTATTGGTAAGGCAGCAATCCTGGCGCTGAGCATCGTGTCTGCTTCAGCTTATGCATCTCACTGGAGCTATGAAGGCGAAGGTTCACCGGAGCATTGGGGTGCGCTGGATGAGGCGTATAAAACCTGTCAAAGCGGCATGAACCAGTCCCCTGTTAATATCGACTCAACGATCAAGGCCCATCTCACACCGTTAAAAACCCACTACATCGATGGCCCTGTCACGTTGACCAACAACGGCCATACCATTCAGGCGGCCGAAAAGCCGGACACGCCAGATACGATCACGCTTGATAATCAATCCTGGGCTTTGCAGCAATTCCACTTCCATGCGCCGAGTGAAAATACAATCCACGGCAAAAAATTTGATATGGAAATGCACCTGGTCCATAAAAATGCCGATGGCGCATTGACCGTGGTGGCGGTGATGTTTGAGAAAGGGGCCGCCAACGCAGAGCTGGATAAACTGTGGGGTATCATGCCAGGGCAAGCCGAACAATCGGCGACGCTGGACACGAAACTTGACCTGAACAAACTGTTACCTAAAAACAAAACCTACTGGCGCTTTAGCGGTTCTTTGACCACACCTCCTTGTTCGGAAGGAGTGACCTGGGTGGTGCTCAAAAATCCGATGACCCTCTCCGCCACTCAGTTGGAAAAATTTACCCACACTATGCATCACGATAATAACCGCCCGGTACAATCACTTCACGGGCGTGTTGTGGTTGAATAATGTTCATATTGCGCGCTGATATCATGTCCTGAAATGGGACCCAGATCGCAAAGAAGGTCAATAATCTGCTGCTAAAAACAGCAGATTATCCCGATAAAATGATTCATTCATCGAGAAATGATGAGAAGTTACGGGAATTTGTAAGCGTCTATAAAATAGACAAAACAACATAAGACAATGATTTATTTAGTGAATAATTCACTCACTTAACGCTGAGTAGCAATTCCTTGATCTGCAACAGCAGATTGTTCAAAGTTTGGCCTTTCATCTCATGTAAAAAATGCGTAATATACGCCGCCTTGCAGTCACAGTATGGTCATTTCTTAACTCATGCGCATCGGACACTATCAGCTCAGAAATCGCCTGATCGCAGCGCCAATGGCAGGTATTACTGACCGGCCTTTCCGGACGCTGTGCTACGAGATGGGAGCCGGTTTAACCGTTTCCGAGATGATGTCGTCTAACCCGCAGGTTTGGGAAAGCGATAAATCCCGTCTACGGATGGTGCACGTTGATGAGCCAGGTATTCGCACCGTGCAAATTGCTGGAAGCGATCCTGAAGAAATGGCGCAAGCCGCGCGTATTAACGTTGAAAGTGGCGCCCAAATTATTGATATCAATATGGGTTGCCCGGCAAAAAAGGTGAATCGTAAGCTTGCAGGTTCAGCCCTTCTGCAATACCCCGACCAGGTGAAGTCTATCTTGTTGGGGGTGGTTAACGCAGTGGATGTTCCCGTTACGTTGAAAATTCGCACTGGTTGGGCGCCGGAACACCGTAACTGTGTAGAAATTGCCCAACTGGCCGAAGATTGTGGTATCCAGGCCCTGACCATTCATGGACGCACTCGCGCCTGTTTGTTCAACGGCAATGCGGAATACGACAGCATTCGGGCAGTTAAGCAGAAAGTTTCCATTCCGATTATCGCGAATGGCGACATAACTGACCCGCTAAAAGCCAGGGCTGTGCTCGACTATACAGGGGCAGATGCTCTGATGATAGGACGTGCCGCTCAGGGAAGACCCTGGATCTTTCGGGAAATCCAGCATTATCTGGACACTGGGGAGTTGCTTGATCCACTGCCTCTGGCAGAAGTTAAGCGCTTGCTTTGTGCGCATATTCGGGAACTGCATGACTTTTACGGTCAGGCAAAAGGGTACCGAATTGCGCGGAAACACGTATCCTGGTATCTCCAGGAACACGCTCCAAATGACCAGTTTCGGCGCACATTCAACGCCATAGAGGATGCCAGCGTACAGCTGGAGGCGTTGGAGGCATACTTCGAAAATTTTGCGTAAACAGAAATAAAGAGCTGACAGAACTATGTTCGAACAACGCGTAAATTCTGACGTACTGACCGTTTCTACCGTTAACTCTCAGGATCAGGTGACTCAAAAACCTCTCCGTGACTCGGTTAAACAAGCACTGAAGAACTATTTTGCTCAACTGAATGGTCAGGATGTGAGTGACCTGTATGAGTTGGTACTGGCTGAAGTTGAACAGCCACTGTTGGACATGGTGATGCAATACACCCGCGGTAACCAAACCCGCGCTGCCCTGATGATGGGTATCAACCGTGGTACCCTGCGTAAGAAACTCAAAAAATACGGCATGAACTAATTTCGATTAGCTAACTGCTTGTTTAAAAAGGCGCTACCTGGCATGGGGACGCGCCTTTTTTATTGCCTGCGCTCCGTACCGTCAACCATTTGTAAACCTTCAGTTCTCCTCCTTTTAAACGCCCGCGTTTCGTGTATATTTCCACCACTTCTCTCGCTCGATGACTCCGGAACGACACAATGATTCGTAAATACTGGTGGCTGGTTATCTTTGCCGTCTCGGTGTTCCTCTTTGATGCGCTGCTCATGCAGTGGATTGAGCTGCTGAGCACCGAAACCGACAAGTGTCGTAATATGAATTCCGTGAATCCCTTAAAATTAGTAAACTGCTCGGATCTCGATTAAGCCCAAACGTCGGCAAAAACACACTTTTCACCTATTAAAAACAGGGATTTAAATCCCTTTTCGTCATTCCCGTACGGTGATAATGTCCCTGCCCTTTCCAGATACTATTCCATAACGTCTCACTACGAATGAGTTATACAGACCATGCTGGTTAGCCAATACAACCATATCCTCGTCGTCATTTCTTTTGTCGTCGCCATCCTTGCTGCATATACCGCACTCAATATGGCCGGGCGAGTCGCCGGGAGCCAGGGCATTGCGGCACGCATTTGGCTCGCAGGTGGTGGCGTGGCGATGGGCATCGGCATCTGGGCCATGCACTTCATCGGTATGCTGGCGATGGATCTTGCCATGAGCATGAGCTACGACGTGGCAATCACTGCGCTTTCAATGGCTATTGCGATTGTCTCCTCCATGTTTGCCCTTTGGTTGGTGAGCGGTGAACAGCTTCGCTTACGACGCCTGTTACCGGGCGCTTTCGTGATGGGGACAGGCATCGTCGCAATGCATTACACCGGTATGGCGGCACTTGAGGTGTCACCGGGAATTGTATGGGATAAAACCTGGGTCGCCCTTTCCGTGATCATCGCGCTAGCGGCATCGCTGGTCGCCCTGTGGCTGACCTTTCGATTACGTTATGAAGCCGCACAAGTTGCGCTGATGCGCCTGGGCGCAGCGTTAACAATGGGAATTGCGATTGCCGGCATGCATTACGCGGGTATGAAAGCGGCGCAGTTTCCAGTAACAACGCACATGCATCATCACGGGATTAATGGCAGTTGGCTGGCCGTTTTGGTCAGCGTGGTCGCACTCTCGATTTTGGCGATCACATTGCTGGTCTCAATGCTTGATGCCCGCCTTCAGGCACGGACTACGCTGTTAGCCTCATCCCTTGCTGAAGCTAACCGAGAACTGGCGCAACTGGCCCTTCACGATACGCTGACGCGGTTGCCTAATCGTATTCTGCTGGAAGATCGCCTCAGCCAGGCGATCAACAAAGCAGACCGTGAAGGAACGCACTTCGCGCTGATGTTTATGGACCTTGATGGCTTTAAAGCAGTAAATGACGCTTACGGTCATGTCACTGGCGACAAGCTGTTGGTCGCAGTGACTAAGCGGCTGCTGTTACCGCTGAAAGGGCAATACACGCTTGCCCGCATCGGCGGTGATGAGTTTGTTCTGCTGGTCGAAGTCAGTGGACCGGATGATGCCGCTTCGCTGGCCAACGCGCTGGTGCGCGCCATCGACAGTCCTTTCAGCGTTGATCCCTATGAGCTGGTCGTCACCGTCAGTATTGGCATTGCGTTGTATCCGCACGATGGGAAAACCGATCGCGAAATGATGTTCAACGCCGATGCCGCGATGTATCACACCAAACATGTTGGACGGAATGGGTACCACTTTTTCCAGCCGTCGATGAACACACTGGCGCAAACGCATTTACAGTTGATGAACGATCTGTGGATGGCTGTTGAGCGCGATGAATTGCGCCTGCACTATCAGCCGAAGTTTCATGCACCCGCTGGCCCTATTTTGGGCTTTGAAGCTCTGCTGCGCTGGGAGCATCCAAAACAAGGGTTGTTGACTCCTGATGTATTTCTTCAGCTGGCAGAAAAAACCGGTTTGATTATTCCGATAGGCAATTGGGTGATCAATGAAGCCTGTCGACAACTGCGCGCGTGGCATATTCAGGGCCATACTAACTGGTCGATGGCCGTGAATTTGTCTACCCTGCAGTTTGAGCAGCCATCGCTGGTCAACACCGTGCTCGATTGTCTGGCACTGCATCAGCTTCCGCCAGAATCGTTGATCCTGGAAGTGACCGAGACGACCGCGATGAATAACCCGGATGAAAGCGTAAGGGTTCTTACAGAGCTGACGAATGCGGGAGTCAAAGCGTCAATTGATGATTTTGGAACAGGATATTCCAGCTTGCTTTATCTCAAGCGGCTGCCCGCCTGCGAATTGAAAATTGATCGCGCGTTTGTGAAAGATCTGAGCGGTGAAAGCGACGATGCCACTATCGTCTCTGCCATTGTTGCACTCGCAAAAACGTTAAATCTAAAAGTGGTTGCCGAAGGGGTAGAAACCGAGGCGCAGCAGGCATTCCTGACAGAACTTGGCTGCAATATGCTTCAGGGATATTTGCTCGGCAAACCCGTGTCCGCACAAGCCGTCGAAGAACTTTGTCACAGTCCGGAGATGGTGAAAAATAAACTTTAACATGACGTCGCCCTTTAAGAGGCAACATCATATTTTACTGGCGGCTTACGCGTAATGTTTAACGTCGCCAGAATATTATCGACTAACGCGGGTGCATGTTGGTAAAGGTTGATGCTGTCGCTATTCATTAACCAATTTTTAATTAAGCCGCTAAAAAAACCGTGGAAAACAATCAGCGTCATATCAATATTAATCTGCGGATCAATAACGCCCTGGGCCAGGCATCTCTCCAGTAACGCCCGTACATTGTCATAATTGAAACCAATTCTTTTTCTAATATCACATTCTGATGTCAATTCTTTATTAAATTCACATTTATGATACAGAATTTGCAGCAGCGATTTTTGGCGAGGCTCATGAGCAATATATTGCAAAGCAATAATAAAACGCGCCCGAAGAGTGAATAAAGGGTCATCCCTGATATCGAGAGCAAGACGTTCATCAATCAGATCACATAGCGGTAACTGCTGCTCCCATATCGCATTAAACAATTCAGATTTACTGGTGAAATGCCAGTATACGGCACCGCGCGTCACACCTGCCGCATCTGCAACATCCGTCAGTGTGGTACTGGCAACGCCACGCGTAGAGAATTGTGTGATGGCCGCTTCAATCAACTGTTGTCGCGTTTTTTGTGCCTCTTCTTTTGTTTTGCGCGCCATAGACTCTCATCCGTCACATAAATATTTGCACTCACTGTTAAATCCGTGGCGCTCATTGCCCAGATAGTATTCACCAAATGCCCCTTTTACTTTGAACAAAAAAAGTCAATTCCAGGAATTAATAACCCCCATAAATGAATCGTGATAATTAAATTCATTAAACATATAAATAACCATGGATAAAAACAAAATCTATATTTGTTTGTCGGCCACTATACCCTTCATTTACCACGTTTTAATGTGTTTTATGTATTAATAGACCGCATGCCGCACTTATAAATTAAAAAAAGCCAACACACCTCATTATGATGTGCGCTGGCTTTCTGACTCTTTGCCTTTCTCCTTTTTTCACATCTCCACGGCAAATATCAGTTTATTGTTTTTAAAGGAACAGTAATGACGACACACTTCAGGCTTTTACCTCTATCCGGTTTTATTGTCTGCGCCACACTCCTTACGGGCTGTGATGGCGCTGACAACCCAAAGCAAAGCGCACAGGCTCCGCAGGTAACGGTTTATGTCGTGAAAAGTGCTCCACTAGCAGTGACAACTGAATTGCCGGGGCGCACAGATGCGTTTCGCGTCGCTGAGGTTCGCCCGCAGGTGAGCGGCATTGTTTTACGTCGCAATTTCACTGAAGGCAGCGATGTCACCGCTGGCGATTCTCTTTATCAAATCGATCCCGCAACGTATAAGGTTGCCTATGACAGCGCTAAAGGCGAGATGGCAAAAGCCGAGGCGGCAGCTAACATTGCGCACTTGACGGTGAAACGTTATGTGCCTCTGGTGGGGACGCAATACATTAGTCGGCAAGAGTACGATCAGGCTGTAGCCAATGCCAGGCAAGCTGACGCCAGCGTTATTGCGGCACAAGCGAGTGTCGAAACCGCACGTATTAATCTCGCCTACACCAAAGTGTCATCGCCTATTAATGGACGTATTGGCAAATCCAGCGTCACCGAAGGCGCGTTAGTCATGAACGGGCAGGCTTCTGCCCTGGCGACCGTCCAGCAGCTTGATCCGATCTATGTTGATGTGACCCAGTCGAGCAATGATTTCATGCATCTAAAGCAGTCTCGTTTGCAGAAAAACGAGGGTACTAGCAGCGTTCAGCTGTTAATGGAAAATGGTCAGCCTTACCCACTCAAAGGCACGCTGCAATTTTCGGATGTCACTGTCGACGAAAGTACAGGTTCCATCACGCTTCGCGCCGTTTTCCCAAATCCTCAACACAGTTTGTTGCCAGGGATGTTTGTCCGCGCCCGTATTGATGAAGGCATACAGCCTGACGCCATTTTAGTCCCCCAGCAGGGCGTGACACGTACTCCACGTGGCGATGCCACCGTTCTGGTGGTGAATGATAAAGAGCAGATTGAATTGCGTAATGTTATTGCGCCTCAGGCCATTGGAGACAGCTGGCTGATCGCTGAAGGACTTAAGGATGGCGATCGCGTGGTCGTCAGTGGCCTGCAGAAAATCCATCCTGGCGCCACTGTGGTCGCCGTGCCTGCTTCCGCCGTCAAGACAGCCAGCTAAAGGATTACGAAATGGCTAATTTCTTTATTCAACGGCCGATTTTCGCCTGGGTACTTGCCATCATTCTGATGATTGCGGGCGGGCTGGCTATTCTTCAATTACCCGTGGCGCAATACCCCACTATTGCGCCTCCTGCTGTTGCCGTCACCGCAACCTATCCCGGCGCGGATGCACAAACGGTACAAGATACCGTGACCCAGGTTATCGAACAGAACATGAATGGTATCGATAACCTGATGTACATGTCATCCACCAGCGATTCAGCGGGTAACGTCACGATCACGTTGACCTTCCAGTCCGGCACCGATCCTGATATCGCGCAGGTACAGGTTCAAAACAAACTGCAGCTCGCCATGCCGCTGCTGCCACAAGAAGTTCAGCAGCAAGGTATTGGCGTGGAGAAATCCAGCAGCAGCTTCCTTCTGGTAGCAGGGTTTGTCTCTGATAATAAAACGCTGACGCAGGACGATATCTCAGATTACGTTGCGTCAAATGTTAAAGACGCGATCAGCCGGACATCGGGCGTGGGTGACGTTCAGCTATTTGGCGCACAGTACGCCATGCGTATTTGGCTCGACAGCAATGCACTTAATAAATTTCAGCTAACACCTCTGGATGTGATCAACCAACTAAAAATCCAGAATAACCAAATAGCTGCCGGTCAATTAGGGGGAACGCCGTCAATTCCAGGGCAACAGTTAAATGCCTCTATCATCGCGCAAACCCGTTTAAAAACCCCGGAAGAGTTTGGCAACGTCACACTGAAAGTGAATCAAGATGGGTCAATGGTGCATCTGAAAGATGTGGCTCGAATTGAGCTTGGCGGCGAAAACTATAATATGGTGACCAAGATTAATGGTCAGGCTGCGACGGGTCTTGGGATTAAACTGGCAACGGGCGCAAACGCACTCGATACTGCAGCGGCCATTAAAACGAAGCTCGCAGAATTACAGTCCTTCTTCCCGCAAGGAATGAGAGTTGTCTATCCCTACGACACGACCCCGTTCGTCAAAATATCCATTCATGAAGTGATTAAAACCCTGTTCGAGGCAATCGTCCTTGTTTTCCTGGTCATGTATTTGTTCCTGCAAAACCTGCGCGCCACGCTCATTCCCACCATCGCAGTGCCTGTTGTATTGCTCGGTGCCTTTGCCATTTTGTCGGCATTTGGATTTTCCATCAATACCCTCACCATGTTTGGCATGGTGTTGGCTATAGGCTTGCTGGTCGACGATGCCATTGTGGTTGTTGAGAACGTCGAACGCGTTATGGTAGAAGACAAGCTACCGCCTAAAGAGGCGACGCAAAAATCGATGGAGCAAATTCAAGGCGCGTTGGTCGGCATCGCAATGGTGCTTTCAGCGGTGTTTATACCGATGGCCTTTTTTGGTGGCTCTACCGGAGCCATTTACCGCCAGTTCTCACTGACCATTGTTTCTGCTATGGCTCTTTCAGTTCTAGTCGCACTGATTCTGACGCCAGCACTCTGCGCGACGTTGCTTAAACCGGCCTCTGAAGAGCACCACGCAAAAGGCGGTTTCTTTGGTTGGTTTAATACTCTCTTCGATAAAAGCGTCGATCATTACAGTAATAGCGTCAGCGGGATCCTGCGTAAAACAGGACGCTATCTTGTGGTGTATGTGCTGATCGTTGGCGGTATGGCGGTGCTCTTTTTGCGTCTCCCCACCTCTTTCCTGCCAGAGGAGGATCAGGGCGTATTCATGACAATGGTTCAGCTACCCGCCGGTGCAACGCAAACCCGCACGCAGCAAATTTTGGATCAGGTTCAGCAATACTATCTGACCCAAGAAAAAGCGAACGTTGAGTCGGTCTTTACCGTTAACGGTTTTAGTTTCAGCGGCCAGGGACAGAACTCAGGTATCGCATTTGTCAGCCTCAAACCGTGGGAAGATCGTCCAGGTGAAAAAAATGGCGTCGAAGCGATTGTGGGCCGCGCCACAAAAGCCTTTAGCCAGATTAAAGATGGTCTCGTTTTTCCTTTTAACCTACCTGCCATTATCGAGCTGGGAACAGCGACGGGCTTCGACTTTGAGTTAATCGATCAGGCAAACCTGGGTCATACCTCACTCACACAAGCCCGAAACCAACTCTTGGGTATGGTCAAAGAACATTCTGACTTGTTGGTGCGTGTACGTCCTAATGGGTTGGAAGACACTCCGCAATTTAAGCTCGATATTGATCAGGAGAAAGCCCAGGCGCTTGGCGTCAGCGTATCAGATATCAACCAGACGATTTCCACTGCGCTGGGAGGAACATACGTTAACGACTTCATCGATCACGGTCGTGTCAAAAAAGTGTATGCGCAAGCAGCGGCGCAGTTCCGCATGTTACCGGGTGATATCAATAATCTTTATGTGCGCAGTGCAAACGGCGAGATGGTCCCCTTTTCAGCCTTTAGTTCTTCACGCTGGGTTTCCGGTTCGCCACGGCTTGAGCGCTACAACGGCATGCCCTCAATGGAAATACTTGGGGAGTCTGCACCCGGCAAGAGTACGGGTGAAGCCATGGTCATGATGGAAAGACTGGCGAATAAACTGCCTTCCGGAATTGGCTACGACTGGACGGGAATGTCGTACCAGGAACGGCTTTCTGGAAACCAGGCACCTGCGCTATATGCCATTTCACTTATCATCGTGTTCTTGTGTCTGGCTGCACTTTACGAGAGCTGGTCGATTCCATTTTCTGTGATGTTAGTGGTGCCATTAGGCGTCATTGGAGCACTCCTCGGTGCATCGCTGCGCGGACTGAACAATGATGTTTATTTCCAGGTAGGTCTTCTTACCACCATTGGGCTTTCTGCTAAGAACGCCATCCTGATTGTTGAGTTTGCTAAAGACCTGATGGAAAAAGAAGGCAAAGGGGTTGTCGAAGCAACATTGGAGGCATCACGTATGCGCCTTCGTCCCATTCTGATGACTTCTCTGGCGTTCATTCTTGGCGTAATGCCGTTAGTGATCAGTAACGGTGCGGGGAGCGGCGCACAAAATGCCGTAGGTACAGGCGTCATGGGCGGGATGTTGTCCGCTACGCTTCTGGCTATCTTTTTTGTTCCCGTCTTTTTCGTCGTCGTAAGACGCCGATTTACTCGCCAACATCATTAAAAAAATCAGTAGGCGCTGAATGGCGCCTACTCTTTTTATGTTTAAACAAAGTATTAGTCCTCTTATGTTCTATGACGAATAAATAATGAAACCCTTTATTATTTGAGTTAGGTCTAATCGCTAAGTATTACGTTTAAAATACCTATTCATTCATGCGTTCAGCCGCACCTCTCCATCATTTTTACAAACCACATACTTTGAGATTATTCATCTATCTTCGATAGCCGTGAGCAGTGATAAAATAGCGCTCTGCTCGGTAAATACCCTTTTGGATTTATAGCGAGTCAGTTTTTATTCTGAGGTAACATCATGAAAAGATTCATTTGCGTTGCAACGCTCGCTGCGCTTCTGGCTGGTTGTGCCCACGATTCTCCGTGTGTACCGGTTTACGACGATCAAGGTCGCCTTGTCCATACCAATACGTGTATGAAAGGCACCACTCAGGATAACTGGGAAACAGCCGGCGCAATTGCAGGCGGTGCTGCGGCTGTTGCAGGCCTGACGCTGGGTATCGTTGCGTTAACCAAATAAAGCTTTCTGACAAAAGCGCGGTATCTTCCGCGCTTTTGCTTCATATCAGTGCAGTCATTGCTCTCCTTGTTAAAAAACTTCCCTGTAACATTCCTGTCTCTCTTTTCATCCTTGATTGTTCTCACCTTTTTATTCACTCGAGATCCAGGTTGCAATCTAATACGTGATATTTTTCACAGATTAATAACATTCAATATCCTGCCAATATTCACGCCTGAAATCATCTCAATAATTTCCGTTTCGTCTTATCAACTTTTGCTCTGATTTGTGGCGTAGGTTGTCATTTCGCACCATTTCAGGGCGCTTGATTTAATTATCCCTGTCTACACTCAGCATTACGCGTTCAGATATCTCTCTTTTTAGCTGAATACGAAAACTGGCATTACGTTTGCTTTATAAACGTCGGCCAACGCCACAGACAGGTAAAAGCGTTTTAAAACGACTTTCTATAAAAATAATTTTCGCCACACAGGATGCATATGAAAAAGACGATGATAGCCAGCCTGGCCGCCGCCGGCATGTTGTTTGCTGTAGCGGGTCAGGCGCATGCAGGCGCAACTCTGGATGCCGTTAAAAAGAAAGGCTTTGTACAGTGCGGTATCAGCGATGGGTTACCGGGTTTCTCCTACGCGGATGCTAACGGGAAATTCTCCGGGATCGACGTTGACGTGTGCCGAGGCGTTGCAGCGGCTCTCTTCGGTGATGATACCAAAGTAAAATACACCCCACTCACAGCGAAAGAACGTTTCACCGCTTTGCAATCTGGCGAAGTTGATGTGCTCTCGCGTAATACCACCTGGACCTCGTCTCGTGATGCTGGCATGGGCATGACGTTTACTGGCGTCACCTATTATGACGGTATCGGTTTCCTGACTCACAATAAAGCAGGCCTGAAGAGTGCGAAAGAACTCGACGGTGCGACTGTCTGTATTCAGGCCGGTACGGATACCGAGTTGAACGTCGCGGATTATTTCAAAGCGAATAAGATGAAATACACCCCAGTGACGTTTGATCGCTCTGATGAATCCGCAAAAGCTCTGGAATCAGGCCGTTGCGATACGCTGGCCTCTGACCAGTCTCAGCTGTATGCCCTTCGCATTAAGCTCAGTAATCCTGCGGAGTGGATTGTTCTGCCTGAAGTTATCTCAAAAGAACCTCTTGGCCCAGTCGTTCGTCGCGGTGATGAAGAGTGGACCTCGATTGTTAAGTGGACTCTCTTCGCCATGCTGAATGCTGAAGAAATGGGAATTAACTCGAAGAACGTTGATGAGAAAGCAGCAGCTCCATCCACTCCGGATATGGCACATCTTCTGGGTAAAGAAGGTGACTACGGCAAGGATCTTAAGCTCGATAATAAATGGGCTTACAACATCATTAAACACGTTGGCAACTACGGAGAGATCTTCGCGCGTAACGTGGGATCGGAAAGCCCTCTGAAGATCAAACGTGGCCAGAACAACCTCTGGAACAACGGCGGCATCCAGTACGCTCCACCAGTACGCTAGTTTTTAGCTGTAACGGGCACTGCATGAGCGGTGCCCAGCCCAGAGTCATGGTTACCGAGGTTTCTTTATGTCCCATCGCCGCTTAGCCTTAAAAGGGAAACTTTCCTTTTCTCACCCCGCGGTCCGCGCCTGGCTATTTCAGATCATCGCCATTGTCGTCGTCGTGGTCGTTGCGATTTATTTAGTTCACAACACCGTAACTAACCTGAGCAATCGCGGCATTACTTCGGGCTTTGCCTTTCTGGATCGCACTGCAGGATTTGGAATTGTGCAGCACCTGATTGATTATCAGGAGAGCGATACCTATGGAAGGGTATTTCTGGTTGGCCTGCTGAATACGCTTCTGGTCTCTGCACTCTGTATTGTCTTTGCTTCATTCCTCGGGTTTTTCCTCGGGCTCGCCCGGCTATCTGAAAACTGGCTCCTGCGCAAACTTTCTACGATTTACATCGAGACGTTTCGCAACATTCCGCCCTTGTTGCAGATCTTTTTCTGGTATTTCGCCGTCCTGCGTAATCTGCCAGGTCCGCGCCAGGCCCTCGATGCTTTTGAGTTATTTTTTCTCAGTAACCGCGGGCTATATATTCCCTCACCAGAGGCTGGCGAAGGTTTATGGGCCGCTATTGCCGCTATCGTTATCGCCGTTGCAATATCCGTTGGGCTGTTTCGCTATAACCGCATGCATCAGATGAAAACCGGACAGCTTCGCAAGACCTGGCCCGTCGGATTACTTTTGATTGTGGGTTTACCTTTGCTGGCACAAGGGATTTTTGGTTCGGCATTGCACTGGGATATTCCGGAACTGCGCGGATTTAACTTCCGTGGTGGGATGGTATTAATCCCTGAACTAGCGGCTCTCACGCTGGCGCTTTCCATTTATACCTCTGCGTTTATTGCCGAAATTATTCGCTCTGGTATTCAGGCTGTACCACATGGGCAGCACGAAGCGGCTCGATCGCTCGGCCTTCCCAATCCGGTCACACTCCGTCAGGTGATCATTCCTCAGGCTTTACGCGTGATCATCCCACCGCTGACCAGTCAGTATCTGAATATTGCTAAAAACTCTTCGTTGGCTGCCGCTATCGGTTATCCCGATATGGTTTCACTGTTCGCCGGGACAGTACTTAACCAGACGGGGCAAGCTATCGAGACTATCGCCATCACCATGTCGGTTTATCTGGTTATTAGCCTGACGATTTCACTGTTGATGAACATCTATAACCGTCGCATCGCACTGGTCGAGCGTTAAGGAGCCATGATGACAAAAGCCGTACTGTCTCACGTCCCGCGCCCTTCTAGCGCTAGGGGCTGGCGTTTCATCGCCTGGGCACGTAAAAATCTGTTCTCCTCCTGGAGTAACAGTCTTCTCACCATCATCTGTTTTTGGCTGATGTGGGAACTTATTCCGCCGCTCATAAACTGGGCATTTCTACAGGCAAATTGGGTTGGCTCCACACGCGCTGACTGCACCAAAGCGGGTGCCTGTTGGGTATTCATTCATGAGCGTTTTGGTCAGTTCATGTATGGCTTGTATCCACACGAGCAACGCTGGCGTATCAACGTGGCGCTGATTGTTGGGCTGCTGTCGATCGCACCGATGTTCTGGAAACATTTGCCACGCCGTGGACGCTACATTGCTTGCTGGGCTGTGGTTTATCCGCTGGTTGTTTGGTTGTTGCTATATGGGGGCGTGCTGGGACTTGAGCGGGTCGAAACTCGCCAATGGGGTGGGCTGACATTAACCTTGATCATTGCTTCCGTCGGGATCGCTGGCGCGCTGCCGCTGGGTATTTTGTTGGCGCTTGGCCGTCGTTCAACGATGCCGGTAGTCCGCGTGCTTTCAGTGATCTTTATCGAGTTCTGGCGCGGCGTGCCACTGATTACCGTGTTGTTTATGTCTTCGGTGATGCTGCCATTATTCATGGCGGAAGGGACTACGATCGACAAATTAATCCGCGCACTCGTGGGCGTCATTTTATTTCAGTCCGCTTATGTCGCAGAAGTCGTTCGCGGTGGGCTGCAAGCTTTGCCAAAAGGACAATATGAAGCGGCTGAATCACTGGCACTCGGGTACTGGAAAACGCAGGGTTTGGTGATTTTACCGCAGGCACTCAAACTGGTTATTCCAGGGCTTGTGAACACGATTATTGCCCTCTTTAAAGACACTAGCCTGGTGATCATTATCGGGTTATTCGATCTGTTCAGCAGTGTTCAACAGGCAACCGTGGATCCAGTCTGGCTTGGCATGTCGACCGAGGGCTATGTCTTTGCTGCACTGATTTACTGGATTTTTTGTTTCAGCATGTCGCGCTATAGCCAGCATCTGGAGAAACGTTTTAACACCGGGCGGACACCGCACTGAGGAATTTATGAGCAAAATAATTATGACCCCTGCTGACGCGATGATTACCCTGGAAAATGTCAATAAATGGTACGGACAATTTCACGTGCTGAAAGATATCAACCTGAAGGTAACGCAAGGTGAACGTATCGTTCTGTGTGGCCCATCGGGTTCTGGAAAGTCGACAACTATCCGTTGTATCAATCACCTCGAAGAACATCAGCAGGGACGCATTGTTGTTGATGGGATCGAGCTGGATGAAGATGTTCGCAATATTGAACGCGTGCGTCAGGAAGTGGGCATGGTGTTCCAACACTTCAATTTATTCCCACATTTAACGGTATTGCAGAACTGTACGCTGGCTCCTATTTGGGTCAAAAAGATGTCTAAAAAGGATGCCGAGGTATTAGGGATGCATTATCTGGAACGCGTTCGTATTGCCGAGCATGCACATAAATTCCCAGGGCAAATTTCTGGGGGGCAGCAGCAGCGCGTTGCGATTGCTCGTTCCCTGTGTATGAAGCCCAAAATTATGCTGTTTGATGAACCAACGTCAGCCCTTGATCCGGAAATGGTGAAAGAAGTGTTGGATACGATGATTGGTCTTGCTCAATCGGGAATGACCATGCTGTGCGTAACACATGAAATGGGATTTGCGAGAACAGTGGCAGATAGAGTGATCTTTATGGATCGAGGTGAAATTGTTGAACAGGCACCACCGGAAGAGTTTTTCGCCAATCCGAAATCTGAACGTACAAGAGCATTCTTATCGCAGGTTATCCATTAACAGGTTGAATAAATAGGATCTTACGCCCAGGGAAACATTTTCCCCGGGCGTAGTAATGCAGAAAATAACGTAAGACTCAGAGATCTTCCAATGCAAAAAGGCCATCCTTTCGGATGGCCTTTTCACTTAATTGATGTCTGGCAGTTCCCTACTCTCACATGGGGAGACCCCACACTACCATCGGCGCTACGGCGTTTCACTTCTGAGTTCGGCATGGGGTCAGGTGGGACCACCGCGCTAAAGCCGCCAGACAAATTCTTTTACTTAGTGCCAAACTTAAACCCGTGTTAAGTGGTGCTGATACCCAGAGTCGAACTGGGGACCTCACCCTTACCAAGGGTGCGCTCTACCAACTGAGCCATATCAGCACGCTAAATTTGATGCCTGGCAGTTCCCTACTCTCACATGGGGAGACCCCACACTACCATCGGCGCTACGGCGTTTCACTTCTGAGTTCGGCATGGGGTCAGGTGGGACCACCGCGCTAAAGCCGCCAGGCAAATTCTGTTATCAACATGCATCTCTGCACATCAATTAATCTGTTATCAAGCTGAATATCGTGTCTCTTTCCGCCAAAACAGCTTCGGCGTTGTAAGGTTAAGCCTCACGGTTCATTAGTATCGGTTAGCTCAATGCATCGCTGCACTTACACACCCGACCTATCAACGTCGTAGTCTTCAACGTTCCTTCAGGACTCTCAAGGAGTCAGGGAGAACTCATCTCGGGGCAAGTTTCGTGCTTAGATGCTTTCAGCACTTATCTTTTCCGCATTTAGCTACCGGGCAATGCCATTGGCATGACAACCCGAACACCAGTGATGCGTCCACTCCGGTCCTCTCGTACTAGGAGCAGCCCCCCTCAATTCTCCAGCGCCCACGGCAGATAGGGACCGAACTGTCTCACGACGTTCTAAACCCAGCTCGCGTACCACTTTAAACGGCGAACAGCCGTACCCTTGGGACCTACTTCAGCCCCAGGATGTGATGAGCCGACATCGAGGTGCCAAACACCGCCGTCGATATGAACTCTTGGGCGGTATCAGCCTGTTATCCCCGGAGTACCTTTTATCCGTTGAGCGATGGCCCTTCCATTCAGAACCACCGGATCACTATGACCTGCTTTCGCACCTGCTCGAGCCGTCACTCTCGCAGTCAAGCTAGCTTATGCCATTGCACTAACCTCCTGATGTCCGACCAGGATTAGCTAACCTTCGTGCTCCTCCGTTACTCTTTAGGAGGAGACCGCCCCAGTCAAACTACCCACCAGACACTGTCCGCAACCCGGATTACGGGTCTACGTTAGAACACCAGCCATTAAAGGGTGGTATTTCAAGGTTGGCTCCACGCAGACTGGCGTCCACGCTTCAAAGCCTCCCACCTATCCTACACATCAAGGACCAGTGTTCAGTGTCAAGCTATAGTAAAGGTTCACGGGGTCTTTCCGTCTTGCCGCGGGTACACTGCATCTTCACAGCGAGTTCAATTTCACTGAGTCTCGGGTGGAGACAGCCTGGCCATCATTACGCCATTCGTGCAGGTCGGAACTTACCCGACAAGGAATTTCGCTACCTTAGGACCGTTATAGTTACGGCCGCCGTTTACCGGGGCTTCGATCAAGAGCTTCGCGTTACCGCTAACCCCATCAATTAACCTTCCGGCACCGGGCAGGCGTCACACCGTATACGTCCACTTTCGTGTTTGCACAGTGCTGTGTTTTTAATAAACAGTTGCAGCCAGCTGGTATCTTCGACTGATTTCAGCTCCGTGAGCAAGTCACTTCACCTACCATCAGCGTGCCTTCTCCCGAAGTTACGGCACCATTTTGCCTAGTTCCTTCACCCGAGTTCTCTCAAGCGCCTTGGTATTCTCTACCTGACCACCTGTGTCGGTTTGGGGTACGATTTGATGTTACCTGATGCTTAGAGGCTTTTCCTGGAAGCAGGGCATTTGTTACTTCAGCACCGTAGTGCCTCGTCATCACACCTCAGCGTTAATAAGCGTCCGGATTTACCTAAACGCTCCGCCTACATGCTTAAACCGGGACAACCGTCGCCCGGCTAACATAGCCTTCTCCGTCCCCCCTTCGCAGTAACACCGAGTACAGGAATATTAACCTGTTTCCCATCGACTACGCCTTTCGGCCTCGCCTTAGGGGTCGACTCACCCTGCCCCGATTAACGTTGGACAGGAACCCTTGGTCTTCCGGCGAGCGGGCTTTTCACCCGCTTTATCGTTACTTATGTCAGCATTCGCACTTCTGATACCTCCAGCACCCCTCACAGGACACCTTCGACGGCTTACAGAACGCTCCCCTACCCAACAACGCATAAGCGTCGCTGCCGCAGCTTCGGTGCACAGTTTAGCCCCGTTACATCTTCCGCGCAGGCCGACTCGACCAGTGAGCTATTACGCTTTCTTTAAATGATGGCTGCTTCTAAGCCAACATCCTGGCTGTCTGTGCCTTCCCACATCGTTTCCCACTTAACTGTGACTTTGGGACCTTAGCTGGCGGTCTGGGTTGTTTCCCTCTTCACGACGGACGTTAGCACCCGCCGTGTGTCTCCCGTGATAACATTCTTCGGTATTCGTAGTTTGCATCGGGTTGGTAAGCCGGGATGGCCCCCTAGCCGAAACAGTGCTCTACCCCCGAAGATGAGTTCACGAGGCGCTACCTAAATAGCTTTCGGGGAGAACCAGCTATCTCCCGGTTTGATTGGCCTTTCACCCCCAGCCACAAGTCATCCGCTAATTTTTCAACATTAGTCGGTTCGGTCCTCCAGTTAGTGTTACCCAACCTTCAACCTGCCCATGGCTAGATCACCGGGTTTCGGGTCTATACCCTGCAACTTAACGCCCAGTTAAGACTCGGTTTCCCTTCGGCTCCCCTATACGGTTAACCTTGCTACAGAATATAAGTCGCTGACCCATTATACAAAAGGTACGCAGTCACCCTGATAAATCAAGGCTCCCACTGCTTGTACGTACACGGTTTCAGGTTCTGTTTCACTCCCCTCGCCGGGGTTCTTTTCGCCTTTCCCTCACGGTACTGGTTCACTATCGGTCAGTCAGGAGTATTTAGCCTTGGAGGATGGTCCCCCCATATTCAGACAGGATACCACGTGTCCCGCCCTACTCTTCGAACTCACAGTGTATGTACTTTTGTGTACGGGAGTATCACCCTGTACCCTGCGACTTTCCAGACGCTTCCACTAATACATACGCTGATTCAGGTTCTGGGCTGTTCCCCGTTCGCTCGCCGCTACTGGGGGAATCTCGGTTGATTTCTTTTCCTCAGGGTACTTAGATGTTTCAGTTCCCCTGGTTCGCTTCGTTAAGCTATGTATTCACTTAACGATAGTGCAACGGATTGCACTGGGTTTCCCCATTCGGAAATCGTCGGTTATAACGGTTCATATCACCTTACCGACGCTTATCGCAGATTAGCACGTCCTTCATCGCCTCTGACTGCCTAGGCATCCACCGTGTACGCTTAGTCGCTTAACCTCACAACCCGAAGATGTTTCGTAAAACACCCGCAGTGTTGCGAAAATTTGAGAGACTCGAACACACCGCTTATCTGCTCTTATTACGGAGAGCAGACACAGTGTGTCGTTTCAATTTTCAGCTTGATCCAGATTTTTAAAGAGCAAATATCTCAAACATGACTGACTGTTTACACAGCGCAATCAGCTTTGAGATACAGAGGTCGGCGACTTTCACTCACAAACCAGCAAGTGGCGTCCCCTAGGGGATTCGAACCCCTGTTACCGCCGTGAAAGGGCGGTGTCCTGGGCCTCTAGACGAAGGGGACACTGAAGTCTCAATCGCAAGACGCCTTGCTATTTACTTTTCATCAGACAATCTGTGTGGACACTACAAAGGCAGGTTCTTTAGGTAAGGAGGTGATCCAACCGCAGGTTCCCCTACGGTTACCTTGTTACGACTTCACCCCAGTCATGAATCACAAAGTGGTAAGCGCCCTCCCGAAGGTTAAGCTACCTACTTCTTTTGCAACCCACTCCCATGGTGTGACGGGCGGTGTGTACAAGGCCCGGGAACGTATTCACCGTAGCATTCTGATCTACGATTACTAGCGATTCCGACTTCACGGAGTCGAGTTGCAGACTCCGATCCGGACTACGACATACTTTGTGAGGTCCGCTTGCTCTCGCGAGGTCGCTTCTCTTTGTATATGCCATTGTAGCACGTGTGTAGCCCTACTCGTAAGGGCCATGATGACTTGACGTCATCCCCACCTTCCTCCAGTTTATCACTGGCAGTCTCCTTTGAGTTCCCGGCCGAACCGCTGGCAACAAAGGATAAGGGTTGCGCTCGTTGCGGGACTTAACCCAACATTTCACAACACGAGCTGACGACAGCCATGCAGCACCTGTCTCAGAGTTCCCGAAGGCACCAAAGCATCTCTGCTAAGTTCTCTGGATGTCAAGAGTAGGTAAGGTTCTTCGCGTTGCATCGAATTAAACCACATGCTCCACCGCTTGTGCGGGCCCCCGTCAATTCATTTGAGTTTTAACCTTGCGGCCGTACTCCCCAGGCGGTCGACTTAACGCGTTAGCTCCGGAAGCCACTCCTCAAGGGAACAACCTCCAAGTCGACATCGTTTACGGCGTGGACTACCAGGGTATCTAATCCTGTTTGCTCCCCACGCTTTCGCACCTGAGCGTCAGTCTTTGTCCAGGGGGCCGCCTTCGCCACCGGTATTCCTCCAGATCTCTACGCATTTCACCGCTACACCTGGAATTCTACCCCCCTCTACAAGACTCTAGCCTGCCAGTTTCGAATGCAGTTCCCAGGTTGAGCCCGGGGATTTCACATCCGACTTGACAGACCGCCTGCGTGCGCTTTACGCCCAGTAATTCCGATTAACGCTTGCACCCTCCGTATTACCGCGGCTGCTGGCACGGAGTTAGCCGGTGCTTCTTCTGCGAGTAACGTCAATCACTGTGGTTATTAACCACAATGCCTTCCTCCTCGCTGAAAGTACTTTACAACCCGAAGGCCTTCTTCATACACGCGGCATGGCTGCATCAGGCTTGCGCCCATTGTGCAATATTCCCCACTGCTGCCTCCCGTAGGAGTCTGGACCGTGTCTCAGTTCCAGTGTGGCTGGTCATCCTCTCAGACCAGCTAGGGATCGTCGCCTAGGTGAGCCATTACCCCACCTACTAGCTAATCCCATCTGGGCACATCTGATGGCAAGAGGCCCGAAGGTCCCCCTCTTTGGTCTTGCGACGTTATGCGGTATTAGCTACCGTTTCCAGTAGTTATCCCCCTCCATCAGGCAGTTTCCCAGACATTACTCACCCGTCCGCCGCTCGTCACCCAGGAGCAAGCTCCCTGTGCTACCGCTCGACTTGCATGTGTTAGGCCTGCCGCCAGCGTTCAATCTGAGCCATGATCAAACTCTTCAATTTAAGTTTGATGCTCGTGAATTAAACTTCGTAATGAATTACGTATGTTCACTCAGAGACTTTGGTATTCATTTAGCGTCTTGCGACGTTTAGAATCCATGTCACTTTGAGTGCCCACACAGATTGTCTGATAAATTGTTAAAGAGCAGTGCAACGCGGCTTTCGCTCACCGTTGCGAGGTGGCGTATATTACGCTTTCCTCTTTCAGAGTCAATCCTTTATTTCAGGATTTTTCTCTTCAACCGAACCGGCTGTTTGTGTGAAGTGATTCACATCTGCCGTGTCGATGGAGGCGCATTATAGGGATCCCAGCTTTTAGCACAAGGCTTTTTTGGATCTTTTTTTCTGACTGCTGTTTTTCCACTCTTTTCGCTGAAATCCCACCCGATCTGCTTAAATATTGATGCATTTATCCCTTGCCCGAACCGGATAATGCGATCAAAGTCTTCTATATAGTGTTAATCAGTCGAGGTAGATATGTACGTCGTATTGCGTCCCTTCAAAGATCTGTTCCCTCAGAAAGGCGATCGCGTGATGATCGATAGCAGTAGCGTCGTCGTTGGCGATGTCAGGATGGCCGATGATGTGAGCATCTGGCCGTTAGTCGCCATCAGGGCCGATGTGAACCATGTCATTATTGGCTCACGCACAAATATTCAAGATGGTAGCGTTCTGCATGTCACCCATAAATCCGCCCATAACCCCGAGGGATGTCCTCTGATCATTGGCGAAGATGTCACTATTGGTCATAAGGTGATGCTGCACGGCTGCACCATCGGCAATCGCGTGTTGGTCGGTATGGGATCGATTCTATTAGATGGGGTAATAGTAGAAGACGATATTATGATCGGGGCCGGGAGTCTCGTACCACAAAACAAACGCCTGGAAAGCGGCTACCTCTATCTAGGCAGCCCAGTAAAGCAAATCCGCCCCTTAAATGAAGCGGAGATCGCAGGGCTACAATACTCAGCGAATAATTACGTGAAATGGAAAGACGAATACCTGGATCAGGAAATCCAAATCCAGCCCTGATCGTCTTCTTGCTGATCCCGAATCAAATCGCTGGCTTCTTCTTCCAGATCCCAGCGATTATCTTTGAACACCTCAAGCGGTACAGCACCACCAAAACGGCGGAGTAATACTTCGCTTTTGATCGCGCAGATCAACTGCACACCATTTACCAAAGCTGGAAAACAGACGGCCTGTTTATCTTCATCCCAGATTTCTCTATCGGGGAAGTGAATTGCCTGATTCACGCCAGCAATTCCTGTTTTAGTTTTTCAATAACAGGTTCCACTGCGGGTAATACACCATGCCAAAGTAGCACCGCATGCGCGGCTTGACCCACCAGCATTCCCAGTCCGTCCGACATATGTTTTGCGCCATGATCTTCACACCAGCTCAGGAAAGGTGTACTTCCTTTTTGATAGAACATGTCATAGAAGTAAACATGAGCTTTCACCAGAGAGGCTGGAATGGCTGGTACATCACCGGCAATACCGCTGGATGTGGCATTAATAATGAGGTCAAACTCATGTCCTTCCAAATCTTCCATCGCCACGGCACTGATACTCCCTGTGTGAGCAAAGAGTGTTGCAAGGTCTTTCGCCCGGGAATATGTCCGATTGGTAATTGTCACAGCGCAATCCAACGATAGAAGCGGAAGCAAAACTCCTCGGGATGCCCCGCCCGCTCCAATCAACAAAACCCGAGACCCTGGTTTAATGAAAGAGAGTCTTTCCAGATCGCTCAATAAACCAATGCCGTCGGTGTTATCACCAAGCAGACGCCCATCGTCCAACCGTTTAAGTGTATTCACCGCACCCGCGAGCGATGCACGTTCGGTCAACTCATCCGCTCGCTCAAAAGCGTCTTCTTTAAAAGGCACGGTAACATTTGCTCCCCTCGCCCCTTCGCAGAAAAAAGCATTGAGCGTAGCGAGGAAATCATCAACGGGCGCCAGAACACGATCATACGAGTAGTCAATGTGCAGTTGCTGAGCAAATTGCTGATGAATGAATGGCGATTTACTGTGCGCAATTGGGTTACCAAATACAGCGTACTTCTCCATCATGTCACCCCTGGCGAAAACGCTCGCCGGTCAAAGCATCTCGGATTTCAGACGGATTCAGGCGTCCACCGGTTTCACCGACGACCACTGGAAAACCGTCACCAAACTGGGCCAGCACTTCTTGCGACGTACGACAAGGCGGCAACCCTGTGAGGTTGGCACTGGTTGAAACGAGCGGCTTCCCAAAAGTCTCGCACAGTTCAACAACCAACGGATGATCTGTTACGCGAACAGCAAGTGAGTCAAAGCGCCCTGTCAACCAGCTCGGCGTAGAAGGCAGCGCCGGGAAAACAAATGTTACCGGACCAGGCCAAGCGGAAAAAATGGTATTGCGCTGCTGCTCGGTCAACATCGAGTCATCGATATAAGGTTTGAGCTGCTCGAAGTTTGCAGCAATCAAAATTAACCCTTTTTCGACCGGACGCTGTTTGAGTTCTAGTAAACGAGTCACTGCCGTTTCGCTATCAGGATCGCATCCAACCCCAAACACAGCTTCAGTAGGGTAAGCGATGACTTCTTCATTTTTTAGTACGTCCACCGCCTGTGCGATAGAGCCTAATGGATAATTATTATTCACAGGTTTAATCCGCCGAATCCGGCTTTCCACATTGTTTACTGGCGCAAAAGCGTTTGATGCCTTGTGCAGTTTTCTTCTCTATCAGGAGCGGATAATCGCAATGAGAGCATGTACCCGCAACTGGCTTAAAATTGATAACGAATTGGCATTCAGGATAGCGATCGCAGGAATGAAAAGTTTTACCGAAACGGGAGCGACGTTGGACTAACTGCCCCTGTTGGCACTGTGGACAGGCTATCGCTGTTTCATCTGGCTTATCGATCTGTTCTGTATGTTCACATTCAGGGTAATGGCTACATCCGATAAACATGCCAAAACGTCCCTGGCGCAACGCGAGATTCGCGCCACATATTGGGCACGTTTGCCCTTCCAGAATTTTCACGATATGCCCGTCCGCCTGATTTTTCAGGGGACGGACATAGTCACATTCCGGATAGTGTGAACAACCGAGAAACGGACCGTGTTTCCCGGACCGAATGACAAGTTCAGCCCCACATTGTGGGCAGGGCTCTTGATTACGCACCGTAAACAGTGCTGATTTGGCCATAACAACTCTTGGAGCAATATAATGAATTAATGAAGCATACCTTCATTCACTTCAAAGAGTAATTCTTCCATTTGCTGATAGGCGTTTTCACAACCAGGGATGTTGAACAGAACCATCAGAATGACCCATTTAAGGTCTTCCAGTTCGAATTCTGCAGTATCCAGCGCCATGACGCGCTCTATCACCATTTCTCGCGTTTCGAGGTTTAGCACCTGAATTTGCTCCAGGAATAAAACGAATCCCCGGCAACTGGCATCCAGCCTTTCACACTCTTCAGCCGTATAGATACGCACGGACAGAGGATCGGAAGCAAGCTGCATTGGTTCGACAAGCCCTTCCTGATAATCAGCCAGTTTCTCTAGCCACAACAATGCGTTATAAATATCTTCCCGCTCAAATCCTGCATCGGTAAGATCCCGCGTCAGTCGGTCCTGGTCCACGCGCATTTCTGCTTCGTTATGGATGTAAGTCTCAAACAAATACATCAGTACGTCGAACATGGCATGCCCTCCTTAATCGGACATAGCCGCCGGGTACAGCTGCGATCCATCCTGCTAACTCCAGTTCCAGTAGCTGTGCTACCGTTACTGGCACAGATTGGCCGGCACGTTCAGCGACAACGTCAACAGGTGTTACCTCATCTCCTACGTTAGCCAGGAGCTCAGGAAATGGCAATGCTACCTCCTCCTGATCTGATGAATAAAGTACCATTTCTGGTGCGCTGGGTATCCAATTCAATCCATATCGCAAATTTTCGAGAATTTCCTCGGCACTTGTTACAGGCGTTGCCCCCTGCTTAATCAGCCAATGAGGGCCTTCACATCCTGGGTTGCCTATCGGCCCTGGCAACGCAAAAACTTCGCGCCCTTGCTCAAGGGCACATTTGGCGGTCACTAGCGATCCACTTCGCAACGCCGCCTCGACGACGAATACGCCGTGGCTCAAACCGCTGATAATGCGGTTACGCCGAGGGAAATTGCCGGGCCAGGGTGGCGTCGCGAGGGGAAACTCAGAAATAACCGCCCCTCCGGCTTCGATAATTTTGTCCGCAAGGGAAGCATGTCGTTTAGGGTAAATACCGGACAGGCCGTTACCCAGCACCGCGATAGTCTTACCCTGTCCAGAAAGCGCAGCCCGATGAGCAACTCCATCAATGCCACACGCCAACCCACTGGTAATTGTGAACCCATTGCGCGCCAGATATTCGCAGAATATGTTCCCCCACCTTTCCCCGTACCAGGAAGGGGAGCGGCTGCCGACGACGGCGAGTTGAAAGCTACTTAACACGTCGATACTGCCATTCACAAACAACGCGCCGGGATAGTCGGATAGGCTTCGCAAACGTGGCGGATAAAGAGGGCTGTCAGCTGGAATCAGATAATGCCCCGCTCGTTCTAGCCAGTTAAAAGAACGTTCGAGTTCGGCTTCTTTTACACACAAAAAGTTGCGGGCCTGCTTCATCTTTAGGCCAACATTTTTCAACGTTGTTTCGTCAATACTTTCGCGCGTCGCCAGATTTTGTGCAGCACCCAGCATCGTGTCACCACATAAATCCCCGACGTTCATCAGACGTAACCATATCTCTGTGGAAGTCATCCTTTTCCCTGCCATAAGCAGCCTCAGCAATCTTTGCGATTGGTTAGGGATGCTGTCAATCAGCAGGGGATTTGTCTAGAATAGAGGTAATAATCTTTTCAACTCCTGAACACGACTCTGGAAATTTATGGCAGTTTTGCAAGTGTTACATATCCCGGACGAGCGCCTTCGCATCGTTGCTGAACCGGTAAAAGAAGTGAATGCAGAAATTCAGCGTATCGTTGATGATATGTTCGATACGATGTACGCAGAAGAAGGCATTGGTCTCGCGGCAACGCAGGTTGATATTCATAAACGCATCATCGTTATCGACGTATCTGAAAACCGCGAAGAGCGCCTGGTATTGATCAATCCAGAGCTGCTTGAGCAGAGCGGCGAAACCGGAATTGAGGAAGGCTGCCTGTCTATTCCAGAACAGCGCGCTCTGGTTCCTCGTGCCGAGAAAGTTAAAATCCGTGCGCTGGATCGCGACGGTAAGTCATTTGAACTGGAAGCGGACGATTTGCTCGCGATCTGTATTCAGCATGAGATGGACCACTTAGTCGGTAAGCTGTTTATCGATTATCTCTCTCCCCTGAAACAGCAGCGTATTCGTCAGAAGGTCGAGAAACTGGATCGTATGCGCACACGCGCATAACGTGCCCCTTCGGATACAAGGAATAACGTGTCTAAAAAGCTACGCATAATTTTCGCGGGAACACCTGACTTCGCAGCGCGTCACCTTGATGCGCTGTTATCTTCCGGCCACCAGATTGTTGGTGTGTTTACCCAGCCGGACCGCCCTGCTGGTCGTGGCAAAAAACTGATGCCTGGCCCGGTTAAAGTCCTCGCTGAAAAACATAACTTACCGGTATTTCAGCCTGTATCCTTGCGCCCTCAAGAAAATCAGCAGCTTGTCTCTGATCTTAATGCTGATGTCATGGTTGTGGTGGCATACGGATTAATTTTGCCAAAAGCCGTACTTGATATGCCACGTCTCGGCTGCATTAATGTGCACGGTTCCCTGCTTCCTCGCTGGCGCGGCGCGGCGCCAATCCAGCGTTCATTGTGGGCGGGTGATAGCGAAACGGGTGTCACCATTATGCGGATGGATGTCGGGCTGGATACGGGAGACATGCTTTACAAACTGGCGTGCCCGATTACGGCAGAAGATACCAGCGCAACGTTGTATGACAAACTTGCGGACCTAGGCCCGCAAGGCCTCATCGAAACGTTGCAGCAACTCGCCGACGGTAAAGCGCAGCCTGAAGTTCAGGACGAAGCCTTCGTGACATACGCAGAGAAACTCAGTAAAGAAGAAGCGCAACTCGACTGGTCACTTTCTGCAGCACAGCTGGAACGTTGTATCCGCGCATTTAATCCCTGGCCAATGAGCTGGATGACCATTGACGAGCAGCCAGTGAAAATCTGGAAAGCTTCCGTTATCAATCGAGAAGCTAAAGCGGAACCAGGCACCATTATTGAAGCAACCCGAGAAGGTATTCAGGTTGCAACCGCAGACGGCATTCTCAATCTGGAATCGCTACAACCTGCTGGTAAAAAAGCCATGAGCGCGCAAGATCTGCTGAATTCACGTCGCGAGTGGTTTACACCAGGCACGCGTCTTGCCTGATTATATTTAATCTAAGGCCCGGTTTTCCGGGCATTTTTATTTTTGCGGTTATGAAAAAACAAAATCTTCGCAGCATGGCAGCAAGTGCCATCGAGAAAGTGGTGGAACAGGGTCAATCTCTGAGTAATATCCTGCCACCGCTTCAACAAAAAGTGTCCGATAAAGATAAAGCCCTGCTCCAGGAGCTGTGCTTTGGTGTGCTACGCACGCTCCCACAACAGGAATGGCTCATCAGTAAGCTGATGTCCAGGCCAATGACAGGCAAGCAGCGCACCATCCATTATTTAATTATGGTGGGTTTCTACCAGTTGCTTCATACCCGAATTCCGCCTCATGCTGCATTGGCCGAGACCGTTGAAGGGGCTGTTGTGATCAAGCGCCCGCAATTGAAGGGCTTGATTAACGGCGTGTTACGTCAATTCCAGCGTCAACAGGAAGAGCTGCTGGCGGAGTTTGCAGATTCTGATAAGCGTTTTCTACATCCTGAGTGGCTACTGAAGCGCCTGCAGAAAGCTTACCCATCCAAGTGGGAGGCAATAGTTGAGGCGAATAATCAACGTCCTCCTATGTGGCTGCGCGTAAATCGTAATCATCATACTCGCGATGAATGGCTGGCTTTGCTGGAAACAGCCGAGATGAACGGCTTTACGCATGATGCCTATCCCGATGCAATACGCCTTGCCTCCCCAGCCCCAGTGCAAGCTCTGCCGGGATTCGAGCAAGGATGGGTGACAGTCCAGGACGCTTCGGCACAAGGCTGCATGACGTATCTTGAGCCGCAAAACGGCGATCATATTCTTGATCTCTGTGCAGCACCTGGCGGTAAAACGACACATATTCTTGAAATCGCTCCTAAAGCCAGCGTCATGGCTGTCGATGTTGATGAGCAGCGACTTTCTCGCGTATATGACAACTTAAAACGCCTGGGCATGAAAGCAGAAGTCAAACAGGGTGACGGACGGACGCCTGGAGAGTGGTGCGGGGATGAACAGTTTGATCGTATTTTGGTCGATGCCCCCTGCTCTGCGACCGGCGTTATTCGCCGACACCCAGACATCAAATGGCTACGCCGGGATCGTGATATTAACGAACTGGCGCAACTTCAAAGCGAAATCCTTGACGCCGTTTGGCCGCATCTTAAACCTGGCGGTACATTGGTTTACGCAACCTGCTCAGTCCTTCCAGAAGAAAATAGCCAACAGATTGCTGCGTTCCTGAAACGTACATCTAATGCCACTCTGCGGACTACCGGTACTCCCGATAAACCTGGCGTACAAAACCTTCCTGGAGCAGAAGACGGTGATGGCTTCTTTTACGCTAAGCTAATCAAAGAGTGATATTTAAAACAGGTCGCAATCTATGAAGATTATCATTCTGGGTGCTGGGCAGGTCGGCGGAACGCTGGCGGAAAACCTTGTGGGTGAGAATAACGACATCACCATCGTCGACGTCAATGGAGATCGCCTTCGCGAACTGCAGGATAAATTCGATCTGCGTGTAGTTCAGGGTCATGGCTCCCATCCTCGAGTACTCCGTGAGGCAGGAGCGGATGACGCTGACATGCTGGTTGCAGTCACCAGTTCTGATGAAACGAACATGATTGCCTGCCAGGTCGCTTTTTCGTTGTTCAATACCCCAAATCGTATTGCCCGTATACGATCCCCAGATTACGTCCGTGATGCAGATAAACTGTTCAACTCAGATGCGGTTCCGATCGATCATCTCATCGCTCCGGAACAGCTGGTTATCGACAGTATTTATCGACTGATAGAATATCCGGGTGCGCTGCAGGTTGTTAACTTCGCTGAGGGCAAAGTTAGCCTGGCGGTCGTTAAAGCCTATTATGGCGGGCCTCTGATTGGTAACGCATTGTCTACTATGCGCGAACACATGCCGCATATTGATACTCGCGTGGTAGCAATATTTCGTCATGACAGACCCATTCGCCCGCAGGGTTCAACCATCGTTGAGGCGGGTGATGAAGTGTTCTTTATTGCAGCATCTCAGCATATTCGCGCCGTAATGAGTGAACTCCAACGACTGGAAAAACCTTACAAGCGTATCATGCTGGTTGGGGGCGGTAATATTGGCGCAGGTCTTGCCCACCGGCTCGAGAAAGATTACAGCGTAAAATTGATCGAGCGCGATCAACAACGTGCCGCTGAATTAGCAGAGAAACTGCAAAACACGATCGTTTTTTATGGCGATGCTTCGGATCAAGAGTTGCTGGCCGAAGAACATATCGATCAAGTTGATCTGTTTATTGCCGTCACCAACGATGATGAAGCAAACATTATGTCAGCGATGCTGGCTAAACGTATGGGTGCTAAAAAAGTGATGGTGCTTATTCAGCGCCGTGCCTACGTGGATCTTGTGCAGGGCAGTGTTATTGATATTGCCATCTCTCCGCAGCAGGCAACCATTTCCGCTTTGTTAAGCCATGTCCGTAAAGCTGATATTGTGGGTGTTTCCTCTCTTCGCCGTGGTGTAGCAGAAGCGATAGAAGCGGTCGCGCATGGGGATGAAACGACGTCTCGCGTTGTAGGTCGTGCAATCGATGAAATCAAGTTACCGCCAGGCACAATTATCGGTGCCGTTGTTCGGGGTAATGACGTCATGATCGCTAATGATAATCTTCGTATCGAACAAGGCGATCATGTCATTATGTTCCTGACAGACAAAAAATTTATTAGCGACGTAGAACGTTTATTCCAGCCCAGTCCTTTCTTCCTGTAGCGATAAGAGGTGCTTTTCGAGAGCACCTTTTACATTAACCTTTTATTTTTTAATGATTAACTTTAGTAGCGATAATTTATCCCCAATGGAAATTGGCTAATCATTTGTTAGACTTAACTTTATCTGTTGGCTTAAGGAGAAAGAAAATGAGTATTGTTAAAGAGTTTCGCGAATTTGCGATGCGTGGAAATGTAGTGGACCTCGCAGTGGGTGTGATTATTGGTGCAGCATTCGGTAAGATTGTTTCATCTTTGGTTGCCGACATCATTATGCCGCCGTTGGGTCTTTTAATTGGCGGGATTGATTTCAAACAGTTCGCTGTCACTCTGAGGGATGCTCAAGGCGATATTCCTGCAGTGGTGATGCACTACGGCGTGTTTATCCAAAACGTGTTCGATTTTGTCATTGTTGCGTTTGCAATCTTCATGGCGATTAAACTGATCAACAGATTGAATCGCAAAAAAGAAGAACCGGCAGCGGTGCCTCCGGCCCCTTCCAAGGAAGAGGTCTTGTTGACTCAAATTCGCGATCTTTTAAAAGAACAGAACAACCGTATTTAATCGGGCGCGTAAAGTCAGAAGGCCAGCGGTAAAAAAGCGATTCACTTTCTTACCGCTGGCCTCCCAGTTACCCTTCTTGGCATGTTTCCCTTTTCGTAAGAAACTCCCTTTCCCCTTTTTGTTCTTTTCAACGCGTTGTCTAAATAAAGGATCGTGAAGTAATGCCTCTATGGCGTTATCTTTGATTTGCCCTTTCTTGTGCTGATAATGGCTCATTACATCTCCAGATTGTGTATAAAATCGGCGTGAGTGTAGATCCTCAGTTTTAAGAAATCAACAACCACGGTGTATTCCGCTAGCGCCTTGCTCCAGCGTTTCGAGAATAGAGCAGTAAACGCTGCTGTGCGAACTTCCGCAACACGCATCATTAAGACGCTGCAACGAACGCTGCATCACCTGTAACTCCTCGATGCGTAACTCGACTTCATTCAACCTGGCCTGCACGATGCTTTTAGATTCCTGACAAGTATGGTGTGCAGGATCGATGCGGATCGAAAGTAACTCACGGATCGAATCCAGTGTAAAACCAAGCTGTCTTCCATAACGGATAAACTTGAGCCGTTGAAGATCGGTTTCGGTATAAAGCCGGAACCCGCCTTCCGTACGAACTTTGTGTTCCATCATCTGCTGCTTTTCGTAATATCGAATGGTGTCTGGCGTAACGTCGGCCAATTTTGCGAGTTCACCGATGCGGTACATAGTCTGCCCTCATTAATTTTTCAACGGCCTAGATTGTCATCATACAAGAAAGTACTGTTATGTGGACCTATTGCTGGTTATCTCAATCAGCGTCATGAAAACTCAGCGCAGCATGATGCCTCACTACACCAGTTAAAACTGTTGTCAGATAACTACCAAGATTGCAGAGGCTACGAGTCAGTTTCTGCGCTTATATTGACCAAAATAAACGAGCAGTACTACATAAAAGGAATTAAGAACGAAGGAAGATATATATGACTGGGGATAGGTGGGAACCTTTAAGATATAAAAAAACCCGCCGAAGCGGGTTTTTTTACGTTACTACAGATTACTCTGCAGTAGCTTCTGCTTTAGATTCAGAACGATCAACCAGCTCGATGTAAGCCATCGGAGCGTTGTCGCCTGCACGGAAGCCACACTTCAGAATACGAGTGTAACCACCGGCACGGCTCGCGAAACGCGGGCCCAATTCGTTAAACAGTTTTGCCACGATCTCGTTATCACGAGTGCGGGCGAATGCCAGACGACGATTTGCAACGCTGTCAGTCTTGGCAAGAGTAATCAGTGGCTCAACTACACGACGCAGCTCTTTCGCTTTAGGCAGGGTCGTCTTGATGATCTCATGACGAACCAGTGAACCTGCCATGTTGCGGAACATAGCCTGGCGATGGCTGCTGTTACGGTTCAGTTGACGACCACTCTTACGATGGCGCATGACCTTATCCTTCTCAGTAAAACCTTAACCTGTGATCCGGTTACTCGTCAGCAATGCTTGCTGGTGGCCAGTTTTCCAGGCGCATGCCCAGAGACAGACCACGGGAAGCCAGCACGTCTTTAATCTCAGTAAGAGATTTTTTACCCAGGTTCGGCGTTTTCAGCAACTCAACCTCGGTACGCTGTACCAGATCACCGATATAGTGGATAGCTTCTGCCTTAAGGCAGTTAGCAGAGCGGACAGTCAATTCCAGATCGTCAACAGGGCGCAGCAAGATCGGATCGAACTCTGGTTTCTCTTCTTTAACTTCTGGCTGACGAACATCTCGTAGGTCAACAAAAGCTTCAAGTTGTTCTGCCAGAATGGTTGCCGCACGACGAATCGCCTCTTCAGGATCGATTGTGCCGTTGGTTTCCATTTCGATGACCAGCTTGTCCAGGTCGGTACGCTGTTCGACACGAGCTGCTTCAACATTGTAGGCGATACGCTCTACAGGGCTGTAACATGCATCGACGAGCAGACGGCCAATTGGGCGCTCATCTTCTTCCGAATGAATTCGGGCAGAAGCCGGCACATAACCACGACCGCGCTGAACTTTGATACGCATGCTAATCGCTGCGTTCTCATCGGTCAGGTGGCAGATCACGTGCTGCGGCTTGACGATTTCAACATCACCATCATGGGTGATATCGGCTGCAGTCACAGGGCCAATGCCAGATTTATTCAGAGTAAGGATAACTTCATCTTTCCCCTGAACTCTCACCGCCAGCCCTTTCAGGTTGAGCAGGATTTCAAGGATATCTTCCTGAACGCCTTCTTTGGTGCTGTACTCATGGAGTACACCATCAATCTCAACTTCGGTTACCGCACAACCCGGCATCGACGAGAGCAGAATACGGCGCAGTGCGTTACCCAGAGTATGGCCAAAGCCACGCTCTAAAGGCTCAAGGGTCACCTTGGCGTGCGTCGAACTCACTTGCTCGATATCTACCAGGCGCGGTTTTAGAAACTCTGTCACAGAACCCTGCATTGTGTCCTCTCTTTGGTACTAAGCTTTACTTGGAGTAAAGCTCAACGATCAGGTGTTCGTTAATGTCCGCAGACAGATCAGAACGTTCCGGCTGACGCTTGAACGTACCTTCCATCTTGCTAGCATCAACTTCCAGCCAGGTTGGCTTTTCACGCTGCTCAGCCAGCTCGAGAGCTGCTTTCACGCGAGATTGCTTTTTCGCTTTCTCACGAATGCAAACAACGTCATTCGCTTTAACCTGATAAGAAGCGATGTTAACAACACGACCGTTTACCATGATTGCTTTATGGCTAACCAACTGACGAGATTCAGCACGAGTAGCACCGAAGCCCATACGGTAAACAACGTTGTCCAGACGACCTTCCAGCAGAGCCAACAGGTTTTCACCGGTATTGCCTTTAAGACGCGCTGCTTCTTTATAATAGTTACGGAACTGACGCTCCAGCACACCGTAGGTACGGCGAACTTTCTGCTTTTCACGCAACTGCACACCATAGTCAGACAGACGCGGTTTACGCGCACCGTGCTGGCCAGGAGCTTGTTCAATTTTACACTTGGTATCGATCGCGCGAACGCCAGACTTAAGGAATAAGTCGGTGCCCTCACGACGGCTCAGCTTGAGCTTAGGACCCAAATATCTTGCCATTTTCTATCTCCAACAATCCTAGAAAACGTAAGCGTTATACGCGACGTTTTTTCGGCGGACGACAACCGTTATGAGGGATCGGAGTCACATCAGTAATATTAGTGATGCGGAAACCAGCGGCGTTCAGAGCACGAACAGTTGATTCGCGACCCGGACCCGGACCTTTGACCATAACTTCCAGATTCTTGATACCGTATTCTTTTACGGCTTCTGCACAACGCTCTGCTGCAACCTGGGCTGCGAACGGAGTCGATTTGCGAGAACCACGGAAACCGGAACCACCGGCTGTTGCCCAACCCAAAGCGTTACCCTGTCGATCAGTAATAGTAACGATGGTGTTGTTAAAAGAAGCATGGATATGAGCCACGCCGTCAGAGACTTGTTTTCTTACACGCTTACGTGCACGAACTGGTGCCTTTGCCATTATTCAATCACCCCGATTATTTCTTGATCGGTTTGCGCGGACCCTTACGGGTACGTGCGTTGGTCTTGGTGCGCTGGCCGCGAACCGGGAGACCACGACGATGACGCAAACCGCGATAGCAACCAAGGTCCATAAGGCGCTTGATGCTCATGCTAACTTCACGGCGCAGATCACCTTCAACGACAAATTTGGCAACTTCGTCACGCAGCGTGTCGATTTGTTCTTCAGACAGCTCACTGATCTTAACATCTTCAGCGATACCCGCTGCAGCCAAAATGGCTTTGGAACGGGTCTTGCCGACGCCATAGATCGAAGTTAATGCGATCACAGCATGTTTTTGATCAGGAATGTTAATGCCTGCTATACGGGCCACTATGCACTCCTACTATTTAATATGTACGTACCATGCTGAAAAGCCCGTTTTCAGGATACTCAAATGGATACGCACAGACATACAAAAGATTGGCTGGCTAATCTAGCCAGCTCAACCCAACTTTGCAAGAAAAATATGCGAAATAATCAGCCTTGACGCTGTTTATGTTTCGGCTCGGCACTGCAAATCACGCGAATAACACCTTCACGCTTAACGATTTTGCAGTTACGGCATAATTTCTTGACGGAAGCACGAACTTTCATTTTTACTCTCCGTAACTTCTCGGGCGACCAATTAACGGCCGTAGCCTTTCAGGTTCGCCTTCTTCAAGGCAGACTCATACTGACTTGACATCATAAGAGTTTGCACTTGAGCCATAAAGTCCATAATCACGACGACAACGATAAGCAGTGAAGTCCCACCGAAATAGAACGGTACTTTCATCGCATCACGCATGAACTCCGGGATCAGGCAGATAAATGTAATGTACAGTGCACCAACCAAGGTCAGGCGCGTCATTACTTTATCAATATACTTCGCCGTTTGCTCTCCCGGACGAATTCCTGGTACAAATGCACCGGACTTCTTCAGGTTATCTGCTGTCTCACGCGGATTGAAAACCAACGCCGTGTAAAAGAAACAGAAGAATATGATTGCAGACGCATAGAGTAACACATAAAGCGGTTGCCCAGGCTGCAAATACAGCGAAATTGTTGTCAGCCAGTTCCAACCGGTTCCGCCCCCAAACCATGAAGCGATGGTAGCCGGGAACAGAATAATACTGGAAGCAAAGATTGCCGGGATTACACCCGCCATATTTACTTTCAGCGGTAAATGTGTGCTCTGTGCAGCATAGACACGACGTCCTTGTTGACGTTTAGCATAGTTCACCACAATGCGGCGTTGACCACGCTCAACGAAGACAACAAAGAAGGTCACTGCGAATACTAATACTGCAACCAACAGCAACAGGAGGAAGTGCAGTTCGCCTTGACGCGCTTGCTCGATTGTATGGGCAATGGCTGGCGGGAGTCCCGCAACGATACCAGCGAAGATAATGATCGAGATACCGTTGCCGATACCTCGTTCAGTAATCTGTTCGCCGAGCCACATCAGGAACATTGTTCCTGTAACCAGACTAACAACAGCGGTGAAATAGAATGCAAAGCCAGGGTTAATGACCAGACCTTGCATACCAGGCATATTCGGTAAACCGGTAGCAATACCGATTGATTGGAATATTGCCAGCACCAGAGTGCCGTAACGGGTGTACTGGCTGATCTTACGACGACCAGACTCCCCTTCCTTCTTCAGCTCTGCGAGGGCCGGATGAACGACCGTTAACAGCTGTATGATAATCGATGCCGAAATATATGGCATGATACCCAGTGCAAAGATAGAAGCACGGCTGAGAGCACCACCAGAGAACATGTTAAACATTTCAATGATGGTGCCTCGCTGTTGCTCAAGCAGTTTGGCAAGTACAGCGGCATCGATACCAGGGATCGGAATAAAAGAGCCAATACGGAAAACGATTAGCGCACCAACAACAAACAAAAGTCTGCGTTTCAGTTCGCCAAATCCACCCTTGGCACTTTGAAAATCTAATCCCGGTTGCTTAGCCATCTGCTACTTATTCCTCAATTGTACCGCCAGCAGCTTCGATAGCAGCACGAGCGCCTTTAGAAACACGCAGACCACGTACAGTTACCGGAGTAGAAACTTCACCAGCCAGGATCACTTTCGCGAACTCTATCTGGATACCGATAATGTTTGCAGCTTTCAGCGTATTCAGGTCTACAACGCCGCCTTCAACTTTCGCCAGGTCAGACAGACGAATTTCGGCTGTGATCGCTGATTTGCGAGAAGTGAAACCGAATTTCGGCAGACGACGGTACAGTGGCATCTGGCCACCCTCGAAACCGCGACGTACGCCACCGCCAGAACGAGAGTTCTGACCTTTGTGACCACGACCACCGGTTTTACCGAGGCCAGAACCGATACCACGACCAAGGCGTTTACCCGCCTTTTTAGAGCCTTCGGCTGGAGACAGAGTATTTAAACGCATCTCTTACTCCTCAACTTTAACCATGAAGTAAACCGCGTTGACCATACCACGAACAGCGGGAGTATCCTCACGCTCAACGGTATGACCAATACGACGCAGACCCAGGCCAAGCAGCGTTGCCTTGTGTTTCGGCAGACGACCGATTGCACTGCGGGTTTGAGTGATTTTAATAGTCTTTGCCATGGTCAATTACCCCAGAATTTCTTCAACGGATTTACCACGCTTGGCAGCGACCATTTCTGGAGAATTCATATTTTCCAGGCCATCAATAGTTGCACGAACCACGTTAATCGGGTTGGTGGAACCATATGCTTTGGCCAGAACGTTATGAACTCCAGCGACTTCCAGGACGGCGCGCATTGCACCACCGGCAATAATACCGGTACCTTCAGAAGCCGGCTGCATGAAGACACGAGAACCCGTGTGAACACCTTTTACAGGGTGTTGCAGGGTGCCGTGGTTCAGCGCGACGTTAATCATATTGCGACGGGCTTTTTCCATCGCTTTCTGGATCGCTGCTGGAACTTCACGCGCTTTACCGTAACCAAAACCAACGCGACCATTACCATCGCCAACAACAGTCAGAGCTGTGAAGGAGAAAATACGACCACCTTTTACGGTTTTAGATACGCGGTTAACCGCGATCAGCTTTTCCTGCAGTTCGCCAGCCTGTTTTTCGATGTGAGCCATCTTACACCTCTACCTTAGAACTGAAGGCCAGCTTCACGGGCAGCATCTGCCAGTGCCTGGACACGACCATGATATTGGAACCCGGAACGGTCAAAGGACACAACTTTGATGCCTTTTTCCAGAGCGCGTTCAGCAACAGCTTTACCAACAGCTGCGGCAGCGTCTTTGTTACCGGTGTACTTCAATTGTTCTGTAATAGCTTTTTCTACTGTAGAAGCAGCTACCAGAACTTCAGAACCGTTCGGTGCAATTACCTGTGCGTAAATATGACGCGGGGTACGATGTACCACCAGGCGAGTTGCACCCAGCTCTTTGAGCTTGCGGCGTGCGCGGGTCGCACGACGGATACGAGCAGATTTCTTATCCATAGTGTTACCTTACTTCTTCTTAGCCTCTTTGGTACGCACGACTTCGTCGGCGTAACGAACACCCTTGCCTTTATAAGGCTCAGGACGACGGTAGGCGCGCAGATCTGCTGCAACCTGGCCGATCAGCTGTTTATCCGCGCCTTTCAGCACGATTTCAGTCTGGGTCGGACATTCTGCAGTGATACCGGCCGGCAGCGGATGTTCAACAGGGTGTGAGAAGCCCAGAGACAGGCCTACTGCATTCCCTTTGATCGCTGCACGATAACCTACACCAACTAGTTGAAGCTTTTTAGTGAAGCCTTCGGTAACACCAACAACCATTGAGTTCAGCAGTGCACGCGCGGTGCCAGCCTGAGCCCATCCGTCTACGAAACCATCTCGCGGACCGAAGGTCAGAGCATTATCTGCATGTTTAACTTCAACAGCATTGTTGAGGGTACGAGTCAGCTCGCCATTTTTACCTTTGATCGTAATAACCTGACCGTCGATTTTTACATCAACGCCGGCAGGAATAACGACCGGTGCTTTAGCAACACGAGACATTGTTATCCTCCGATTAGGCTACGTAGCAGATAATTTCGCCACCAAGACCAGCTTGGCGCGCTGCACGATCAGTCATAACACCTTTAGAGGTAGAAACAACTGCGATACCCAGACCAGCCATAACTTTAGGCAGCTCATCTTTTTTCTTATAGATGCGCAGGCCTGGGCGACTGACACGCTGAATGCTTTCTACAACAGCTTTACCCTGGAAATACTTAAGAGTAAGTTCCAGTTCCGGCTTGGTGTCGCCTTCAACTTTAAAATCTTCGATAAAACCTTCTTCCTTCAGCACATTGGCAATTGCCACTTTCAGCTTGGCGGAAGGCATGGTGACCGCAACTTTGTTCGCGGCCTGACCGTTACGGATACGGGTCAGCATATCCGCGATCGGATCTTGCATGCTCATCTGTCTTTACTCCCGTGATTCAATTGGTGACAATTACCAGCTAGCCTTTTTCAGACCCGGGATTTCACCGCGCATAGCGGCTTCACGGACCTTAATACGGCTCAACCCGAACTTCCGCAGGAAAGCGTGCGGACGACCAGTTTGACGACAGCGGTTACGCTGACGAGACGGGCTGGAATCACGCGGCAGAGACTGCAGCTTCAGAACTGCATTCCAACGGTCTTCGTCGGAAGCGTTCACATCAGAGATGATCGCTTTCAGTTCAGCGCGTTTAGCGAAGAATTTATCAGCTAAAGCTACGCGCTTTACTTCGCGTGCTTTCATTGATTGCTTAGCCATTCAGTAACCCTACCTTACTTGCGGAACGGGAAGTCAAAGGCAGCCAGCAGAGCACGGCCTTCTTCATCAGAGTTCGCAGTAGTGGTAATGGTAATATCCAAACCACGCACGCGGTCGACTTTATCGTAGTCGATCTCTGGGAAGATGATCTGCTCACGGACACCCATGCTGTAGTTACCACGACCATCAAATGACTTAGCGGACAAGCCACGGAAGTCACGGATACGTGGTACAGCAATAGAGATCAGGCGCTCAAGGAACTCCCACATGCGTTCGCCACGCAGAGTTACTTTACAGCCGATCGGATAGCCCTGACGGATTTTGAAGCCTGCAACAGATTTGCGTGCTTTGGTGATCAACGGCTTTTGACCGGAGATTGCTGTCAAATCAGCTGCTGCATTATCCAGCAGTTTCTTGTCAGCGATCGCTTCACCAACACCCATGTTCAGGGTGATCTTCTCGACCCGAGGGACTTGCATGACAGAATTGTAGTTAAACTCAGTCATGAGTTTGCTAACTACTTCGTCTTTGTAGTAATCATGCAGTTTCGCCATCGTACTACTCCAAATTACTTGATAGTTTCGCTATTAGATTTGAAGAAACGGACTTTTTTACCGTCTTCGAATCTAAAGCCTACACGGTCAGCCTTGCCAGTTACCGTGTTGAAGAGCGCAACGTTAGAAACCTGAATTGCAGCTTCTTTTTCAACGATGCCACCTGGTTGGTTCAGGGCCGGAACCGGCTTCTGATGTTTCTTAACCAGATTGATACCTTCAACAATGATCTTGCCGGAAGACAGAACATTTTTTACTTTACCGCGTTTACCTTTATCTTTACCGGTTAACACGATAACTTCGTCATCACGACGGATTTTCGCTGCCATGATTCGCTCCTTAGAGTACTTCTGGTGCCAGAGAGATAATTTTCATGAACTTTTCAGTACGAAGTTCACGAGTTACCGGCCCAAAGATACGCGTGCCGATAGGCTGCTCGCTGTTATTGTTTAAAATAACGCATGCATTACCATCGAAGCGAATGACAGAACCGTCAGGGCGACGAACACCCTTCCTGGTGCGCACCACTACCGCTTTCAGCACATCACCTTTTTTGACCTTACCACGCGGAATTGCTTCCTTGATGGTGATCTTGATGATGTCGCCTACGCCTGCGTAGCGACGGTGCGAGCCACCCAGAACCTTGATACACATTACGCGACGTGCACCGGAGTTGTCGGCGACGGTCAGCATAGTCTGTTCTTGGATCATTTCAGTGCTCCGCTAATGTCAACTACTACCTGAGACCCATAAAATCAGAGTCGTCGAAAAGCCCCATATTGAGGGCGCGGCATTATAACACCGGTTCTACAATATGGGTAGAAAAAATAAACGGCTCATTGCTGAGCCGTTTATTCGTATTGAGAAGGCTAGTCTATTACAGAACTGCTTTCTCTACAACGCGAACCAGCGTCCAGGACTTAGTCTTGGACAGCGGACGGCATTCGTGGATTTCTACCACGTCACCGATACCGCATTCATTGTTCTCGTCATGTACGTGCAGTTTGGTCGTACGCTTGATGAATTTACCGTAGATCGGGTGTTTCACAATACGTTCGATAGCTACAACGATGGATTTCTCCATTTTGTCACTAACAACACGACCTTGCAGAGTACGGATTTTATCGGTCATTACGCACCCGCCTTCTGAGTCAGTAAAGTCTTAACGCGTGCAACATTGCGACGCACTTGCTTCAGCAGGTGAGTCTGTTGCAGCTGGCCACTTGCAGCCTGCATGCGCAGGTTAAACTGCTCACGCAGCAGGTTCAGCAGCTCAGCGTTCAGCTCTTCAACGCTTTTTTCACGCAGCTCATTTGCTTTCATTACATCACCGTCTTAGTTACAAAGGTGGTTTTAATCGGCAGTTTCGCTGCTGCCAGTCCGAATGCTTCACGGGCCAGCTCTTCCGGTACACCGTCCATTTCATACAGGACTTTGCCCGGCTGAATCAAGGCAACCCAATACTCCACGTTACCTTTACCTTTACCCATACGAACTTCCAGCGGCTTCTCGGTAATTGGTTTGTCCGGGAATACACGGATCCAGATTTTACCTTGACGCTTAACTGCACGGGTCATTGCACGACGTGCTGCTTCGATCTGACGTGCAGTCAGACGACCACGGCCAACAGCTTTCAGACCGAAAGTGCCGAAGCTAACATCCGTACCCTGCGCCAGACCACGGTTGCGGCCTTTGTGCACTTTACGGAATTTTGTACGCTTTGGTTGTAACATCAGCGACGCTCCTTATTTACGGCCTTTACGCTGCTGCTTTTTAGGTTGAGCAGCCGGTTTTTCCGGTTGTTCAACAGCAGCCATGCCACCCAGGATCTCACCTTTGAAGATCCATACCTTAACACCGATTACACCGTAAGTGGTGTGCGCTTCAGAGGTGTTGTAGTCGATGTCAGCGCGCAGAGTATGCAACGGTACGCGACCTTCGCGGTACCATTCGGTACGTGCGATTTCCGCGCCGCCGAGACGGCCGCTAACTTCAACTTTAATGCCTTTAGCGCCCAGACGCATTGCGTTCTGTACTGCACGCTTCATAGCACGACGGAACATAACGCGACGTTCCAGCTGTGAAGTGATGCTGTCAGCAACCAATTTAGCGTCCAGTTCAGGCTTACGAACTTCAGCGATATTGATCTGTGCAGGAACGCCAGCGATATCCGCAACGACCTTGCGCAGTTTTTCTACGTCTTCGCCTTTCTTACCGATAACGATACCCGGGCGAGCAGTGTGAATAGTCACACGAATGCTTTTAGCCGGACGCTCGATAACGATACGAGATACAGACGCTTTAGCCAGTTCCTTAGTAAGGTACTGACGTACTTTAAAATCGCTGTCTAGGTTGTCAGCGAATTCTTTGGTGTTCGCAAACCAGGTTGAATTCCATGGTTTTACAATACCCAGGCGAATACCATTAGGATGTACTTTCTGACCCATTGCTAGTCTCCAGAGTCTCAGCGATCGGACACAACCACAGTAATGTGGCTGGTGCGCTTCAGGATGCGATCTGCACGACCTTTCGCACGCGGCATAATGCGCTTCATGCTTGGGCCTTCATCTACGAAAATTTTCGCAACTTTCAGATCGTCAATGTCAGCGCCATCGTTGTGTTCAGCGTTAGCAATGGCAGATTCCAGTACTTTCTTGACGAATACCGCAGCTTTCTTGTTGGTATAAGTCAGGATGTCCAGGGCCTGCGACACTTTCTTACCGCGAATCAGGTCAGCAACAAGGCGAACCTTCTGAGCAGAAGAACGAGCATGGCGATGTTGAGCTAAAGTTTCCATCTCTTCCTCCTACCTTATTTCTTCTTCGCTTTTTTATCAGCAGCATGGCCGCGATAAGTACGAGTCGGTGCGAATTCACCCAGTTTATGACCGACCATTTCGTCGGAAACAAAGACTGGAACGTGCTGACGACCATTATGGACAGCGATGGTCAAACCGATCATGTTAGGAAAGATCGTTGAACGACGGGACCAAGTGCGCAGGGGCTTCTTGTCTCCGCTTTCCACCGCTTTCTCTACCTTCTTCAGCAAGTGCAGGTCAATAAAAGGACCTTTCTTGAGAGAACGTGGCATGGCTTATCCTCTAAAATTATTTGCTACGGCGACGCACGATAAATTTATCAGTACGCTTGTTGCTGCGGGTCTTCTTACCTTTGGTCTGAACGCCCCATGGTGTTACAGGGTGCTTACCAAAGTTACGACCTTCACCACCACCATGTGGGTGGTCGACTGGGTTCATCGCAGTACCGCGAACGGTAGGGCGAATACCACGCCAGCGTGCAGCACCTGCTTTACCCAGAACGCGCAGCATATGCTCAGCATTGCCAACTTCGCCCAGAGTAGCGCGGCAGTCTGCTTCGACTTTACGCATTTCACCAGAACGCAGACGGAGGGTGACATAAGCACCATCACGAGCAACGATCTGAACGTAAGTACCAGCGGAACGTGCCAGCTGACCGCCTTTACCTGGTTTCATTTCTACGTTATGAACGGTAGAACCAACCGGGATATTGCGCATCGGCAGGGTGTTGCCTGCTTTGATTGCAGCATCAACGCCAGATTGAATCTGGTCGCCAGCTTTCAGGCCTTTAGGGGCCAGGATGTAACGGCGTTCGCCATCTTTGTACAGAACCAGCGCAATATTCGCGGAACGGTTCGGATCGTACTCAAGACGTTCAACAGTAGCTGGGATACCGTCTTTGTTGCGTTTGAAGTCAACAATACGATAAGCCTGCTTATGACCACCACCGATGTGACGAGTAGTGATGCGGCCATTGTTGTTACGACCACCGGATTTGCTGTTTTTTTCAACCAGCGGAGCAAAAGGTTTGCCCTTGTGCAGCTCAGGGTTGACCACTTTAACTACGTGGCGACGACCCGGAGATGTCGGTTTACATTTAAC
This sequence comes from Enterobacter sp. 638, assembly GCF_000016325.1. Lineage (NCBI taxonomy): Bacteria > Pseudomonadati > Pseudomonadota > Gammaproteobacteria > Enterobacterales > Enterobacteriaceae > Enterobacter > Enterobacter sp. 638. The sequence continues at coordinate 4,051,499 of NC_009436.1, forward strand.
AACTGCCATTGTATTACTCCTCCGACTTACTCAGCGCCGCCAACGAAGTCCAGATTCTGGCCTTCCTTCAGGGTGACGTAAGCTTTTTTCCAGTCGCTACGACGACCGATACGCTGTCCGTGACGTTTAACTTTCCCTTTAACAACGAGGGTGTTAACGACTTCGACTTCGACTTCAAACAGTTTCTGCACAGCAGCTTTGATTTCTGCTTTGGTCGCGTCTTTAGCAACTTTGAGAACGATGGTATTGGTTTTTTCCATCGCAGCAGACGCTTTTTCAGAAACGTGCGGTGCACGAAGCACCTTCAGCAGACGTTCTTCACGAATCATGCCAGCATCTCCTCAACTTGCTTAACAGCATCAGCAGTCATTACGACTTTGTCGAAGGCGATCAGGCTAACCGGGTCGATACCAGTTGCATCGCGTACGTCAACCTTGTGCAGGTTGCGCGCAGCTAAGAACAGGTTCTCGTCCAGCTCACCGGTGATGATCAGCACATCTTCCAGAGCCATGTCTTTCAGTTTCTGTGCCAGCAGCTTAGTTTTAGGCGCTTCTACAGAGAACGTTTCGACAACGATCAGACGATCCTGACGTACCAGTTCGGACAGAATGCTTTTCAGCGCGCCGCGGTACATCTTTTTGTTTACTTTTTGACTGTGGTCCTGTGGGCGAGCAGCGAAGGTTACGCCACCGGAACGCCAGATCGGGCTCTTAATAGAACCTGAACGCGCACGGCCGGTACCTTTCTGGCGCCACGGTTTTTTACCGGAACCAGTTACTTCAGCACGAGTCTTCTGAGCACGAGTACCCTGACGAGCACCAGCTGCATAAGCAACAACAACCTGGTGAACCAGCGCTTCGTTGAAATCACGACCGAAGGTAGTTTCGGAAACAGTCAGCGCGCTCTGCGCGTCTTTCAATACTAATTCCATTGCTATCTCCTCACGCCTTCACAGCTGGTTTAACGATCAGGTTGCTACCGGTTGCACCCGGAACAGCACCCTTAACCAGCAGCAGGTTGCGCTCAGCGTCAACACGCACTACATCCAGGCTCTGGACAGTTACGCGTTCGTTGCCCATCTGACCTGCCATCTTCTTGCCTTTGAACACTTTGCCCGGAGTCTGGTTCTGACCGATAGAACCCGGAACACGGTGTGACAAGGAGTTACCGTGCGTGGCATCCTGAGTACGGAAGTTCCAGCGCTTAACGGTACCAGCAAAACCTTTACCTTTAGAGGTACCGGTTACGTCAACTTTTTTAACTTCAGCAAACAGCTCAACGCTAATGTCCTGACCTACGGTGAACTCTTCGCCTTCAGCAAGACGGAATTCCCACAGACCACGGCCAGCTTCAACGCCAGCTTTAGCGAAGTGACCAGCTTCCGGCTTAGTTACACGACTTGCTTTTTTAGAGCCAGTGGTAACCTGAACTGCACGGTAGCCATCGTTAGCCAGGTCTTTAACCTGAGTAACGCGGTTTGCTTCAACTTCGATAACGGTTACTGGGATAGATACGCCATCTTCAGTGAAGATGCGGGTCATTCCCACTTTTTTACCGACTAAACCAATCATTGTTTCAACCTCTCAATCGCTCGATGACCTGATTAACCCAGGCTGATCTGCACGTCTACACCGGCAGCCAGGTCCAGACGCATCAGAGCATCAACGGTTTTTTCAGTTGGCTCAACGATGTCAACCAGACGCTTGTGAGTGCGAATTTCATACTGATCACGCGCGTCTTTGTTGACGTGCGGAGAGATCAGAATGGTAAAGCGCTCTTTGCGGGTCGGCAGCGGGATCGGACCACGGACTTGCGCACCAGTGCGCTTAGCAGTCTCGACGATTTCCGCGGTTGATTGATCGATTAGACGATGATCAAACGCTTTAAGGCGGATACGGATTCTTTGGTTCTGCATGAGACCAGAGCTCCAATTATTTTATAAGCGAAAATGATTACTACCCATACCCATTACGATTGATGGGTGAGTGTAACCGTTCTTACGTAGCCCCCCAATTGGGGACATTGTTAGGCAACAAAAAACTGTTACCCAGGTTCATATTGAACCAGCTGTCAATTACGACAAGCCCGCGCATTATACGTAAAATACGACATAACGCAAGTGCAGTTTAGAAAACAACCTTACAGCCCTAATTTGCGAGGCGGGTCGAAATCCCCAAGTACCGCTCAGATGTTTCACTGATTCGTTGGAATGCTCTACGCAACGGCTGGTTTTACTGTTTGTTCATAAGTACGTGAAGAAAGAGGATATCGCAGCGATTACTTTAGAGGTTTCAATCATGTTTGCTGCGTTTCCCTTTCTAGTTATCTATTCAACGTTGACCTACTTTCTCATTCGCGAGGACATACGTTTCGGTCTGTTACCGGACAAATACGTCTGCCCGCTACTCTGGACGGGTCTTCTATTTCATCTCATTAATGATCGTGCATTTCTGGCCAGTGCTGTCGGTGGGGCCATAGTGGGTTACACCGGCTTTGCGTGTTTATATTGGGGTTTTTATCTGATGTATAAACGCGAGGGACTTGGATACGGGGATGTAAAGTATCTTGCTGCCTTAGGGGCGTGGCACGGCTGGTATGTTTTACCTGCTTTGACACTAGTTGCCGCGCTGCTTGGCGTGACCTATGTCGTGATCATGGTTCTTTTGAAACCTGGGATGCAGATACACAAAAACCCGCTACCGTTTGGACCTTTCATGGCGGCAGCAGGTTTATTAACGGGTTGGCAAAGTTTAATCACCCTTCCACTTTGATCTGTGATTGAAGGTAATTTTGCAAACCAATTTTTCCAATCAGATCCAGCTCGGTCTCCAACCAGTCAATATGGCCCTCTTCGTCTGCCAGGATCTTAATCATCATATCGCGGCTAACATAGTCATGGACGCTATCAGCATAAGCGATAGCTTCCCGGAGATCTTTTGCACCCTCAAGTTCAAGCGTTAGATCCGAACGAAGCATTTCTTCAACGTCTTCACCGATGCCAAGTTTGCCGAGATCCTGCAGGTTAGGAATGCCTTCAAGAAAGAGAATACGCTCGATGTATTGATCAGCGTGTTTCATTTCGTCGATGGATTCATGATATTCAACATCGTTGAGGCGCGTCAGTCCCCAGTTCTTGAACATTCTTGCATGAAGAAAATACTGGTTGATCGCGACAAGCTCATTTCCCAATAATTTATTGAGATAACTTATGATTTTAACATCACCTTTCATTATATAGTCCCTCCGCTTCCACTTATTGAAGCGTAGATGGGGCTACAGGGATGTCAAAAAAAAGATAGAGCCTTAGGCGATCTCTTTGTATTCCGGGATCTGCGTCAATTCGTCCTGCATAATCTCACGCGCCGCGCGTACACACTTACCGCATTGATTTCCTACCGGAACAAATTTACGAAGCTGTTGGAAAGACTGAGGATGAAACTGTCGAACGGCTTGACGTATTTTTTTGTCACTCACGCCATTACACAAACAAACGTACATAGAAACTCCCGTTCAATTTATGCACAAAGTGTAAGTGAGAATAATTATGATTACAATAGCACATGCGTCAGGACAGGCGTTATAAGGAGGCAAAAAATGCGAAAAAATGTGACAAGCCATAAACGATAGATAGCAAAAAGGGCATCTATTGATGCCCTTTAAATACGCATTGCTTAAATGTTATCAGCGATTAGCTGATAACTTTAGCTACAACGCCAGCGCCTACAGTACGGCCGCCTTCACGGATTGCGAAACGCAGACCGTCATCCATCGCGATTGGGTGGATCAGGGTAACAACCATCTGAATGTTGTCGCCAGGCATTACCATCTCTACGCCTTCTGGCAGTTCGATGGTACCGGTCACGTCAGTTGTACGGAAGTAGAACTGTGGACGGTAGCCTTTGAAGAACGGAGTATGACGGCCGCCTTCATCTTTGGACAGAATATAAACTTCAGATTCGAATTTGGTGTGCGGCTTGATTGAGCCTGGCTTAGCCAGTACCTGACCACGTTCGATTTCTTCACGTTTAATACCACGCAGCAGAACACCAACGTTCTCACCAGCACGGCCTTCGTCCAGCAGTTTGCGGAACATTTCAACGCCAGTACAGGTAGACTTAGCAGTCTCTTTGATACCAACGATTTCAACTTCTTCGCCAACTTTAACGATACCGCGCTCTACACGACCGGTTACAACAGTACCACGGCCGGAGATGGAGAATACGTCTTCGATTGGCAGCAGGAATGGCTTGTCGATTGCACGTTCTGGTTCCGGGATGTAAGAATCCAGGTAGCCAGCCAGTTCAACGATTTTAGCTTCCCACTCTGCTTCGCCTTCCAGCGCTTTCAGAGCAGAACCACGGATGATTGGAGTATCATCACCTGGGAAATCGTACTGAGACAGAAGTTCACGAACTTCCATTTCTACCAGTTCCAGCAGCTCTTCGTCATCAACCATGTCGCATTTGTTCAGGAACACGATGATGAAAGGAACGCCTACCTGACGACCCAGCAGGATGTGCTCACGCGTCTGTGGCATAGGGCCATCAGTCGCAGCAACAACCAGGATCGCGCCATCCATCTGAGCAGCACCGGTGATCATGTTTTTAACATAGTCGGCGTGACCCGGGCAGTCTACGTGTGCGTAGTGGCGGGACGGGGTGTCATATTCAACGTGGGAAGTGTTGATGGTGATACCACGAGCTTTTTCTTCTGGTGCGTTATCGATCTGATCGAATGCACGAGCAGAACCACCGTAGGTTTTCGCCAGAACGGTAGTGATTGCAGCAGTCAGCGTTGTTTTACCATGGTCAACGTGGCCGATAGTACCGACGTTAACGTGCGGTTTTGTACGTTCAAATTTTTCTTTAGACACGGCTATATTCCTTACTATAGTGCCCCCTCACCGAGAGGGCACGGGATTTTGGTTTTTAACCTATGGCTTATTTGCCACGGGCTTCGATTACGGCCTGAGCAACGTTGTTCGGCGCGTCATCATACTTCAGGAACTCCATGGAGTAAGAAGCACGACCTTTAGTCAGTGAGCGCAGCTGAGTTGCGTATCCGAACATTTCAGACAACGGTACTTCAGCATGAATCTGAACGCCAGTAGCGTTAGATTCCTGACCTTTCAGCTGGCCACGACGACGGCTAAGGTCACCGATAACGTCACCAGTGTTCTCTTCTGGAGTTTCTACTTCAACCTTCATGATTGGTTCAAGCAGAACTGGTTTCGCTTTCTTAAAGCCATCTTTGAAGGCAATAGAAGCGGCCAGTTTAAACGCCAGCTCGGAGGAGTCAACGTCGTGGTAAGAACCGAAGTGCAGACGCACGCCGAGATCTACTACTGGGTAACCCGCCAGAGGACCAGACTTCAGCTGTTCCTGAATACCTTTATCAACGGCAGGGATGTATTCACCAGGAATCACACCACCTTTGATGTCGTTGATGAACTCATAACCTTTCGGATTAGAGCCCGGCTCCAGTGGGTACATGTCGATAACAACATGACCAAACTGACCACGACCACCAGACTGCTTAGCGTGTTTACCTTCAACATCGGTAACTTTCGCACGAATCGCTTCGCGGTAAGCAACCTGAGGTTTACCCACGTTAGCTTCAACGTTGAATTCACGCTTCATACGGTCAACGATGATGTCGAGGTGCAGTTCACCCATACCAGCGATGATAGTCTGATTAGATTCTTCATCAGTCCATACGCGGAATGATGGATCTTCTTTAGCCAGACGACCCAGAGCCAGACCCATTTTTTCCTGGTCAGCTTTGGTTTTCGGTTCTACAGCGATAGAAATTACCGGTTCAGGGAATTCCATACGCTCCAGAATGATCACATGGTCAGGATCACAGATGGTATCACCCGTGGTCACGTCTTTCAGGCCGATTGCCGCAGCAATGTCACCCGCACGAACTTCTTTGATCTCTTCACGCTTGTTAGCATGCATCTGAACGATACGACCAAAGCGCTCACGTGCCGATTTCACTGGGTTGTATACGGTATCACCAGAGTTAACCACGCCAGAGTACACGCGGAAGAACGTCAGGTTACCCACGAATGGGTCGGTAGCGATTTTGAATGCCAGTGCAGCAAACGGCTCATCATCAGTAGCATGACGTTCAGCCGGAGTGTCTTTACCGTCGTCCAACATACCGTTAATTGCAGGTACGTCAGTTGGTGCTGGCAGGTAATCAATTACCGCATCCAGCATTGCCTGAACACCTTTGTTCTTGAACGCAGAACCGCAAGTCACGAGAATGATCTCGTTGCTCAGTACGCGTGCACGCAGCGCAGTTTTGATTTCTTCTTCGGTCAGCTCTTCGCCGCCCAAATATTTATCCATCAGCTCATCAGAAGCTTCTGCCGCTGATTCAACCAGGTTCTGGCGCCATTCGTTTGCCAGCTCAACCATGTCAGCAGGGATGTCTTCGTATTCGAAGGTCACGCCCTGATCGGCATCGTTCCAGTTGATGGCTTTCATTTTCACCAGGTCAACAACACCGGTGAAACCTTCTTCAGCACCAATTGCCAACTGAAGCGGAACAGCTGTCGCGCCCAGACGGGATTTGATCTGACCAACAACTTTCAGGAAGTTTGCACCCATGCGGTCCATTTTGTTAACGAACGCAATGCGTGGAACTTTGTATTTGTTTGCCTGACGCCATACGGTTTCAGACTGTGGCTGAACACCACCAACTGCGCAGTAAACCATTACCGCACCATCGAGAACACGCATAGAACGTTCAACTTCGATTGTGAAGTCAACGTGGCCTGGGGTGTCGATGATATTTACGCGATGCGGTTCGTACTGCTTAGCCATACCTGACCAGAATGCAGTAGTCGCTGCGGAGGTGATAGTAATACCACGCTCCTGCTCCTGTTCCATCCAGTCCATGGTAGCTGCGCCGTCATGAACTTCACCGATTTTATGGTTTACACCGGTGTAGAACAGAATACGTTCGGTAGTAGTGGTTTTACCGGCGTCGATGTGCGCACTGATACCGATGTTACGGTAGCGTGCGATGGGTGTTGTACGAGCCATTTGATTCCTCGTTTATTTCTTTAGGCGTTCAATTAAGTAACCCAGAGCGGACAGCTTCTGAGAAGAAGTGTCCGCCTGGTGACTATGACTCCGAAGGGATTACCAACGGTAGTGTGCGAACGCCTTGTTGGCTTCTGCCATACGGTGAACGTCTTCACGTTTCTTAACTGCAGTACCTTTGTTGTCTGCAGCGTCAGAAAGTTCGTTCGCCAGACGCAGAGCCATGGATTTATCACCGCGTTTACGAGCAGCTTCAACGATCCAACGCATTGCCAGAGCATTACGACGAACCGGACGAACTTCAACTGGAACCTGATAAGTAGAACCACCAACGCGGCGAGACTTAACTTCTACAGTCGGGCGCACGTTGTCGAGAGCGACTTCGAAAGCTTCCAGTGCATTTTTGTCAGAGCGTTGAGCCAGGGTCTCAAGCGCGCTGTATACGATTGCTTCTGCAGTAGATTTTTTACCATCTACCATCAGGATATTTACAAATTTTGCCAGCAGTTCTGATCCGAACTTAGGATCTGGAAGAATTTTACGCTGACCAATGACGCGACGACGTGGCATGGGAATACTCCGTTGTTAATTCAGGATTGTCCAAAACTCAAAGAGTTTATTTTGACATTAAGTTAAAACAGTTTGGCCTTACTTAACGGAGAACCATTAAGCCTTAGGACGTTTCACGCCATACTTGGAACGAGCCTGCTTACGGTCTTTAACGCCGGAACAGTCAAGTGCACCACGAACGGTGTGATAACGAACACCCGGAAGGTCTTTTACACGACCGCCACGGATCAGGATCACGGAGTGTTCCTGCAGGTTGTGACCTTCACCACCGATGTAGGAGGTCACTTCAAAACCGTTGGTCAAACGCACACGGCATACTTTACGCAGTGCGGAGTTTGGTTTCTTAGGAGTGGTGGTATATACACGGGTACATACACCACGTTTCTGCGGGCAGGCTTCCAGCGCAGGCACGTTGCTTTTTGCAACTTTGCGAGCGCGTGGTTTGCGTACCAGCTGGTTAACTGTTGCCATTAAATAGCTCCTGGTTTTAGCTTTTGCTTCGTAAACACGTAATAAATCGACCTCATACAATATGAGGACGCGAAATTCTAGGGCCACGCCGAAAAGGTGTCAAGAAATATACAGTGATCTCGGATCACCAACTCATTTGAGTCGGGTGCTTAATCGCTAGTTTGACGAAGTCAGTATAGCCAACAACGTCAATTTTGGTGGAAATTTGACCAGCAAGACCGCGGGCATCTATGTCATCTTTCAGCGCTATGACCTTAATGGGGGCATTATTGAGGATTTCAATGAAGCGCCCGCCGTCAATGGCGGCAAGAACGCCATCCTGGATCAGCAACAATTCATCGCCGTCGCCCAGCATTCTCAGCAACCCTTCGATATCAGCATGCCATGGTGAATGGCTCAGAGTGTGAAGCATGACGACCTCAGAATGTCAGAACGACATGATAATGGGAGAGTTTTTCGCGTAGAGCGGCTGGTGAAAGCACTTCCGCATCCAGGACTAACGGGATATTTTCGTCAATCCCCCGCTCTTTTAGCGATGCAGCGCACACCCAAAAAGTGTCGATGTCATAAAGCGGCAGAACTTTAAACGTTGAAATATAATCTCGCGCCAGAATCCGTTGCGGCTGTTGTCCGGTCAAAATCTGAAAAACACCGTCGCCGACGAAGAAAACGCCAATATCTTCTGTCAGGGCAGAGGTCGCCAGAAGCGCATCAAGCCCTTCCCTACCCGCTGAGCTGCCATGGGGAGCAGAGGTAAAAACAAACGCAACACGGTTCATCAGAATTGCACCATCCGATCGCACGTCAGCGCCGCCTGCGCCAATGCACCCAAGCCGCTGAGCGTAAACCCATGCTGCAAATTGGCGCCCGAAAGCCCCAAACGCTTAGCCTCAGTTTCATCCGCTACACCACGACGCAGCGCCGCAGCCACACAGATATGCAGCTCGACGCCCTGTGTTTCGTTCAGAGCCTGCCAGCCACGCACCAGATCATATTCATCAGAAGCAGGAGACGTAAACTGGTTGGCGTTGTAGACGCCCTCACGATAGAAAAACACGCTACTCAGTTCATGCCCTTCAGCTAACACCGCCTGCGCAAACTGCAGCGCGCTGCTGGCCTGCTGCGTGCCGTAAGCCGGCCCCGTCACCATTAAGGCAAAACGCATTACTTCTCTTGCCCCAAAAAATCACCGCTTTTGAACTGGCGAATGTAGAGATAAACCGTGTGCTTGGAAATATTCAGTCGGTCGGCAACCTGGTTAATCGCATCTTTAATATCGAAAATGCCTTTCTCATAGAGGTTCAGCACGATTTGACGATTCTTGGCGTTGTTCGATACGTTGCGATCGGCATTCACCTCTTCAATGGTGAATTCCAGAGTCTGTGTGACAAGGTCTTCCACAGAGGACGCAAAGTTAACGGATGAGTTCACTTCCGGTGTTTCAGGTGGAATAAACGTGCTCATGATTTGTGAGAACGGCACATCAAGGTTCATGTTGATGCACAGCAATCCAATCACCCGATGATCGCGATTACGGATGGCGATGGTCTCTGACTTCATCAGTACGCCACTTTTGGCACGGGTGAAATAACATTTGGAGACGCTGCTATCGGCGCCGGTCATGTCGTGGAGCATACGCAGTGCAAGGTCGGTAATTGGCGATCCAATTTTGCGGCCAGTATGCTCACCATTGGCAATACGGATGGCGGAACATTTCAGATCTTGCAGGGAGTGCAATACGATTTCGCAGTGAGAGCCAATGAGCATCGCTAACCCGTCCACTACCGCTTCGTAGGATTTCAGAATATCGAAGTCAGTCTGATCGAAAGGACGTTGATCCAGCAAATCAAGTTCACTGGTTTCGTTGGTTAAAAGCGACCTGGACATGAAAAAAACACTCCTTTTCAGGAGCCTGTCGTTAGGTTGTCAGGGCAGGCTCATATTTACACGGACAACTAAATTAATACAGCGTAGGCAACGCTTTCCAGTGTTTATTATATCTGGCCTGCAATAAAAAAACCGCCGCCTTGAAGGCGGCGGTTTTCAGCGTTTTACTTCTTCGCTGCGTCTGCAGCTTTATCATCTTCTGCAGCGGCAGGTTTAGCATCTGCCTTCGGCGCTGGTTTGATGTCCAGCAGCTCTACATCGAAGACCAGCGTGGAGTTAGCCGGGATACCCGGAACGCCGGTTTTGCCGTAAGCCAGATCCGGTGGAATAACCAGCTGGATTTTGCCGCCTTTCTTGATGTTTTTCAGGCCTTCAGTCCAGCCTGGGATAACACCGTCAAGGCGGAAGGACAGTGGCTCACCGCGAGTGTAGGAGTTATCAAACTCTTTACCGTCGATCAGTGTACCTTTGTAGTTCACTACAACGGTGTCGCTGTCTTTTGGTGCATCGCCCGTACCGGCTTTCTCGACTTTATAAAGCAGACCGGTAGAAGAGGTTTTCACACCTTTTTCTTTAGCAAAAGTATCGCGGTAGGCTTTGCCCTTCGCTTCGTTGTCTTTTGCGTCTTTTTCCATCTTGCCCTGAGCAGCACCCTTCACGCGAGCTTCGAAAGCTTGCAGAGTCTGTTCGATTTCCTGGTCAGACAGTTTGCTCTTATCTGCAAATGCATCCTGAACACCGGCGATCAGCTGATCTTTATCCAGTTTGATGCCCAGTTTTTCCTGCTCTTTGAGAGAGTTTTCCATGTAACGACCCAGAGAAGCGCCCAGCGCATAGGCTGATTTCTGGTCGTCATTTTTGAACGCAGCTTTGCTGTCTGCGCTTGCAGCAGGTTTCGCAGCCGTATCAGCAGCGAAAGACAGCGGCGCATTCAGTGCGACAGCCATAGTGGTCGCCAGCAGCGTTACTTTAAACAGTGATTTCATCCATTTCTCCAGGACCAGGGCCTCTCACCCCAGCGTTAAACGTAAATGAGAAGCGTACTATAGAACGTTGCGGAGGAAATCTATAGACAGACTCCCCCTATTATCGTCTCTTTTAAGACTATTTTTGTTTAAATTAGTTTCGTGCCAAAGGGATGGATACTGCACATCGGGGCAAAGTGAGGTAAAATTTATCGCCGCGAACGCCCGATGGCGTCTGAACATACAACGAGGTCAATCATGCAAGATACAACTCTGGAAGTGCGGCTGGCCGAGCTGGAAAGCCGTCTTGCTTTTCAGGAAGTCACCATCGACGAACTCAACCAGACCGTGACGGCTCATGAACTGGAAATGGCGAAACTTCGCGATCTACTGCGTTTGCTGACGGAGAAAGTGAAAGCGACACAATCGTCACACATGGCTTCACCGTCCGAAGAGACCCCACCGCCGCATTATTAAGGCGCAAAGTGGAGGCGTAAAAAAGCGGGAATATTTCCCGCTTTTTTGTGCGTGCGATACAGCTAATACCAAGGTATTAGTGGCAGCCGCAACCGCCATTACCGCCACAACCGCCTTTACCGTGCTCATGACCGTGATCGTGGTCATGATCGTGGCCGTGACCACCGCAGCAACCGTCATGGTCGTGATCGTGGTCGTGACCGTTAGCACCGTGAACGTGGCCATGAGCCAGTTCTTCTTCGGTCGCTTCACGGATCGCAATCACTTCAACGTTGAATTTCAGGTTTTGGCCAGCCAGCATGTGGTTACCGTCAACCACAACGTGCTCGTCTTCAACTTCGGTGATTTCAACCGGTACTGGACCCTGGTCAGTTTCAGCCAGGAAACGCATGCCAACCTGCAGCTCGTCAACGCCCATGAATACGTCTTTAGGAACGCGCTGAACCAGGTTGTCATCATACTGACCGTAAGCGTCGTTCGCGCCTACAGCAACGTCAAATTTATCGCCAACATCGTGACCTTCCAGCGCGCTTTCCAGGCCGGAAATGAGGGAGCCGTGACCATGCAGGTAGTCCAGCGGCGCACTCACCGGAGACTCATCAACCAACACACCGTCTTCTGTACGTACCTGATAGGCCAGGCTGACCACCAGGTCTTTTGCTACTTTCATGATATCTCCTGAGCGTGGGAAAATTGCTGGCGCAGATTGTAACGGAAATCTGCACCCGTGTACCCTTTAGCTTAAAAAAACTGAGGGCATATCGCTAGTCCGGATGAAAAATACCGATCACTTGCTCTTCTTTGCGAGCGTGCTCGCGCGCTTCTTTATCCGCCTCACGCATCTGGTGACCGCACTTAACACACTCAACAATATCAATATTATTTTCACGCCACATCGCCAGCGAATCTTGCGCCTGACAGGACGGGCATTTTGCACCTGCAATAAAACGTTTACGAATTGCCATACTTTTGCCCCTATTCAAATTCATCCCAGCCGTCGAACTGCCGCCGCTCTTGCTGCATCTCCCGCTGGAAAATCTCTTCAAGTTCGCGCCGCGCTTCCCGTACGCGAGATATCTGCGCCGTGTCCGAATGCACGGGCATTAACTCGCGCAGCATACGCATATCGAGACGACGAAAATGCATTTGTGCCCGTTGCGCCTGATGCGGATGCATACCCAGCGAAACCAGCGCTTTGCGCCCTAACTCCAGCGCACTGGAGAACGTCTCGCGTGAAAAATTCGTCACACCCGCCTGCAACAGTTCATGGGCCTCAACGCGTCCCCGCGCTCGCGCCAGAATATGCAGATGCGGGAAATGCTGCTGGCAAAGCTCCACCAGCTTCATTGTATCTTCCGGCTCGTTACAGGTGATAATGATAGATTCCGCCGCCTCCGCGCCCGCAGAACGCAACAACTCAAGCTGCGTGGCATCGCCGTAATAGACTTTATAGCCATATTTGCGCATCAGATTCACCGCGCTGATATCACGCTCAAGCACCGTAATACGCATCTTGTTCGCCATCAGCAGACGACCAATAACCTGTCCAAAACGGCCAAAGCCCACCACGATCACCTGCGGTTTATCGTCTTCGACCCACGGCGCTTCGTCCTCATCGTCAGGTTGATTGAAGCGGCGCGAGAGCAATTTATCGATAAGCTTCATCAGCAGCGGCGTGGTCATCATCGACAGCGTCACCGTGACAAGCAGCAGCGCCATTTGATCATCCTGAAATAAACGCTGGGACGCGGCGGTGGAGAAAAGCACAAAAGCAAACTCACCGCCCTGGCTCAACACACCGGCAAACTGCATTCGCTCTGAACTGCGCAGGCCGTAGATTCGCGCCAACGTGTAAAGCACACCCGTTTTCACGGCCACCAGCACCGCAACGCTGACCACCACCCACAGCAGATGGGTATAAAGCACCCCCAGATTCAGCGCCATACCTACGGAGATAAAGAACAGCCCGAGCAGCAACCCTTTGAAAGGATCGATCGCAATCTCCAGCTCGTGGCGGTATTCACTTTCGGCCAGAAGAATGCCGGCGATAAAGGTCCCAAGCGCCATCGACAGCCCCAGCGCATCCATAAATAACGCCGAACCTAACACCAGCAGCAGCGTCGCCGCGGTAAACACTTCGCGCACGCCGGAGGCGGCAATAAAGCGGAACACCGGGCGCAGCAGATAACGTCCGCCAATCAGCATTCCCACAAAAGCCAGCACCTTCATGCCGACTTTCATCCAGTCAAAATGATCGTCACCCGAACCGGCGAGCAACGGCACCAGGGCTAATGCCGGAATCACCGCGAGATCCTGGAACAGCAGCACTGAGAATCCCAGTTGTCCCGATTCGTTGCGATTCATCCCTTTATCGCGCATCAGCTGCAACGCCATTGCCGTCGACGACATGGCAAGGCCAATCCCGCCGATCACCGCCGCCTGCCATTTGAACTGAGTCAGCATCAGCAATCCACCGAGAATCACCGCGCTAAACAACACCTGCGCCGCGCCCACGCCGAAAATCGAACGGCGTAATTGCCACAACTTCGCGGGATTCAGCTCCAGCCCGATGATGAACATCAGGAAAACCACGCCAAGTTCCGAGAAGTGCAGGATCTCGTCCACGTCGCTAATGAATCCAAGGCCCCACGGCCCGATAGCGATACCCGCGAGCAAATAGCCCAGCACCGCGCCGATGCCAAGCCGCGCGGCCAACGGCACCGCCACCACGGCGGCGAACAAAAACAGCACCCCGGCTAATAACAGATCGGTACCTTCCATCAGTGGCCTCCCGTCGGAATCGGGGAAGCCAGCCATTCACCGTAGGCTTTGGCGTGACTTGCCAGCGCCTGGGGTTGCTGGCGGCGCGCCCAATAAACAATCATCGGGCTCATCCAGTGCATACGACACATCGCCGCCGTCAGCTCAAAAGGGCGCAAAATATCGCTCATGGGATAGCGGTTCAGGCTGTCGTGGCGGTAAGCACTTTCTGGTTCACCGGTCGTAATGACACTCCGCCAGTACTTTCCCGCCAGTTGGTTCCCTCCTGGCCCGCTGGAAAATCCGCGGCTCAGCACCCGGTCCAGCCACTCTTTTAGCAACGCGGGGCAACTGTAGGTGTAAAGCGGATGCTGGAACACAATCACGTCATGCTGACGCAACAGTTCCTGCTCGCGCGGAATATCGATAAAAAAATCGGGATAGTGCGCGTAAAGGTCGTGCACCGTCACATTGCTCAGCTGTTGAGCCGGTTTAAGCAAAACCCGGTTTGCGACCGAGTCCTGGGATTCCGGATGGGCATACAACAGCAGCACTTTTGCTGTCTGAGACATCATTCCCCTCCCGGGTCGTCATCATTGCCATTTTCGGCTACCATGGCACACCCGCGCCATGCGCGGCATTATTCATTCAGTCTGGCCCCTCATGCGTCATTGTTGAATACATAGCCTGATGGGACAGATTTTTAACCTGATTATAATGACAACCTAACATAGTCGGAATACACGGCGCTCTATGATTGTTTTCTCCTCCTTACAAATTCGTCGCGGCGTACGCGTCCTGCTGGACAACGCTACTGCCACCATTAATCCTGGCCAAAAAGTCGGCCTAGTGGGCAAAAACGGCTGCGGCAAATCCACTCTGCTTTCGCTTCTGAAAAACGAAATGAGCGCCGATGCGGGCAGCTTCACCTATCCTGGCAACTGGCAACTGGCTTGGGTTAACCAGGAAACGCCTGCCCTGAGCGTCCCGGCGCTTGAGTACGTGATCGACGGCGACCGCGAATACCGCAAGCTGGAAGCCGAACTGAACGCCGCCAACGAGCGTAACGACGGCCACGCCATCGCCACCGTCCATGGCAAGCTGGACGCCATCGACGCATGGACCATCCGCTCTCGCGCCTCCAGCCTGCTGCACGGCCTAGGCTTTAGCAACGAACAGCTGGAACGCCCCGTGAGTGACTTCTCCGGTGGCTGGCGTATGCGCCTGAACCTGGCGCAGGCGCTGGTGTGTCGCTCCGATTTGCTGCTGCTCGATGAGCCGACTAACCACCTCGATCTCGATGCGGTTATCTGGCTGGAAAAATGGCTGAAAAGCTATCAGGGTACGCTGATTCTGATCTCCCATGACCGTGATTTTCTGGATCCGGTGGTGGATAAAATCATTCACATCGAACAAGAGTCGATGTTCGAATACACCGGCAACTACAGCTCTTTCGAGCGCCAGCGCGCCACTCGCCTGTCACAGCAACAGTCGATGTACGAAAGCCAGCAGCAGCGCGTGGCGCATCTGCAAAGCTTTGTTGACCGTTTCAAAGCCAAAGCCTCCAAAGCCAAGCAGGCTCAGAGCCGCATTAAAATGCTTGAGCGCATGGAGATGATCGCCCCTGCGCACGTCGACAACCCGTTCCACTTCAGCTTCCGCGCGCCCGAGAGCCTGCCAAATCCGCTGTTGAAAATGGAAAAGGTCAGCGCAGGTTACGGCGATCGCATTATTCTGGATTCCATCAAGCTCAACCTGGTGCCGGGTTCACGTATCGGTCTGCTGGGGCGTAACGGCGCGGGTAAATCCACGCTGATTAAACTGCTGGCGGGCGAGCTCAATCCGGTGAGCGGCGATATCGGCCTGGCAAAAGGCATTAAGCTTGGCTACTTCGCCCAGCATCAGCTGGAATTTTTACGCGCAGATGAATCACCGATTCAGCATATGGCGCGCCTTGCCCCGCAGGAAATGGAACAAAAGCTGCGTGATTATCTCGGCGGCTTTGGCTTCCAGGGCGATAAAGTCACCGAAATCACCGAGCGTTTCTCCGGCGGCGAAAAAGCTCGTCTGGTGCTGGCGCTGATCGTCTGGCAGCGTCCGAATCTGCTGCTGCTCGATGAGCCAACCAACCACCTGGATCTCGACATGCGTCAGGCGCTGACCGAAGCGCTCATCGAGTTTGAAGGCGCGCTGGTCGTCGTTTCGCACGATCGCCACCTGATCCGCTCCACCACTGACGATCTGTACCTGGTGCACGACGGCAAAGTCGAGCCGTTCGATGGCGATCTGGAAGATTATCAGCAGTGGCTGACCGACGTGCAGAAGCAAGAAAATCAGCCGTCTGACGATGCGAAAGACAACGCCAACAGCGCCCAGTCGCGCAAAGATCAGAAGCGTCGCGAAGCGGAGCTGCGCACCCAAACGCAGCCACTGCGTAAAGAGATCGCGCGTCTGGAAAAAGAACTGGAAAAGCTTCACGCAAAACTGGCGACCGTCGAAGAGAAACTGGGCGACAGCGGACTGTACGATCAGAGCCGCAAAGCGGAACTGACCGAGTGTTTGCAAATTCAGGCAAAAGCCAAATCCGGTCTTGAGGATTGCGAAATGGCATGGCTGGATGCGCAGGAACAGCTGGAAGCCATGCTGCAAAGCGACTAACGCACGACCCGGAGGGTTATGAGTATCGACATCACCAGCGAAATCACTTTTCGCAAGCTCAGCATATTCATGACCTTTATGGAAAAGGGCAATATCGCGCGCACCGCAGAAACGCTCGGCCTCAGCGGGGTCAGCGTTCACCGTGCGCTGCATACGCTGGAAGAGAACGTGCGCTGCCCGCTGTTCACGCATAAAGGGCGCAATCTGATTGCGCTGCCCTCCGCATGGACGCTGCTGGAGTATTGCCATGAAGTGATGCAGGTAATGGATCGCGGGCTGGACGAAGCGCGTAAAATCGCCGGTATCGGCCAGGGACGTTTGCGCGTCGGCACGCTCTATTCGCTGACAATGGAAACCGTTCCGCGCCTGATTATGGGCATGAAGCTGCGCCGTCCGGATCTGGAAATGGATCTGACGATGGGGTCTAACGAAATGCTGCTGCATCTGCTGGAAGAAGGCTCGCTGGACGCGATTCTGATCTCCCTCTCCGAAAGTGAAATCGACCGCAACAGCCTCGAAGTTTTACCCTTGTTCCACGACGATATCTTCCTTGCCGCGCCCGCGTCAGCAAAGCTGATCGGCAATGGTCTGGCCGATTTGCGCGACTACAAAGATCAGAAGTTTGTCTCGCTGGCGGAAGGCTTTGCGACGTACGCAGGCTTTCAGGAGGCGTTCCACATCGCCGGTTTCGAGCCGGAGATCGTGACGCGGGTTAACGACATTTTCTCGATGTTAAGTCTGGTGCAGGCGGGTGTTGGCTTTACGCTGATGCCGGGCAGAATGAAAAAGGTGTACGAAAATTCCGTGCAACTGCTCAAGCTGGCGCAGCCGTATCAAATGCAGCAATTGATCGCCATTGTCTTCGCGCGCAACCGCGAGCAAGACCCGAGCCTGCGAGCGCTGGCCGCGGAAGGCCGAATGTACGCCCGCAGCCGGGAGCAAAACGCTACGCTCTAAGGCGTTGCGCCAGATGGACCGCCACATCAATGCCGCTGCGTTCCAGCGAAATCGACTCCCCTTCCCACGCGGCCTGGCGCGTCAGACAGGTCAATACGCCGCCGGGCGGCATCTCAATCGCCAGTCGTGCCTCGCGTTCGTTGGCGGAAATCACCGCCTCCTGCCAGCGCACCGTCCGCGCCATGTTCATCGCGAGATCGTCGGCAATCTTTTCCGGCGTCCACAGCACGCGTCCGGTACTGCCACTGAGATAGGAGCAGCGCGGACGAGAAAGCGTGACATGACTAAACGCCTCCACCAGCTTTTGCGCAGGGTTATCCAGCAGTTCGCAATGCGACGGCACACTCACGGCGAGTCGGTGCGCTTTGCTCGCCCCTCTCTCCAGCGCGCGTTTGGCCACCTGCGCCATATCGTCATCAGAACCGGCAATCACAATCTGCGTTTCGGCATTGAGATTCGCGATATAGGTTCCGCTCCCCTCAATAAGATTTTCAACCTGCGTTAGCGTCAGCCCCATAATCGCCGTCAGGCCATAGCCGTGCGGATACGCCTGTTCCATCAGATCGCCGCGCAATGCCACCAGTTTGAGCGCATCGCTAAACGCCAGCGCGCCGGCAATCACCGCCGCCGGGTACGCGCCGATGGACAAACCGCTGACGATATCGGGTGAAACGCCACGACGCTGTAATTCACGCGCCCACGCCACACCGGCGATGAGCAGCGCGAGCTGAACCGCACGGGTATGCTGCAAGGCGTCGGGTGAATCCAGTGAATCGACTTCTGCACCCAGTACCTCTCGCGCCTGCGCTATCTCCGTTCCCGGCAGCGCTTTCAGCATGCCAGGATGCTGCGTCCCCTGCCCCGGAAAGGTAAACAGAATTTTCATCATTCCTCCCTGTGCCATGGGTCGGCAATCAGGCGCGGCCCACGACGTGTTTTCAGCAACGCTTTACCGTCGCGCAGCCATTCGTTCAGCGCAAAGCCGCCAAGCGGCGTTTCTACCTGCGTATCGGCGCGACAAAGGGCGCTGCTGAGCTGAGACTGCCAGCGTTCGAAAGCCGCCGCTGGCAAGGGCTGCGGCGCACGGATCAGCAGATCGAGATCGCTGTCGGTGTGGATAACCGGAATGCCGGTCGCCAGCGCGTAACCCGTGCTTCCGGTGATGCCCCACGTCCACGGCCACGCCTGCTGAGCCAGTTGAAGCGCTACCTGAACCGGCGGCTGAGTAATAAAAGGTGAGCGCAGCAGATCGCCCTGAGCGCTGAGATCTTCCGGAGATACCACGCGCGTCACGCACGCAGCGTTCACCCATCCCGCCGCGCGCTGGTCACGTTTTAAACCACGCACGCCAACGGGAATTCGTCCTGCATCATCAACATCACGCCGCACCACCACTGGCAAACCGGTATGCCACACGCTATCCACCCAGGATTCGGTGATACCTTCCAGCGCGTCACGCGCGGTAAGCCAGATAAGATCGTGCGGGCGTAATGTTGCGGTCATGATTACATTCCTGAAGTCAGTGAGATAAACAGCGGCAACGACAGGATACACAGGACCGAGCTTAACAGCAGCACCGCTTCTGCATCAGGGGACTGCACGCCAAAGCGGTTGCCGAAGACCACGCCAAAGAAACCGGCAGACAGCGCAATCATCAGGATTGCGGTGATCGCCACGGAACCGTGCAGACCGAAAATCAGCACAATACCCCACGCAATCGCTGGCTGAATCAGCAGCTTGGTGATGGTGGCGCTAATCACCATGGTGTTGATCTGCAGCTTACGGGCAGACAGGATAACGCCCGTCAGGAACAGCGCGGCAGCCGTTGCCGCCAGGCCCAGCGGTTTAATCGCGGCCAGCACCAGCTCCGGCATTTTGATGCCAATCGCAGACAAAATCACACCCAGCAGCGGCCCCATCACAATCGGTTTTTTGATTGAACGCCACATCAGCACGGGCAGCATCGACAGCGTTGAACCGGTATTCGCGCCTTCGGCACGCGCTTTTTCACGCTCCAGAATCAGCAGGCAGAACGGCGTCATCAGCACGGATCCGCAGGCGATGGAGACCGCCACGGAGAGCGACGTCGCAGACCCTTCGCCCAGCACGCTGCCCAGAATCGGCAGGCCCAGCGCGGCGTAGTTTGGCAACGCAACGGTCAGCGTCAGCACCGCGGCATCCTGCGGCGATTTTTTGAAGACTTTAGTGGCGAGGAAATAGATGCCCGCGTAGGTCACCCACATCGCCAACGTCAGCACCAGAATCAGCGGCGACTGCGCCACTATGCCGGTCCACGGCGTTTGTACCGTCGCACTGAACAGCGCGGCGGGCAGAGCAAAATCCATGACGAAAATATTGAGCAGGGAAACATTTTTGTTATCAACCATCTTTGCCTTACCGGCCCAGAATCCCAGCAGCATGATGATGAAAATCGGTGCAAGAGCATGAACAATTACGTAAGTCATAAATCACCTGTAGTAAAAAAGTTTTAGCACTGGCGCGATGATTATTATTTTCAGAATGCACGCTCCCGCACGGGCGCAATCGCTACGCCCGCGGGGAAATGCCTCTGGCAGGTCTCTTTTTCTACTTACCAGCTTGCTCGCATGCGTTCACGAACGAGAGCAGAGCTGCGGCGGTTGTCAGCACCCAAACGGCTTTTTAGCGTGGTGTCCTGACGCGCGTCGTTGATGGCCTGTTGCAGGGTGGATGTCACCTGTGCCACATCGTTTTCCGATGGCGCATCGGGGTTGCTGATATCCAGCACGTTTTCAAGCAGCCCCAACGTGGCGTAATTACTGATGTCGTACGCCATTGGCGGAATGGTGGCCGCCAGTTTTTCCAGCGCCTCGACGGTACGCAGGGTGATGCGCGCGGCGGACTCTTTGCCCATCGCATGAATCAGCACGCCTTTGTCGTTGAAGGCAATCAGACAGTTAGCCTGATAGCCGTGCGCCAGAAACGCGCCCGACATCGCTTTGCCGACGATCAGCCCAATCACCGGATGACCGGCCAGACGCGCGTTGGCATACGCCGCAGCCGCACCGGCCAGCGCCTGGTGAATCCCAAACGCCTCTTCACGACGGCCATACGCCTGGCTTGGCACATCAATCACCGCCACAATCGGGCGCTTCACGGCTTTATCCGCATCGGCGGCCACAGTTTCACTCACCACTTTCGCCAGCGTCCAGCCTTCCATCAGGCCCACTTCGCCCAGCGCAGCGCGCGGGAAATGGTTATTGGCATCCGGTACTACGGCAATAAAACGTACCGCTTCGCCGTTTATTTCACCGTCTGCCGCCTGCACGGACGGGCACAGGCCATCAAGACGTTTTGCCTCGGGGGCCAGCGTTTGCAGCCATAATTCGCCACGGCTTGTTGAATTAGTCATCATTTCACCTCCCGGGCAAAAAGCGCGTGAATTTGTTCGGTATCAGCCTGTTTGCGCGTGTCGAAATTCGACAGACGATCCAGATACCAGTCGTAGTTATCGGTGCGATGTTTAGCCGGAACGCCTTTCGCAATCGCGTCATTCATGGCTTGTTTCACCGCATTCACGCCGTCGCCCACCAGCGCATCCACCAGACCACTCTGGTAGCGAATTTCGCCGCCGGTCATGCTCCAGATAAACGGACGATCGCGGGAGTCGTACTCTTCAATCCCCGCTTCCTGCTCGATAACCTGCGGGCCATTCAGGCCGAGACGCGCTTCACGGGTCACGATCAGATAACTGCACAGCGCCGCCGCGATAGACATCCCGCCGAAGCAGCCGACGGTCCCGGCGACAATGCCCACAACCGGCGTGTAGCGACGCAAATCGACGATCGCTGCGTGGATATCGGCAATTGCCGCCAGCCCGAGGTTGGCTTCCTGCAAACGCACGCCACCGGTTTCGAGGCTTAATACCGCCTGCGTCGGAATGCCGATGCGGTTATCTTCCGCCGCCAACTCCAGCGCCGCCGCCATTTTGGCACCGGACACTTCGCCCATGCTGCCGCCCTGGAACGCGCCTTCAATCGCCACAACCACGGCCGGTTTGCCGTTGATAGTGCCTTTCGCCACCACCATGCCGTCATCCGCCTGCGGGACGATGCCCTGCGCGGCCAGCCACGGAGAGGTGATGCCTTCAAACGGGTCCAGCAGTTCGCGGTAGCTGCCGTCGTCCAGCAGGGCATGCGCACGCTGACGCGCTTTTAATTCGATAAAACTGCGATCGTCACGCATAGCTCACCTCCTCAAAAACCTGTTCGATACGGATGCGCGCCACGCCAGGTGTGGCACCAAAATCGTGAATCGTCAGCGTCCCGGCAGGCAAGCTGCTCACGGTTTGCAGACGGTTGAACAGCGCTTCCCAGCGGCTACGGCTGTTATCGACAGACGTGGTGATTTCGATGGTTAACGTCTGGCTCGGGTCGGCGGTGAATAACACCTCCATGTCACCGGAGCCGACAACCCCTGCCAGCGCCCTGCCGCTCACTACGCGGCTGGCTGGCACGGTCAATGTGATTTTTTCCATAACATCCTCTTAATGCTGTGAATAAGGCGACTCTATGCGATCAAGAAACAGCGTCGCGGCAAGCAGATCGGCCGCGCCTCCGGGCGATGCGTTGAGCGCCAGCATGTGGCGATCTAACGCTGCCAGCGCGCGCTGTCCGTCAGGTTGCGCCGTACCGCCTGCGCTCAGCACCGCACGGGCACCGTCTTGCATGGCGTCCAGCCCTTCCATTCCGGCACGAGACAACACGCAAGTGTCGGTGAGGGTGGTCATGATCGCCATCAGCGCATCAAGCCGGCTGTGCGTTTCGCTGCTGCCGTTGAGTCGGCTGAGCCGAAGCTGCGGCAATGCCCGCTGAATAATGTGCGGAAACGCCTGCTGCGCCTCTTCGCGCGCGCCCGGAACACGGTAACGGTGCGTGGCGCGAAGCCCTTTGCTGAAGACTTTCGGTGCGGCGTCATCAGGCAGTTTCGCCAGTTCAGCGGCGGTTGCTGCGACGGTCTGCGGTTTGGCATCGCCGCCAAGCATGGCGACCGCGCTGACCAGCAGACCCAGCGCCCAAATCGCCCCGCGATGGGTGTTGACGCCGTTTGTCGCCGCCATCATCTGCTGTTCGCCTTCGCGTCCGAGCCGCCCTATAGTTTGTCGAAGCGAAATATCTGCCGGGCGCTGCCAGCTTTGCAGCGCCAGCGCCTGGAACGTCGGCGTTAAACTTTGCGCAGAGCGCTCCATCAGAGCGAGCGTGAGATCGTGGTGCGCGCCGTTCCCCCGACTGTCCACCAGACCGGGTTTCGGGCTTAATCGTGCTTCGTCAATCAGACACTGCGTGGCGGTTCGCGCCAGCCATTCGGCACCGCCTTCAACCTGAATCTGGGGCAGAAGTTTCATTACCAGCTCCGGAATTTCGCAGGTGGGTTGTAAAGACCGCCGGACCATTCGACCAGATCCGACACGCTACCGGCCGCCAGCAGGGAACGCGTGGCGTCAGTGCGGCGAATGCCCATGTCTTCCGGGTAAACCACTTTGCCACTCTGGCGCAGCGCCGCGACGCGTTTGGCGTCAACGCCCAGGCCGATATCAGTGATCCCGGCGACCGCCGCAACCATTGCCCGACGTTCTTCCAGACTTTCGGCGCGATACAGGTAAGCGATCCCCTCTTCCGTCAGGACGTGGGTGACGTCATCGCCATAAATCATCACCGGCGCGAGCGGCATTCCGGCGGATTTCGCCACTTCGATGGCATCGAGTTTTTCGACGAAGGTCGGTTTTACACCCGCCTGGAATGTTTCGACCATCTGCACCACCAGCTTTTTACCGCGCTGCATTGGGTCAGGTTCGGTTTTCATGTTCAGCCAGGCAGGCGTCGCATGACGACGACCGTGCGGATCGTGGCCCATGTTTGGCGCACCGCCAAAGCCAGAGAGACGACCGCGCGTCACCGTCGAGGAGTTGGCATCGCCATCCACCTGCAACGTGGAGCCGATAAACATGTCTACCGCGTACTGGCCTGCCAGCTGGCAGAACGCGCGGTTAGATCGCATCGAGCCGTCGGCCCCGGTAAAGAACACGTCAGGGCGCGCGCGGATGTACTCCTCCATGCCCAGCTCGCCGCCGAAGCAGTGCACGCTTTCGACCCAGCCACTCTCAATCGCCGGGATCAGCGTCGGATGCGGGTTCAGTGTCCAGTGCTTACAGATTTTGCCTTTCAGACCGAGCTGCTCGCCGTAGGTGGGCAGCAGGAGTTCAATCGCGGCGGTGTTAAACCCGATCCCGTGGTTCAGGGACTGGACCTGATGTTCTGCGTAGATGCCTTTAATCGCCATCATCGCCATCAGAATGTGTTCTTGCTTGATCAGGCGCGGGTCGCGGGTGAACAGCGGTTCGATAAAGAACGGTCTGTCCGCCACCACCACGTAGTCAATCCAGGAACCGGGGATATCCACACGCGGCAGGTCACATTCGTCGTCGACCAGCTCGTTCACCTGCGCAATGACGATACCGTCATGGAACGCAGCGGCTTCAACCAGCGCGGGCGTGTCTTCGGTGCTTGCGCCGGTGTACAGATTGCCTTTGCGGTCGGCTTTGAAACCGGCAATCAGCGCCACGTTTGGCGAGAGATCCACGTAAAGACGGGAGTAAAGTTCGATGTAGGTGTGGATAGCGCCGATTTCGAGAAGACCGTCTTCCAGCAGCTGCGAAATGCGCAGGCTTTGCGTACCGGAGAAGGAGAAATCAAGCTTGTGGGCGATGCCCTTTTCAAAGATATCGAGATGCTCGCTGCGCCCGACGCTCGGCATAATCATATGCAGGTCATGGACGATTTGCGGGTTCACTTCAGCAAGTGAGCGGGACAGAAAATCTGCCTGCTTCTGGTTGTTGCCTTCCAGCACGACTTTGTCGCCTGGAGCGATCAGTTTTTCCAGCATGGCGACGAAATCGTCGGTTGGCAGTACTTTGCCCTGCACCGGAACGGAAGCCAGACGGCGCGCTTTCTCTGTGCGGCGTGTGTTCCAGACCCGGGGTGGCGTTTGCCCAGATAACATTATTAACCTCCTGATTCAGCACATCATTTTGATTTGCTTAACGCTGAGTAAAGTGTGCGCTCTGGTGAGAAAGGCATCAATTAAGCGTAGAGGTGAATCATTAGCCTGAGAGTAATAATCAGAATGAATATATATGATCAAGATCAGATAATGTTTCGGAAAAAAACGCTAGCTCAGGCAGGAATAAGCTGAATCGGAGGTCAATACCGCCTCATTTTCGTAAACAGGATCCGCTTCGGCAGGTATAGTAAAGGCTGACAAGAGTGAACATCGCATCGTTATGACCCAAATTATTCCATCTGACTTTGATATCGCGTGTGAAGAGAGCGCCGAATTCGTACCAATGCGGGGCGTCGCTAACCCGCATCTGCAAACCATGCTGCCAAGGCTCCTGCGCCGTAAACTGCAATTTGACCCGCACTGGCAGCGCCTCGACCTGCCGGACGGCGATTTCGTCGATTTAGCGTGGAGCGAAGATCCCGACCAGGCCAGGCATAAACCCCGGCTGGTGGTGTTCCACGGGCTGGAAGGCAGCCTGCACAGCCCGTATGCGCACGGCCTGATCCACGCGGCAAAAGCGCGCGGCTGGCTCGGTGTGGTGATGCATTTTCGCGGATGCAGTGGTGAGCCAAACCGTCGCGAGCGGATTTATCATTCCGGCGAAACCGAAGACGGCACCTGGTTTTTACACTGGCTGGCGAAGACTTACGGCGCAGCCCCTACCGCAGCGGTAGGTTATTCGTTGGGTGGCAATATGCTGGCCTGCCTGCTGGCAAAAGAGAGTGACGCCGTGCCGCTGGACGCGGCGGTGATCGTCTCCGCGCCGTTTATGCTGGAGCAGTGCAGCTATCATATGGAAAAGGGCTTTTCGCGCGTGTATCAGCGCTATCTGCTGAATTTGCTGAAAGCTAACGCGGCACGCAAATTGAAAGCCTATCCCGACACGCTGCCAATCAACCTGCAACAGCTCAAGCGCATGCGCCGTCTGCGGGAGTTTGACGATCTGATCACCTCGAAGATCCACGGTTTTGCTGACGCACTAGACTATTATCGTCAGTGTAGCGCCATGCCGTTGCTGAATCAGATAACCAAACCGACACTGATTATTCATGCGAAAGACGATCCCTTTATGGATCACCATTCGATTCCGGCACCGGGATATTTGCCCGCAAACGTGCAGTATCAGCTGACCGAACATGGCGGCCACGTTGGTTTTATCGGCGGTACGTTACGGCGTCCGAAAATGTGGCTGGAAACGCGTATCCCCGACTGGTTAACCCCCTGGCTGGAAAAAACACGATGATGATTCCCTGGCAAGATCTGGCTCCCGAAACGCTGGACAGCCTGATTGAAAGCTTTGTATTACGCGAAGGCACCGATTATGGTGAACATGAACGCTCGCTTGAACAAAAGGTCGCCGATGTGAAACGGCAGCTACAAAATGGCGAGATATTGCTGGTGTGGTCTGAACTGCACGAAACCGTCAACATCATGCCGCGCAATCAGTTTCGCGGCTGATCGCTTCATTATTCCAGTCAGGGAGTTGCTATGTCCGCCAGACATCCGGTTATTGCCGTTACGGGTTCAAGTGGTGCGGGAACCACGACCACCAGCCTCGCGTTTCGTAAGATTTTCGCGCAGCTCAACTTGCGCGCCGCCGAGGTAGAAGGCGACAGTTTTCATCGCTATACCCGCCCTGAAATGGACATGGAGATCCGCAAGGCGCGCGATCTCGGCAAACACATCAGCTACTTCGGGCCAGACGCCAACGACTTCGGTTTGCTGGAACAAACCTTTGCCGAGTACGGTCATACGGGCACAGGGCAATCGCGTAAATATCTGCATACCTATGACGAAGCCGTGCCGTGGAACCAGGTGCCGGGCACGTTTACGCCGTGGCAGCCGCTGCCGGAACCAACCGACGTGCTGTTTTACGAAGGATTGCATGGCGGCGTGGTGACGCCGCAACAGGATGTGGCGCGGCATGTCGATCTGTTGGTCGGCGTGGTGCCTATCGTCAACCTGGAGTGGATCCAGAAACTCACCCGCGACACCAGCGAGCGCGGCCACTCGCGTGAGGCAGTCATGGATTCAGTGGTACGCTCGATGGAAGATTACATTAACTTCCTGACGCCGCAGTTTTCGCGCACGCACATCAACTTCCAGCGCGTGCCTACAGTGGATACGTCAAATCCCTTCGCCGCCAAAACGATTCCGTCGCTCGACGAAAGCTTTGTGGTGATTCACTTCCGTAATCTGGAAGATATTGATTATCCGTGGCTGCTGGCAATGCTGCAGGGCTCGTTTATTTCGCACATAAATACGCTGGTCGTGCCGGGCGGGAAAATGGGACTGGCGATGGAGCTGATCATGATGCCGCTGGTGCAACGGCTGATGGAAGGCAAAAAGATCGAATGATCTTATTCCCTCTCCTCATGGGAGAGGGCTAAATCTCGTCAACGCTTACGCTTCAATCACTTCATACGAATGCGTGATTTTCACCGCTTTTTCCAGCATCAACGCGACCGAGCAGTACTTCTCCGCAGAAAGATCCACCGCACGGGAAACCGCGGCATCTTTCAGCGCTTTGCCGGTCACAATGAAGTGCAGATTGATGTGCGTAAACAGACGCGGCGCTTCTTCGCGACGCTCTGATGTCAGCTTCACTTCGCAATCGGTGACGTCATGACGCCCTTTTTGCAGAATCGAGACCACGTCGATGGCGCTGCATCCACCCGCCGCCATCAGCACCACTTCCATCGGACTTGGCGCTTTATCGCCGGAGTTGCCATCCATCAAAATCTGGTGTCCTGAAGCGGATTCGCCGAGGAACGTTAAACCTTCAACCCATTTCACACGCGCTTGCATTTTATTCACTCCGACGTTGCATTTTTCCGGACAGATTACCCGTGCGTTACAATTCTCGCAACGGAAGTCGACCTGCGTCATGCTGAAGCGAGACACCAGGAGACACGCGGCAAAAGCTATGCTAAAACACTCTGGATGCTACAGTAATACATTGACGTTACACATGTATGCAGAGGACATCAAACATTACAGGCTGCAAACATTTATGACAGCCTAATTCCCAGGTACGGGGAAGAATTCGATTGCAACCCCAGAGTCAGGATGCGATTTATGACTCTGGTGACAGCTTATAACAGAGGATAACAGCGCATGGTGCTTGGCAAACCGCAAACAGACCCGACTCTCGAATGGTTCTTGTCTCATTGCCATATTCATAAGTACCCATCGAAGAGCACGCTGATTCACCAGGGTGAAAAAGCGGAAACGTTGTATTACATCGTCAAAGGCTCGGTGGCAGTGCTTATTAAAGATGAAGAAGGAAAAGAGATGATCCTTTCTTATCTGAACCAGGGCGATTTCATCGGCGAACTGGGCCTGTTTGAAGAAGGCCAGGAACGTAGCGCCTGGGTACGTGCAAAATCGGCCTGTGAAGTGGCTGAGATCTCCTACAAAAAATTCCGTCAGTTGATTCAGGTTAACCCGGATATTCTGTTGCGCCTGTCTTCGCAGATGGCTCGCCGCCTGCAAATCACCTCCGAGAAAGTGGGTAACCTCGCCTTCCTGGATGTGACCGGCCGCATCGCGCAAACGCTGTTGAACCTGGCGAAACAGCCTGACGCTATGACTCACCCTGACGGCATGCAAATTAAAATTACCCGTCAAGAAATTGGTCAGATCGTCGGTTGCTCCCGTGAAACCGTTGGCCGTATTCTGAAAATGCTGGAAGATCAGAACCTGATCTCCGCCCACGGTAAAACCATTGTGGTTTACGGAACGCGTTAATTCCGGTCGAACGGCGTGGCATCGCAAGGTGTCACGCCGTTTTTGTCTCTGGCATCTATGTGGCGCAGGCTGATCTATCACCCGGAAGTTAACTACGCACTTCGGCAAACGCTGGTGTTATGTCTCCCCGTGGCCGTCGGTTTGATTCTGGGTCATCTGCAACACGGTCTGCTTTTTTCCCTCGTCCCTGCCTGCTGTAACATTGCCGGTCTCGATACGCCGCATAAACGCTTTTTCAAACGCCTGATTATTGGCGGATCGCTGTTTGCCGGATGCAGTCTTGCGGTACAGCTTTTGCTGGCGCGCGATATCCCCTTGCCACTGATTTTAACCGTGCTGGCACTCACGCTCGGCGTGACGGCGGAAATCAGTTCTCTGCATGCCCGATTGCTCCCCGCGTCGCTAATTGCCTCGATTTTCACCCTCAGCCTCGCCGGGAATATGCCCGTCTGGGAACCGTTGCTGATCTACGCGTTCGGCACGCTGTGGTACGGATTATTCAACTGGTTCTGGTTTTGGATGTGGCGCGAGCAGCCTTTGCGCGAATCCTTAAGCCTGCTCTACGTTCAGCTCGCTGATTACTGCGAAGCAAAATACACCCTGCTGACGCAGCACACCGACCCGGAAAAGGCGCTGCCGCCGCTGTTGACGCGTCAGCAAAAAGTGGTCGATTTAATCAGCCAGTGCTATCAGCAGCTGCACATGCTGGCGGCCAATAAAAATCATGAATACAAACGGCTGCTGCGCACGTTTCAGGTAGGGCTGGATCTCCAGGAACATATCTCCGTCAGCCTGCATCATCCGCAGGAAGTGCAAAAACTGGTGGAGCGCAGCCACGCCGAAGCGGTGATCCGCTGGAATGCCCAGACGGTCGCGGCGCGTCTGCGCGTGCTGGCTGACGATATTCTTTATCACCGCTATCCCACGCGCTTTACCATGGATAAGCCATTGGGCGCGCTGGAGAAAATTGCCCGTCAGCATCCGGATAACCCGGTCGGGCAGTTCTGCGCATGGCATTTCAGCCGCATCGCACGTGTGCTGCGCACCCAACGTCCGCTCTATTCCCGTGACCTGATGGCGGATAAGCAGAAACGGCTGCCGCTACTGCCAGCGCTGAAAAGCTATCTGTCTTTTAAATCCTCTGCCCTGCGAAATGCGGCGCGCATTAGCGTGATGCTGAGTATCGCCAGCCTGATGGGCGTGGCGCTGCATTTACCCAAGCCCTACTGGATTTTAATGACTGTGCTGTTCGTGACGCAGAACGGCTATGGCGCGACGCGCGTGCGGATCCTGCACCGGGCGGGCGGGACTATTGCCGGCCTGGTGATTGCGGGCGTCACGCTGCACCTCCACGTTCCGGACGGTTATACCCTGGCGGGCATGCTGCTTATCACGCTGGTCAGCTATCTGTTTATCCGTAAAAACTATGGCTGGGCAATGGTCGGCTTTACGGTCACCGCGGTGTATACCCTGCAACTGCTTACCCTGAATGGCGAACAGTTTATTGTCGCCCGACTGGTGGATACGCTGATTGGCTGTCTGATTGCGTTTGGCGGCATGGTCTGGCTGTGGCCGCAGTGGCAAAGCGGGCTGTTGCGCCAGAATGCTCACGATGCGCTCGAGGCCGACCAGCAGGCTATTCGCCTGATCCTCAGCGCCGATCCGCAGCCGTCGCCGCTGGCGTACCAGCGCATGAAGGTCAATCAGGCTCATAACGCGCTGTTTAACTCGCTGAACCAAGCCATGCAAGAGCCGGGCTTTAATTCGCACTATCTGGCCGATATGAAACTCTGGGTGACGCACAGCCAGTTCATCGTCGAACATATCAACGCAATGACCACGCTGGCGCGCGAGCATACGATGCTGACGCCGGATCTGGCGCAGCGCTATTTGCAGTCGTGTGAAATTGCGTTGCAGCGGTGTCAGCAGCGCCTGGAATATGATGCGCCGGGGGAATCGGGGGATATTAATATTCTTGAAGGGCCAGAAACGCTCACCTACGGTCCGATGAGCACGCTGGAACAGCACTTACAGCGCATACTCGGGCATCTGAGCACCATGCACACCATTTCGTCGGTGGCATGGCGACAACGCCCGCATCACGGTATTTGGTTAACGCGCCTGTTGCGGCGCGAATCCAATTAACCCTTAACGATTTTCCCAACGGCTGCGGCAAAGCGCGCCATACCGTCGTCAATATCCTGTGCTTCAATCACCAGCGACGGCGCAAAGCGCATGACGTCCGGTCCGGCATTCAGCACCATCACCCCTTCGTGTGCAGCAGCATGGAGGAAATCGCGCGCACGGCCTTTGTATTGGGGTTTCAGTTCCGCGCCAACCAGCAGTCCCATTCCACGAATATCACTGAACACATCGTACTGCGCATCGATCTGCTGAAGATGTTTCACAAACTGTTCGCGTTTCGCGCTCACGCCGTTCAGCACGTCTGGCGTGTTGATAATATCAAACGCCGCGCCAGCGATAGCGCAGGCCAGCGGATTCCCGCCGTAGGTCGAACCGTGAGATCCTACATGGAATGCCGACGCGATCTCCTGCGTCGTCAGCACGGCGCTGACCGGGAAGCCGCCGCCGAGCGCTTTGGCGCTGGTCAGAATGTCCGGCGTCACGCCGTAATGCATGTAAGCAAACAGATCGCCGGTACGCCCCATTCCGCTCTGCACTTCATCAAACACCAGCAGCGCCTGATGTTCGTCGCACAGTTCACGCAGGCCTTTCAGAAACTCTGGCGTCGCCGCCATTACACCGCCTTCGCCCTGAATCGGCTCCACCACAATCGCGCAGGTGTGGTCGTCCATTACCGCTTTTACGGCGTGGAGATCGTTAAACGGCACATGGATGATGTCGGCAGGTTTTGGGCCAAATCCATCGGAATACTTCGGCTGTCCGCCGACGGAAACCGTAAACAGCGAGCGGCCGTGGAAGGCGTTATGGAAAGCAATAATTTTGGTTTTGTACGGGCTATGACGCGTAGACGCGTAGTAACGCGCCAGCTTGAACGCAGTTTCGTTAGCTTCGGTACCTGAGTTCATGAAAAGAACGCGCTCGGCAAACGTGGCGTCGATAATTTTGCGCCCCAGACGCAGCGCGGGTTCATTAGTGAACACGTTGCTGGTGTGCCACAGGGTTTCGCCCTGCGTTTTTAACGCCTCGACCAGAGCAGGATGGCAATGCCCCAGCGCCGTCACCGCAATACCACCCGCAAAATCAACGTACTCTTTGCTCTGCTGATCCCACACGCGGCTGCCTTTCCCTTTTACCGGGATAAACTCAGCCGGTGCATAAATCGGCAGGATAACTTCATCGAAAGTTGCGCGCGTAATTGCAGATTGTTCAGTTGCCATGTCATGCCCATCCATTTTATGTCACATTAACAGTGAAAATATAATCACAAAATATGCATAAAAAATCACAACAAAGCAATAACCAATCAACGATGGAGGAAATTAGCCAGCAGTTGATGGCCCTGTTCGCTCAGGATGCTTTCCGGATGGAACTGCACGCCTTCGAGATCCCATTCGCGATGGCGAATGCCCATGATCTCCTGGGTGTCGCTCCAGGCGGTCACATCAAAGCAATCGGGTAGCGTGGGCGGGTCAATTATCAGCGAATGATAGCGCGTCACCGTGAGGGGATTGTTCAGGCCGCGAAACACGCCGGTTCCGGTATGCGTCACCGGCGAGGTTTTGCCGTGCATCACTTTGGCGGCACGAACGATGGTCGCGCCAAAGACCTGGCCGATCGCCTGATGCCCCAGGCAGACGCCCAGAATCGGCAGTTTGCCAGCAAAATCGCGGATAACATCCAGCGAAATACCGGATTCAGAGGGGGTACAAGGCCCTGGCGAAATGACAATTTTCTGCGGTGCCAGCGCGTTGATATCTGCCAGCGTCACCTCATCATTACGCCGGACCACCACCTCAGCACCCAGTTCACAAAAGTACTGGTACAGGTTCCAGGTAAATGAATCGTAATTATCAATCAGCAGAATCATGGCGGCTCCAAAAATTAGCCGCCCTATTCTACTCAGTTTCCCGCGCTTCGCTCACTACTTTGGCAAAGATGGTTGTCAGGTCGGTTAAATCGCCCATGGCCCCGCTCTGATTGGCTGCAGACCAGAAATCGGGTTCGATGTCTTTCCAGCTCAGCTGATACCCCGCGTGGATGGCCAGTTGCTCGAAAAAGACGCGTTGCGCGATCCCGTTACCAATCCGGAACGGATGCAGGACGTTGATCTCGCAATAGTAATGGCTGAGACGGGCGATAAACTCCCTTTTCTCGAGCCCGACAAGATAGCCCTCTTCCTCAAGATCTTGCATCAGGCCGTTGCCTTCTTTTTCGATATACGCGAAATGACAGAATCGCGTATCGCCCTGATAAATATCGACTTCGCGGATATCACCCGCCCAGTCGAAAATATCCTGATAAAGATGGCGATGAATGGCGCACAGGTGCGGCAAACCGCGGGCGGGCGGTCCAAGCGGGAGGGTTGCGGCGCGTAAGGCCGTGAGTTCATATGAGGCCTGCGCAAGGCGCTCCGCCTGACGGATATTGAGCTTATTGCGCATCACGTTCAGGCCGGGATAGAGGTACGGATCGCGATCGTCACCGATTTTATCGCTCATAATGCCTCCTGAGTTCCTCAAGACGAAGTTGAGCGTCTGCTGCATTTAGCGTGACGAGCGGGCTATCGACACCTTCCAGGCGCCGACTGGCCTGAAAGTTTACGTTGCGCTGCTGTTCCCAGAGACGGGATTTTTGCCTGTCGGTGAGTTTTTTCACTTAACGCCTCCCTGATATGTCCGTTTGCCACAAGTATAAGCAGCAAAACGCGCTTTCGCAGGGAGATGCAAATGATGCGGGCGAGAACCGCCCGCAGAGAAAAGGGTTACGGCAGAACTTTTGCGGACAGAATAACGACCGGTTTTGTCGGTACATTCTGGTAAGGACCGACGTCGTGCGTCTGGACCTGAGAGATTTTATCGGCCACATCCATGCCTTTTACCACTTTACCGAATACCGCATAACCGAAGTCGCGCTGGCCGTGATCGAGGAAAGCGTTGTCCGCAACGTTCAGGAAGAACTGGCTGGTGGCGCTGTCTTTGTCCGCAGTACGGGCCATCGAAATGGTGCCACGCGTGTTACGCAGACCATTGTCGGCTTCGTTTTTGATTGGCGCATTCGGCTGCTTTTGCTGCATCTGCTCGTTGAATCCGCCACCCTGGAGCATGAACCCCGGGATCACACGGTGAAACGTGGTGTTGTTATAGAAACCATTGTTCACGTAATCGAGGAAGTTTTTCACCGATACAGGAGCTTTCTGGCTATTCAGTTCCAGCTCAATATTCCCGGCAGACGTTGTCAGCAAAACATGGGGGTCGCCTTTCGCTGCCAGAACAGCAGGAGAAACAGCAGAGAGGGCAAACACAGCCGCGACAGCCGCCAGAGTTGATTTGAGCATGAGAATTCCTTAACAAAGCGCAGTAAAAAAGGCAAGTGGCTTGATTCTAAAGAGCAGTATGGATGGAGGCCAGCCTTTTACCTAATTTTACGAATTTGAAACAGTTGTAACCGTAAAAAGAGTGGAAACCGGCTGACATAAAAGTGACTTAGATCACATTGACAGTTGCAATGCAGATCTTAATTTTCATAAAACATTTGTATGGATCACTTTAATGATTAAAATCCCTGCGCACACGGCGCGATCAACGCGTTTTACTTTTCATTACCCGCATTAATTCGTGTCGCAGGCAGGCGGGAAACGCCTCTGCAGCGTGAAGTACCCGGGTAAATTCACAGGCCAGACATGACTAACAGCAATCGCATTAAGCTCACATGGATCAGCTTCTTCTCGTACGCCCTGACCGGCGCACTGGTGATCGTCACCGGAATGGTGATGGGTGATATCGCCAACTATTTCCAGCTCCCTGTTTCCAGCATGAGTAACACCTTTACCTTCCTCAACGCCGGTATCCTGATCTCCATTTTCCTGAATGCCTGGCTGATGGAAATCGTGCCGCTGAAAACCCAGCTGCGTTTCGGCTTTGTCC
Source organism: Enterobacter sp. 638 (assembly GCF_000016325.1). Classification (NCBI taxonomy): domain Bacteria; kingdom Pseudomonadati; phylum Pseudomonadota; class Gammaproteobacteria; order Enterobacterales; family Enterobacteriaceae; genus Enterobacter; species Enterobacter sp. 638. Next base: position 4,086,215 of record NC_009436.1, read on the forward strand.
TGATGGTCGCTGCCGTGGCGGGACTGATGGTCAGCCACAGTATCGCGCTGTTCTCCGTCTCAATGTTTGTATTGGGCCTGGTCAGCGGGATTACCATGTCCATCGGTACGTTCCTGATTACCCACATGTATGAAGGCCGTCAGCGCGGCGCACGCCTGCTGTTCACCGACTCCTTCTTCAGTATGGCGGGGATGATTTTCCCCATGGTGGCCGCCGTTCTGCTGGCGCGCAGCATCGAGTGGTACTGGGTATACGCCTGTATCGGGTTGGTCTACGTGGCTATTTTTGTGCTGACCTTCGGCTGTGAATTCCCGGTCCTGGGTAAAAAGGCGGAGCAGAGCACGCAGCCTGTCGCAAAAGAGAAATGGGGGATCGGCGTTCTGTTCCTGTCCGTTGCGGCGCTGTGCTATATCCTCGGCCAGCTGGGCTTTATCTCCTGGGTTCCGGAATATGCGAAAGGCCTGGGCATGAGCCTGAACGACGCGGGCAAACTGGTGAGCGATTTCTGGATGTCATACATGTTCGGCATGTGGGCGTTTAGCTTCATCCTGCGCTTCTTCGATTTGCAGCGCATTTTGACCGTGCTGGCGGGTCTGGCAACCGTGCTGATGTATCTGTTTATCAACGGTGCGCCTGAGCATATGGCGTGGTTTATTCTGACGCTCGGTTTCTTCTCCAGCGCGATTTATACCTCAATCATCACCCTCGGCTCTCTGCAAACCAAAGTGGCCTCACCTAAACTTGTGAACTTTGTGCTGACCTGCGGGACCATCGGCACCATGCTGACCTTCGTGGTGACTGGCCCGATTGTGGCGCACAGCGGCCCGCTGGCGGCGCTGCAAACGGCTAATGGTCTGTATGCCGTGGTGTTTGTCATGTGTTTGATTCTGGGCTTTGTGACCCGCCACCGTCAGCACAACACGGTAGCGGCTTCGCACTAACCCTTACGCCCCTTTGCGCTCAGCGAAGGGGCTGTTTTTGACTAAAACTCACCTCTTCTCCCCCGCTATCCGTCTGAATCCAGGTTTGCGCCAGCTGCGTCGTCGCAATCACTCTTCCCTGACGAATCGACCAGCGCACCGGCACCTGGCAGCGCACCGCGTCAAAACCACTTTCCGCAGGCAATATGATCAGATTCGCCGGGTTACCGGTTTTGATACCGTAATCCGTCAGCCCAAACGTGCGCGCGCTGTTATGGGTAATCAAATTCAGTCCGCTGTCGATCTGCTGATAACCCATCATCTGACAGACGTGTAGCCCCATGTGCAGCACTTGCAGCATGTTACCCGTCCCCAGCGGATACCACGGGTCGAAAACATCGTCATGACCGAAGCAGACGTTGATACCCGCTTCCTGTAACTCTTTCACGCGCGTAATCCCACGGCGTTTCGGGTAATCGTCAAAACGCCCCTGCAAATGAATGTTCACCAGTGGGTTAGCGACAAAGTTGATGCCGGACATTTTCAGCAAGCGGAACAGCCGCGAGGTGTATGCCCCATTGTAGGAGTGCATCGCGGTGGTGTGGCTGGCGGTGACGCGCGATCCAATCCCTGCCTCGTAGGCCAGCGTGGCAACCGTTTCGACAAATCGTGACTGCTCATCGTCAATTTCGTCGCAGTGAATATCCAGCGGGCGATCATATTTTTTCGCCAGTTCAAACGCGATGTGCAGCGACTGCACGCCGTATTCGCGGGTGAATTCAAAATGCGGGATGGCGCCGACCACGTCTGCGCCGAGCTGTAACGCTTCTTCAAGCAGCGCCGCACCGTTGGGATAGGAAAGAATCCCCTCCTGCGGGAAAGCAACGATTTGCAGCGTTATCCACGGTGCCACCTCCTGCTTCACTTCCAGCATCGCTTTTAGCGCCGTCAGCGTAGGGTCAGAAACGTCAACGTGAGTGCGAACAAACTGAATGCCGTTGGCCATTTGCCATTTCAACGTCTTCCACGCACGCGCTTTGACATCGTCATGGCTGAGCAACGCTTTACGTTCCGCCCAGCGTTCGATGCCCTCAAAAAGGGTTCCAGACTGGTTCCAGTTCGGCTCACCGGCCGTCTGAGTGGTATCGAGATGAATATGCGGTTCAATAAACGGCGGAATCGCCAGGCCGCCCCGGGCGTTGAGGACTTCGTGGCTCTCATCGGGCGCATCACCCATCGGGGTAATTTCGCCAAAACGGCCATTCTCAATGGCGATTTGCCATAACCCATCTTGCTGCGGTAACCGAACGTTCTGAACCAGCCAAAGCGGTGATGTAGACATACCTTTCCCCTGAAAAACACGGCTGAAATTTGGGAGTACGAACTTTTGCAGATTAACCTCAAATTTTGTACACAAATTCAGCGCTTATTAAAAGCGAGTTATTTCCGCCACTTAGAAAAATCCTGACAAATCAGCGATCTACTCACTAAGGAGTAGTTGAAGGCGTATTTGATTTGCATCAATAAGCGCCTTTGCTGAATCGTTAAGGTAGGCAGTAATAGAAAAGAAATCGAGGCAAAAATGAGCAAAGTCAGACTCGCTATCATTGGTAACGGCATGGTCGGCCATCGCTTTATTGAGGATCTTCTCGATAAAGCGGACGCTACCCAGTTTGATATTACCGTCTTCTGTGAAGAACCCCGTAAGGCGTACGATCGTGTGCACCTGTCCTCCTACTTCTCCCACCACACTGCTGAAGAACTTTCTCTGGTCCGTGAAGGTTTCTACGAGAAGCATGGCGTTAACGTGTTGGTCGGCGAACGCGCCATCACCATTAACCGTCAGGAAAAAGTGATCCACTCCAGTGCCGGACGCACGGTTTTTTACGACAAGCTGATTATGGCGACTGGCTCATACCCATGGATCCCGCCGATCAAAGGCTCGGAAACACAGGATTGCTTCGTATATCGTACCATCGAAGACCTGAAAGCGATCGAATCCTGCGCGCGCCGCAGTAAACGTGGTGCGGTAGTCGGTGGCGGTCTGCTCGGCCTCGAAGCGGCAGGCGCACTGAAAAACTTAGGCGTCGAAACCCACGTCATCGAATTTGCCCCGATGCTGATGGCTGAACAACTCGACCACATGGGTGGCGACCAGCTCCGCCGTAAAATCGAAAGCATGGGTGTGAAAGTTCACACCAGCAAAAACACCAAAGAGATCGTTCAGGAAGGCACCGAAGCGCGCAAAACCATGCGCTTTGCCGATGGCAGCGAGCTGGAAGTGGACTTTATCGTCTTCTCTACCGGTATTCGCCCGCGCGATAAAATGGCGACCCAGTGCGGTCTGGCCGTGGCGCAGCGCGGCGGCATCATGATTAACGATGCGTGCCAGACGTCCGATCCGGATATCTACGCGATCGGCGAATGTGCAAGCTGGAACAACCGCGTGTACGGTCTGGTCGCCCCTGGCTACAAAATGGCGCAGGTCGCCGTTGACCATATCCTGGGTAACGAAAACGCCTTCGTCGGCGCAGACATGAGCGCCAAGCTGAAACTGCTCGGCGTGGACGTGGGCGGTATCGGCGACGCGCATGGCCGCACCCCGAACTCCCGCAGCTACGTTTATCTCGATGAAAGCAAAGAAGTCTACAAACGTCTGATCGTCAGCCCGGATAATAAAACCCTGCTGGGTGCGGTGCTGGTGGGCGACACCACCGATTTCGGCAATCTGCTGCAACTGGTTCTGAACGCCATCGAGCTGCCAGAAAACCCGGATGCGCTGATTCTGCCTGCGCATGCCTCCAACGGTAAGCCGTCAATCGGCGTGGATAAACTGCCGGACAGCGCGCAAATTTGTTCCTGCTTCGACGTCACCAAAGGCATGCTGATCTCCGCGATCAACAAAGGCTGCCACACCGTTGCGGCGCTGAAAGCCGAAACCAAAGCCGGTACCGGCTGCGGCGGTTGTATTCCGCTGGTCACTCAGGTGCTGAATGCCGAACTGGCGAAACAGGGCATCGAAGTGAACAACAACCTGTGTGAACACTTCTCGTATTCACGTCAGGAGATTTACCATCTCATCCGCGTTGAAGGCATTAAGACCTTTGACGAACTGCTGGAAAAACACGGTCAGGGTTATGGCTGTGAAGTATGTAAACCGACCGTCGGTTCGCTGCTGGCGTCTTGCTGGAACGAATATGTTCTGAAACCAGAACATACGCCGCTGCAGGATACCAACGACAACTTCCTGGCCAACATCCAGAAAGACGGCACGTACTCCGTCATCCCGCGTTCTGCCGGGGGTGAAATTACGCCGGAAGGACTGGTGGCTGTTGGCCGCGTGGCGCGTGAATTCAACCTGTACACCAAAATCACCGGTTCCCAGCGTATCGGCCTGTTTGGAGCACAGAAAGATGACCTGCCGGAAATCTGGCGTCAGCTTATCGAAGCGGGCTTCGAAACCGGTCACGCGTACGCCAAAGCGTTACGTATGGCGAAAACCTGCGTGGGCAGCACTTGGTGCCGCTACGGTGTTGGCGACAGCGTGGGCTTCGGCGTTGAGCTGGAAAACCGCTACAAAGGCATCCGTACGCCGCACAAAATGAAGTTTGGCGTCTCCGGCTGTACCCGTGAATGTGCGGAAGCCCAGGGCAAAGACGTCGGCATCATCGCGACCGAGAAAGGCTGGAACCTGTACGTTTGCGGTAACGGCGGGATGAAACCTCGTCACGCAGACCTGCTGGCAGCGGATCTGGATCGCGAAACCCTGCTGAACTACCTCGACCGCTTCATGATGTTCTACATCCGCACCGCCGATAAGCTGACGCGCACAGCGTCCTGGCTGGACAATCTGGAAGGCGGCATTGAGTACCTGAAATCGGTCATTATCGACGACAAACTGGGTCTGAACGATGCGCTGGAAGCCGAAATGGCCCGTCTGCGCGACGCCGTGATTTGCGAGTGGACTGAGACCGTGAATTCCCCGGCGGCGCAGGTGCGCTTCAAACACTTTATCAACAGCGCCCAGCGCGATCCGAACGTACAGATTGTTCCTGAGCGTGAGCAGCATCGTCCGGCGACGCCATACGAGCGCATTCCGGTGACTCTGGTGGAGGAAAACGTATGAGCCAGTGGGTAAACATCTGCAAAGTTAACGACATCATCCCAGCGACCGGCGTTTGTGCCTTGCTGGGGACGGAACAGGTCGCCATTTTCCGCCCTCGTCATGACGAACAGGTCTTTGCGATCAGCAATATCGACCCGTTCTTTCAGGCAAGCGTACTGTCGCGCGGTTTGATCGCGGAGCATCAGGGCGAACTGTGGGTGGCGAGTCCACTGAAAAAACAGCGTTTCCGTTTAAGCGACGGACACTGCATGGAAGATGAAAGCCACTCTGTGAAGCACTATGACGTCCGCGTGAAAGACGGCAACGTGCAGCTGAGGGGCTGATTGTTATCGGGGGCGCAATGCCCCCTTTTTTGTACTTTTCTCCCGTTCGGGAGCTTTTCAACTTTTTTGCACTAGTCCTTCGAGTTGCCTCTAGTTGGCAGCGCAGCGGGTGACGTGTACAAGGATAATCACATGTTTGCAGACACCATTAATAAGTGTGCGGCTAACGCTGCGCGCATTGCCCGCCTCAATCAAAATAACCCCATCGGCTTCTGGATCAGTTCCGCCATGGCAGGGGCCTATGTCGGCCTCGGTATTATTCTTATCTTCACGCTGGGAAATTTACTTGAGCCGTCTATTCGCCCATTAGTGATGGGCGCAACGTTTGGCATCGCGTTGACCCTGGTGATTATCGCCGGTTCAGAACTGTTCACCGGCCATACCATGTTCCTGGCGCTGGGCGTCAAAGCCGGCACCATCAGTCAGGGACAAATGTGGGCGATTCTGCCGCAAACCTGGGTCGGCAACCTGCTGGGTTCCGTCTTCGTGGCGTTGCTGTACAGCTGGGGCGGCGGAAGCCTGCTGCCAGTAGATACCAGCATTGTGCATACCGTTGCGCTCGCCAAAACCACACAGCCGGCCATGACGCTGTTCTTTAAGGGCGTGCTGTGTAACTGGCTGGTGTGCCTGGCAATCTGGATGGCAATCCGCACGGAAGGTGCCGCGAAATTCATCGCGATCTGGTGGTGTCTGCTGGCATTTATTGCCTCCGGCTACGAGCACTCCGTGGCAAACATGACGCTCTTCGCGCTCTCGTGGTTTGGCCATCACAGCGAGGCTTACACCCTTTCGGGCATCGGTCATAACCTGTTGTGGGTAACTCTGGGCAATACCCTTTCGGGTGCAGTGTTTATGGGCTTAGGATACTGGTATGCTACTCCTAAAGCGGAGCGTCCGACTCCCGTCACCATCGCAACTGCACAGGCGAAAGCCAATTCCTAAGAGGTAATGTCGTGGATCACCTGCCGATTTTCTGTCAATTACGTCATCGCGACTGCCTGTTAGTGGGCGGTGGCGATGTCGCTGAGCGTAAAGCGCGTTTGCTGTTAGAAGCAGGTGCACGACTTACCGTGAATGCTTTGGCCTTCGATCCGCAATTTAACGTATGGGCGCAGGAAGGCATGCTGACGCTGGTACAGGGCGAGTTTGACGAGTCCTTGCTCGATACGTGCTGGCTAACGATCGCCGCTACCGACGACGACGACGTGAACCAGCGCGTCAGCGATGCCTGCGAAATCCGTCGTATATTCTGCAACGTGGTCGATGCGCCAAAAGAAGCCAGCTTCATTATGCCGTCGATCATTGACCGTTCCCCGCTGATGGTCGCGGTCTCCTCGGGCGGCACGTCACCGGTGCTGGCGCGTTTATTGCGCGAAAAACTTGAAGCGATTTTACCCCAGCATTTGGGACAGGTAGCGCGCTATGCGGGCCAGCTTCGCGCCCGGGTGAAAACGACGTTTGCAACCATCGGCGAGCGCCGCCGTTTCTGGGAAAAATTCTTCGTCAATGACCGCCTGGCACAGTCGCTGGCGAATCAGGATCAACAGGCCGTTGAAGAGACGACCGAGCGCCTGCTGACTGAGCCGCTGAATCATCGCGGCGAAGTGGTGCTGGTGGGTGCAGGGCCAGGAGATGCCGGTCTTTTAACGCTGAAAGGATTACAGCAGATCCAGCAGGCGGATATCGTGGTGTATGACCGTCTGGTGTCTGATGACATCATGAATCTGGTCCGCCGTGACGCAGACCGCGTATTCGTGGGCAAACGCGCGGGTTATCACTGCGTTCCGCAGGAAGAAATTAACCAGATCCTGCTGCGTGAAGCACTCAAAGGCAAACGCGTGGTGCGCCTGAAGGGCGGCGATCCGTTTATCTTTGGTCGCGGCGGTGAAGAGCTGGAAACGCTTTGCAACGCGGGTGTGCCGTTCTCAGTGGTGCCAGGAATCACTGCGGCTTCTGGCTGTTCTGCCTATTCCGGTATCCCCCTTACCCATCGTGATTATGCCCAAAGCGTGCGCCTGGTGACGGGCCATCTCAAAACGGGAAGTGAGCTGGACTGGCACAACCTGGCCGCTGAAAAGCAGACGCTGGTTTTCTACATGGGGCTGAATCAGGCGGCGACCATTCAGGAAAAACTGCTGGAACACGGTATGCAGCACGATATGCCGGTGGCGCTGGTCGAGAATGGCACGGCGATTACCCAGCGCGTCGTGAGCGGCGTGCTCACGCAGCTCGGCGAGCTGGCGAAGCAGGTTGAAAGCCCGGCGCTGATCGTCGTGGGTCGCGTGGTTGAGCTACGTGAAAAACTGAACTGGTTCTCAAATCACTAAACCCTGTCGCTACGATGACGAAGAGTCCGGTGGTTATGATGCGGCAGCGGATCAGAAAGCGTTAATGCAGATATAAAAAAACCGGGAATTTCCCGGTTTTTTTTGTTTTTGGGTGAGTGCAGCTGGATGCCCTCACCCTCTCCCACAGGAGAGGGTACAGACGGTTACCGCTTTGCTTTTACCTACGGTTTTGCCACAAAGCCAATCGCCTGGTATACCGCTTTCAGCGTTTCAGCGGCACGCGCGCTGGCTTTGTCCGCGCCGTCTCGCATGACCTGATTCAGCAGCGCTTCGTCGTTGCGGAAACGGTTATAACGCTCCTGCAGTTCAGTCAGCATGCCGGAAACCGCATCCGCCACTTCGCCTTTGAGATGGCCATACATTTTGCCTTCAAAGTGCTGTTCAAGCTCAGGAATACTCTGCCCGGTGACGCCAGAGAGAATATCCAGCAGGTTTGAAACGCCCGCTTTGTTCTGCACATCGTAACGCACAACAGGCGGCTCGTCGGAATCTGTCACCGCGCGTTTCAGCTTTTTCACCACCGCTTTCGGATCTTCCAGCAGGCCGATAACGTTGTTGCGGTTATCGTCAGACTTGGACATCTTTTTGGTCGGTTCAAGCAGCGACATCACGCGTGCGCCCGATTTCGGGATAAACGGCTCTGGCACTTTAAAGACATCGCCGTAGATCGCATTGAAGCGCTGCGCGATGTCACGGCTCAATTCGAGGTGCTGTTTCTGGTCTTCGCCAACCGGTACCTGGTTGGTTTGATACAGCAGAATGTCAGCGGCCATCAGCACGGGATAGTCAAACAAACCGGCGTTGATGTTCTCGGAGTAGCGTGCGGATTTGTCTTTGAACTGGGTCATGCGGCTCAGTTCGCCGAAATAGGTGTAGCAGTTCAGCGCCCAACCCAGCTGTGCATGCTCTGGCACGTGCGATTGAACGAAGATGGTGCTTTTTTCCGGATCGATACCGCATGCCAGATACAGTGCCAGCGTATCCAGCGTGGCTTTACGCAGTTTCTCAGGATCCTGGCGCGCGGTGATCGCATGCAAATCCACGATGCAGTAAATGCAGTGGTAATCATCCTGCATGCCGACCCACTGACGCAACGCACCCATGTAGTTGCCAATGGTCAATTCGCCTGAAGGCTGCGCGCCACTAAATACGATGGGCTTAGTCATTTTTCGATTCCTGATGTTCACTGTGCGAAAGCCCGAGTGCGGGCAGTAAATCTTTGAAGTGATCGAACACGGCGTCCGGTTCACTCAGCGTGATGGATTCACCGTAGTTATAGCCGTAGGTTAATCCCACAGACGGCGAACCTGCGGCTTTGGCGGCCAGAATATCATTACGCGAATCGCCGACAAAAAGCAGTTGTTCAGGCGTTAAGGATAATTTCCCTGCCACCAGCAATATCGGTTCCGGATGCGGCTTTTTATTCTGTACGTCATCACCGCCCACAATCACCGAGAAATATTTTGCGATGTCGAGGGCTTCTAGCAACGGCGCCACAAACGGCGTCGGCTTGTTGGTGACCAGCGCCAGCGGCATGCCATGGGCATGCAACGCGCTCAGCGTATCGACAACGTCCGGGAACAGAAAACTGCCCTCTTCCACGGTCTCTTCATAAAAACGGTTAAACAGTTTACGCAGAACGCGCAGTTGCTCATCCTGCGGGATATCAGCATGGTCAACGCCAGGTTTACCCTGTGCCGAACGCTGAATAGCGCGTTCCTGACGGGACCACGTCAACGCACGTTCCATCAGCACATCAGCACCGTTTCCAATCCAGGTTATCACCCGGTCTTCACCCGCAACGGGCAACTCCAGCGCATACAGCGCCTGATCGACGGCGCTGGTTAAACCCGGCGCGCTATCGACCAGCGTGCCATCAAGGTCAAACGCGACGCCGCGTATTGCCTGTAATTTATTCATGACTTACCTTTGCCAGTTCACTGCGCATCTCATCAATGACTTTTTTGTAATCCGGTTGGTCAAAAATGGCAGAGCCTGCCACGAACATATCGGCACCCGCCGCTGCGATTTCGCCAATGTTATTGACCTTCACGCCGCCATCCACTTCAAGGCGAATGTCATAGCCAGACTCGTCGATGCGACGGCGCACTTCACGCAGCTTGTCCAGCGTTTGCGGAATAAAGGATTGCCCACCAAAGCCCGGATTGACGGACATCAGCAGAATCACGTCCAGCTTATCCATGACGTAATCCAGATAGCTCAGCGAGGTCGCTGGGTTAAACACCAGACCCGCCTTACAGCCATTCTCTTTGATGAGCTGCAACGTGCGATCGACATGCTCGGAGGCTTCAGGGTGGAAGGTGATAATGCTCGCGCCCGCTGCGGCAAAATCCGGCACGATGCGATCAACCGGTTTGACCATCAGGTGAACATCAATCGGGGCGGTGATTCCGTAGTTACGTAGCGCTTTGAGCACCATCGGGCCGATGGTCAGATTAGGGACGTAGTGGTTATCCATCACATCGAAATGCACCACATCCGCACCAGCGGCCAGCGCGTTGGCCGTGTCTTCACCCAGGCGGGCAAAATCGGCCGACAGAATTGAGGGAGCAATCAAAAACTGTTTCATCCGCATCTCCTTGAAATGTGTTTACCGGCGGGCGAAACGACTCAGGGGCGATAAAGAGCCAGCAGTTCGTCCACCTTTTTACGTGTACCACCGTTACTGCTGATGCTGCGCCGCACCTGAACGACGTATCGGTGAGTCGCTAACTGATACCATTCGCGCGTCATTTCCGTATCGTGATTTGAAATCAGCACGGGAATACGCTTTTTCACCAGGCCCTCGGCGATCTCCGCCAGATGCACCTGCTCTTTCAAATTGAAACTGTTGGTGTGGTACGCCGTAAAGTTGGCCGTCGCCGTCAGCGGCGCATACGGCGGATCGCAGTACACGACCGACTGGTGATCCGCGCGCGCCATGCTGTCGGCGTAGGACTCGCAGATAAAGAGTGCATTCTGTGCTTTCTCAGCAAAGTGATACAACTCAGCCTGCGGGAAATAAGGGCGTTTATAGCGGCCAAACGGGACGTTGAATTCACCACGCAGATTATACCGGCACAGGCCATTGTAGCCATGACGGTTAAGATACAAGAATAATAACGCCCGCCGGAAGGGATCGCTGCTTTGGTTAAATTCTACGCGAAGCTGATAGTAAACTTCAGACTGATTGGTCTCAGGCGTAAAGAGCTTACGCGCCTCGTCAACGTACTCGTCGGTACGATCTTTGACGATGTTATAGAGGCTAATCAGATCGCTGTTGATATCCGCCAGGATATAACGAGAGAAGTCGGTGTTGAGAAACACGGACCCGGCACCCACAAAGGGCTCGATAAGGCACTCGCCCTTGGGCAGGTGTTTTTTAATATCGTCAAGCAGGGGGAATTTTCCCCCTGCCCATTTTAGAAAAGCGCGATTTTTTTTCATGCTGACTAACTGATTACACCTTTTCCAGCTGTGGAAAAGCTCCGACAGCATTCTGCGCTTTAAACATTACTTCAAGTCGGCCTGAACCTGATGAATCGGTTTCGCCCATGGGTTTTTCGCCTGAACGTCAGCAGGTAACGTTGCCACAGCGCGTTTCGCTTCGTCTTTAGAGGCGTAAACGCCGCTAACCAGCGTGTACCATGGCTGTCCGTTGCGAGTCGACTGATAAACCACATAGTTTTTCAGGTTCGATTTCTTCGCCCAGTTATTCAGATTGTCGTAGTTAGACGAACTGCTCAACTGAAGCGTGTAATTATTAGACGGTGCAGCCTTCATTGCCCCAACGTTACCCGCAGACTTACCTGATGCAGTGCCAGGCGCTGTTGCCGTCGCTGCAGGAGTCGGTGTTGCTGCAGTCACTTTCGGTGCTGCTGTGGCCGCTGGTGTTTTCACCGGCGCGCTGGTCGCGGTTTCCGTTGGCTTAGGCTGGGCAACCGGTTTGGCTTCAGTCGCTTTAGCAACGGCCTGCGGTTTCGTTTCGCGCTTCGGCTCAATCACCGCTTTTTGACGCTCTGGACGCGAAGTGGCAGCCTGAGTTTGACGCGGTTTGGTTTCCGTTGCCGCGGTTTGCGGTTGAGCATTCCCGCCACGAATTGGCGCGACAGTTGCAGGTTCAGTTGGCAGCGTGGAATTAGCCACCACGTTATTCACCTGATCCGGGTTCTGCGTAAGCGCATTATTCAGATCGCCCTGAACTTCAACACGCTGCTGACCTTCAGGTGCCGCGCTTGCCTGGCCCTGAGTTGGCGTAGCCGAAACGGGTGGCAGGGAGACATCCTGCGGCGCATTCGTTGGATTGCCCGCGGTCTGTTCAGCAGAAGTGGTGCCTGGCGCAGGTTGCGCACCATTAGCCTGATCAGCTGCATCATTATTATTGCCCGAAAGATTGATGCTCTTTTCGGTTGAAGCGGTCTGCTCATTTGAGGGGGTAGACGGTGCTTTCAGCGCAGAACCGATGCCGATAATCAGCAGCAGCAGGACAAAAACGCCAAGGCCCATCATAACGTACTGACGTGAAGCGGGTTTCGCCGCTACTTTTTTACGTTTGCGCGGGCGACGCTCTAGAGGCTCTTCGTCTAGTGATTCATCATCAGACTCATAATCCTCTTCTTCCCGCTCATCGCGCGCAGGGCGACTACGTGACGGACGACGATCGTCTGCATCCAAATCAACATCATCAAAGTTGATTTGCGGCTCATTATCGCGTTCTGAAGATTGACGAGAACGACCAGTACGACGATCGCTGGGATCGGGTTTCAGCTCGTCTTCTGGTTTGAATTCATCCATTTAACACCCCACTCAAAGGTTCATGCTTACGACGTTGCATTTCACCTGAAGCTAAATAGCTACCTGTAACAGTAGCCTGACCTTTCTAGTTGTTACGCCTGCTGGCAATCAGCAATAGCGCCAAGAACCACATCATGCGGCACTCCGCCGCGCACTTCACTCTTCCCTATTGCCAGCGGGAGCACTAAGCGCATCTCACCAGCCAAAACTTTTTTATCGCGCATCATGTGGGGTAAATACGCGTGCGAAGACATCTCGCGCGGCCCCGTTACCGGTAAGCCAGCACGCTCAAGCAGCGTGATGATGCGTTGAGTCTCTTCTTGCTTAAATTGACCCAGACGTTCAGAGGTACGCGCGGCCATAACCATGCCCGCTGCAACCGCTTCGCCATGAAGCCAATTGCCATAACCCATCTCCGCCTCAATCGCGTGACCGAACGTGTGCCCCAGATTCAGTAAAGCACGTAAGCCCGTTTCACGCTCGTCTGCTGCAACGACTTCGGCTTTCAGCTCACAACAACGGCGGATGCAGTAAGCCAGCGCTTTACCGTCAAGATTAAGCAACGCATCCATGTTGTCTTCCAGCCAGCTAAAGAATTCGCCGTCCAGAATAATGCCGTATTTGATCACTTCAGCCAGGCCTGAAGCCAATTCGCGCTGGGGCAACGTGTTCAGACAGTCGAGATCCACCACCACCGATGCGGGCTGATAGAACGCGCCAATCATGTTTTTGCCAAGGGGATGGTTAACAGCCGTTTTGCCGCCAACCGAAGAATCGACCTGTGATAAAAGCGTGGTAGGAATTTGAATAAAACGAACACCACGTTGATAACTTGCCGCAGCAAAACCCGTTAGATCGCCAACAACACCACCGCCCAGGGCAAGTAGTGTCGTATCGCGACCATGCGGTTTTTGCAGTAGTGCGGTAAAGACGGTCTCAAGTACCGCCAGGCTTTTATACTGCTCGCCATCAGGCAAAATCACACTGTCAACGTTCACACCTGCCTGTTCAAGCAGATGACGAATTTTGTCGAGATAAAGCGGAGCCAGCGTCTCGTTGGTGACAAGCATAGCTTGATCACCCGCTTTCAGTGGTAAGAAGGAAGCTGGGTCGTTAAACAAACCAGCCGCGATGGTGATAGGGTAACTACGTTCCCCGAGAGTAACTGTAATCCTCTCCATGACGCGACATCCACCTTAAATGCTATTACCCGTGGGCGAGTGTATATAAAGCCAGAATCAGTTGCTTTCCAGCATATGAATAATCTGGTTTGCAACGACTTTTGCGCTCTGATCGTCAGTACGAATCGTTACATCAGCAATTTCTTCGTACAGTGGATTGCGTTCACCAGCCAGGGCTTCAAGAACTTCACGCGGAGGCGTTTCAACCTGCAGTAACGGGCGCTTTTTATCACGCTGCGTACGTGCGAGTTGTTTCTCGATAGTCGTCTCAAGATAAACCACAACGCCGCGGGCCGAGAGACGGTTACGCGTTTCACGAGATTTTACAGAGCCGCCGCCAGTCGCCAGCACAATGCCCTGTTTTTCCGTAAGTTCATTGATAACTTTTTCTTCACGGTCACGGAAACCTTCTTCACCTTCTACATCGAAGACCCAGCCCACATCAGCTCCGGTTCGTTTCTCAATCTCGTGATCAGAATCGTAAAATTCCATATTGAGTTGTTGAGCTAACTGGCGCCCAATAGTGCTTTTGCCGGCACCCATAGGCCCAACCAGAAAGATATTGCGTTTCTCTGCCATTTTTTCGGTACTACTAAGACTATTCGTTAATGGTAATTCCAGCTTCGCGAGTACTCAACGTAGCAGGACATGAACTGAAACCTCATATGCGATAGTGCGAGAGTCAGACTAAAAATTATCTCAGTAGTCCTGCTTGTTTGGCAACTGATTAAATCACCATGCCAAATGCTTAGAGCAACAAGAGGTAAGAATAAGAGAAGCTGAATCTCAAATCGGTACTCCTTGTATGCTAATTCATGCCTCACGTCAAACATCTGCAACAAACTGGGTGCAAAATCCTCGCGGAGATCGTTTCGATTACTGAATATCAATCAAACGTGGCGTAATAAACACCACCAGCTCGCGGCGCTCGTTATCTTTGCCGTCATGGCGGAAAAACTGGCCCAACAGGGGAACATGCCCGAGACCCGGTACGCTATCGCTTGCCGTTTTATTCTTTTGAGAGAAAATACCGCCCAGTGCCAGCGTTTCTCCACTTTTCACTTCGACCTGCGTTTCGATCTCCTGCTTATCAATCGCCAGCGTTTCACCGTCAGCCTGCTGTAAAACTTGCCCCGGCATATTTTCGCTGATACGCAGTTTTAAACGCACCCGACCGTTTGGAAGCACCACTGGCGTCACTTCCATGCCCAAAACCGCCTCTTTAAATTCTACCGATGTCGCCCCACTGTCCCCACTGGAAACCTGGTAAGGAATTTCGCTGCCCTGTTTAATGCTGGCTGGCTGCATGTGCGACGCCAACAGGCGCGGACTGGCAATGATCTCCAGCTGTTGCTTTTGCTCGAGGGCGGAAAGCTCCAGATCCAAAAGTCTGCCGTCGATTCGACCGATGTTGAATCCAACATGTGTCGTGGCATTGGCGACTGAAAGATCGGCACCCATCGTGGTGACTTGTCCCGGTGCCCCAGCACCTTGCGCCTCTGCAAGATTCCATTTCACGCCAAGCTCACGCAGGCTTTTTTCATTTATCGTGACGATATGCGCTTCCAACTGCACCTGAGCGATAGGCAGATCCATCTCTTTCACCCACTGCTGAAAATTATCAAGCACTGCGGGAATATCGCGCACCAGCAATCGATTTGTGCGTTTGTCTACTGACAAACTCCCTTTTGGGCTCAGCTGTTTCTCGGCAGATTTCTGTAATTCGGTACCGTCGGCATAGGCCAGAGAATAGCCGCGCGAGACAAGCGGGACATCCAGTTTCAGCCTGGTTTTCTCCTCTTCATTACGCGCCTGCTGCTCACGTTGCCACGCCGCGGTGTTCACATAAAAAATACCGCGCTCCTCGCGCAACACCAGCCCAGCGCTGGTGACTACGGTTTGTAGCGCCTGCCGCCAGGGCACGCGCGTTAAATGCAGCGACAGCGTACCGGTGACATCAGGCGAAACGATGAGGTTGCGGTTCTCCAGCTCGACCAACGACTGCAGAACTTGAACAACCGGTACGTCATCAACGACCAGGGTCACTGGTTTTTGAGTGCTGCTCCAGGCCGACATGCTGAACAGCGCTAGCAGGCTGACTATCCTTGTTATTTTCATCTTTCGTTCCTTCTCGTTTCCATCGCCATTCCTTCGGGTCACAACCATCACCGACCTCGACGACCATTTCAGCTTCATTTATTGCCAGAACACGCCAGCCTGATGGCAGGTGATCGTCCTGATGGGCACGATGCCAGCGATCCTGCTCATCTTTCATAATGCCCACGACACCTGCACTGCTGATGAGTCCCTGGTAGTGCCATTTGTCGAGTTTCCCGATGTCACAGCGATCCACGGGTGGGTGAAACGGATCGCGCATCCCAGTGAGGAAAACCAGTGAACACAGGACCAAACCGCGCAGCTCAGTTCGCATGTAGACTCTCCACCTGAACAATAAGCTTTAGTCGTGATTCTCCGGGTTCGACGGAAAAGGCCGTCACCCCCATTCCACGCTGCGCGATTGCGTCAAACAGAGCGGGAACCTGTATCCAGTCTGCCTCCAACGAGAGTTCACCTCCTTTCGCGCTCGGCAGCCAACGCACTAACCGCACACCATGCGTTTGAAAATCCAGAGGCGAGAAAGCCTGCCGCGCAGAACTATCAGGTTGTCCTTCATCAAGGCCTCGGTGAGCCTCGCTCGCCCAAAGCGCTTTCACCACGGTGGCGATGTGCTCTCGCTTCATTTCAAGCTGTGAGACGTGCCGTATTGCCGGGCGCGCCAGCATGAGATACGCCGTCAAAAGTACGCTGCCCGAAATCAGACCCCAGCTCAGAATGCGCGTGCTCGAACCAAACACATACCAGCGTTCAAATAAGCTGTGCACAGGTCACTCCTGACGCTGGAGCGTGAAGCTGTACATCCATCGCCCCTGATTATCCTGCTGCAACTCACCTGCGGGCCCAAGCGTAAAACCAGCAAAGTGCTTCAATGAGTCAGTGAGTTTCTGAAGGGATAAAAGCGTAGTGGCATAGCCTTTCAATATCAGGCTGGATTGTTGAAATGACATTTGCGTGAGCCATGCCTGCTCCGGCAATGCCAGCGCCAGCGACACGAGCGTCGGCTGCCAGGCTTGCGTTTTACTCAGCAAAACAGCCGCTTGTTGAGTGAGTTGCTGTTGCTCATGTTGCGCTCGCCACCGCGCGCGATGGGCCTCCAGCGTATGTTGAATCGACCTATCGCCCGCGAGATACATCTCCAGCGCGTGCGAACGTATCGCAAAGCGCGAACGCAGACTTGTCATCGCTGCGAGGGAAAGCAGTAACGAGCCGGCAAAGAGCAACGTCCAGAAACGCCAGCAACGCTGTTGTCGCCATTGCCGCCACGGCAAAAAGTTAATCGTTTTCATTCAACGATGTCCCCCATTGCAAGGGCCAGAGCGACAGTAAAGTCCGCTCCCGAGTCGGGTAATGACGGTAAATTGCGTGAGACTAAAGTAAAAGGATCGAGATTATCGGCGGCGAAAAGAGCCATATCTTCAGGCTTAAGCGCCAGGATCGCCGACAGATCGGCCACCGTTCCCGCCTCGGTCAGCGGCTTACGGCCCCACTGGTGACGCGTTGCCCATAGCCAGTGATGGTCGTCGCGCCATACCGCGCAGTGGGCAGGAGGCGCAAGAAGCAGCAGCAAATTCACCAGCGCACCCGCATCCGGCGTAATCGCTGCGACATGCAGACGAAGCGTTTTTGCCAGCGTTAACAATGCCGCGACCTCTTTGTTTTGTGCAGCGGTCACATGAAAAGAGCGGGTCAAAGTGTCCTGAACATAGTCGAAGCACAGCGCATCGGGCGCCATCTCCAGCTCGCGTGACATGGCGGAAGCAATCCACGAGGCTTGCTCACTTTCACGTAGGTTCAGCGCCGGACAAGGAAGCGCTTTTTGCAACGTTCGTGCGGCAGGGAACGCGAGGAAAATCCGGTGATGCTGCGGTAAGACCTTGCTCCATGCACGAAGCGCTGCAACCAATTGTTCTGGCTCAATAATTTGTCCATCGCGAATAATTCCCGGATGCAGCGGAATTTGCCACCAACGGCGCAGATTCCATCCGGTTCGCTCCTTTGTCAGACAGACGGCTAAAACCCTATCTTGTTGAATGTGAACACCTGTTCGCCACGTTTTGAAAGCCATGCTTCACGATCTCCTTATCGCCCGTCCGTTTGACGGCTATATCAATGATTCAGGCTTGCCTTTATACTACCGGCCGATTGTTTAGAAACTGCCCAAGTGAAACTAAATGGGAAATCTCCAGTGAAGTTCGTAAAGTATTTATTGATCCTTGCAGTCTGTTGCATTCTGCTGGGAGCAGGCTCGATTTATGGTTTGTACAAATATATTGAGCCGCAACTGCCTGATGTCGCCACGCTTCGCGATGTGCGCCTCCAAATCCCGATGCAGGTCTATAGCGCCGACGGTGAATTGATCGCTCAATATGGCGAAAAGCGCCGTATTCCGCTGACCTTAAACGAAATTCCTCCGGTGATGGTGAAAGCCTTTATCGCCACGGAAGACAGCCGTTTTTATGAACACCATGGCGTCGATCCGGTGGGGATTTTCCGTGCCGCAAGCGTGGCATTGTTCTCCGGTCACGCTTCGCAGGGCGCGAGTACGATTACGCAGCAGTTGGCGCGTAACTTCTTCCTGAGCCCGGAAAAAACGCTGACGCGTAAGATCAAGGAAGTGTTCCTTGCTATTCGTATCGAGCAATTGCTGAGCAAAGACGAAATCCTCGAGCTTTATCTCAACAAGATCTATCTGGGCTATCGCGCGTACGGCGTGGGCGCGGCGGCACAGGTTTATTTCGGTAAGCCTGTCCAGGATCTGACCTTAAGCGAAATGGCGACCATTGCGGGTCTGCCTAAAGCACCGTCGACGTTTAACCCACTTTATTCACTTGATCGTGCTACTGCGCGCCGTAACGTGGTGCTGTCACGGATGCTAAGCGAAGGCTATATCAGCCAGACGCAGTACGATCAGGCGCGAAATGATGTGATTGACGCCAACTATCACGCGCCGAAAATCGCCTTCTCGGCCCCGTATCTCACGGAAATGGTTCGCCAGGAGATGGTGAGTCGCTACGGTGAGCAGGCGTATGAAGACGGCTACCGCATCTACACGACTATCACGCGTAAAGTTCAGCAGGCGGCACAGCAGGCGGTACGTAACAATGTGATGGATTACGACATGCGTCACGGCTACCGTGGCCCGTCAAATGTGCTGTGGAAAGTGGGCGAAAGCGCATGGGACAGCAAAAAAATCACGGATTCTCTGAAGGCACTGCCGACTTACGGCCCGCTGCTTCCAGCAGTTGTCACGGCAGCCGATCCGCAGGAAGCGACCGCAACGCTTGCAGACGGGACCTCGGTTTCTTTGCGCATGGACGGGATTCGCTGGGCTCGCCCGTATCGCTCTGATACATCGCAAGGCCCAACGCCGCGTAAAGTCACGGATGTGGTCCAAACCGGGCAGCAAATCTGGGTTCGTAAAGTCAACGACGCCTGGTGGCTGGCGCAGGTTCCGGATGTGAACTCAGCGTTAGTCTCCATCAACCCGCAGAATGGCGCGGTGATGGCACTGGTCGGCGGTTTTGATTTTAATCAGAGCAAATTTAACCGCGCCACGCAGGCTCTGCGTCAGGTCGGCTCCAACATCAAGCCATTCCTGTATACCGCGGCGATGGATAAAGGGCTGACGCTCGCCAGCATCCTCAACGATGTGCCGATCTCTCGCTGGGATGCGGGCGCAGGTTCCGACTGGCAGCCGAAGAACTCCCCGCCGGAGTATTCCGGTCCAATCCGTTTACGTCAGGGTCTGGGGCAGTCTAAAAACGTGGTCATGGTTCGCGCGATGCGGGCGATGGGCGTCGATTACGCAGCGGAATATCTGCAACGTTTCGGTTTCCCTGCACAAAATATCGTGCACACCGAATCGCTGGCTCTGGGTTCCGCATCCTTTACGCCATTGCAGGTGGCGCGCGGTTACTCGGTGATGGCGAACGGCGGCTTCCTGGTTGATCCGTACTTCATCAGTAAAATTGAAAACGATCAGGGCGGCGTGATTTTTGAAGCGAAACCAAAAATCGCCTGTCCTGAATGTGATATTCCGGTGATTTACGGCGACACACCGAAATCGAACGTCCTGGAAAATAAAGACATGGAAGATGTCGCCCTGTCGCAGGAGCAACAGAATTCCACCGTTCCGCAACCGCAGCTGGAGCAGGCAAACCAGGCGCTGGTCGCGCAAAGCGGTGCGCAGGAATACGCTCCGCATGTGATTAACACGCCGCTCTCCTTCCTGATTAAGAGCGCCCTGAATACCAATATCTTTGGTGAACCGGGCTGGCAAGGCACAGGCTGGCGTGCGGGCCGTGATTTACAGCGGCGCGACATCGGCGGTAAAACCGGGACGACCAACAGTTCTAAAGACGCCTGGTTCTCCGGTTTCGGCCCTGGCGTAGTGACGTCCGTGTGGATCGGCTTTGACGATCACCGTCGCGATTTGGGCCGTACATCGGCATCGGGTGCGATTAAAGATCAGATTTCCGGTTACGAAGGCGGCGCGAAAAGCGCGCAGCCGGCCTGGGATGCTTATATGAAAGCGGTTCTGGAAGGCGTACCTGAACAGCCGCTCACGCCGCCGCCAGGTATTGTGACAGTCAATATCGACCGTAGTACCGGTCAGTTAGCCAACGGCGGAAACAGCCGTGAAGAGTTCTTCATCGAAGGCACGCAGCCGACAACGCAGGCGGTGCATGAGGTAGGGACTGAGCTGATTGATAACGGCGAGACGCACGAGCTGTTCTGACGAAGCGCACTCGCTGAAACTCAAAGCAAAACGGTAACCCTTGGGTTACCGTTTTTTTATGCGAGCTTTCACCTGATGCGAGCGAAACAAGGCAAACCGTCGAGGGCCTACAGCCGCCCTTGCCCTTTGAGCCATTCACGCACCAGGAACAGCGCACTCACGTTGCGGGCCTCATGGAAATCAGGCTCTTCCAGCAAATCCATCAAATGTGCCAGCGGCCAGCGAACCTGCGGTAACGGCTCTGGCTCATCGCCTTCCAGCTTTTCGGGATAGAGATCTTCAGCAAGCACAATATTCATTTTGCTGGAGAAATAGGACGGTGCCATAGACAGCTTTTTCAGGAAGGTGAGTTCGTTTGCACCGAAACCGACTTCTTCTTTCAGCTCACGGTTCGCCGCTTCAAAAACGGATTCACCCGGATCGATCAACCCTTTAGAGAACCCCAGCTCGTAAGATTCCGTGCCCACCGCATATTCACGAATCAGGATAAGATGGTCATCAACAATCGGAACAATCATCACCGCTTCGCGCGTTGATGGGCGCATACGTTCATAAACACGACGCACGCCGTTGCTGAATTCCAGATCCACGCTCTCCACATTAAACAGCCGCGATTTGGCGATTGTTTCAACATTCAGAATAATGGGTTTTTGTAAGGGTTTGCTCATCTTGACGGGTCTTTGCTGGGTAAACTGAGTGCATTGTGCGATATGACGCACGGTTTCGGCAATGTCATTTGCCCTAAATTTACATTTTTGCAACTTATCCTAAATCAATTATTATTTCAAATTAAAAGTCAAGAGGTTGAAATAACTCCAGGAATTTGCTGATATTCCGCTTTGGTTGCCTTTGCTATCATTTTTGGTCACTGGGATGCGCTTCAGATTGCTCAAGTTCGACTCCATACTTGCCGATAGCCAACCACAGAGACGCATTCACGGTAATAGGTGCGACTGACTACACCTGAAATAAGTAAGATGGGGAAAGCATGAGCACCATTTTGATATTTTTCGCTGCTATGCTGGCCTGCGTATTCATTGCAGGATGGTTACTCAGACGCCGGGCGCAACGTCGTTTACGACTGCCCTTTTTAAACGCCTTCGCCGGTGCGACTACCCGTACGCTGGCCCCCGATGAACGCAGCGCCATTGAAAATTATCTCGATACGCTGAACCGCATCCTTCAGACGCCAGGGCCGACAGGAGCCACTGCTGCGCCTGTCACTCTGAATCTTAACGCACACAGCGACACCGTGCTGTGCGTGACGCGCTCGATCACGCGCTATGGCATCACCACCGACGATCCCAATAAATGGCGATACTATCTCGACTCCGTGGAAGTGCATTTGCCGCCGTTTTGGGAGCAATACATTAATGATGAAAATAGCGTCGAGCTGATCCATACCGATTCCATTCCGCTGGTTATCGCTCTGAATGGTCATACCCTGAGTGAATATGTTCAGGAAGCGCCGCGCTTTGCGCTCGAACGAGCGAGCTCCACGCAAGCCTCCATCCGCGGCGAAGAGACCGAACAGATTGAACTGCTCAATATCCGCCAGGAAACGCACGAAGAGCACGCGCTGAGCCGCCCGGACGGCATCCGTGAAGCGATTTTGATTGTCGCCGCCTTCCTGCTGTTTTTCCTGTGCCTGATGACGCCCGACGTCTTTGCCCCGTGGCTTGCGGGGGGGGCCGTTCTGTTGATCGCCGCAGGGCTGTGGGGGCTATTTGCTTCTCCGGCTAAAACGGCCTTGCGTGAAATCCACTGTTTACGCGGTACGCCAAAACGCTGGGGTTTGTTCGGTGAGAACGATCAGGAACATATCAACAATATTTCGCTCGGCATTATCGATCTTATTTATCCGCGTCACTGGCAGCCGTGGATTGCCCAGGATTTAGGGCAAAAAACCGATATTGATATCTATCTCGATCGCCAGGTGGTCCGCCAGGGGCGTTTTTTATCGCTGCATGATGAGGTGAAAAACTTCCCGCTCCAGCACTGGCTGCGCAGCACTATTATTGCTGGAGGCGCGGCGCTCGTCCTGGCGTTACTGATTTTCCTGGTTCCCCTTGATATGCCAATTAAATTCACCGTGTCGTGGATCAAAGGCGCACAAACCATTGAGGCCACCAGCGTTAATCAGCTGGAAGAGGCTGGCGTTCGCGTGGGAGATACCCTGAAGCTGAAAGGTACTGGCATGTGTAATATTCACGCGCCGG
Source organism: Enterobacter sp. 638 (assembly GCF_000016325.1). NCBI lineage: Bacteria > Pseudomonadati > Pseudomonadota > Gammaproteobacteria > Enterobacterales > Enterobacteriaceae > Enterobacter > Enterobacter sp. 638. The sequence continues at coordinate 4,108,982 of NC_009436.1, forward strand.
GAACCTGGAATACGCGCCAGAATTCGCCGTTCACCCCATTCGATTGCTCGCAGATCATCTGGAATGACGCACCGCCGCTACCGTTGCCGGAATCCGATACCGTCAGTAAAGCGACGGCATTGACGCAGGCGCTGAACCGCCAGTTGCATCCAAAACCCGACGAGAATTCACGTGTGAGCCAGTCTCTGCGCTCTGCCATTCAAAAATCTGGAATGGTATTGCTGGATGATTTTGGCGACATCGTGATGAAAACGCAGGATTTGTGCTCAGCAGAAGATGAATGCGTGCGCCTCAAAAATGCGCTCGTGAACCTCGGGAACAGCAAAGACTGGGAAGCGCTGGTCAAACGCGCCGAAGCAGGACGGCTGGACGGCGTGAACGTGCTGTTACGTCCGGTGAGCGCGGAGTCCCTGGAAAATCTGGTCGCCACGTCAACCGCACCGTTCGTGATGCGTGAAACCTCTCGTGCGGCTCAGGCGCTTAACAGCCCGGCGCCAGGCGGTTTTGTGATTGCCAGCGATGAGGGTAGCGACCTGGTTGATCAGCCGTATCCGCCTGTGGCGCTCTATGATTATCCGGCCCAGGAACAGTGGGGCGAGTTCCAGCGCCTGGCGCAAATGTTGATGCAAACACCATTTAGCGCAGAAGGTATTGTTACCGGAATCTTTACCGACGCGAACGGCACGCGACACGTTGATCTTCATCGCATGCCGGACAGCGCCGGGCTGTGGCGTTACATCGGTACGACGCTGCTCATGATGGCCATGTTGATTTGTATCATCTGGAACGGTTTTGCGGCCCTGCGTCGCTATCAGCGCTCACGTACTCGTCTGGCCGAGATCCAGCAGTATTACGATAATTGCCTCAATCCTAAGCTTATCTCCGCGCCTGAGAGCCTGATCGGATAACGCCTCTGCGCGACAAGTTGTGCTAACCTGTCGCGCACGTTTCTTCTGGCTGGAGAGTTCCCCCTCATGCATCTTGATATCGCCTGGCAGGACGTTGATACCGTTCTGCTGGATATGGACGGCACGCTGCTTGATCTCGCATTTGACACCCATTTCTGGCAAAAGCTGGTGCCCGAAACTTACGGCGCGCAGCAGGGCATCACTCCGTCAGAAGCGCAGGATTACATTCGTCAGCAGTATCACGCCGTGCAACATACGCTAAACTGGTACTGCCTGGATTACTGGAGCGACCGTCTTGGTCTGGATATTTGTGCCATGACCACCGCTCAGGGGCCGCACGCCGTTTTGCGTGAAGATACGGTGCCGTTTCTGGATGCTCTGAAGGCGAGCGGCAAACGACGTATTTTGCTGACCAATGCGCATCCGCATAATCTGGCCGTGAAGCTTGAACATACTGGATTAGCGTCACACCTTGATTTATTACTTTCTACCCACACATTTGGGTATCCGAAAGAGGATCAGCGTTTATGGCAGGCCGTCACCGAGAAAACCGGTTTGCAGCCAGACAGAACCTTGTTCATTGATGACAGTGAACCGATTCTGGATGCAGCAGCAAAATTTGGTATTCGTTATTGCCTGGGCGTGACCAATCCCGATTCTGGACAAGCTGAAAAAAGCTATCAGCGGCATCCGGCGTTGAACGATTACCGTCGAATGATCCCCTCACTCAGCGTGAAGGAGAAGCCATGAAAGAAAAACCCTCTGACGGGGTAAGGCTCGACAAATGGCTGTGGGCGGCCCGTTTTTATAAAACGCGCGCCCTCGCCCGCGAGATGGTTGACGGTGGCAAAGTGCATTACAACGGGCAGCGCAGCAAGCCGAGTAAGCTTGTTGAACTGAACGCCACTCTGACATTACGTCAGGGAAACGATGAAAAAACGGTCGTGATCAAATCCATTACCGAGCAGCGTCGTCCGGCGACCGAAGCAACCGCAATGTATGAAGAAACGACAGAAAGCGTCGAGAAGCGCGAGAAAGTGGCGCTGGCGCGCAAGATGAATGCGCTGACCATGCCGCACCCGGACAGACGACCGGACAAAAAAGAACGTCGCGATCTGATGAAATTTAAGCACGGCGAAATTGAATAATCGTCGTTTGATGAGAGAAAATTATGGCCCAACACGACCAATTACACCGCTATCTGTTTGAGCAATTTGCCGTTCGCGGTGAGCTGGTAACCGTCTCCGAAACCTGGAAACAGATTCTGGAGAACCACAATTATCCGCAGCCTGTTAAAAGAGTGCTGGGCGAACTGCTGGTGGCGACAAGCCTGCTGACCGCAACGCTGAAATTTGCTGGCGATATCACCGTGCAGTTACAAGGTGACGGCCCAATGAACATGGCGGTCATTAACGGTAATAACCAACAGCAGATGCGCGGTGTGGCGCGCGTGCAGGGCGAGGTGCCAGAAGGCGCTGACCTGAAAACGCTGGTTGGCAACGGTTTCCTCGTGATTACCATTACGCCAGACGAAGGCGAGCGCTATCAGGGCGTGGTAGGTCTTGAAGGCGATACGCTGGCAGAGTGCCTGGAAGATTACTTCCTGCGTTCTGAGCAGTTGCCAACACGCCTGTTTATCCGCACCGGCGAAGTTGAAGGTCAACTGGCAGCGGGCGGCATGCTGCTGCAGGTCCTGCCTGCGCAAAATGCCCAGGGCAATGATTTTGAGCATCTGGCGACGCTGACCGAAACCATCAAAACCGAAGAACTCTTCACTCTGCCTGCGAATGAAGTGCTGTGGCGTCTGTACCACGAAGAAGAAGTCACGCTTTACGATCCGCAGGACGTTGAGTTCAAATGTACCTGTTCTCGTGAACGCTGTGCGGGTGCGCTGAGAACGTTGCCGGACGAAGAGATCGACAGCATCATGGCAGAAGATGGTGAAATCGACATGAACTGCGACTACTGTGGTTCGCACTACGTCTTCAACGCCATGGACATCGCCGAGATCCGTAATAACGCTTCTCCGGCCGATCCACAAGTCCATTAATCATTGTCAGAACGGCTCCCAAAGGAGCCGTTTTTTTCGCTAATAATCGTAGTCTACCTTTACGCGTTCCCCGAGAATCGTGATATCCGCCCAGGGCTTAACCGCCGTACCGACTTTGCCTTGCTCAAGCGCACGATCAAATTCATCCCGTGATAACGTTTCTGGCATCTTCCAGGACTCTCCCGCGAGAGACCAGTCTTTATCGTGACGGGTAAACACCAGAATCGCCCGATCAACGAACTGATAGACAACCGCCTCCGGTTGACCGTCACCGTTCAGATCCTGTGAAACCAGCAGACAAGCGCCCTTTTCAGTGGTGCAGGTCTCGAAACGGTATGTGTATTTCATCATCGCCTGCCATAGCCCATTGTCCGGCGGCGGCGTCCCAGGCGCGAGCTGTACAACGTTCGCCAATATCGCCGCGGTCAATCCCTCTGCTTTCTCTTTTTGCCCTGCCAGCATTCGATTCACATCCCGCCGACGTTTCGCATCTGACGTGAACTGCGGATCGTTTTGCAGCGCGACCAGCGCCTCGCGGCCTTTGCGTCCGGTTTGACTTAACATGTGCAGACTCACCTGATCGGCGGTGATCCTGCCGTCATGATAACGTGCCATATGACTTGCTACGCTGATGCGCCACGGATCGAGAATCGGTGTGTGAATCAGGATCAAAAACGCCAGCGAGAACAGGCCCACGGCCGGAGTAACGTAACGCTGCACCGTCAGCGGATTGCGCCGCGGATTGATCACGCTGATGCAAAAACCGACCGCCCAAACCAGCGCTACAATGGTGGTCAACACCGCGTATAACCGCTCCGGTGTCCAGCCGTATTGCCCGATACGCAGCCACAAGGCCCAGATCGCTAACAGGGGATAAACCGGCGAGACCAGTAACGCCACCCGAACAAGCCAGCGCAGCGGGAACAGATAAGGAAGCAGAATACGCTGCTGACTCCAGACGACGGTGGCCAGTATCAGCAGCAACATGCTCAGGCTCAGCAACAGCCCCGCCGCCGACGTTCGCGCAGAAATCGCGTCTAAACCCACAAACGGCAGCACGACGATAAACAGTAGCGAAAGCAGCGCCACCAGCGGCAGCAGGCCGGTGGCAATCAATGTTAAGAGATTTTGCAACGCCTGGATTAATCGCACCTGCATTCTTGCGAGAATGGCCGCGCAGGCCGAAACCACGCCAATCGCAATCGCGATAAACCAGTCGGTATCAAAAAAGAGCGTGTTAAAGAAACGGATTCCGACCAGCTTGAACAACTCGGCCCACAGAAACAGCACCAGCCAGAACAGCCCGTTAGAGAGAAAAATGAGTGCCAGCGTTAAGGCGTTATGCCAGCTTCGGGTATGAAAATCGGTGTAGAAATCCTTCCCGGAAGTCGGTTGAAGCTTTCGCTGCAGCCATGGCAGCATCAGAAAGCTCATCAGCAGAAGGTTGAAGCCAAACAACACCAGCGCGTCCCGGATACCCCACCGTTCGAGCCCGTGAATATTCCATTTTAGCCATGCGCCCATGCCTGCGACCGCCAACACGATCGCGGCCAGTGCCAGCCATAAACTACGCTGTTTGAACGAGGTGACCGACAGTGCAAGTGTGGTCGAGAGCACCACGGTGGCGGGCACGACGCATACCAGCCAAAAACTGTCGGCGGGAAGACCGGCGTAACCGATGTACCACGTCACCAAATAGCAGATAAAACCCTGTATCGCCCCAACCAGCACAATGCCTGCGCGCGTAGCAGGAGATAAGCTTTCAGTATTTTCCATTTCACAGTCCCTGATTGGTAAGCGCACTTTATGCTTTCATCATAATCTCGCGGACGACTCACAACACTCTTCTCTTCCGGTCTTTTACTAAGAGATGTAGATCGATTATCAAGATGTAACTCTTACGTAACTTTCTTACATGTATGCGATTACATTCACATTACTCTGGTTAAATACACCAGCGTTTAACCTTTTCGGAACATTTTCCACAACTAAAATTCGATTCCTGCGATAATCCGCCCTGCTTCGTGACAGGAGTCACAGCGTTTTCCGTTAGTAAGGGTTTTCTCGAAATACGTAAATCTATGAGCCCCGTCGCGGTCAACAACCTCAGAAAAACCCTACAATTTTAGGCAGTACAAATTGGCTAAGGAGCAGTGATATGCGTGTTAACGATTTAACCCCGCAAGATCTCAAGGCTTATGGTATTAACGACGTCCAGGAACTCGTTTACAACCCCGATTACGATACGCTGTATCAGGAAGAGCTCAATCCAGCACTGGAAGGATACGAGCGAGGTGTGTTGACGAATACTGGTGCTATCGCCGTGGACACGGGTATTTTTACCGGCCGTTCGCCAAAAGATAAGTATATCGTCCGTGACGACACCACCCGCGATACGCTGTGGTGGGCAGATAAAGGCAAAGGGAAGAACGACAACAAACCGCTCTCCCAGGAAACCTGGCAGCATCTGAAAGGTCTCGTCACTCAACAACTATCCGGCAAGCGCCTGTTTATTATCGACGCCTTCTGTGGCGCGAATGCCGACACCCGCCTTTCCGTTCGCTTTATCACTGAAGTTGCCTGGCAGGCACACTTCGTGAAGAACATGTTTATTCGCCCAACCGATGAAGAATTACAGGATTTCGAACCTGATTTCATCGTGATGAACGGCGCGAAATGCACGAACCCGCAGTGGAAAGAGCAGGGCCTGAATTCGGAAAACTTTATCGCATTCAACCTGACGGAGCGCATCCAGCTGATTGGCGGCACCTGGTACGGTGGCGAGATGAAGAAAGGGATGTTCTCGGTCATGAACTACCTGCTGCCGCTGCAGGGGATTGCCTCCATGCACTGCTCGGCGAATGTCGGCGAAGAGGGCGACGTGGCGGTGTTCTTTGGTCTGTCCGGCACCGGTAAAACGACCCTTTCCACCGACCCGAAACGTCGCCTGATTGGCGATGATGAGCACGGTTGGGATGATGACGGCGTGTTCAACTTTGAAGGCGGCTGCTACGCGAAAACCATTCGTCTGTCTGCCGAGGCCGAGCCAGACATTTTCCACGCCATCCGTCGTGATGCGCTGCTGGAAAACGTCACCGTCCGTGCAGACGGCACGGTCGATTTTGATGATGCCTCTAAAACGGAAAACACCCGCGTCTCTTATCCGATCTATCACATCGACAATATCGTGAAGCCGGTGTCAAAAGCGGGCCACGCTTCGAAGGTGATTTTCCTGACCGCTGACGCCTTTGGCGTTCTGCCGCCGGTGTCTCGCCTGACGGCCAGCCAGACGCAGTATCATTTCCTGTCCGGCTTTACCGCGAAATTGGCGGGCACCGAGCGTGGTGTCACAGAGCCTACACCGACCTTCTCTGCCTGCTTTGGCGCAGCGTTCCTGTCGCTGCACCCAACGCAGTACGCAGAAGTGCTGGTGAAACGCATGCAGGCGGCGGGCGCGCAGGCTTATCTGGTGAATACTGGCTGGAACGGGACGGGCAAACGTATTTCGATTAAGGATACGCGCGCCATTATCGACGCCATTATTGATGGTTCACTGGATGATGCAGAAACGTTCACTCTGCCCATGTTTGATCTTGCGATCCCGACCAAGCTGCCTGGCGTGGATACCCATATCCTCGACCCACGTAACACCTACGGTTCACCTGAGCAATGGCAAGAGAAGGCCGAAGCGCTGGCGAAGCTGTTTATTGAGAACTTCGAGAAGTACACCGATACGCCAGCAGGCGCGGCATTGGTGAGTGCAGGTCCAAGGTAAAAACAAAAAGGCAACGCAAGTTGCCTTTTTTAATGTTTTCTCCCTCTCCGTGTGGAGAGGGCAGCAGACCGCTGAGACCGTATTTTTTCGGGTGGTGGCTGCTACCACCCATTTTTTAACTTTCTTTCACCTGTCCACGTGTTACCGGAACCGGCAACCAGGCGCGAATGCTCAAACCACCCCGCTCGCTGGTGCCAATCTCAAGCAAACCGTTATGGTTATCGATAATACGCTGCACAATCGCCAGACCTAAACCAGTCCCGCTGGTGCTACGCGCACTGTCACCACGCACAAACGGCTGGAACAGATGCTTACGCTGCTCAGGTTTAATCCCCGGTCCGTCATCATCCACCTGGAACCACGCGCGATTCAGCTCAGAACCACTGCTGACTTTTATCCAGCCGTTTCCGTAACGCGCTGCGTTCACCACCATATTCGCTACCGCGCGTTTGATGGATAACGGATGCATGCGTACCTGAATTTCGCCAGGCTGCAGGTCGGTGTCGATTTCACGCTCGTAGCCGCTTTCCGCCGCCACCACTTCACCCAGCACACCGTTGAGATCCGCCATTTCCATTGGCATTTCCTGGCCGGTCCGCAGGTAGTCGATGAACTGCTCGATGATGGCGTTACACTCTTCGATGTCTTTATTAATGGACTCCGCGAGATAACCGTCCTCTTCGCCCATCATTTCAGTTGCCAGACGAATTCGCGTTAATGGCGTACGCAGATCGTGACTCACCCCAGCCATTAATAACGTACGGTCATCCGCCAGCTGTTTAACGCCAGCCGCCATATGGTTAAATGCGCGCGTCACAGAACGGACTTCCGATGCTCCATATTCGCGCAGCGGTGGCGGAATAATGCCTTTACCGACCTGCAACGCGGCATGTTCCAGATCGACAAGGGGTCGGTTTTGTATTCGGATAAACAGCCACGCGCCGCCTATCGCCATTAGCATGATCGCCAGCGTGTAACGGAAGAGCGGCGAGAAATCGCCCTGATGAATTTCGGTGAGCGGCACGCGCACCCAGATATTGGGCGACAGCCAGGTTTTCAGCCAGACAACCGGCGAGCTTTTGTTGACCTCGACGCGCACTTCCGTCGGGCCACCCAGCTGCTGCGCCATCTGCTGGCTTAAGAATTCGTAGTGTTGCGCCCAGCGAAGACCTGCGTCTTCCGCCGCCTCGTTAGAGTACAGCGAAATCCCCAGCTCGCGGTAAATCTCACGGCGAAACGCAGGTGGAACCACCAACTGCGTGCCGTCCTCCAGCTGCAGTTTATCGGTCATCAGCATACGAACTTCGTAGGCCAGGACCTTATTGAACTGCTGGAGGCTCGGCAGAATCGCAAAGTTCAGCACGACCAGATAGGTCGTCACCAGGCTGACGAACAGCAAGGTGACAATCAATAGCAGCGTGCGGGCAAACGAACTTCGCGGTGAGAAGCGCATTCGCCTCATGCTTTAGAACCGTCCGGCACAAAGACGTAGCCCAGACCCCAAACGGTCTGAATATAACGAGGATGCGCGGGATCTTCTTCTACCATGCGGCGCAGGCGAGAAATTTGCACGTCGATGGAGCGTTCCATGGCGGAGTATTCGCGACCACGCGCCAGGTTCATCAGCTTGTCACGAGAAAGCGGTTCACGCGGGTGGCTGACCAGCGCTTTCAGGACGGCGAATTCCCCGCTTGTCAGCGGCATAGGCTCATCCTCACGGAACATTTCACGCGTACCGAGATTCAGCTTGAACTTACCGAACGCGATCACAGCCTCTTCCTGAGACGGTGCGCCTGGCAATTCGTTAGCCTGACGACGCAGCACTGCGCGAATACGCGCCAGCAGTTCACGCGGGTTAAATGGTTTTGGAATGTAATCGTCAGCGCCAATCTCCAGGCCTACGATACGGTCAACCTCTTCCCCTTTCGCCGTCACCATAATGATCGGCATCGGGTTGCTTTGACTGCGCAGACGACGGCAAATCGACAGACCATCTTCGCCCGGTAGCATCAGATCGAGCACCATCAGATGGAACGATTCACGGGTCAGCAGGCGATCCATTTGCTCGGCGTTCGCCACGCTACGAACCTGGAAGCCCTGCTCGGTCAGATAACGCTCAAGCAGCGCACGCAGGCGCATGTCGTCATCCACGACCAGAATCTTATAATTCTCTTGCATATGTGTACTCCCAAAGGTCCGGATAGTATTTCAGTACGTATTCTAAAAAAGTGCGCGTTTACCACCAGCTAATTCTGGTATAAATTCTAGTCGAAATTGTTACAAAGCATATTTAACAGCAGCTTATCTGCACATTTCATCACATAAATCATAATGCGTCCTGTCTGTTAAGCTATGTGGTACGTAATGTGCGCATTGTTTGCAACCGAGTCGAGTCGTATAGGTCATACCATGAAAACGCCGCTGATCACCCGTGAAGGGTACGAAAAACTGAAAAAAGAGATGGATTACCTGTGGCGTGAAGAGCGCCCGGAGGTGACCAAAAAGGTGACATGGGCGGCGAGCCTCGGCGATCGCAGTGAGAACGCTGACTACCAGTATAATAAGAAACGGCTGCGTGAAATTGACCGCCGGGTGCGCTATCTCACCAAATGCCTTGAGTACCTGCGGATCGTGGATTATTCCCCTCAGCAGGAAGGAAAAGTCTTCTTTGGTGCCTGGGTTGAAATCGAAAATGACGACGGCGATACCAAGCGTTTTCGCATTGTCGGCTACGATGAAATTTTTGGTCGTAAGGATTACATCTCTATCGACTCACCGATGGCCCGCGCGCTGCTGAAAAAGGAAGTCGGTGATTTAGCGATAGTTCAAACTCCGTCGGGCGAAGCGAGTTGGTACGTGAACGAAATTGAGTACGTAAAATAGTCCGAGAGCGCCCTCCACGACTGGCATTTTACCGTGTCAGTCCGTATAACTATCCCCCTAAATTTCGATCCTAAAGATGAAATAGCCATGATGAAAGATTCGCTCTGCCGCATTATTGCGGGTGATATTCAGGCCAGGGCCGAACAGGTAGAAGCTGCCGTTCGCCTGCTTGACGAAGGGAACACCGTGCCGTTTATCGCACGTTATCGTAAGGAAATCACCGGCGGTCTGGATGACACGCAGTTACGTAACCTGGAAACCCGTCTGGGCTACCTGCGCGAGCTGGAAGACCGTCGTCAGGCCATTCTCAAGTCCATTGGCGAACAGGGCAAATTGACCGAGGCGCTGGCGGGTGCCATCAACGGTACGATGAGCAAAACCGAGCTTGAAGACCTCTATCTGCCGTATAAACCGAAACGCCGTACTCGCGGGCAGATCGCGATTGAAGCGGGCCTTGAGCCGCTGGCCGATCTGCTGTGGAACACCCCGTCGCACGATCCTGAAACGGAAGCCGCGAAATTCATCGACACTGACAAAGGCGTAGCGGACACCAAAGCCGCCCTCGATGGCGCCCGTTATATTCTGATGGAACGCTTCGCCGAAGACGCGGCGCTACTGTCAAAAGTGCGTGATTATCTGTGGAAGAACGCGCATATCGTCGCGAAAGTTGTCAGCGGCAAAGAAGAGGAAGGCGCGAAATTCCGCGACTACTTCGATCATCACGAACCGATTTCTACCGCGCCATCGCACCGTGCGCTGGCGATGTTCCGTGGCCGTAACGAAGGCATCCTGCAGCTTTCTCTCAATGCCGATCCGCAGTTTGATGAGCCGCCGAAAGAGAGCTATTGCGAGCAGATCATTACCGACCATCTTGGCCTGCGCCTGAATAACGCGCCTGCTGATAGCTGGCGTAAAGGCGTGGTGAGCTGGACGTGGCGTATCAAAGTGCTGATGCACCTTGAAACTGAACTGATGGGCACCGTGCGCGAACGCGCTGAAGACGAAGCCATCAATGTCTTTGCCCGTAACCTGCATGACTTGCTGATGGCCGCCCCAGCGGGCCTGCGCGCCACGATGGGTCTCGATCCCGGCCTGCGTACCGGCGTGAAAGTGGCTGTCGTTGACGCCACCGGCAAACTGGTCGCCACCGACACGATTTATCCGCACACCGGTCAGGCCGCAAAAGCCGCCGTTGCCGTGGCGGCACTTTGCGAAAAACATAACGTCGAGCTGGTGGCGATTGGTAACGGTACTGCATCGCGTGAAACCGAGCGTTTCTTCCTGGACGTGCAGGAGCAGTTCCCGAAAGTCACCGCGCAGAAAGTCATCGTGAGCGAAGCGGGTGCGTCGGTCTATTCCGCGTCCGAACTGGCGGCGCTCGAATTCCCGGATCTGGACGTTTCCATTCGCGGCGCTGTCTCTATTGCCCGCCGTTTGCAGGATCCGCTGGCCGAGTTGGTGAAGATCGACCCGAAATCTATCGGTGTGGGTCAGTACCAGCATGACGTCAGCCAGACTCAGCTGGCGCGTAGGCTGGATGCGGTCGTGGAGGACTGCGTGAACGCCGTTGGCGTGGATCTGAACACCGCGTCCGTCGCGCTGCTCACCCGTGTGGCTGGGCTGACGCGCATGATGGCGCAAAATATCGTCTCGTGGCGTGATGAGAACGGACAGTTCCAGAACCGTCAGCAGTTACTCAAAGTCAGCCGTCTCGGGCCAAAAGCCTTTGAACAGTGCGCGGGCTTCCTGCGTATCAACCACGGCGATAACCCGCTGGACGCCTCAACGGTTCACCCGGAAACGTATCCTGTGGTGGAACGTATTTTGGCCGTCACGCAGCAAGCGCTGAAAGATCTGATGGGCAACAGCGCGGAACTGCGCAACCTGAAGGCCGTCGATTTCACCGATGAGCAATTCGGTATCCCAACCGTCACAGACATCATCAAAGAGCTGGAAAAGCCAGGCCGCGACCCGCGTCCTGAGTTTAAAACGGCGAAATTTGCCGAAGGTGTTGAGACGATGAAAGACCTGCTGCCTGGCATGGTGCTGGAAGGCGCGGTCACGAACGTCACCAACTTTGGCGCGTTTGTCGATATCGGCGTGCATCAGGACGGTCTGGTCCATATTTCGTCACTGGCAGATAAATTTGTTCAGGATCCGCATACCGTGGTGAAAGCGGGCGACATCGTGAAGGTCAAAGTGCTCGAAGTGGATATGCCCCGCAAGCGTATCGCGCTGACGATGCGTCTGGACGAGCAGCCAGGCGAAACCAACGCACGTCGTGGTAACAGCGGCGGTGCACGCGAGCAGGCACGCCCGGCGGCAAAACCGGCGCAACCGCGCGGTCGCGAAGCACAGCCTGCAGGCAACAGCGCCATGATGGATGCGCTGGCTGCGGCGATGGGTAAAAAACGTTAATTCTGCCTCTCACCCTCCTCCTGAAAAGGCGGAGGGTTATTTATTCAGTGTGGAACCGATTGCATATCCGTATTTAAACCAGCAAGTATCACTTCGTTAACAAATAAGTCATTTCCCTCTCACCTGCAAAATCATTAAATATTGAGCAAGGTCAAACTGTCCGCTAATTAATAGCCATAACAACATTACGTCACATTTTAAATATTGCTGGTAGAAACCATTCTCATTATCATTGCATCTGTTGATTATTTAACCTTCGGTGAAAGTGGTGTCTATGCAATTCACACCAGACAGTGCCTGGAAAATTACCGGTTTTTCCCGTGAAATTAGCCCGGCGTATCGTCAGAAACTGCTGTCATTAGGCATGTTGCCTGGTTCGTCCTTTCAGGTCGTTCGCATTGCGCCGTTGGGCGATCCTGTTCATATCGAAACCCGACGCGTCAATCTGGTACTGCGCAAAAAAGACCTCGCCTTATTAGAAGTCGAAGCCTTAACCCGATAAATCGCCAGTCGTTATTCCGAGTCTACAACAATGAAAAAATTAACCATTGGCTTAATTGGTAATCCTAATTCCGGCAAGACCACGTTATTTAATCAGTTAACAGGCGCACGTCAGCGCGTGGGAAACTGGGCAGGCGTCACGGTCGAACGTAAAGAAGGTCATTTTTCAACGACAGATAATCTTGTCACGCTCGTTGATCTGCCCGGCACCTATTCATTAACCACGATTTCGTCTCAGACCTCGCTTGATGAACAAATTGCCTGTCACTACATTCTGAGCGGCGACGCGGATTTGCTGATTAACGTCGTCGACGCGTCCAATCTCGAACGTAATCTTTACCTGACGCTGCAGTTGCTTGAGCTGGGCATTCCGTGCATCGTTGCGCTAAACATGCTCGACCTGGCGGAAAAACAACAAATTCGCATCGACATCGACGCGCTTTCCGCCCGCCTCGGCTGCCCGGTTGTGCCGCTGGTATCGACCCGCGCACGGGGTATTGATGCCTTAAAGCTGGCCGTCGATCGTCACTCGCAAAATACCGATCTCGAGCTGGTGCATTATGCCAAACCACTCTTGCAAGAAGCCGATCATCTGGCGCAGGAAATGGCGCAGACGATGCCGGAAAAACAGCGCCGCTGGCTTGGCCTGCAAATGCTGGAAGGCGATATTTATAGCCGTCGCTACGCTGGCGATGCCGCACAGAAGCTGGATATTTCTCTGGCGCGACTCAATGAAGAACTCGATGATCCGGCACTGCATATCGCCGATGCACGCTATCAAAGTATTGCCGCGATTTGCGAAGTGGTCAGTAACTCGCTGACGGCGGAACCCAGCCGTTTCACGGCGGCAGTCGATAGAATCATTCTGAATCGTTTTCTCGGCCTGCCGGTATTCCTGCTGGTGATGTATTTGATGTTCCTGCTGGCCATTAACATTGGCGGGGCGTTACAGCCGCTGTTTGATGTAGGATCCGTAGCTATCTTTATTCACGGTTTGCAATGGGTAGGCTACACGTTGCATTTCCCGGAATGGCTGACCATTTTCCTGGCACAGGGGATTGGCGGCGGGGTGAATACCGTTCTGCCGTTGGTGCCGCAAATTGGCATGATGTATCTGTTCCTCTCTTTCCTTGAGGATTCGGGTTACATGGCCCGCGCGGCGTTCGTCATGGATCGTCTGATGCAAGCGCTCGGTTTACCGGGTAAATCCTTCGTTCCGCTGATTGTCGGCTTTGGCTGTAACGTGCCGTCGGTGATGGGCGCACGTACGCTGGATGCGCCTCGCGAACGTTTGATGACCATCATGATGGCACCGTTTATGTCTTGCGGGGCGCGCCTGGCCATCTTTGCCGTATTTGCTGCGGCCTTCTTCGGCCAGCAAGGCGCGCTGGCGGTCTTCTCGCTGTATGTGCTCGGCATTGTAATGGCAATCCTCACGGGCCTGATGCTCAAGCACACCATCATGCGCGGCGAAGCGTCACCGTTTGTGATGGAGCTGCCGGTCTACCACGTTCCGCACGTGAAAAGCCTGCTCATCCAAACCTGGCAGCGCCTGAAAGGCTTTGTTTTACGTGCCGGTAAAGTGATCGTCATTGTCAGCATTTTCCTCAGCGCGCTGAACAGCTTTACGCTTGAGGGCAACGCTGCGGATAACATCAACGACTCCGCACTGGCCTCCGTCAGCCGTGTGATTACCCCATTGTTCAAACCGATTGGCGTCCACGAAGACAACTGGCAAGCAACCGTGGGGTTGTTCACCGGTGCGATGGCGAAAGAGGTGGTCGTCGGTACGCTGAACACGCTCTACACGGCCGAAAACATTCAGGAACAGGAGTTCAATCCAGCGGAATTCCATCTCGGAGATGAACTGCTCGGGGCGGTGGATGAAACCTGGCAGAGTCTGAAAGGCACCTTCAGCCTGAGCGTACTGGCCAACCCTATCGAAGCCAGCAAAGGCGACGGCGAAATGGCAACAGGCGCGATGGGCGTGATGAGCGAGAAATTTGGCAGCGCGTCGGCGGCTTACAGCTACCTGATTTTTGTGTTGCTCTACATTCCATGTATCTCAGTGATGGGTGCGATAGCGCGCGAATCCAGCCGCGGCTGGATGGGCTTCTCGGTTTTGTGGGGGCTGAACATTGCCTACTCGCTCTCTACCGTTTTCTATCAAGCGACCAATTTTAGCCAGCATCCGCGCTACAGTCTGGTGTGCATTCTGGCAGTGGTGTTGTTTAACGTGGTCCTGCTTGGCCTGCTGCGCCGGGCGCGTAGTCGCGTTGACGTGAACCTGCTGGCCACCAATAAGACAGTCGCGAATTGTTGTAACAGCCCGGCTGGCGATTGCCACTAAGAGGTCAATATGGCATCCATGATTGAGGTGAGAGATTTACTGGCGCTGCAGGGGCGTATGGAGGCAAAACAGTTGAGCCTCTCTTTGCACACGCCACAGCCGTTGATCGATGCCATGCTCGAAAGAATGGAAGCAATGGGGAGAGCCCAACGTATTCAAGAAGATGCCGACGGTTGTCTCACGGGGAGTTGCAAGAGTTGCCCGGAAGGTAAGGCCTGCCTGAAGGAGTGGTGGGCACTGCGATAAGCAAACATGCCGGGGGCATTTCGCCCCCGGCGTGTTGTCATTATTTATAAACGTCAGCTGTGGCGTGAACAGATTTCTCGTTCTTGTTCGCGCTGGTAATCACGTAGTAAGTGCCGCCCAGCTCATCCGCCTTTTTCGACAGCTCTTTTTTGGCATCCATCGGAGCCGTGGTATCTGAAGTCGTGATATCACCGATCTTCGTCAAATTCATGCCTGCCACTTTATCTTTCTCCAGCTCTTGCGCTGCGAATACACTGAAAGACAAAGACCCAATAACCAAAGAGGCAACAATACCTGAAACAAGCTTCATAGCTATCACTCCCATAAATTGTAGTTTTGATTATCGTCGGCTGAATCGCCGCAACGACATTTGAAGTATTGTTGCGGCACATGACTTTTGCCAGGTTGAGGATAAAAATCAGTTGAAACGTTGACTTAACGCAACCAGCGCGGCACAAAATTCACCGGGATGCGAGATAAACGGCGCATGTGCGGCTTTAGCAATTACCTGCGATTCGCTCTGCGGCCACAGCGCATCCAGTAGCGGGACCACTTTGCGTGGCACCAGCCCGTCAAGATAGCCATAAATCCGCAGGTGGGGCACATCAAGCGTTGCCAGCGGTTCGCGCAGATCGACCGTTTTCAGGATCTCAAGCCCGCCGTTGAGCACGTCAACGTCCGGCATCGGCAACGACAGCACCGTACTTTTCAGCATCCGCGCATCCTGACGCGCAGTTTCAGTTCCCATCGTTTGCAGCGCCAGAAAACGCTCCACCGTACGCTGAAAATCTTCGCTTAGCTGTTGCTGAAAATTGGCTAATACGTCTGGCCTGATGCCCGGCCATTCTTCACGCGCGCTAAAACAGGGCGACGAAGCCACGGTGACCAGCGCCTGAACACGCTCCGGATGCTGCAATGCAATCTGACTTGCCACCAGCCCGCCGAGACTCCAGCCGAGCCAGACGGCTTTTTGCGGCGCGTGTTCCAGAACCTGCAGCGCCATCTCATCAAGCGTCATGGCACCAAAATCACGGCTGCGCCCAAAACCAGGTAGATCAACCAGATGCAGCGTGAAATGCGAGGCCAATTCCTCCTGAATGCAATGCCACACTTCGGCGTTCAGCCCCCATCCGTGCAGCAGCACAAGATGACAATTTCCTGTGCCGACGGCCTGCCACCAAAGATTCTTCATCGGTTATGGTTCTCTCTTTAACAAGGAAGTTACTCATGCTAACAGTGCCTGGCTTGTGCTGGCTATGCCGAATGCCGCTCATGATGAGCCGTTGGGGCATATGTTCGGTCTGTACGCGATCGTTCAACACCCGTCACCCTTGCTGTCCGCAATGCGGTTTACCGGCGATGAGCATGAAGATGCCTTGCGGGAGATGCCTGCAACAGCCGCCGCCGTGGTGCGCTCTGGTGGCGGTCGATGATTATGTCCAGCCGCTGAGCGGCCTGATCCACAAACTGAAGTTTACGGGTCAGAGCCAACTGGCCTGGCCGCTTGCCCGTCTGTTAGTGCTTGCGGTTTTACACGCCAGGCGATCGCGGGCGTTGCCGAAAGTCGATCTCATTATCAACGTACCGCTGCATTCCCGCCGCCACTGGCGTCGCGGGTATAATCAAAGCGATTTATTGTGCCGTCCGCTCGCGTGTTGGCTCGGCTGTGCTTACTTCTCTGGCGCGTTGAAGCGCGTGCACGCCACGGCAGTACAACACCAGCTCAACGCGCGACTGCGCAAAAGAAACCTTAAAAATGCCTTTCACCTTGAATTGTCGGTGAAAGGTCGCCATATCGCGATTGTGGATGATGTCGTCACTACGGGCAGCACCGTGGCCGAACTTTCCCGACT
Organism: Enterobacter sp. 638; assembly: GCF_000016325.1. Taxonomy (NCBI): domain Bacteria; kingdom Pseudomonadati; phylum Pseudomonadota; class Gammaproteobacteria; order Enterobacterales; family Enterobacteriaceae; genus Enterobacter; species Enterobacter sp. 638. The sequence continues at coordinate 4,125,966 of NC_009436.1, forward strand.
GCTTTTGCAAAGCGGCGCGGCGTCGGTTCAGGTATGGTGTTTGTGTCGTACCTTGTAGCCCTTTTCCGATGGGCGTATAATAATACCCAAGTATTTTAGTCAACTATTAGGCCAAAGCTATGATCCGTATTTCCGATTCTGCACAAGCGCACTTTGCCAAACTGCTGGCAAATCAGGAAGAAGGGACGCAGATCCGCGTGTTTGTGATCAATCCAGGCACTCCGAATGCAGAATGCGGTGTTTCTTATTGTCCTCCGGACGCTGTGGAAGCATCTGACACTGCCCTTAAATTTGAGCTGCTCACCGCCTATGTCGATGAGTTGAGCGCACCGTATCTTGACGATGCGGAAATCGATTTTGTTACCGACCAGCTCGGTTCTCAGCTGACGCTGAAAGCGCCAAACGCCAAAATGCGTAAAGTGTCTGACGATGCGCCGCTGATGGAACGTGTGGAATATCTGCTGCAATCGCAGATTAACCCACAGCTGGCGGGCCACGGTGGTCGTGTAACGCTGATGGAAATCACCGAAGACGGCTTAGCGATCCTGCAGTTTGGCGGCGGCTGTAACGGCTGTTCCATGGTCGACGTGACCCTCAAAGAAGGCATCGAGAAGCAGATGCTGAATGAGTTCCCGGAGCTGAAAGGCGTTCGCGACCTCACCGAACACCAGCGCGGCGAGCACTCCTACTACTAAGCTCCCGTCTGTCTCAGCCCGGCAATCTCCCCCCTGCCGGGCCGCATTTCCCCTTCCCGCTATAACATGACCTGTGTCTCATAATTCAAATTTTGCCCCCCAGGGTGATTCTCAATCGATAGATGTTACCCGTATCATTCGCCCAAGCACTAAGCGCCCTCATAACAGCCGACTAAACTTAATGGTTTCGCAGGCAATCAGTATTAGTGCCGTAACCACTCTGTTCCCAGTTGGGACAATCGGAAAGTGTCGTTGAAACAATGACGTTACCCATAACAAATCATAGGCCAGGTCAATCATGCCATTAGTTATCGTCGCTATCGGTGTTGTCTTATTACTGCTCTTGATGATCCGTTTCAAACTGAACGGGTTCATCGCTCTGGTTCTGGTGGCACTCGCAGTCGGTTTGATGCAAGGGATGCCGCTGGTAAAAGTTATTAGCTCAATCAAAGCAGGTGTGGGCGGAACGCTCGGCAGCCTGGCGCTGATTATGGGCTTCGGCGCCATGCTCGGCAAAATGCTGGCAGACTGCGGCGGTGCGCAGCGTATCGCCACCACGTTGATTGCCAAATTCGGCAAACAGCACATCCAGTGGGCCGTGGTATTAACCGGCTTCACGGTGGGATTTGCGTTGTTCTACGAAGTGGGCTTCGTGCTGATGCTGCCGCTGGTCTTCACCATCGCGGCTGCCGCTAACATTCCGCTGCTGTATGTTGGGGTGCCGATGGCCGCTGCGCTGTCTGTCACCCACGGCTTCCTGCCCCCTCATCCGGGTCCAACCGCGATCGCGACCATTTTCCATGCAGATATGGGTAAAACCCTGCTGTTCGGTACGATTCTGGCGATCCCAACCGTTATTCTGGCCGGCCCGGTATTTGCTCGCTGCCTGAAAGGCATCGACAAGCCGATTCCTGAAGGCCTGTACAGCGCGAAAACCTTCACTGAAGAAGAGATGCCAAGCTTTGGCGTCAGCGTCTGGACCTCGCTGGTACCGGTTGTTCTGATGGCGATGCGTGCGGTTGCCGAGATGATTCTGCCAAAAGGCCATCCGTTCCTGTCCGTTGCGGAATTCCTGGGTGACCCGGTCATGGCGACGCTGATTGCGGTGCTGATTGCCCTGTTTACCTTTGGTCTGAATCGTGGCCGCAATATGGATCAGATCAACGAAACGCTGACCTCTTCCATCAAAATCATTGCCATGATGCTGTTGATCATCGGCGGTGGCGGTGCGTTCAAACAGGTTCTGGTCGACAGCGGCGTGGACAAATACATCGCCTCCATGATGCATTCCACCAATATTTCTCCGCTGCTGATGGCCTGGTCGATTGCTGCGGTTCTGCGTATCGCGCTGGGTTCTGCGACCGTGGCGGCGATTACTGCAGGCGGCATCGCGGCTCCGCTGATTGCGACAACCGGCGTAAGCCCAGAGCTGATGGTTATCGCGGTCGGTTCCGGTAGCGTGATTTTCTCCCACGTGAACGATCCAGGCTTCTGGCTGTTCAAGGAATACTTCAACCTGACTATCGGCGAGACCATCAAGTCCTGGTCAGTGCTGGAAACCATTATCTCAGTGTGCGGCCTTATCGGGGTTCTGCTGCTGAACATGGTGATTTAAAAGAAAAAACCCGCCGATTGGCGGGTTTTTTTATTTCTTTTTGACGACGGCCTTTCTGCGTTTATCCAAATCTTTAATCAGCTTGTTCACCCCTTCATCGGCAAACATCTTTTCAAGCGTTGTGGACAGTTTGCGCCGCCAGTTTTTGTACTGATAACTGGTGCCCGGTATGTTCACCGGCTCCGCCATGCCTAGCCAGTCTTCCGGCTGAAGCCCAAGCAACGCGCTGTTGCTGTCGGCGATGTAACGCTGCATTCCACGATTTAACGTCGCGGTCATCGACATCAACGAGGCCTTATGCCCGGTACGCTTTGGCAAACAGCCATGCTTACGCAACGCATCCAGCAGACCCTGTTTTGCCAGTTCGCGATCCTGATACAGACCGCGCAGCACCACGTCGTCAGGATACAGGCCTAGCGTTTTGCCAAGCGTGAGATCGCCGCTTTCCCAATAGCCTCGCAGCGTAGGAAGATCATGCGTTGTCGCGACAGCCATTGATTGTTCAGGGTACGCTTTCGGCGAACGGAACGTCTTCTCATGATCACTCTCGAAATACAGTACTTTGTAAGAATAGACGCCACTGTCGCGTAATTTGCTGACGATTTCAACCGGCACGGTGCCAAGATCCTCGCCAATCACCATGCAGTGGTGACGCTTGCTTTCGAGCGCGAGGATGGACAGCAGATCGTCCACCGGATATTGCACATACGCGCCATGGTCAGCCGTTTCGCCGTAGGGGATCCACCATAAACGCAACACCGACATCACATGGTCGATACGCAATGCCCCGCAGTTTTGCATGTTAGCGCGCAGCAGATCGATAAACGGTTCGTAAGCCCGCGCGACCATCACATGCGGGTCCATCGGCGGCAACCCCCAGTTTTGCCCTAGCGGCCCCAGAATATCCGGCGGCGCGCCAACCGACGCTTTCAGGCAGTAAAGCTCGCGGTCACACCAGGTTTCCGCCCCGCCTTCCGCCACGCCGACGGCCAGATCGCGATACAGGCCAATCGGCATGTTATCGCCCTGACTTTGCTGCCAGCAGGCCGCAAACTGGCTATACGCCAGCCATTGCAGCCACAGGAAAAAGTCCACCTCATCAGCGTGCTTTTTGCAGAACGCTTTCACTTCTGGAGAATCGACGGACTGATACGCCTCTGGCCACACCGGCCAGCCCCAGCGCATTTCGTCCTCTTTCACCTGATACGCATGCAGCGCATCAAACGCCGCTTGCCAGTAGAGGCTTTCGCCTTCCTGGGCGATAAAATGACGAAAGGCCGTCATCTGGTCGTCATCGCGCGTTGAGAAGCCTTTCCACGCCAGACGCAGCGCCGCCATTTTGAGCGACGTGACGGTTGAATAATCAACCCAATCCGCGTCACGCGCTTGCTTCAGCATCTGCTGCGTAGTGCTGAGTTTCCACCACGCCTGCGCGTCTTTGCTCTTTTTGAAATCATCCAGCGCGTTAACGTCAATATAAATCACGTTCATCCAGCGACGGGACGACGGGCTGTACGGGCTGGCGCTTTCCGGGTTGGCCGGATAAAGCGCGTGAATCGGGTTCAGGCCGATAAACGCGCCGCCGCGTTTACCCACTTCTCCCAGCATCTTTTTCAGATCGCCAAAATCGCCGATGCCCCAGTTATCGTCCGAACGCAGGGTATAAAGCTGCACGCAAGCGCCCCACAGCTTTTTACCTTCGAGCAACTCCTGCGGTTCATAGCAGCGTTTCGGCGCGACAATCACCCGACACGCGAAGCGTTGGCTGTCCTGAGTGAGCGTCAGGGTGTGGTAGCCCTCCGGCAGTTTTGCCGGAAGAGTCAGCGTTTTACCGCCCGTGGCGTGGCCGTTATGCTGGTGACCGTCTTCAGTAGTCAGATCCCAGCTAAATTCTCCTTTGCCTTCAATCGGTAACGGCATTTTTTTGCCATGGGTATACACCATGACGACAGGAACCGGGCTTACCGCCGCTTTCGCGACGGGTTTTGCCTTGTGCATGGCATCCAGCAAACGTCTTTTGGTTTCAGCGCCAATTGACTGTGGTTTGCCGTGAGCATTGATATAACTGGGGCTGATCCCCGCCGCCAGCGCGGCATTATCCAGACGTTTGCTATCCATCGCGCTTCCTTAGCGTTTTGCCTGCCAGATACGGGCCTGATAATCACGGATTGAGCGGTCAGAACTGAACATCCCGCAGCGCGCGGTGTTCAGAATGCACGCACGGGTCCAGGCGTCCTGGTCGCGGTACAGCACATCAACCTGCTTTTGCGCGTCAACGTAAGCGGTAAAATCGGCCATCACCAGATACGGGTCACCGCCCTGTTTGCCGATGCTGTGCAGCATCTGGTCAAACGCGTGCTTGTCGCCATCGCTGTATTTACCGCTTTCCAGCTCTTTGAGTACCGCATCCAGCACTTTGTCTTTTTTACGCCATTTCAGCGGATCGTAGCCTTTGGCTTTGAGCGCTTTCACCTGCTCTACGGTATGACCGAAGATAAAGATATTTTCTTCGCCCACCTGTTCGGCGATTTCGACGTTCGCACCGTCCAGCGTGCCCACGGTCAATGCCCCGTTCAGCGCCAGCTTCATGTTGCCGGTACCAGACGCTTCTTTGCCCGCCGTAGAAATCTGCTCGGAGACATCCGCCGCCGGAATCAGCAGCTCAGCGGCAGAGACGCAATAATCCGGCAGGAACACCACTTTGAGCTTATCGCCCACGGCAGGATCGTTATTGACTGCTTCTGCCACTTTATTGATGGCGAGGATAATGTTTTTCGCCAGGTAGTAACCCGGTGCGGCTTTCGCGCCAAACAGGAACACGCGCGGCACGCGTTCGGCGCTCGGGTTCTCGCGAATCTCTTTGTACAGCGCCAGAATGTGCAGCAGGTTCAGGTGCTGGCGTTTGTATTCATGCAGACGTTTAATCTGGATATCGAAAATTGCGTTCGGATTGATTTCAACGCCCGTGCGGACTTTAACAAACTCTGCCAGACGGACTTTGTTATCCAACTTAATCGCGCGGTATTTGGCACGGAATTTTGCGTCGTCGGCCTGTTTTTCCAGATTGATGAGCTGGTCGAGATCGTTGGCCCACTCTTTTTTCAGCGTTTTATCCAGCAGCGCGGCGAGCGCCGGGTTGCACTGTTTGATCCAGCGACGCGGCGTGATGCCGTTAGTCACGTTATGGAATTTGTTTGGCCACAGCTGGTGATATTCCGGGAACAGATCTTTGACCACCAGATCGGAGTGCAGCGCCGCCACACCGTTCACCGCAAAGCCGCTGACCACGCACATATTAGCCATACGGACCTGTTTGTCATGCACCACGGCCAGCTTCGCCCAGACATCTTTGTCGCCCGGCCAGGTTTTCTTCACCAGCACTTTAAACTGGTCGTTGATCTGATTGATTATCTGCATGTGACGCGGCAGCAGCGCTTTCACCAGCTTCTCATCCCAACACTCCAGCGCCTCTGGCATCAGGGTATGGTTGGTGTACGCGAAGGTACGGCTGGTGATCGCCCAGGCAGCGTCCCAGCTCAGCTGGTGCTCATCGAGCAGCACACGCAGCAGCTCAGGAATCGCAATTGTCGGGTGCGTGTCGTTCAACTGAATCACTTCGTAATCCGGCAGTTCCGCCAGCTTGCGTCCTTCCAGATGATGGCGACGCAAAATGTCGGCTACGGAGCAGGCGCACTGGAAATACTGCTGCATCAGGCGCAGCTTTTTGCCAGCCAGATGGTTGTCGTTCGGGTAGAGCACTTTGGTCAGTTTTTCTGCGTCGATACCCTGCTGCTCAGCGCGCAGGAAATCGCCGTCGTTAAATTTGGTCAGGTTAAACGGATGCGCGTGCTTCGCCTGCCACAGGCGCAGCGGCTGCGCAACGCCATTGCGGTAGCCCAGAACTGGCAGATCCCAGGCTTCGCCGGTAATGACAAAATCCGGTACCCAATGGCCCTGCTTCGAGACTTTTCCGCCGATCCCCACCTGCACGTCGAGCTGCGCATTGTGGCGGAACCACGGATAGGTACCGCGATGCCAGTCGTCCGGCGCTTCAATCTGATGACCATCCGCAAAAGACTGGCGGAATAAGCCGTACTGATAGTTCAGGCCATAGCCGGTCGCGGATTGCCCCACGGTTGCCATGGAATCCAGGAAACACGCTGCCAGACGCCCCAGACCGCCATTACCAAGACCGGGATCGGTCTCTTCTTCCAGCAGATCCGTCAGATGGATATTGTGCTCATTGAGCACCTCGCTTACCTCCTGATACCAGCCAAGGTTCAGCAGGTTATTCCCGGTCAAACGACCAATCAGGAACTCCATGGAGATGTAGTTGACGTGACGCTGGTTTTTCACCGGCTTCGCCACGGGCTGCGCGCTGAGCAATTCAGCCAGCGCACCGCTCACCGCCTGCCACCACTGATGAGGTGTCATGTCTTCTGCCGCGTGCAAACCAAAACGCTGCCACTGACGCGTCAGGGCTGCCTGAAAGTGATCTTTATTGAAGGTAGGCTGTGACATAGGGAATCGGCATCCTGTAGATAAAGTAAAGATATTGGCGCTAGTGTGCCTGGCTCATGTTATCTCTTCCTCCTCCTGACGGGGTTTAGACAGGGAGGAGTAGCAGGGATGAGCGCTAAAGTGTGATCAAGGCCACTCTTGAGCATAGAACGAGTGTGCCCATTCGGCGTCAGGATAAATCGGAAGAGTGTCAAAAAAATGAAATGCAGTTTCGGATGAAATTAAATGAACCAGAAATAAATGTTTACGTGAAATAATATTTATGACTTTTGTAATTATTCAGGCGCGTTATTTTATTACCGCTCCGGCACAGAAAATTTATTACGTTGACGCGTATCAGGCAGACTGAAACCGATTTCAGTTTAACCGCACTAAATGCATACAAGCCAGCATCCACGCGGTTTATAGGGCATATCGAAAAGTTCCCACCCCGATCGAAATAAAATTGTGACAGAGTGCAAATTAAGGCACAGAAAAGTCGGACATAACTTGCAATAGTTCTCTTTCTGGCCGACCTTATATCTATTAATTACGAAGCCCAAAAAAAATCGATTTCCTCGTTTCCCCACAGTGAAGTGAAAACTTATGTTGATTCCGTCCAAATTAAGTCGCCCGGTTCGTCTTGACCATACCGTGGTCCGCGAACGTCTGTTGGCGAAACTTTCCGGCGCGAATAATTTCCGACTGGCGCTGATAACGAGCCCTGCGGGCTATGGAAAAACGACGCTCATTTCTCAGTGGGCCTCCGGCAAAAGCGATTTAGGGTGGTACTCTCTGGATGAGGGGGATAACCAGACAGAGCGTTTCGCCAGCTATTTGATTGCCGCCATTCAACAGGCCACGAACGGGCACTGCGTCACCAGCGAAATCATGGTGCAAAAGCGCCAGTACGCTAGTCTTTCGTCGCTTTTCGCACAGCTTTTTATCGAACTTGCCGAATGGCATCGCCCGCTTTATCTGGTGATTGATGATTATCATCTGATCACCAACCCGGTCATCCATGAATCCATGCGCTTCTTCCTGCGCCATCAGCCGGAAAACCTGACGCTGGTCGTGCTGTCGCGTAACTTGCCGCAGTTGGGTATCGCCAACCTGCGCGTGCGCGATCAATTGCTGGAAGTGGGCAGCCAACAGCTTTCCTTTAACCATCAGGAAGCCAAACAGTTTTTCGACTGCCGACTCAGCTCGCCTATTGAAGCCGCAGAAAGTAGCCGCCTGTGCGATGACGTTGCGGGCTGGGCGACCGCGTTACAACTGATCGCCCTCTCGGCGCGACAAAATAACAGCCCGACGCATCAGTCAGCGCGTCGTCTGTCAGGCATCAACGCCAGCCATTTATCCGATTATTTGGTCGATGAAGTTCTGGACAGCGTCGATCCCGCCACCCGCCAGTTCTTGCTGAAAAGCTCGCTGCTGCGCTCGATGAACGATGCGCTCATTGTGCGCGTCACCGGCGAAGACAACGGGCAAATGCGCCTCGAAGAAATTGAACGTCAGGGCCTGTTCCTGCAACGCATGGACGACTCGGGCGAATGGTTCAGCTTCCACCCGCTGTTTGGCAGCTTCCTGCGCCAACGCTGTCAGTGGGAACTCGCAACAGAATTACCTGAAGTTCACCGCTCAGCCGCAGAAAGCTGGATGGCGCAAGGCTTCCCGAGCGAAGCCATTCATCATGCGCTGGCCGCGGGCGACGCCAATATGCTGCGCGATATTTTGCTCAACCATGCGTGGGGCTTGTTTAACCATAGCGAGCTGACGCTGCTTGAAGAGTCATTGCGCGCGTTGCCGTGGGAAAGCCTGCTGGAAAATCCGCGTCTGGTGCTTTTGCAGGCCTGGCTGATGCAAAGCCAGCACCGCTACAGCGAAGTGAACATGCTGCTGGCGCGCGCCGAACAAGAGATGAAGGGCGAAATGGATCCGACGCTGCACGGCGAATTTAACGCCTTGCGCGCACAGGTCGCGATTAACGACGGCGACCCGGAAGAAGCCGAACGCCTGGCGATGATCGCACTGGATGAACTGCCGCTGGCCAATTTCTACAGCCGGATCGTCGCCACGTCGGTACACGGCGAAGTGCTGCACTGTAAAGGCGATCTCAGCCGGTCGCTGGCGCTGATGCAACAAACGGAACAGATGGCCCGCCGCCATGATATCTGGCATTACGCACTGTGGAGCATGATCCAGCAAAGCGAAATTTTATTCGCGCAGGGGTTCCTGCAAGCCGCCTGGGAGACGCAGGAAAAAGCGTTCCAGCTGATTCACGATCAGCACCTGGAACAGCTGCCGATGCACGAGTTCCTGTTACGTATTCGCGCCCAACTTCTGTGGGCGTGGTCGCGTCTGGATGAGGCCGAAAGTTCCGCCCGTCACGGTGTCGAAGTGCTTTCCGCATTTCAACCGCAGCAGCAGCTGCAATGCCTGGCGCTGCTGGTGCAGTGCTCGCTGGCACGTGGCGATCTGGATAACGCCCGCAATCATCTTAATCGTCTGGAAAACTTGCTCGGCAATGGTCAGTACCACAGCGACTGGGTGTCTAACGCGGATAAAGTGCGGGTGATTTACTGGCAAATGATCGGCGATAAAAAATCTGCCGCCAACTGGCTGCGCCAGACGCCAAAACCAGAGTTTGCCAACAACCACTTCCTGCAAAGCCAGTGGCGCAATATTGCCCGTGTGCAGATCCTGTTAGGGGACTTTGACCCGGCAGAAATCGTGCTGGAAGAGTTGAACGAAAATGCCCGCAGTCTGCGTTTAATGAGCGATCTCAACCGCAACCTGCTGCTGCTTAATCAGCTTTACTGGCAGGCAGGACGTAAAAATGACGCGCAGCGTGTGTTGCTGGAGGCGCTGCAATTGGCGAATCGTACCGGGTTTATCAGCCACTTTGTGATTGAAGGCGAAGTTATGGCGCAGCAGTTGCGTCAGCTTATTCAGCTCAATACGTTGCCGGAACTTGACCAACACCGCGCCCAGCGTATTTTGCGGGAGATAAATCAGCATCACCGACATAAATTCGCGCACTTTGATGAGAACTTTGTCGAACGTCTGCTGACGCATCCGGAAGTGCCGGAACTGATTCGCACCAGCCCGCTAACGCAGCGTGAATGGCAGGTCCTGGGGCTGATTTATTCTGGTTACAGCAATGAGCAAATTGCGGGTGAGCTGGCCGTCGCGGCGACCACCATCAAAACGCACATTCGCAATTTATATCAGAAACTGGGCGTGGCGCATCGCCAGGACGCCGTGCAGCATGCGCAACAGCTGCTGAAAATGATGGGGTATGGGGTTTAGGGGAATGCGGCCTGATGCCCTCACCCCAGCCCTCTCACACAGGGAAAGGGAGCAAACACTAAAACGGCAACTGAGTTGCCGTTCTGTTTTTACTTCAGCACAGTTCTAGCTGCACGTTGTTATCGTTGATCACCTGCAATACGCCCGCTGGTGGCATCACATCGGTATACACCGCATTCACCATGCTGATACTGCCCATGTTCACCATCGCGTTACGCCCAAACTTGGAGTGATCCACCACCAGCATAACGTGGCGGGAATTGTCGATAATCGCGCGTTTGGTGCGGACTTCGTGATAATCAAACTCCAGCAATGAACCATCGCTGTCGATACCGCTGATCCCCAGAATGCCGAAATCGAGGCGAAACTGAGAGATAAAGTCGAGCGTTGCCTCACCGATAATTCCGCCGTCACGGCTACGCAATTCGCCGCCTGCCAGAATGATGCGAAAATCTTCTTTCTGCATCAGAGTGTTGGCCACGTTCAGGTTGTTGGTCACGATGCGCAGATTTTCATGGTTGAGCAGCGCATGCGCCACCGCTTCTGGCGTGGTCCCGATATCGATAAACAGCGTCGCACCGTTAGGAATTTGGCTCGCTACTTTATGGGCAATACGTTCTTTCTCGGCCGTTTGCGTCGCTTTACGATCGTGCCAGGACGTATTCACCGAGCTGGACGGCAAGGCCGCGCCGCCATGATGGCGCAAAATGCGGTTCTGGTCGGCCAGATCGTTTAAATCACGGCGAATGGTCTGCGGGCTAACGGCAAATTGCTCAACCAACTCTTCAGTGCTGACGTATCCCTGTTTTTTAACCAGTTCGATAATGGCGTCATGTCGCTGTGTCTGTTTCATGAAATATCCCTGGAATTATGTTCGTTTTCGCGCATTCAGCGTATCGGCAAAGGCCATCGCCAGCCCAACGGCCAGCCCGGTGACATGTGCGCCGTTCGCGATAGACATACCAAACAGATCAAACCATCCGGCAATTAACCATAGTAATGCAAAGGTTATCAAACCGCGCTGCATATAAATGCCGCTTTCCGGGTCGCGCTCACCGCGAAGCCAGGCATATCCCATCAAGGCGTACACCACGCCCGACAACCCGCCAAACCACGGCCCGCTAAATTTGTGCTGCACATAACCGCTGAGTAGTGCGCTAATAATGGTGATCACAATCAGCTTGCCGCTGCCGAGACGTTTCTCAACCGCCCCGCCGAGATACCACCACCACAGCAGGTTAAACAGAATATGCAGAACCGAGAAATGCATCAGCGCGTGGGTAAAGTAGCGCCAGACGTCGTATTGCACCGCCGGACCGTACGGCCACGCCAGGGCAATCATCACACGTTGATCGCCGACCACGTTCATGATGATAAACACCAGAATGCAGGCCGCCATCAGCAACAGCGTAAACGGCCCTGCGCGTTCGCGCACGGTGGCAAAGAAAGGGAAGCGCTGGTAGTGCAATCCACTGTCCATGTGGCCGTTGGTCCAGCTCGCAGCCAGATAACGCGGGTCGCCAGGATTCTCAAGAAAACGCGCCAGCTCAGCATTCACCCGTTCGGCCTGGCTTTCATCCGCCAGCCAGACGTCAGTTTGCGTATGCTGCTGGAGAGTCAGAACGACGCCCTGCGTCGCCATGTAATCGACAAACGCCTGAGCGACGCGCGGATTGGTAAAAGAGGTAATCATCAACATGGGCGGCAGTCGCTTAGTTCCACACAAAGGGGGACAGTATAGAGGTTTTAGCCCCCAAACGCGTGCTCAACTTCCGCCGGGAAATGGCGATGCCACGCATCAAAGCCGCCATCAACGCTATAGACCGCATCGTAACCCTGCTGGAGCAGATACTGTGCCGCGCCTTTGCTGCTGTTGCCGTGATAGCACATCACCATCACCGGCGTTTCAAAATCGTTATCGCGCATAAACGTGCCCAGAGTGTCGTTCGTCAGGTGGAACGCGCCCGGCGTGTGTCCCATCGCGTAGCTTTGCGGATCGCGGATATCCACCAACACCGCCTTTCCCTGATGCATTTTCTGATGGGCTTCTTCGACATTAATGCATTCAAATTGATCCATGGTTTTCTCTTTTCACTATTTAGGTTGGTGCGACGTTTCCCTCTCTTTCGGACAGAAAAATTACCCCAGGGTGAGGAAATCTGCCCCCTCTCCCCATGGGAGAGGGCTGGGGCGAGGGTATCAGGCCGCACTATTTTACCGCGTAGTGTACGTCCTGGCGGCGGCTAAACGCCATTATGTTATCTCTATCACTCAAAATTGTTTTTTTGATGTTACCAAAAACGCGTTCCTTTGCTATTATGAGCGATATCGAACATTTATGAGCTTTAACGAAAGTGCATGAGGGTGACATGGAAACCAAAGATCTGATTGTGATAGGCGGCGGCATCAACGGTGCCGGCATCGCGGCAGATGCCGCAGGACGCGGTTTATCTGTATTGATGCTGGAAGCCAACGATCTCGCCTGTGCGACATCGTCCGCCAGCTCCAAACTGATCCACGGCGGCCTGCGCTACCTGGAACACTACGAATTTCGTCTGGTCAGCGAAGCGCTGGCCGAGCGCGAAGTTTTACTGAAAATGGCTCCGCATCTGGCGATTCCGATGCGTTTCCGCCTGCCTCATCGCCCGCATTTGCGTCCCGCGTGGATGATTCGTATCGGTCTGTTTATGTACGATCATCTGGGTAAACGCACCAGCCTTCCCGCGTCTACCGGTTTGCGTTTTGGCGCAGATTCGGTGCTGAAGCCGGAAATCGTGCGCGGTTTCGAATATTCTGACTGCTGGGTGGACGATGCCCGCCTCGTTCTGGCAAATGCGCAGATGGTGGTGAAGAAAGAGGGCGAAGTGAAAACCCGCACGCGAGCGACCGCCGCACGCCGTGAAAACGGCCTGTGGATTGTGGACGCCGAAGACATTGATACCGGCGAGAAATTCAGCTGGCAGGCGCGCGGTCTGGTCAACGCTACCGGCCCATGGGTGAAACAGTTCTTTGACGAAGGCATGCATCTGCCCTCTCCGTACGGGATTCGCCTGATTAAAGGCAGCCACATCGTCGTTCCACGTGCGCATACCCAGAAACAGGCTTACATCCTGCAAAACGAAGATAAGCGCATCGTGTTTGTTATTCCGTGGATGGATGATTTCTCGATCATTGGTACCACTGACGTGGAGTACAACGGCGATCCGAAAAACGTCGAGATCGACGAGAACGAAATTAGCTATTTATTGAAGGTGTATAACGCGCACTTCAAGAAACAGTTGGGGCGCGATGACGTGGTCTGGACTTACTCTGGCGTGCGTCCGCTGTGCGATGATGAGTCAGATTCACCGCAGGCTATCACCCGCGACTACACGCTGGATATTCACGACGTGAATGGTCAAGCGCCGCTGCTGTCAGTATTTGGCGGGAAACTGACGACCTACCGTAAGCTGGCTGAACATGCGCTGGAAAAACTGACGCCGTACTACAAAAATATCGGTCCGGCCTGGACGAAAGGCGCCACGCTGCCTGGCGGTGATATCGGTAGTAACCGTGATGATTACGCCGCAAAACTGCGCCGCCGCTATCCGTTCATTACCGAATCGATGGCCCGCCACTTCGCGCGCACCTATGGCAGCAACACCGAGCTGATCCTCGGTGAAGCACAAAGCATTGCCGATCTGGGCGAGCATTTTGGGCACGAACTGTATGAAGCGGAACTGCGGTATCTGGTTGAGCACGAATGGGTGCGTCGCCTTGACGATGCAATCTGGCGTCGTACGAAAGAAGGGATGTGGCTGGACGCCGAGCAGCAGTCTCGCGTAGCGCAATGGCTGGCGCAAAATGCGGGAAAGCGTGAGCTGTCATTAGCGTCCTGAGTCCGTGCGGTCTGATGCCCTCACCCCAACCCTCTCCCACGGGAGAGGGAGCAAATACTAAAAAGGCAACGTGCGTTGCCTTTTGCTTTTACCTTGTGCGGTCTGATGCCCTCACCCCGACCCTCTCCCACAGGGAGAGGGAGAAAACATCAAAAAAGGCAACTTACGTTGCCTTTTTGCTTTTGCTTCAGTGCGATGTGCCAGCCCTATAAAACTGCTTGGGGCAGTCCCCTCTCCCTGTGGGAGAGGGTGAGGGGTTTTACAACCTGACCGGATCAATATGCCAGATCTTCTCAGCATACTCTTTGATGGTCCTGTCTGACGAGAAATAGCCCATATTGGCGATATTGTGCATCGCTTTAGTGGCCCACTCCTCCTGATGACGATAAAGCTCATCCACCTTTTCCTGACAGTCCACGTAGCTTCGGAAATCCGCCAGCACCTGATAATGATCGCCAAAGTTAATCAGCGAATCGACCAGGTCACGGTAGCGCCCAGGCTCTTCAGGATTAAACACGCCAGTGGCGATTTGCGTCAGTACTTCGCGCAATTCTTCATCTTGCTCATAGTAATCACGCGGTTTGTAGCCCTGCTTGCGCAGTTCTTCCACTTCTTCCGCCGTGTTCCCAAAGATAAAGATGTTATCCGCCCCAACGTGCTCCAGCATCTCCACGTTTGCACCGTCGAGCGTACCGATCGTCAACGCCCCGTTCAGCGCAAACTTCATGTTACTGGTTCCGGAGGCTTCCGTTCCCGCCAGCGAAATCTGTTCGGAGAGATCCGCTGCCGGAATAATCAGCTGCGCCAGGCTCACGCTGTAGTTCGGGATAAACACGATCTTCAGTTTGTCGCCAATCTGCGGGTCGTTGTTAATCACTTTTGCGACATCATTGATGAGGTGAATGATGTGTTTTGCCATGTAGTACGCCGAGGCGGCCTTTCCGGCAAAAATATTTACGCGAGGCACCCATTCGGCCGTCGGATCGGCCTTGATGCGGTTGTAGCGCGTAATCACATGCAGCACGTTCATCAGCTGTCGTTTGTACTCGTGGATACGTTTGATCTGCACGTCGAACAGCGCTTTCGGGTTCGCGACCACGTTCAGATGCTGCGCCATATAAACCGCTAAGCGCTTTTTGTTCAGTAGCTTGGCATCACGTACCGCTTTGTTTACCAGCGGGAAATCCATGTGCTGTTCGAGCTCGCTCAGTTGACTAAGATCGGTTCGCCACGTGCGACCAATATTTTCATCCAACACTTCCGACAACGGCTGGTTCGCCAGCGCCAGCCAGCGGCGCGGCGTGACGCCGTTAGTCACGTTGCAGAAACGCATCGGGAAGATTTTCGCGAAATCGGCAAACAGCGATTGCACCATCAGGTTCGAGTGCAGTTCAGACACTCCGTTCACTTTATGACTGACGACCACCGCCAGCCACGCCATGCGCACGCGACGTCCGTTGGATTCATCAATGATCGACGTGCGGCTCAGCAGACCGGTATCTTCGGGATACTGTTCCTGCAACGTTTTCAGGAAGTAGTCGTTAATTTCAAAGATGATCTGCAGATGGCGCGGCAGGATTTTACCGAGCATATCGACAGGCCAGCTTTCCAGCGCTTCGCTCATCAACGTGTGGTTGGTGTAAGAGAAGACCTGGCAGGTGACTTCAAATGCCTCTTCCCAGCTAAATTTATGCTCATCCATCAGCAGGCGCATCAGCTCAGGAATCGACAGCACCGGGTGGGTGTCGTTGAGGTGAATCGCGGTTTTTTCTGCCAGATTGTCGTAAGTTCTGTGCAGCTGATAGTGACGGCTGAGAATATCCTGGATGGTGGACGACACCAGGAAATACTCCTGACGCAGACGCAGCTCGCGTCCGGAATAGGTGGAGTCATCCGGGTAGAGCACGCGCGAGACGTTTTCGGAGTGGTTTTTATCTTCCACCGCCGCGAAGTAATCGCCTTGGTTGAATTTACCGAGGTTGATTTCGCTACTGGCCTGCGCGTTCCACAGACGCAATGTGTTAGTCGCATCGGTGTCGTAGCCAGGGATAATCTGGTCGTAGGCCACCGCCAGGATCTCTTCGGTTTCGAGCCAGCGGCTCTTTTTGCCTTCGAGCTGGACACGCCCACCAAACCGCACTTTATAGCGTGTGTTGTGGCGTTTGAATTCCCACGGGTTGCCGTATTCCAGCCAGTAATCCGGTGACTCTTTCTGACGCCCGTCGACGATGTTTTGCTTGAACATACCGTAATCGTAGCGAATGCCGTATCCGCGCCCAGGCAGCGCCAGCGTGGCCAGTGAATCAAGGAAACAGGCCGCCAGACGCCCCAAACCGCCGTTGCCTAAACCGGGGTCGTTCTCTTCGTCGATCAGCTCTTCTAAATCTAACCCCATCTCTTCCAGTGCGTTTTTGACATCATCATAAATACCCAGCGATAACAGCGCGTTGGAAAGGGTGCGGCCAATCAAAAACTCCATCGACAGGTAATAAACCTGACGCGTTTCCTGTGAAAGCTGGGCGCGATTCGAGCGCAGCCAGCGTTCCACCAGACGGTCACGCACGGCAAACAGCGTGGCGTTGAGCCACTCGTGTTTGTTGGCGATCACGGGATCTTTCCCGATGGTAAACATCAGCTTGTAGGCAATGGAATGTTTTAACGCCTCAATGCTGAGTGTCGGGGATGCATAACTAAAAGGTGCATTCATATCAGTAACTCCGCCTTACGACTTCAAGCGTTGATAAAGATCGCGGTAGGACTGCGCCGCAACGTGCCAACTAAAATCCATCGCCATCGCCTGGCGTTGCACGAAACGCCACAAAGAGGGACGCGACCATAATACAAATGCTCGCCGAATCGCGCGTAGCAGCGACCAGGCATTGCTGTCTTCAAACGCAAATCCGGTGGCGATGCCGTCCGCCAGATTCTCAAGCGAGGTGTCGGACACCGTATCCGCCAGCCCACCCGTGCGTCGTACTAACGGCAGCGTGCCGTATTTCAATCCGTAGAGTTGCGTTAAACCGCACGGTTCAAAGCGGCTTGGCACAAGAATCACGTCGGAACCGCCCATAAGACGGTGCGAGAATGCCTCGTGATACCCAATCTGCACACCGACTTGCCCCGGATGTTCCGCGGCGGCAGCAAGGAAACCTTCCTGCAACACCGGGTCGCCTGCGCCGAGAAGCGCCAGTTGGCCGCCCTGCTCCAGTAATCCGGGCAGCGCTTCGAGCACCAAATCCAGCCCTTTCTGGCTGGTGAGACGGCTGACGACGGCAAACAGCGGGACTTTGTCGTTCACTTTGAGTCCCATCGCCACTTGCAGCTGTCGCTTGTTCTCGGCCTTATCTTCGACCGAATCACGGCTAAATCGCGATGCCAGCAGAAGATCGGTTTCCGGGTTCCAGATTTTTTCGTCAACACCATTCAGAATGCCCGTCAGGCGTCCCTCACGCTGGCGTTGACGCAGTAACCCTTCCATCCCGTACCCAAACTCAGGCTCGGTGATTTCGCGGGCATACGTCGGGCTGACCGCCGTAATATGATCGGCGTAATACAGCCCGGCCTTCAGGAACGAAATCTGCCCGTTAAACTCCAGGCCGTGCATGTTATAGAACGACCATGGCAGATCGATTTCATTCATGTGATGGGCATAATACATGCCCTGATACGCCAGATTGTGCACCGTAAAGACTGACTTTGCCGGATGGCCGCGCGCCGCCAGGTAAGCCGGTGCAAGACCGGCGTGCCAGTCGTGCGCGTGGACAATATCCGGACGCCAGAACGGATCCAGACCGGTTGCCATTTCCGCCCCGACCCAACCGAGCAGCGCAAAACGCAGCACGTTGTCGGTGTAAGCGAATAAGTTCGTGTCGTGGTACGGACTCCCTGGACGATCGTAAAGATGAGGGGCGTCAATCAGGTAAATGCCGACGCCATTGTAATGTCCAAACAGCAGGGTGATGCGCCCGGCGAACGTGTCGCGACGGCTGACCACCTGAGCGTCGGGGATGCCACGACGAATATCAGGGAAAGCGGGCAATAACACGCGCGTGTCGATGCCCTCTGCAATTTGTGCCGCTGGTAATGCGCCGAGTACATCCGCCAACCCGCCCGTTTTCAGCAGCGGGAACATCTCTGAACATACATGTAAAACCTGCATCATCGCTCCTGTTTGATCTGCAGTTTGCGCAGCATTTCACGCGTGACCAGTACGATGCCCTCTTCAGAACGGTAGAAACGACGCGCGTCTTCTTCCGCATTTTCGCCAATCACCATGCCTTCTGGGATAATACAGGCGCGGTCAATCACGCAGCGACGCAAGCGGCACGAACGCCCGATCCACACATCCGGTAGCAATACTGACGAATCAATATTGCAGAAGGAATTTATCCGCACACGCGGGAACAGCACCGATTGCACAACGACTGAACCCGAAATAATACAGCCCCCCGACACCAGCGAGTTCAGGGTCATGCCGTGGCTTCCGGAACGGTCCTGCACAAATTTCGCGGGCGGGAGCGATTCCATGTGCGTGCGAATCGGCCAGTTCTGGTCATACATATCCAGCTCAGGCGTCACAGACGCTAAATCCAGGTTCGCTTTCCAGTACGCTTCAAGCGTGCCGACGTCGCGCCAGTACGGTTCTGCCGTTGGGTCAGACTGCACACAGGACAACGGGAAGGGATGTGCATAAGCCATGCCAGCTTTGGTAATTTTCGGGATGATGTCTTTGCCAAAGTCGTGGCTGGAGTTCTCGTCTTTGTCATCCTCTTCCAGCAGGTCGTAAAGGTATTCTGCATCAAAGATATAGATACCCATGCTGGCGAGCGACTTGGTTGGGTCTGACGGCATGGTCGGCGGATTCGCCGGTTTTTCGACGAAATCAATAATCAGATCGTTTTCGTCCACGTCCATGACGCCAAACGCCGCCGCTTCAGCAACGGGCACCGGCAGACACGCCACGGTGCAACGCGCTCCTTTTTCGACATGGTCGATAAGCATGTGCGAGTAGTCTTGCTTATAAATATGGTCGCCCGCGAGGATCACGATGTATTCCGCGCCGTAGCGACGAATGATGTCGAGGTTTTGCGTGACCGCATCCGCCGTGCCGCGATACCAGTTTTCACCGTGAACGCGCTGCTGGGCCGGAAGCAGATCGACAAACTCGTTCATCTCTTCGCTGAAGAATGACCAGCCGCGCTGAATGTGCTGCACCAGCGTGTGCGACTGATACTGAGTGATGACACCGATACGGCGGATGCCGGAGTTAAGGCAGTTCGACAACGCAAAATCAATAATGCGGAACTTACCACCAAAGTGAACGGCAGGCTTAGCACGCTTGATGGTCAAATCTTTAAGACGGGTACCACGTCCACCGGCAAGAATGAGCGCAACCGTTTTTAAGGGTAACTGGCGCGCTAACATCAAGGGATCGTTCTTCTCTAATCTAACCATGACTAACTCCTTTTTTATCATCTTTGGAATACACACACTCCGTGTGCAGGCCCGTGCCAGACAGCCACCACCACCGGATTATCCTCTCCAGCAAAAGGAGGAATGGCGCGCCACTCCCCGTCAGGTAAAACAATCTCAACGACATCTTGCGTCGCGTTAAACGTGATGAGCCAGTTATCCGAAAGCAGGATTTGCAGACATGGCATACCGTTCTGCCACTCTTGCGCGCTCAACGGTTGCGCATCTTTATTCAACCAGCGGACGTTGCCGTCGCCCTCTTCCCACCACGTATCCGCAGTGAGCGCGGGAATGCGCTGGCGAAGCTGAATCAGAGCAGCCGTGAAATGCGTCAGTCCGCTGTTCGCCTGTTCCCAGTCGAGCCAGGTTAAGGGGTTATCCTGGCAGTACGCATTGTTGTTGCCGTGCTGACTGTGACCATGTTCATCACCGGCCAACAACATTGGCGTCCCCTGTGAAAGCAGCAATGTTGTCAAAAGCGCATGGACGCTGGCGCGTCGCCGCTCGATGACATCCTGACTGCCGCCTAACCCTTCTATACCATGATTGAAACTGTGGTTGTTGTTAGTGCCATCGCGATTTTCCTCACCATTCGCCTCATTGTGTTTCTGATTGAAACAAACGCAGTCGCGAAGGGTAAATCCGTCGTGCGCCGTCACCAGATTGACAGTGGAAAACGGTTTTCGCCCCTGACGCTTAAACACATCGCTGGACGCGGAAAATCGTCCAGCAAACTCACCCAGCGACAAACTTTTTTCGAGCCAAAAGCGGCGCGTCGCGTCGCGGTAATGATCATTCCACTCCGCAAACGGCGGCGGGAAATTCCCCACCTGATAGCCGCCTTCACCAATATCCCACGGCTCGGCGATCAGCTTCACACGCGAGAGCACCGGACAGTTTTTGATCGCCTCAAGCAACGGCGCCTGTTGGCTGAACGCTGGCGTTCTGCCCATCACCGAAGCCAGATCGAAGCGGAAACCGTCGATATGGAACGTTTCAACCCAGTATTTCAGGCACGCGTGCGCATACTCGGCCACCGCCGGATGACTGAGATTGAGGGTGTTACCGCAGCCGGTCCAGTTGTGATAATCGCCATCTTCCCTAATCCAATAATAGCTACGGTTATCGATTCCGCGCAGGGAGAGCGTGGGTCCGTCGAGATCCAGTTCCGCACTGTGGTTAAGCACCACGTCCAGAATCACTTCAATGCCTGCCTGATGCAGCGCTTTTACGGCATCACGAAACTCGTCCCGCGCTCTCTCTGGATGCGAGGCGTAGCGCGGATCAAGGGCAAACATCGCCAGCGGGTTATAGCCCCAGTAATTGGTCAGCCCAAGCCGCTGCAAACGCGGTTCGCTGGCAAAATGCCAGATCGGTAAAAGCTCAAGCGAAGTGATACCAAGATGCTTGAGGTAGGCAATCATCACCGGATGACCGAGCGCCTTGTAGGTGCCGCGAATCTCTTTCGGGATCGCCGGATGGAGATACGTCAGCCCTTTGACGTGGGCTTCGTAAATCACCGTGTTGCCCCAGGGAATATCAGGTGAGCTATCCCCTTCCCAGTCATACACATCACTCACAACCACGCTTCGGGGCGCAATGGCTGCGCTATCGCGGGGATCGGGCTGTTGCTCACCATCAAGGAAAAGGGGATCGTCTTTGACATCGCCGTCCACGCGCAGCGCGCAGGGGTCAATCAGTAATTTGGCCGGATTGAAGCGCAGCCCGTACTCAGGCTGCCAGGGGCCATGGACGCGAAAACCGTAACGCAACCCTGGCTTGCCGTCTTCAAGATAGCCGTGCCAAATATCCCCTTCGCGCGCAGGCAGATCGTAGCGATACTCGTTGCCTTCGCGGTCAAACACACAGAGTTCTACCCGCTCCGCATGGGCGGAAAAGAGGGTGAAATTCACCCCTTTGCCGTCAAAACTGGCACCGAGCGGTGCGGGTTTTCCTGCCGTGAGTTGGGTCATTCACCCTCCCGGACGAGCCAGATGGTGGACAGCGGTGGCAGCGTGAGGCTTAACGAGTGGGGTCGGCCATGGCTTTCGTGTTCATCGCTCTGAACCGCGCCCGCATTACCCGCGTTGCTGCCGTGATAATGGCTGGAATCGGTATTGAGGATTTCGCGCCATTTACCCGGCTGATTAATGCCAAAGCGATAATGCGGACGCGGTACAGGCGTAAAGTTACTGGCCACAATGATTTCATTGCCCGCACTGTCGCGACGGACAAAAACAAACACCGAGCGCTCGTGGTCATCCACCACCAGCCATTCAAACCCGTACGAGTCAAAATCCATCTCGTGCAGCGCTTTATGATGGCGATAGGTCAGGTTGAGGTCGCGCACCAAACGCTGCACGCCGTGATGCCAGTTGTCGCCGCCTTCCAGCAGATGCCAGTCGAGGCTGGAGTCGTGATTCCACTCGCGCCCCTGCGCAAATTCATTGCCCATAAACAGCAGTTTTTTACCGGGGAAGGCAAACATCCAGCCGTAGTAGGCGCGCAGGTTGGCAAATTTTTGC
Source organism: Enterobacter sp. 638 (assembly GCF_000016325.1). Lineage (NCBI taxonomy): Bacteria > Pseudomonadati > Pseudomonadota > Gammaproteobacteria > Enterobacterales > Enterobacteriaceae > Enterobacter > Enterobacter sp. 638. The sequence goes on from NC_009436.1 coordinate 4,147,963, forward strand.
CACGCGTCGCCCGGCATGCGGTCGAGAATCGATTTCTTACCGTGGACCACTTCGTCGTGCGACAGCGGCAGCACGAAGTTTTCGGTGTTGTTGTAGAGCATCCCGAAAGTGAGTTTGTCGTGGTGATACTTACGGAACACCGGGTCGAGCTTGAAATAATCCAGCGTGTCGTGCATCCAGCCAAGATTCCACTTGTACCAGAAGCCCAGACCGCCCATTGACGGCGGACGCGACACGCCTGGGAAATCGGTCGACTCTTCCGCCATCGTCACCGCGCCGGGAACCTGCTCGCCGAGAATGCGGTTGGTGTTGCGCAGAAACTCAATGGCTTCGAGGTTTTCGCGACCGCCGTACTCATTCGGGATCCACTCGCCCTCTTTGCGGCTATAATCGCGATAAATCATCGACGCCACCGCATCCACGCGCAATGCGTCGATGCCAAAGCGTTCAATCCAGTACAGCGCATTGCCGACCAGATAGTTCGCCACTTCGCGACGCCCGTAGTTATAAATCAGGGTATTCCAGTCCTGATGATAGCCTTCGCGCGGATCGCTGTGTTCGTACAAATCAGTGCCGTCGAATTCAGAAAGACCAAAATCATCGGACGGGAAATGGCCCGGCACCCAGTCGAGAATGACGCTCAACCCGGCGGCGTGGGCGGCATTAATGAAATAGCGGAAGTCATCGCGCGTCCCGAAACGGCGCGTTGGCGCATACAGCCCCGTTGGCTGATAGCCCCAGCTACCGTCAAACGGGTGTTCATTAATCGGCAGCAGTTCGATATGGGTAAAGCCCATCCATTTGGCATACGGCACCAGCTGATCGGCCAGTTCCCGATAGCTCAGCCAGAAATTATTGTCGGTATGACGACGCCATGAGCCGAGATGCACTTCGTAAATCGAAATCGGCGCATCAAAATTATTCGCCTGTTTGCGCTCCTCGCTCTGAACGACTTTTTCCGGTAGACCGCAAATCAGCGAGGCGGTGGCCGGGCGCATTTGCGCTTCGAAGGCATACGGATCGGCTTTGACGCGCAGTTTGCCGTGGGCATCGATCATCTCAAACTTATAGAGCTGACCGTTGTGCGCGCCGGGGATAAACAGCTCCCAGATGCCGGACTCACGACGCAGACGCATCGGGTGGCGGCGACCATCCCAGTAGTTGAACTGCCCCACAACTGAGACGCGCTGTGCGTTGGGTGCCCACACGGAAAAACGCGTTCCGGTGATGCCGTCCATCGTATCGGCATGTGCGCCCAGCGTTTCGTAGGGACGTAAATGGGTGCCTTCGGACAGCAGCCAGGCGTCCATTTCCTGGATTAGGGGGCCAAAGCTGTAGGGATCGTCAATCAGGTTTTCTTGCCCATGCCAGAGCACGGCGAGTTGATAACGGAAGATATTTTTACGGCGGGGAATCACGCCTGAAAAGAAACCGCGCGAGTCGAGGCATTCAAGCTTGCCCACTTTGCGTCCGGTTTTGGGTTCAATGACCCACACTTCGGTGGCATCCGGTAACAACGCACGGACTTCTACCCCCGCTTCTGTTGGGTGCATACCCAGCACAGAAAATGGGTCGGAAAAATGACCTGCAATTAGCGCATTTATCACGTCTCTATCAATACGATCGGACATGGTATTCATCCTGTTTTTTTAATGTCGCCCTATTTAAGCGCTCCGGAACGACTTTTAATGTGACCTGAACGATGCAGCAAAATTGTCCAATCTGCTCCGTCCCACCCTCAGGTAAGAATTCAATCTCCCTTAAAGCATAGCCAACGCTCTACATGACTCCCGATAAAAAATAAGACATCCGCGTTTTACTCCGTGTAGTACGCAAAAAAAGGGGTGAATATTCACCCCTGAGATTTAACAAATTATTACGCCAGCTGGCGTAGCATGCGGCGTAGCGGCTCGGCGGCGCCCCACAAGAGCTGGTCGCCGACCGTGAAGGCCGATAAATACTCCGGCCCCATGTTTAGCTTACGCAGACGGCCCACCGGGGTAGTCAGCGTGCCAGTAACAGCCGCAGGCGTCAGTTCGCGAATGGTGATGTCGCGATCGTTTGGCACCACTTTCGCCCACGGGTTGTGCGCAGCCAGCAGTTCTTCCACGGTCGGGATCGACACATCTTTTTTCAGTTTGATGGTGAATGCCTGGCTGTGGCAGCGCAGCGCACCGACGCGAACGCACAGACCATCAACCGGGATCGCCGTGGCGGTATTGAGAATTTTGTTGGTCTCCGCCTGGCCTTTCCACTCTTCACGGCTCTGGCCGTTATCAAGCTGTTTGTCGATCCACGGGATCAGGCTGCCCGCCAGCGGGACGCCAAAGTTATCGACCGGCAAATCGCCGCTGCGGCTCAGCTGAGTCACTTTACGTTCGATATCCAGAATGGCTGAAGCCGGGTTCGCCAGCTCGTCCGCCACGTGATGATGCAACTGGCCCATCTGCGCCAGCAGTTCACGCATGTGGCGCGCGCCGCCACCAGAAGCGGCTTGATACGTTGCAACGGAAACCCAATCAACCAGATCCTGCGCGAACAGGCCACCCAGCGACATCAGCATCAGGCTGACGGTACAGTTGCCGCCCACAAAGGTTTTCACGCCGTTGTTCAGGCCGTCGGTGATCACGCCCTGGTTAACCGGGTCGAGAATAATGATGGCATCGTCTTTCATGCGCAGCGAAGACGCCGCGTCAATCCAGTAGCCCTGCCAGCCGCTTTCACGCAGCTTTGGATAAATTTCGTTGGTATAATCGCCGCCCTGGCACGTCACGATAATGTCGAGCGCCTTCAGCGCTTCCAGATTAAAGGCGTCCTGAAGCGTGCCCGTAGACGCGCCGCCGAACGCGGGGGCAGTTTGCCCGAACTGGGAAGTGGAGAAGAAGACCGGGCGGATGGCGTCAAAATCGCGCTCTTCAACCATGCGTTGCATGAGAACAGAGCCGACCATACCGCGCCAGCCGATAAAACCAACGTTTTTCATATCTATTATTTCCTGCAGAGGTGTGTGCTGTTTGTGCAAACCAGTATTCAACTGGGATATGCTTCACATTACAAAATGCTGCCAAAGTCGCAAGCGAAATTAATCGATGATGGCGCTGCGATCAGTAATACCACTAATTACAATAGAAACCACAGGCTTTATCAGGGATAAAAATAATGACTGAAATCATTTCCGCAGCGGTGCTATTGATCCTGATTATGGATCCACTCGGCAACCTGCCCATCTTTATGTCGGTGCTGAAACACACTGAACCCAAGCGCCGTCGGGCGATCATGATCCGCGAGCTGCTTATCGCGCTGCTGGTGATGTTTATCTTCCTGTTCGCCGGTGAAAAAATCCTCGCGTTCCTGAACCTGCGTGCTGAAACGGTTTCAATCTCCGGCGGCATTATTCTGTTTCTGATCGCCATTAAGATGATTTTCCCAAGCGCCGAAGGCAGCAGCAGCGGCCTGCCTGCGGGTGAAGAGCCGTTTATCGTGCCGCTGGCGATCCCGTTGGTCGCCGGCCCGACGATTCTTGCCACGTTGATGCTGCTGTCACATCAGTACCCTAATCAGATGAGCCATCTGGTGATCGCCCTGCTGATCGCATGGGGCGGGACGTTTATCATCTTGCTGCAATCGTCGCTGTTCCTGCGCCTGCTCGGCGAGAAAGGGGTGAACGCGCTGGAGCGCCTGATGGGGTTAATTCTGGTGATGATGGCGACGCAGATGTTCCTGGATGGGATCCGGGCGTGGATGAAAGGATAGGTAAAAGCAAAAGGCAACGTCAGTTGCCTTTTTAGTGTTTGCTCCCTCAAGGTAAAAGCAAAATGGCCACGTCAGTGGTCATTTTTAGTGTTTGCTCCCTCTCCCGTGGGAGAGGGTTGGGGTGAGGGCATCAGCCCGCACGATCAGAGTACCCTAACCCCGTAGCCGAGCGGAACATGCGACTCCGAACCCTGTTCCGTTCACCTTACGAACTCAGTTCCTCTGTTAATACCATAACTGGTGAACGTGTTAACGGGGCTATCGCCGCTCCCCCGGCTCCCGGCAAGAAAATCGCCTCTTCGCGATACCTTCGTCTTATTCCTTACAGCCATCGGGGACGGGCGCTGCAACGTCCCTGTAAATGCGCCCTCGCCGCGCATCCATGCGCGTCGCCCCTGCCTTCAGTCAACGACTCAGCGATTTACAGCCGGACCAGATCGTCGCTGCCAGATAATGCTTAACTTACTGTCTCCATTGCTGAAGTTTAATTTCAGTTTCTGCGAGCCGCTTTCCAGAGCCTCTCTTGCCAGCCAATCAGCAAAGCAGTATCTTCTCGCCACGCCTGCAAAATCAGGCGTCGGGATTAGCCTCCTGAACTACTTCTTCGGTGACACAAGTACTTTTGTGTCGCGCGCTTAGCTACACTCCAATGGTGGGCCGAGCGGGGGCGTCGCAAGACGCGCCGGTATCCGAAGAGGCCGGTAAGGCTAACCCTGTTCGGTTCCACCGCCAGCGAGATTAGCCTCTCCAGTGGTGGATAAAAACAACTCTTTGGAGGCTGTCATATGACAACGACCCTTAGCTATTCTCATTCTTTATTTACCGTTCCATTCGATAGCAACACCGATTTCACCGAGCTGGCCGACAACTGCGAGCGGTTTGTCGACGTGCTGGTTGAATGCGAAGACCCGACACAAAAAATGGCACTGTGCGGACGGCTCTCTGCCTGCCTCGACCTGCTTCAGCCAACGCTGCTGGAACCGGTGCCTGAACATTTAAAAGCGAGCCTGACGGTCGATGATCTGCCGCTGGACGTGCCAGTCTTCGAGCCGGAAGTGGATCAACTGGGACGGTATTGCCAGCTGTTAACGCAACTGCTGTTGACTCGTTCGCTGTCGGAAAGTGACGAAAGAGTGGCGGGAGATTTTCTGCAGGATTTGGTCGGGTTTTACAGCGATACGCTAAAAGCGCCGCGTTGGTTGCGTACTAACGAGGGTGTGGTGCTGATGTAAAAAGAGGGATTTTGCGGTTTGATGCCCTCACCCCAGCCCTCTCCCACAGGAGAGGGAGAACACATTAAAAACGACAACTCTTGTTGTCGTTTTGCTTTGAGATTGTGCGGTTTGATGCCCCCGGACCGTACACCCGTGGGGAGAGTGAGAAAACACTAAAAACGACAACTCTTGTTGTCGTTTTTCTTTGAGCTTGTGCGGCCTGGTGCCCTCACCCCGCCCTCTCCCACAGGAGAGGGAGAACACATTAAAAACGACAACTGTTGTTGTCGTTTTACTTTGAGCTTGTGCGGCCTGATGCCCTCACCTCAGCCCTCTGCCACAGGGAGAGGGCGAGAAATTTAAAAAGGCAACTGACGTTGCCTTTTGCTTTTACCTTGTCTAGCTCAACAGCGTAAACGCAATCATCCCGACAATCGCACCTGTTGTGCCGAGGATGGTTTCCATCAGCGTCCAGGTTTTCAGGGTTTGCGCTTCGGTCGCACCGGTAAATTTACCGAACAGCCAGAAGCCTGCGTCGTTGACGTGGGAGACCACAATCGAACCGCCCGCGATACAGATAGACAGTGCTGCCATCTGCGCGCCGGAGTAGTTCAGCTGTTCAATCACCGGCATCACCAGGCCCACAGCAGTCAGACACGCCACGGTTGCGGAGCCCTGGATAATGCGCACCGCGGCCGCCAGCACGAAGCACGTCACGGCGATCGGCAAGCCCATCCCGGTCAGCGCTTCGCCCAGTGCGGGACCCACACCGGAATCTACCAGCACCTGCTTGAACACGCCGCCTGCACCGATCACCAGCAGAATGATACCCGCTGGCTGTAGCGCAGCACCGCAAATCTCCATGACTCTGTCTTTCGGCATGCCCTGACGTATCGCCAGGCCGTAAATCGCCACCAGACACGCCACCAGGATCGCGGTAAACGGATGGCCAATAAACTCGAACCATTCGTAGGTGCTGGAACCGACCGGCACAAAGCGTGCGGCGATGGTTTTCAGACCGACCAACACCAGCGGCAGCAGGATCAGCGCCAGGCTAAACCCGAAGGAAGGCATTTTGCCTTCGCCAAGGTGCGGCTCGGTGATGTCGTCAGGGATGTGCAACTCAACGTAGCGACTGATGAAATTGCCCCACAGCGGCCCGGCGATAATCATCCCCGGAATTGCGGCGCAAAGACCAATCAGGATCATCCAGCCAAAATCAGCGTGCATCTGGGATGCCAGGAGCATCGGCGCGGGCCCTGGCAGCAGGAACGCCGCCGCGGCCGCAACGCCCGCAAACAGCGGGATCACCAGCTTCACGAGGTTGGTTCCGGTATGACGCGCCATCGAGAACGCCACGCTAATCAGCAGCACCACGGCCACTTCAAAGAACAGCGGCAGCGCGCAAATCAGACCGGCCAGACCAATCGCATAATGCGCGCGGCTGTGACCGAAGGATTTGAGCATCTTGACCGCAATCTGATCGACCGCGCCCGTTTCATGCAAAATCTTGCCAAACATCGCGCCGAGCGCGACCACAATCGCCAGGAAACCCAGCGTGCCTCCCATCCCTTTTTCCATGGTCGCTGCGATTTTGTCGAGCGGCATTCCAGAAAAGAGACCTGCGCCAATAGAAACCACCATCAAAGCAACAAAGGCGTGCATACGCGCTTTCATCACTAAAAACAGCAGCAGCAAAACGGAGCCGACTGCTGTCAAAACTAACGTTAATGTACTCAAAACTTACTGCCTTTTAGTAATGACCTCGATGGTGCTGGCAACAACACCGTCCAGCGGCTGATCGATATCCACAATCAGTACATCCGCTTCGTCCGCGCCCGGTTCCTGCAACGCGTCAAACTGAGTGACCAGCATCTGGGTTTTGAAGAAGTGGCCTTTACGCGCTTTCAGACGGCTTTCAATCACCTCGAAATCGCCTTTCAGATAGATGAAAGAGAGATTCGGATTGCCGTCACGCAGCAGGTCACGGTAGGTCTTTTTCAGCGCGGAACAGACGATCAACGACACTTTATTGGTGCGCTGCATGGCAAACGCGGCATCATTCAGCGCCTGCAACCAGGGCTTGCGGTCATCATCGTTCAGCGGTTCGCCAGCGGCCATTTTGGTGATGTTGCTGCGCGGATGAAGGAAGTCGCCATCAAGAAATGCGGCCTGAAGTTGATGCGCCACTTCGCTGGCAACGGCGGATTTACCGCTACCGGAAACGCCCATCAGGACGTAAACGTGGTGATCGAGATTCGTCGTGCTCAAAGGGAGTCCCTCAGTCAATTGTTACGGGTAACAGTTATCGGTAACATTGTCCTGCCGGGGCAAAAGAGAAGCAATATCCAAACGTGCGCGAAGTGAATAAGTGTGAGCTAGTTCAAACTTGTCAGACTAAATTGATCCACCTGGTGACAAGGTGAAACCTAAATCTAACATTTTCGGCGTCACCACTTCTCCCCGAATGCGCGCCAGCAGGCGTTCCGCACCGATGCGGCCCATGCGTTCACGCGGCGTCAGGACGCTCGCCAGTCGCGGCTCCATCACCTGGCCGATATCGTGGCCGTGGAAACCAGCAATCGCGATGTCGTCAGGGATTTTCAGCCCCAGACGCTGGCATTCAAACGCAGCGCCAACCGCCAGGTCATCGTTGGTACAGAAGATGCCATCGAGCTGCGGGTATTCGCGACGCGCCTGACGCATCAGCTCAATGCCGGACGAGTAGGAAGACGATTGCTCCACCATCACGCTGTACGGCGTTAAGTTCGCGTCGATCATTGCCTGCTCGTAGCCCTTCTGTTTGATGATAGTACGTTCATCCAGACGTGCGCCAAGATAGGCAACGTGGCGATGCCCACGCGCAAGTATGGCGGCGGTCATCTGGCGGGCGGCCTCAAAGTTGTCGAACCCGACGGCGATATCCAGACACGGGGACTGGCTGTCCATCAGCTCAACGACCGGAATACCGGCGACTTCAATCATTTTGAGCGTGCGAGGAGTGTGAGTACGTTCCGTTAAAATCAGACCGTCAATGTTCCAGGAAAGCATGGATTCAAGACGTTCTTCTTCCAGTTCCGGTTTGTACCCATAGTGCGCGAGCATGGTTTGATAGCCGTAAGCATCGGTGACGCTTTCGATACCGCGCAGCACTTCGGCGAAAACCTGGTTGGTCAGGGAAGGAAGCAGAACACCGACCGCGCGACTGGTGGAGTTAGAAAGAATATCGGGGGCGCGGTTGGGGATATAACCCAGTTCATCGAGAGCAGCGGCAATCTTGCCACGCAACGCCAGGGAAACTTGTTCTGGGTTACGCAAAAAGCGGCTGACCGTCATTTTGGTCACACCGACGCGATCGGCCACATCCTGAAGTACGGGTCTTTTCTTTTTCATCGTCCTGAGAAATCTTGAGTGAGAGATTTTCTCAGTTTATCACGGACAAAGCCCAACCTTCCCCTGACAAATGGGGAAGGTTGGGCTTTTATCAAAATAAATACACTAAATCATCCAAGTTGCATCGAGGCGGCGACGCAGCAAATCCCCGGGAGCGTACATAAGTACGTGACCGGGGTTTGCGAGGAAAGCCAACGAAGATGCGGCTTTTAGGATGACGTGTATTTAGACTGGAGGCAGATCGAACAGCAGAATTTCACTTTCACTGTCGGCATGAACGGACAGTGCCTGCTCATCCCAAATCGCCAGGCCATCGGCCGTGGTGGCTTTGGTGCCGTTAATGCTCACCTCACCTTTTACAACCTGGATCCACACGCGGCGGTCCGCGGCAATCTGGTGTACGGACTGTTCGTTTTTCGCCAGTGCCCAGCGATACAGTTCCATATCCTGATGCACTTTCAGCGAGCCATCACGAGCATCCGGAGAGAGCACCAGCTGTTTGCCCTGCTCTGCATCAAAGCGACGCTGCTCGTAGCGCGGCTTAATGCCAGTTTCTTCTGGAATGATCCAGATTTGATACAGGTGCAGTTTTTCTGTTTTGCTCGGGTTGTACTCCGAGTGACGCACACCGGTACCTGCGCTCATGATCTGGAATTCACCCGCCGGAACCTGCTCTTCGTTACCCATGCTGTCTTTGTGCGCCACGGCACCTTCGAGCACGTAGGTCAGGATTTCCATGTCTTTATGCGGATGAGTACCAAAGCCCTGGCCTGCGTCAATCACGTCATCGTTAATCACGCGCAGTGCCGAGAAGCCCATAAAATTCGGGTCGTAATAGTCAGCAAACGAGAAGGTATGCCATGAGTCCAGCCAGCCATGATTTGCGTGACCACGTTCGTTAGCTTTGCGTAAGAAGATCATTGTTTTTCACCCCAGTTCGTTTCGATGGGATAAGTGTGGACGCATTCGCTCCGGGATGATAGTGGGTGAAAATTGACTCCTCTGTTCAAAAATTATGAACAAGTCCAGAGGAGCCATTTTTGCTTATTTCGCGAGGGTTACCGTAGCAGGAGAAGCCTGCTCAAAGGCGCGTTCAAGGATTTCCAGATTGGTCAGAACTTCAGTTTCCTTGACGTAATTTGGCGTGCCGTGGGTGAGGGTTTCAACCAGCGCATCATAGACGCGGCCATAGTCCCCAATTTCCGGTGCGATCTCTTCTTTGACCGTCACGCCGTCGGCATTGACGTACTCCAGAATACCGATGGAATCATCCGCCGCAAAACCGGTTTCGCCGGGCATGATATTGGCTTTTAGGCTGGTTTCTTGCTGGTCGATGCCGTATTTGATAAACGAGCCTTTGGTGCCGTGAACGATGAATTTTGGATAGTCGATTTTCACCAGATGGCTGGTTTTGACGATCGCTTTTAAATCGCCATAAAACAGCTGCGCCTCGAAGGTGTCGTCAGGGTTGGCTTTATTACGCAGGCTGCGGATGTCGTACGCCACGTGATCCGGGCGGCCAAACAGAGAGATAATCTGGTCCATGGTATGTACGCCAAGGCCGTAAAACGAACCATCCTGCGGCAGGCCAGGTTTGGTTTCAGCAATCGGGCGGAAGTAATCAAAATGACTTTCGACTTCAACAATCTCCCCCAGTTTGCCGCTCTCAATCGCTTTTTTCGCCGTCAGGAAGCAAGAATCAAAGCGGCGGTTCTGGTACGGCGTCACGATCAGCCCTTTGCTTTTCGCCAGGGCGAACAGCGCTTTAGCTTCAGCTATTGTTGGGGTAAAGGGTTTTTCCACCAGCACGTTTTTGCCCGCTTCCAGCGCGCGTTTCGCGTAATCAAAGTGGCTGTCGGCGTGCGTGCAGACGATCACCAGTTTGACCTGCGGATCGCCCAGTACTTCATCCAGATCGCTGGTGAAATGAATATGGGAATACTGCGGAGCCTGCTCTTCCGGCTTTGCGCTGCGGCGGTAAATATGCGCCACATGCCAGCTGTTTTTACGGTTGAGAACATACGGAAGGTGATAGCGGGTGGTGCTTTTGCCGAATCCAATAAATGCGCAATGTAGGGTCATGGTCCAGTCCTTTTTAAGGTTGCTGTTTCCCACCATAGCGCAATTTTGATGTTCACCCCACCCCATCGGGCGTGAGTGGCGCAGTCAGATTATTCACGGCAAGCGCACAGCAACCGGAGCGTACTTAATGTACGTGAGGATTGCGAGCACTTCCCGGGGATAAGCTGGCAAGTAAACTAGCCCGAAAAACACGCAAAAAAAAGCCAGCGTTAAGCTGGCTAAAGTAATACTGGAAGCAATGTGAGCAATGTCGTGCTTTCAGGTTTCCGTAGAGGTCTTCCTGAACGCGAGACAATAATAATCATTCTCATTCGCACTTGTCCAATACTTTTTGCAAAAAAGTGAGTTGACTCAAATTTCAAAGTCACTGATGTTAATTGAGACACCTAACTAACAGAGGACGAAGGAATGAGTGAGATTGTGATACGCCACGCTGAACCGAATGATGCCGCGGCCTTACGCCAGAATTACATGCATCCGGGGGTGTATCATGACACGCTACAACTACCTCATCCTTCTCTCGAAATGTGGCAAGAGCGCCTGATGGTTAAGCCTGGGCAAAGACGTCTTGTCGCCTGCATTGATGAGAAAATCGTCGGCGATCTGGCGCTACAGGTTGAAGCCAACCCAAGGCGCAGCCATGTGGCGACCTTTGGTATCAGCGTGGCGGCGGATGCGCAAGGGCGCGGCGTGGGCAGTGCGTTAATGCGTGAGATGATCACTCTTTGCGACAACTGGCTGCGCATCGAACGTATTGAATTGACGGTGTATTCAGATAACCCTGCGGCGCTGGCGCTGTACCGCAAATATGGCTTTGAAATTGAAGGCACCGGCAAGCAGTTTGCGCTGCGCAACGGCGAGTATGTCGATGCGTATTATATGGCGCGACTGAAGTAGTCTGATGCCCTCACCCTACCCCTCTCCCACAGGGAGAGGGAACTGTTCGGTGCCGCTTTTCCTGTCGCCATGATCAAGTTAGAGAACCGTTCGGTGCGATTTCTCCTCACTCCTATGTTGTTAGGGAACCATTCGGTGCCGTTTTTCCTATCACCATTATCGAATTAGAGACTTGCTCCGTGCGGCTTTTCCCCTCACCCCGATGGGAAGAGGGACGGGGTGAGGGGAATCATTAGTACCCTGCCGTTAAATCATCGACGGTGCGCGGGTCGGATGCACCAAACAGCGTGCCGTCCGGCCCAACCATAATGCTCTGGGTGCTGCCCATCGCCTCTTTCACCGCAATTTTCTGCCCGCGCTGTTCCAGCAGTTTTAAGGTATCCGGGCTAAAGCCTTTCTCCACGCGCAGTTCGTCCGGCAACCACTGATGATGGAAACGCGGTGCGTTAGTTGCTTCCGCCACGTTCATACCAAAATCAATGCTGTTCACCATCATTTGCAGCACAGTCGTGATAATACGGCTGCCACCAGGGCTGCCGGTGACCAGCCAGGTTTTGCCATCCTTCACCACAATCGTCGGGGACATCGACGACAGCGGACGTTTCTTCGGCCCAACCGCATTGGCGTCGCCGCCCACCAGCCCGTAAACGTTCGGCACACCCGGTTTGGCCGAGAAATCATCCATCTCGTTGTTCAGCAAAATACCGCTATTACCCGCCACAATCCCGGTGCCGAAGGTGGTATTGAGCGTATAGGTCACCGCCACCGCGTTACCGTCTTTATCGACCACCGAGAAATGGGTGGTCTGGTTACTTTCGTAGGGCGCCAGTTTGCCTGGGCGAATCTGGCTCGACGGTTTCGCCTTGTTGATATCAATCTGATCTGCCAGCGATTTGGCGTAGGCTTTGTTGGTCAGCGCCTGCCACGGCACTTTAACGAAATCCGGATCGCCCAGATATTCCGAGCGGTCAGCGTAAGCATATTTCTCCGCTTCGGCCATCACCTGCATCGTATCGGCACTGCCGAAGCCAAATTTGTGCATATCGAAGTTTTCAAGAATATTGAGGATCTGCACGATATGGATCCCACCGGAAGACGGCGGTGGCATCGAAAACACCTGGTATCCGCGATAATCGCCGCTGATCGGCTCGCGCTCAATGGCTTTGTACTCCGCCAGATCGGCTTTGGTGATAAGCCCACCGTTCTTTTGCATCTCTTGTGCGATTTGATCGGCAATCGCCCCTTTATAGAACGCATCTGGACCGTTTTCAGCAATCAGCTCCAGGCTTTTCGCCAGATGTTGCTGCACCAGCTTGTCGCCCTTTTTCAGCGGCTCGCCGTCTTTCCAGAAAATGGCTTTGCTGTTTTCATGATTGGGGATGACTTCACTGCCGTAGGTTTTGAGATCGTCCGCCAGCGCGTCGTTCACCACAAATCCGTCGCGCGCCAGCTTGATCGCTGGCTGCACCACTTTGTTCAGCGGCAGCGTGCCGTATTTGTCCAGCGCGAGCGAGAAGCCCGCTACCGTGCCCGGCGTGCCGGTTGCTAAATGTGAGGTGAGGGACTTTTTACTGTCCGGATTGCCCTGGTCGTCGAGGAACATATCGCGGGAAGCCTGATTCGGCGCCATTTCACGGAAGTCGATCGCCGTCGTTTTCCCGTCTTTGGTGCGCAGCATCATAAACCCGCCGCCGCCCAGATTCCCCGCCTGCGGATGGGTCACCGCGAGCGCATAACCCACGGCAACCGCGGCATCCACCGCATTACCGCCCTGCTTGAGAATGTCCACGCCCACGTGGGTTGCCATCGCGTCAACCGACGCCACCATGCCCTGCTTCTCGCGAACGGGATGAAAAACATCTTCTTCGACGCCATAGGAGACAGGCGGCGCGGCAGGAGGGTTGGCCGCCACGGTAAACGTCCCGCCAGCCATTAGCGCAGCAATCGCTACCCAGCGCATAAACGTTGGTTTTATCATTGTTATTCTCCAGGTGATGGGATCCATATTCCCGTTTAAGCCTGGTTCACAACTCCTAAAAAATCATCGTGGTGACAGAATCGAGATAAACTTAAGAGAAGCCTCAGAGGGAGGAAATGATAATGAAACGACTATTGATTATTACGGCGCTGCTCCCGTTTGCTGCGTTGGCACAGCCACTGAATACGATGAATAACCCCAATCAGCCGGGTTATGTCATTCCGAGTCAGCAGCGGATGCAGACTGAAATGATGAACCAACAGCAACAGCAAAAAGGGATGCTCAATCAGCAGTTGAGGACCCAAACGCAGCTTCAGCAGCAGCATCTGCAGACGCAGATGAACACCAATACCCAGCGAATCCAGCAGGGTCAGATGCGTGAGCAACCGTTGCCGAATGCCAACGGCGGAATGCTCAACAGCACGCCGCGAAAAACTGATGGTGGCGGTTGGGGTGGCGGTGGCACTGGTGATGGAGGTGGTATTGCGCCGCAGCAACAGCATATGCTGCCGCAGCGCCAGAATGGTGAACTGCTTAGCCCGCCTCTGAACTAAAGTTTGGGCCAATCACGTCGATGGCATCGGTACAGATGCAGTCAACGCCCCAGCGCAGCAGCTCTGCCGCGCGCTGGGGTTTATTGACGGTATAAACCAGAATGTGTAATCCGGCGTCTTTCAGCATTTTTACGCGCGCCTCATCCAGGAGTTTGTGATTCAGATGAATCGACACGCAGCCTAAACGCGTGGTCAATGCCTGCCAGTCTTCACGCCATTCATCCAGCAGCAAACCGCGCGGCAGTTCAGGTGCGGCCGCTTGCGCCGCCTCCAGCGCGTCGATTTCAAACGACGACAGCAGTGGCGCGGTCATGCCTTCCCACATTTCACGCGCCGCCAGCGCAATCACTTTGCCCGTCAGCGGCCCGCTGCCAGTCGTCGGCTTGATTTCGATATTGGCCATCATGCCGTGCTGACGACAGCGATCCGCCACTTCCGCCAGCAGCGGCAGCGGTTCGCCTTTGAATTTGCCGCTGTACCAGCTCCCGGCGTCCACTTTCAGCAGATCGCGCCACGGCAACTCTCCCGCCACGCCCCAGCCATTACTGGTGCGTTCCAGATTGTCGTCATGCAGCAGAAAGATTTCACCGTCTTGCGACAGCTTGGCGTCGAACTCAATCATCAAATGCCCGTAATGCGCACCAACGTCGATTGCGGCCAGCGTGTTTTCCGGTGCCAGTTTACCGCCGCCGCGATGGGCGACGATGTGAGGATAAGGCCAGTGACTCATACGCGTTGTCCTGTTTCGCCATCAAATAAGTGCAGATGATTTTCGGGCAAATGCAGCCACAGCGTGCTGCCTGCTTTTGGGCGTTCCTGATGGGTCAGACGCACCACCATTTTTTGATCGCCCCAGCGCCCGTGCGCCAGGTTATCGGCCCCCAGCATCTCCAGTGTGTCCATTACTAACGGCACGCCGCCTTCCGCCTGCGAGCTTAACGCAATATGTTCCGGGCGGATACCGAGCGTCATTTTACGCCCGGATAAGCCGCGATAAAACCAGTTGATCGGCAGCGCCATGCCACTTTCCAGCTCGAAATGAGTGCCCGCGTTGCTGACGCGCCCTTCCAGCAGGTTCATCGCCGGGCTGCCGATAAAGCTCGCCACAAAGCGGCTGGCCGGTTTTTCATACACTTCGACGGGCGTACCGATTTGCTCGGCAATCCCTTTATTCATCACCATCACCCGCTGCGCCAGAGTCATGGCTTCGACCTGATCGTGGGTAACGTACAGCGAAGTCGTTTTGAGACGGCGATGCAAATGCTGCAGCTCAAGACGCATCTGCACGCGCAGCTTGGCGTCGAGGTTTGAGAGCGGTTCGTCAAACAGGAACACCGCCGGATCGCGCACAATAGCGCGCCCCATTGCCACGCGCTGACGCTGCCCGCCGGACAGTTCGCGTGGGCGGCGTTTCAGCAAGCCGTCGAGTTCCAGAATGCGCGCCGCCTCTTTGACACGCTCTTCGATGTGGCCCTTGCCCATCCCGCGAATTTTCAGCCCCCAGGCCATGTTCTCTCCCACGCTCATGTGTGGATACAGCGCGTAGTTCTGGAACACCATCGCGATACCGCGGTCTTTTGGCTCCATTTCCGTCACGCGCTGGCGATCGATCCAGATATCGCCGCTGGTCACACGTTCCAGGCCGGCAACCATGCGCAGCAGCGTTGATTTGCCGCAGCCCGACGGGCCGACCATCACGATAAATTCGCCGTCCGCCACGTCGAGCGTCAGCGGCTGGATAACCTGGGTTTTGCTATCCCAGCTTTTGGTGACTGCCTGTAATTTAAGTCCTGCCATCTTATTTCTCGCTATCGACCAGACCACGCACAAACGCGCGCTGCATGGCTAAAACAATGACTACGGGGGGGATGAGTGTGAGCAGCATTGCCGCCATCACCTGATTCCAGAGAGTGGTGCCTTCGCCGGTGGCGATCATGCCTTTGATACCCGCCACGGCGGTGCCGAGATTGACGTCCTGCACAATCAGCAGCGGCCATAAATACTGGTTCCAGCCGTAGATAAAGGTGATCACGAACAGCGCCGCAAGATTGGTTTTCGACAGCGGCAGCACGATGTCGCGGAAAAAGCGCATCGGTGACGCGCCGTCGATGCGCGCCGCTTCAATCAGCTCGTCCGGCAGCGTCATAAAGAACTGGCGGAACAAAAACGTCGCCGTTGCCGACGCCATCAGCGGCAGCGTTAACCCCGCGTAGCTGTCGAGCATTTTCAGGTTGGCGATCACTTCAACGGTCGGGAAAATTCGCACTTCGACCGGCAGCATCAGGGTGATAAAAATCATCCAGAAGAACAGGTTGCGCAGCGGAAAACGGAACCAGACGATGGCGAACGCGGAGAGCATCGACACCGTGATTTTGCCGACCGTGATGCCAAACGCCATGATGAAACTGTTGAGCATCATCAGCCAAAACGGTGCGCTGTTCGCGCCCACGCCCTGCGTCCAGATGGTCGCCATATTTTCAAACAGATGACCTCCGGGGATCAGCGTCATCGGTGTTTCGAACACGGCTTTGGTGTCCAACGTAGCGGCCACAAAGGCGATGTACAGCGGGAAGAGGATGACGATAATCCCAAGAATCAGCATGGTGTGGCTGAAAATCGTCAGCCCCGGACGGTTCTCAATCATTGGTAGCGCACCTTACTTTCGACATAGCGGAACTGAACCACCGTCAGCACAATCACCAGCAGCATCAGCACCACCGACTGGGCAGCAGACGCCGAGAGATCCAGACCAGCAAACCCTTCGCGGTAAATTTTATAAATCAGCGTCGTCGTGGCCTGCACCGGCCCTCCGGCGGTGGCGGCATCGATCACCGGGAAGGTATCGAAGAAGGCGTAAACCAGGTTGACCACCAGCAGGAAAAAACTCACCGGGGCGATCAGCGGCAGTGCCAGCTTAAAGAAGCGCCGAATCGGGCCTGCGCCGTCAATCGCGGCGGCTTCGACCAGCGATCGCGGAATGGATTGCAGCGCGGCAAAGAAGAATAAAAAGTTGTAGCTGATCTGCTTCCAGACCGACGCGAAAACCACCAGGAACATCGCCTGGCCGCTGTTTTGCGCATGGTTCCAGTCGTATCCCATCTCGCCGAGGAAATGGGTTATCAATCCGCGTCCTGGGTTAAACAGGAAGATCCACAGCACGGCGGCAACGGCAGGCGCCACGGCGTACGGTAGCAGCATGAGCGTTTGATAGAGACGACTGCCGCGCACCACGTAATCCACCAGTGCGGCGAAGAACAGCGAGGCCAGCAGACCGCTGACAGTGACCATGGTGCTGAATTTTATCGTCGTCCAGAAGGAGTCGATGTAGTAGCTGTCGCGCCACAGCGCGGCGAAGTTATCCAGACCCACGAACTGGCTGGACAAACCGAAGGGATCGACGCTTTGTACCGAGTACCACAGCGCTTCGCCCGCAGGCCAGATAAAGAAGATGACGGTGATAATCAGCTGCGGTGCGACCAGCAGATACGGCAGCCAGCGCGAACGGAACACCGGACGGGAAGATGACATAGATTAGCTCTGCATTAAGTAGCCCTCACCCCGGCCCTCTCCCACAGGGAGAGGGGGATTCAATTCCCTCAATCTTTGGGATTGGAAGAATCAGTCCCCCATCTTTGGGAGTGGGAGAACAGTTCCCTCTCCCCCTGGGAGAGGGTTAGGGTGAGGGTAAAAAGATTAAGACTTCGTTGACTGCTCAAAGCGACGCAGCAACAGATTTCCACGCTCTACGGCAGAATCCAGCGCCTGCTGAGGGGTTTTCTTACCGGTCCACACGCTTTCCAGCTCTTCATCCACGATAGTACGAATCTGCGGCATATTGCCCAGACGCAGGCCTTTGGTGAACGGCAACGGCGGCTTGTTCATCATCTGACGTGTGGCAATATCAGCGCCTGGGTTTTTCTCATAGAAACCCTGCTCGCGAGTCAGATCGTACGCGGCTTTGGTGATCGGCAGATAACCGGTTTTCTGGTGCCATTCGGCCGCGTTTTCCGGTTTCGCCAGGAAGTCGAGGAACTCCGCGACGCCTTTGTAAGTGCCCTTATCTTTGCCCTGCATCACCCACAGGCTTGCCCCGCCGATGATGGCGTTCTGCGGCGCACCTTTCACGTCCGCGTCGTACGGCATCATGCCCACGCCGTAGTTGAATTTGGCGTAGTGACGGATGTCTGCCAGCGAGCCGGAAGAGGCGGTCGTGATTGCGCAATCGCCGTTGTAGAACTTCTCGGTCGATTCGTCTTTACGCCCGAAATAGCTGAAATCGCCCTTCTTGTTCAGCGCTTCCAGCAGCGCGATATGTTTGACCTGCTCTGGCTTGTTGAACTCAAGAACCGCGTCAGTGCCGTCGAAACCGTTATTTTTGGTTGCCACTGGCAAGCCATGCCAGGCGCTGAAGTTCTCAATCTGGATCCAGCCCTGCCAGCCACTCGCGTAGCCACACTTCATGCCTGCGGCTTTCAGCTTCGCGGTGTATTCCGCCAGGTCCTGCCAGGTTTTTGGCGGTTGTTCCGGGTTTAAACCGGCTTTCTTGAAGGCGTCTTTGTTGTAATACAGCACCGGCGTGGAGCTGTTAAACGGCTGAGACAGCAGGTGCCCGGTTTTGGAATCGGTGTAGTAACCGGAAACGGTCGGCACAAACTGGGATTCATCGAAGTTAATGCCCGCATCTTTGAACACTTCGTACACCGGTTTGATGGCTTTGGACGCCATCATGGTCGCGGTGCCGACTTCGTAAACCTGGAGCAACGCCGGTGCGTTACCGGTACGAAACGCCGCGATGCCTGCGCTCAGGCTCTGCTCGTAGTTGCCTTTGTACACCGGCACAATTTTGTAATCCGGGTGGGTGTCGTTGAAACGCTGCGCCAGGGAGTCAACTTCTTTACCCAGTTCCCCTTCCATGGAGTGCCAGAATGGAATGGATGTGACAGCCATTGCGTTCGTCGCAAAAGCCAGACCGATTGCCAGACCCAAAGCTGTGTGTCGTAACGATGTCATTGTCATCTCTCTTATTGTGCCGGATGCGCGATATCACGCGTTTTATGCTCGCGAGGTAACATGACATGCTCGAATGACAGAAAAATAACTGTTTAATTACAAATAAGTGACAACCAGGAGGCAGAGGGATGATGGAACGGTGAAGGTAATGTGGCGGGAATAATAACTTCGTGCGGTCTGATGCCCTCACCCCATCCCTCTCCCACGGGAGAGGGAGCAAATACTAAAAAGGCAACGTGCGTTGCCTTTTGCTTTTACCTTGTGCGGTCTGATGCCCTCACCCCAGCCCTCTCCTACAGGGAGAGGGAGAAAACACTAAAAAGGCAACGTGCGTTGCCTTTTGCTTTTACCTAGCCACCCAGATAAGCGCTGCGCACCGCTTCGTTGGCGAGCAGCGCATCGCCGGTGTCTTCCAGCACCACGTGGCCGTTTTCCAGCACGTAGCCGCGATCGGCGAGTTTCAGCGCCTGGTTGGCGTTTTGCTCGACGAGGAAGATGGTCATGCCTTCTTTACGCAGCTGTTCGATAGTGTCGAAAATCTGCTGGATGATGATCGGCGCAAGCCCGAGCGACGGCTCATCGAGCAGCAGCAAACGCGGCTGGCTCATCAGCGCACGACCGATCGCCAGCATCTGCTGTTCACCGCCGGACATAGTACCCGCACGCTGAATACGACGTTCATACAGGCGCGGAAAGAGTTCATACACCCACTTCATGCGGGACTGGTATTGGTCGCGTTCAACAAAGAAGCCGCCCATTGCCAGGTTCTCTTCCACCGTCATTCGCGAGAAGACACGACGCCCTTCCGGCACAATCGCTACCGCTTCGCGCATGATTTTCGCGGTCTGCCAGTCGGTAATGTCTTTTCCATCAAAGATGATACGCCCGCTGGTGGCGCGCGGATCGCCGCACAAGGTGCCGAGCAGCGTGGTTTTACCCGCGCCGTTCGCGCCAATCAGGGTGACGATTTCGCCCTGATTGATGTGCAAGCTCACGTCGTGCAGCGCCTGAATTTTGCCGTAGTGGGCGCTGACTTTGTCAAAAGATAACATCGCTTTTTCCATCTTATGCCTCACCCAAATAGGCGCGGATCACGTCCGGGTTGTGTCGAATTTCATCCGGCGTGCCGTTTGCCAGCGGCGTACCCTGGTTAACCACGTAAATACGATCGGAGATCCCCATCACCAGCTTCATATCGTGCTCAATCAGCAGGATAGTGGTGTCGTGATGGTTACGCAGCTCAACGATCAGCTCGTCCAGCTCTTTGGTCTCTTTCGGGTTTAAGCCTGCGGCCGGTTCATCCAGCATCAGAATTTCTGGCTGCGTCACCATGCAGCGGATAATCTCCAGACGGCGCTGATCGCCATAAGCGAGGTTGCTCGCCTGACGGTTGGCGTGCTGGAGCAAGCCGATGCGCTCGAGCCAGGTCGCCGCACGATCCAGCGCTTCGGCCTGCGCACGGCGGAAAGCAGGGGTTTTCAGTAAGCCCGAGAACACGCCGGTTTTGAGCTGCTGATGCTGGGCTACCAGCAGGTTTTCAATTACCGTCATCTCACGGAACAGACGCACGTGCTGGAAAGTACGCACCACGCCCATCCGCGCAATTTGCTGGCCCGGTAAGCCTTCGAGATGCTTATCGCCCAGCATGATGGTCCCGCCCGTCGGCTTATAAAAACCGGTCAGGCAGTTAAAGACGGTGGTTTTCCCTGCGCCGTTCGGGCCAATCAGGGAGACAATCTCTTTTGGATGCAAATCCAGCGACACGTTGTTGACCGCCAGCAGGCCGCCAAAACGCATCATCAGGCCGTTCACGGTTAATAATGGCTGACTCATGCCTGCTCTCCTTTCGCCTGAGCGTTTTTCAGCTTCAGCTGTGGACGGGTCATCGGCAGCAAGCCTTGCGGACGCCAGATCATCATCAGCACCATCAAACCACCCAGCATTAACATGCTGTATTCATTAAAGTCGCGCATCAATTCACGGGAAACAACCAGCAAAATCGCCGCGAGGATAACCGCAAACTGCGAGCCCATTCCGCCCAGCACGACGATGGCCAGCACGAAAGCCGACTCGGCAAAGGTGAACGATTCCGGGCTGACAAAGCCCTGGCGCGCAGCAAACAGCGTTCCGGCAAAACCGGCAAACGCGGCGCTGATGG
This sequence comes from Enterobacter sp. 638, assembly GCF_000016325.1. NCBI lineage: Bacteria > Pseudomonadati > Pseudomonadota > Gammaproteobacteria > Enterobacterales > Enterobacteriaceae > Enterobacter > Enterobacter sp. 638. Next base: position 4,169,002 of record NC_009436.1, read on the forward strand.
TAAATGCCGTCAGCTTGATGCGGGTCGGGTTCAGACCCAGCGAGCGGCAGGCGATTTCGTCTTCACGCAATGCTTCCCACGCCCGGCCCAGCGGCATCCGCAGCAGGCGGTTAATCACGAACAGCGTCACCACTACCAGCAACAGCGCCACCAGATAGAGCCAAATCACGCGGTCGGACGGGTCGTATTTGATGCCAAAGAAGTTGCTGAACGTATCCCACCCGCCTTCGCGCGCGGTACGGCTGAACTCAAGGCCAAAGAACGTCGGTTTAGGGATCTGGCTGACGCCATTCGGACCGCCGGTGATCTCGGTGTTATTCAGCAGCAGGATACGGACGATCTCACCGAAGCCCAGCGTCACAATCGCCAGATAGTCACCGCGCAAACGCAGCACCGGGAAGCCCAGCAGGAAACCTGCGGCGGCAGACACCAGCCCCGCCAGCGGCAGACAGGTCCAGAAACCGAGACCGTAATAGTGGTTCAGCAGCGCAAAGGTGTACGCGCCAATAGCGTAGAAACCGCCGTAGCCGAGCACCAGCAGGCCAGACAGCCCCACCACCACGTTCAAACCAAGACCCAGAATCACATAGATCATGGTCAGCGTGGCGATATCTACCGTGCCGCGCGACACCATAAACGGCCAGGCCACCGCGGCGACCAGCAGTGCAATCAGGAACAGTTTCTGCTTAACGGAGGAGCCATCAATCGCAGGCAAAACAAATTTTGGCCCAGAGACGTTTTTCAACGTTTTCTGGAAGACCGGGCGCAGCAGCTGGAACAAAAAGACCACTGCGGTACCAACAAACACCCACTGCCAGCGGATATCAGACGCGACATCCACCACCAATTTGGTGCCGTTAAGTTCTAACTGCACGCCCATGAAGACGCCCGCGAGAACAAAGAACATGGCAGCGGAGAGCAACGCCATCGCAAAATGCATCGGTTTCATACTTTTTCGACCTCCGGACGGCCCAGAATCCCGGTAGGCATCACCAGCAGCACGCCAATCAGCAGCGCAAACGACACCACATCTTTATATTCCGTACTCAGATACGCCGAGGAGAGCGCTTCGGCCACACCCAGAATCAGGCCGCCAATCATCGCGCCAGGAATGCTACCGATCCCGCCCAGCACGGCGGCGGTAAAGGCTTTCATCCCCGCCATAAAGCCGATGTATGGGTTAATCACGCCGTAGAACTGGCCGAGCAGAACGCCCGCCACCGCCGCCATCGCCGCGCCAATCACAAAGGTCAGCGCAATCACGCGATCGGTATTGATACCGAGCAGGCTCGCCATTTTCAGGTCTTCTGCACAGGCACGACAGGCGCGGCCCATGCGGGAATAACGGATAAAAATGGTCAGCGCCAGCATCGCCAGGAAGGTCACAATCCAGATAACCAGCTGCATGGTGGTGATTGAGGCAGAGAAGTTTTCACTCGCGCCGACAATCCACTGGCCATTAAACAGACTAGGCAGCGCCACGTCGCGAGAGCCTTCGGTCAGGCTGACGTAGTTTTGCAGGAATATTGACATCCCGATGGCGGAGATCAGTGCGATCAGGCGTTTGGAGCTGCGTACAGGCCGATAGGCCACGCGTTCGATGCTCCAGCCATAGGCGCTGGCAATCACAATCGCCCCCACAAATCCGGCGCCGACCAGCAGCCAGCTGCTGTCGATGCCCATCATCATGAGTGCGGCAATGATCATAAAGGAGACATAACTGCCGATCATGTAGACCTCGCCGTGGGCGAAGTTGATCATGCCGATAATGCCGTAAACCATCGTATAGCCGATGGCGATCAGCGCGTAGGTGCTTCCCAGCGTGACGCCGTTAAACATCTGCTGCAAGAAATAGAGAAACTGCTCTGACATAAGGAAACCTTTTTAAATCCGCCCGCTAAATGCGGGCGGCGGGATAACTTGTCTTCAGGCGTTATTTCGCGACGGTTGACGAACCGTCGGCATGCCACTGGAAGACACCAAATTCAAATCCCTTCAGATCGCCTTTCTCATCCCAGTTCAGCGGCCCAATCACGGTATTCGCACCGTGAGCTTTTAAATCTTTGATTAAATCCAGCGGCTCTTTGCTGCCGGTGCGTTCCAGGGCGGTAGCCAGAGACTGCACGGCGGCATAGGTGATCCACACATACGGCCCGCTCGGATCTTTTTTCTGCGCGTTGAGCGCGTCTACGATAGCTTTATTCGACGGTTCCTGGTCATAGCGTTTTGGCATCGTCACCAACATGCCTTCGCCTGCATTGCCCGCGATGTTAGACAGCGAGGCGTTACCCACGCCTTCCGGCCCCATGAACTGCGTTTTCAGACCGGTTGCCCGCGCCTGGCGCAGCATCTGGCCCATTTCCGGGTAATAACCGCCGTAATAAACGAAGTCGATATTCTCTTTTTGCAGACGGGCCAGCAGCGCTGAGAAATCTTTCTCACCCGCAGTGATACCGTCGAAGAAGACCACGTTAGCGCCGCCTTTTTTCAGGTTCTCTTGTACGGAACGCGCCAGGCCTTCGCCGTATTGCTGTTTATCGTGAATGATCGCGATGCGCTGCGGTTTCACTTTTTCCAGGATGTACTTCGCCGCAGTTGGTCCCTGTGAAGAGTCCAGACCGGCGGTACGCATGATGTGCTGATAGCCACGCTGAGTCAGCTCCGGGTTGGTCGCACCGGGCGTGATCATCAGAATGCCTTCGTCTTCGTAGATGTCGGAAGCGGGCTGTGTGGAGGAGGAGCAGAGGTGGCCGATCACATACTGAATGCCATCGTTAACGATTTTGTTGGCAACGGCGACGGCTTGTTTAGGGTCACAGGCGTCGTCATATTCCACGCCGACCAGCTTGTCGCCCTTGATGCCACCGTTGGCGTTGATGTCTTTGATTGCCTGACGCGCGCCGTTAAATTCCATATCACCCCACTGGGCAACCGGACCGGACATCGCACCCACCACGGCAATTTTAATCTCTTCCGCCATAGCTGCCTGCGAAATCGCCAGTGCAACCATTCCCGCGATAAATGCTTTCGCGTTCCTTTTCATCTCTGAATCCCCATTCGTGATGTCGTGTATATATTTTGTTTTATTATGGTTAAAAAGCATTCTGTACTTTTAATGAACAACGCTATTTTTACCAGTGCCTTTAATGGTTTAGCGCAGTTTTTTGCCAAAAACCAGACTAAAATCTCTATTTTTCAGGCGATTAAGCAAAGATAATATTCTGAAATCAGACAGAGATAAACAAATAAAAGCGCGGTTTGCAGCATAAAATAACGGTACAAAGCGCCGAATAATTCACTACCATTCAGGTTAAAATTCTGCTTATTTTTCGATCCCTGCGTTTTATAGCTACTCTTGTTGCTGCCAAAAAAGTAATCACCTGGAGAATGGATTTAAAAAGTGGAAGCCGCTGGCGAGATAAATTGAGTACACTGCCTTACTCTTTTTGATTTGGACAAGCAGCTAATGAAACTGACTATCCTTCGTCTGGTGTCCTTTAGCGACCAGGATCTTATCGACCTGGGCAAAATCTGGCCGGAATATTCCTCTTCTTCGCTCGCCGTTGATGAACATCACCGTATCTACGCCGCCCGTTTTAATGAACGCTTGCTGGGCGCAGTGCGCGTCACGCTGAGCGGTACGCGAGGCGCGCTGGATTCGCTGCGCGTGCGTGATGTCACGCGACGTCGCGGCGTGGGGCAATATTTGATCGAAGAAGTGATTCGCCATCATCCCGATGTGACGTCCTGGTGGATGGCCGATGTCGGCGTTGAGGACCGCAGCGTAATGGCGGCGTTTATGCTGGCATTGGGGTTTGTGGATGTGGAGATGGGCTGGGAAAAGCGCTAAGTTTTTTGCGGCCTGATGCCCTCACCCCGCCCTCTCCCACGGGGAGAGGGAGAAAAGATTGCACCGAGCAATTCCCCTCTCCAACGGGGAGAGGGAGAAAAGATCGCACCGAGCAATTCCCCTCGCACGGGGAGAGGGAGAAAAAGTCGCACCGAGCAATTCCCCTCGCACGGGGAGAGGGAGAAAAGATCGCACCGAGCAATTCCCCTCGCACGGGGAGAGGGAGAAAAGATCGCAACGAGCAATTCCCCTCCCACCGGGAGAGGGAGAAAAGATCGCACCGAGTAATTCCCCTCGCACGGGGAGAGGGAGAAAAGATTAAAAAAGGCAACTTACGTTGCCGTTTCACGAGAATTTCGTGTTGCAGGCAGGCGGCCAGTGATGAAATCCCCGGGAGCTTACATCAGTAAGTGACCGGGGTTGAATCACGCAGCCAACGCACCTGCGGCACGAAAGGCGACGGGAAAATTATTTGGCGTCAGTCGCCGAACCATCCGCATGCCAGGTAAAGACACCGAACTCAAAGCCTTTCAGATCGCCCTTCTCGTCCCAGGACAACGGCCCCATCACGGTTTCAACGGTATTCGCTTTCAGGTATTTCGCGATTTCAGCCGGATCGGCTGACTGATTCAGACCCGCCTGCAAGGACTGCAGCGCAGCGTAGGTGGTCCACACGAACGCGCCGCTCGGATCTTGTTTCTTCGCTTTGATCGCTTCTACGATTGGTTTGTTTGCCGGTACCTGATCGTAGTTCTTCGGTTTAGTCACTAACATGCCTTCTGCAGATTCACCGGCAATGTTAGACAGTGAAACGTTCGCCACACCCTCTGGACCCATAAAGTGGGTTTTCAGGCCAGCGGCACGCGCCTGACGCAGAATCTGCCCCATTTCCGGGTGATAGCCACCGTAGTAAACGAAATCGATATTTTCTTTCTTCAGACGCGCCACCAGCGTGGAGAAGTCTTTCTCACCGGCGGTGATGCCGTCAAAGAACACCACGTTAGCATTGGCTTTCTTCAGGTTGTCCTGCACGGAACGCGCCAGGCCTTCGCCGTACTGCTGTTTATCATGAATGATCGCGATGCGCTTAGGCTTCACTTTCTCCACGATGTATTTTGCCGCCGTTGGGCCCTGATCGGAGTCCAGACCGGTGGTACGCATCACCATTTTATAGCCGCGAGCCGTCAACTCTGGCGCAGTGGCGGCCGGGGTGATCATCAGGATGCCTTCGTCTTCGTAGATATCAGACGCGGGCTGAGTGGAAGAAGAGCACAGGTGACCGATAACGTATTTGATCCCATCGTTCACCACTTTGTTCGCGACCGCAACCGCTTGTTTCGGGTCACAGGCATCATCATATTTTACGATCTGCAGTTTTTCGCCTTTGATTCCGCCTTTGGCATTAATGTCTGCAACCGCTTGTTCTGCACCTGTAAATTCCTGATCGCCATACTGCGCTACCGGACCGGACATCGCACCGACAACGGCCACTTTAATATCTGCCTGAGCCATTGTGCTAAATGCCAACGCGATACATCCTGCCAGTAACGCTTTACCCTTCATATTCATCCTGAGATTCCCCATTATTATGGTTATAACGATTGTTGTGATGTTGTTGTGTAGCGCTTTATTTCAATTATAGGTGTGCCGTTCGCGCTTATTCAGCACACTCTGCTAAAACATACCCCATTTTTATGATTTTGGAATAGCTAATTTGAAATGAATATATGATAAGCCCGACAGCGTTGGCTGCCGGGCGGAGCGCTTTAACGTGTCAGCGAGGCAGAGATAATATCCAGCGCTTTGCGGAACTGTGCTTCAGGAATGGTGAGCGGATAGAGGAAGCGAATCACGTTGCCGTACACGCCGCAGCTCAGCAGCAGCAGACCTTCCTGCAACGCGCGGTCCTGCACCTCGCGGGTAAATTCTGGGGACGGCTGTCCGGTTTCCGGGTCATTGAATTCCACCGCCACCATCGACCCTTGGGCGCGAATATCGGCGATAAACGGGCAATCAGATTTGGCTTTGTTCAGCACTTCCACCAGATGATGGCCCAGATGCGCCGCGCGGGTGCAGAGATCGTCTTCGTCGATGACGTCCAGCACCGCCAGCGCGGCGACGATCGCCAGCGGGTTACCGGCGTAAGTCCCGCCCAGACCACCAGGCGCAGGGGCGTCCATCACATCGGCGCGACCCGACACTGCCGACAGCGGCATTCCGCCCGCCAGACTTTTCGCCATGGTAATTAAATCAGGCTTCACGCAGTGGTGTTCCATCGAGAACAGTTTGCCGGTACGGGCAAAGCCGGTTTGCACCTCATCTGCGATCAGCAAAATGCCATGGGTATCGCATAGCGCACGCAGCCCTTGCATGAAATCGGCCGGCGCAACGTTAAACCCACCTTCACCCTGAACCGGTTCAAGAATGATAGCGGCCACCTGATCGGGTGCGATATCCGCTTTGAAGATACGCTCAACGCTTTTCAACGCCTCTTGCGAGCTAACGCCGTGCAGCATGTTGGGGTATTGCGCGTGGTAAACCGAGCCGGGGAACGGGCCAAAGCCAATTTTGTACGGGGCCACTTTGCCCGTGAGCGCCATGGTCATAAAGGTACGGCCATGGAACGCACCGCCAAAGGTGATCAGTCCGGGGCGTTTGGTGTAAGCCCGCGCGATTTTGACGGCGTTTTCCACCGCTTCAGCGCCCGTCGAGAAGAACGCCGTTTTTGCTGGCCCGTCGATCGGCACGCGGGCGTTGATACGTTCCGCTAAGGCGATGTAACTCTCGTAAGGCACGATCTGATAGGCCGTATGGGTGAAGGATTGCAGCTGGTTTTCAATGGCGGCGATCACTTTGGGATGGCGATGACCGGTATTGAGCACCGCGATACCCGCCGCGAAGTCGATCACTTCGTTGCCTTCCACATCCCACAGGGTCGCATTTTCGGCTTTGTCGGCGTAGAACCCACACATGACGCCGACTCCACGTGGCGTGGCCTGTAAACGCCGTTCATTCAATTCGTTATTTTTCACCCCATCCCCCTAAAGTTGTCAGCAAGCTAAACCTACAGCGCATCTGTAAGTGTTTGCCACGGGGGAGAAATTCGCCAGAGCGGCGCAGAAAAATAAGCGGAGAGCAGAAAAGCAAAACCCCCAGATTTTCATCCAGGGGTTATCGGGGACTTCGCGGGAATTACGCTTCGATAGCGGCGCGAAGTTTTTTCATGGCGTTCTTTTCAAGCTGACGTACACGTTCAGCGGAGACGCCGTAGCGGTCTGCCAGTTCCTGCAGCGTAGACTTGTTGTCTTCGTCCAGCCAGCGGGCGCGGATAATCGCCTGGCTACGCTCGTCGAGACCTTCCATCGCGTGGGTCAGTTTGTTCGCGGCCTGATCCTCCCAGTTGTCCTCTTCAATGCCGTCGGCAAAGTTAGAGGTTTTATCCTGGAGATACAGAACCGGTGCCATCGGCTGGCTATCCTGCGCATCGTCGTCGGAAGACATATCAAACGTCATGTCCTGCGCGGCCATACGGGATTCCATCTCGCGCACGTCTTTACTGGAAACACCCAGCTCGCGCGCTACCATTTCGACTTCTTCCTGGTTGAACCAGCCCAGACGCTGCTTGGCTTTACGCAGGTTGAAGAACAGTTTGCGCTGCGCTTTGGTGGTCGCCACTTTCACGATACGCCAGTTACGCAGAACGTATTCGTGAATTTCAGCTTTAATCCAGTGCACGGCGAAAGACACCAGTCGCACACCCACTTCTGGGTTAAAGCGACGCACAGCCTTCATGAGGCCGATGTTGCCTTCCTGAATCAAGTCCGCCTGCGGTAGGCCGTAGCCCGAATAATTACGAGCAACGTGAACAACAAAGCGCAGGTGAGACAGGATCAGCGTCTTAGCTGCTTCCAGATCGCCCTGGTAATGCAGCTTTTCAGCAAGCTCCTTTTCTTCCTCGGCCGTCAACATCGGCCAAGTGTTAGCGGCCCGGATGTAAGATTCCAGGTTACCAACAGGGGCTAAAGCTAAAGTTTGCATTTCTTTGGTCATTCATTCCTCTCAATTTAGTGTCTTCTGGCGGTGGTTTGTCCCCATCAGGCAACAAGCATGCCAAAGCATTTGAGCAGCGAGACTAACATTCACTCTTTTATCAGACCGTGATTTTATCCACAAGTTCCATGTACTGCGGTGAATAGATTACGCACAAAATGTGACATGGATTGCGGTTCGCGGGAGGAGAGTGAACAGATACTCTTTCCCTGCCGAGTGAAGTACTCATTGCAGGGAAAGATTATATCAGAAATTTTTTATTGGGGGGTAAAGTGGCGTAAATGTTGGACGGTCGCAAGCCATGCTGCGATCCAGCCGATCATCGAACACACCAGCAGTAACAACAGGCACTCATCAAAGCCTAACCCGCTGATATCAAACTTAGTTCCAAAAACTTGTGCCACTTCCGTCACCGCGGAAGAGAGCCGCATCACCAAAATTTCTGACAATATTAGTGAAAGAAATGCACCGGAAAAACCGAGCAATGCGCCACCGTAAAGGAACGGGCGCAGGATGAATCCATCCGTCGCACCAATCAGTTTTTGCACGTTAATCGTATCGCGACGGGCAAAGATACTCAGACGCACGCTGTTACCGATGACGAGGAAGACCGCCGCCACCATCAATACGCCAATCATTGCCGCCACGCGGCCAACCAGTCCGGTGAGTGATGCCAGACGCGCAAACCAGCTGTCGTCCATGCGCACTTCATCAATACCCTTCACCTGGCTGATGCGATCGCGCAAGGTGTTCAGCGATTCTGTACCCTGGAAATCAAGCTTGGGAATGACCACCGCCACAGCAGGCAACGGGTTTTCTTCAAGCATATCCAGCGCGCCACCAAAGCCAGACCAGTTGCGGAACTCGCCCAACGCTTCGTCACGCGAGAGATAGTTAACCTTCTCCACGCCCTGTTCAGACTGGAGTTGGCCCACCACCTGCGCCGCGGCGTTATCGTCGAGAGCTTTATCCAGATACACCGTAATTTGCGGCGAAGGATAATATTGCGACGCGGCCTGATTAACGTTTTTGTAGACCATGTAGCAAACGCTCGGCAGCGTCAGGGAGATTGCAATCACCATCACCGTCAGGAACGTGGCCAGCGGTTTGCTTTTCAGATCCTGCAACGCGCCCTGGAAGGCGTAGCGCACCTGCTCATTAAACACGTTGGTTTTCCGCGACTGCGGTTTCGGTGACGATTTGGCGCGTTTCGGCGCATTACGATTGCCGTCACCGCCGCCTTGCGACGGACGAAAACGGTCAAATCGATTACCAAACTGTCGAATCTGGTTTATTGCATCGCGCTTATTCACTCAGGCCTCCATGCAAATGACCGTCGCTCAGCGACAGCATGCGGTACGAACGACGCGAGATGAGGCCGATGTCGTGCGTTGCCATCAGTACCGTCACGCCAACGCGGTTAAACTCCTCAAACAGACGCAAAATCCCTTCCGAGAGCGCATCGTCCAGGTTACCGGTCGGTTCGTCCGCCAGCAAAACAGCGGGTTTGTTCACCACTGCACGGGCAATACCCACGCGCTGTTGTTCACCGCCAGAGAGCTGGATCGGGAAATTTTTCGCTTTGTCCAACAGCCCCACTTTGTCCAGCGCCGCTGAAACGCGACGGCGGATATCATCAAAACTGGCACCCGCGATAATCAACGGAATGGCCACGTTATCGAAAACAGTGCGATCCATCAGCAGGTGGTGATCCTGGAAAATCATCCCGATCTGGCGACGTAAAAACGGCACCTCACGGTTTTTCAGGCGGCTAATATCATGGCCGCCAAATAAGATTTTCCCGGCACTTGGCCGCTCGATCCCACAGATAAGCTTGAGCAGGGTACTTTTTCCCGCGCCGGAATGGCCGGTCAGGAATGCCATCTCGCCTGGCTGCAGGTGAAATGTCACTCCCTGCAACGCTTGTCTCCCACCGAGATAGGCCTTGCTGACATGTTCAAAGCGAATCATTGTTAATCCTCTCGGGCAAAAAGTGCCTCAATAAAGTCGTCCGATTTAAACGGACGCAAATCCTCGATACGTTCGCCGACACCAATGTAGCGGATTGGAATACCGAACTGATCCGCCACGGAGAAGATCACTCCCCCTTTCGCGGTGCCGTCCAGTTTAGTCAGCGTAATGCCGGTCAGCCCTACCGCCTCATGGAACAGCTTCGCCTGGCTGATGGCGTTCTGCCCGGTGCTGGCGTCCAGAGTCAGCATAATTTCATGCGGTGCGTCTTCGTCTAGCTTCTTCATCACGCGCACGATTTTCTTTAATTCTTCCATCAGGTGCGATTTGTTCTGCAAACGCCCTGCGGTATCGGCAATCAGCACATCCACGTTACGCGCCTTCGCCGCCTGAATGGCATCGAAGATAACCGACGCGGAATCTGCGCCCGTATGCTGCGCAATCACCGGAATGTTGTTGCGCTGGCCCCAGACCTGAAGCTGCTCAACGGCCGCCGCACGGAAGGTATCGCCCGCCGCCAGCATGACCGATTTGCCCTGCTGCTCAAACTGACGCGCCATCTTACCGATCGTGGTGGTTTTACCCACGCCATTGACGCCGACCATCAGAATAACAAACGGTGTTTTGCCTTCAATATTAAGTGGTTCGTCAACTTTTGCGAGAATTTCGCCCATCTCGTCTTTCAGCAGACCGTACAGCGCCTCGGCATCGCGCAGCTGTTTACGGCTCGCGCCTTCGGTCAGACTGGCGATGATTTTGCGGGTTGTCTCTACGCCGACATCGGCGATCAGCAGCTGTTCCTCCAGCTCCTCGAACAGATCATCGTCGATCTTTTTACCGCGAAACAGACTGATAAATCCGGAACCGAGATTTTCTTTCGTCTTAAGCAGGCTGCGTTTCAGGCGCGCGAAGAAACCTTCTTTGGTGGGTTTTTCCTGCTCCTGAACGATCTCTTCGACAGGCTCGTCCGCTTCCGCGACCGGAACAACGATGACCGCTTCTTCTGCGGCAACCGCTGCCAGCGCCTGCGCTTCCAGCTCTTCATCAGTAATTACAGGTTCGTCGTCGGCCTCTTCAGCCGCCTTTTGTTCGACGAGCGCGTCTTCAACTGTTTCGACGGTCTCAACGGTTTCAGCTTCTGCCTGCCACTCTTCCGGTAAAATTTCTTCGACTTTCACCTCTTCCGGCAGCGGCAACTCTTCGTGTTCAACAACAGCGCGCGGGGTTTCTTCAACCACCGGCTCAACCATTGCCTCGACTACAGGCTCTGCAATAACCGGTTCGGCTTCAACATGCTGCGGTTTTTCACTTTCCTGAACCTGCTCAGTGACCTCGACAACCTCTTCGGCGAAGGCTTCAGTCTCTTCTTTGCTGTGAGTCTGTTCTTCCGCTTCGACTACCGCCGCCGTTTCAACGGGCGTTTCTGGCTGCGATTGTTCTTCAACCGCCTGTTGCTCTTCGGTTTTCTGTTCTGTTTCTTGCTCTTTTTCACCAAAGCCCAACCAGGAAAAGAAGCCACGTTTTTTTTGTTTTGCCATCTGCGACTACACCCCTTGCGGTTAATTTCTGGCGCTATATACATGGAAGCTATAAAAATGATGAAATAGTCTAACACTTTACTTAATTGACATCACCGCCTGGAATCGCAGGCCAATTGTTAGCAGAGCTTTCCAGAAATGAAGAAAACAAACCGCCCGGCCGGACAAATTCGCATTATCGGTGGCCAGTGGCGTGGCCGTAAACTGCCTGTGCCCGATAGCCCAGGTCTGCGCCCCACGACCGATCGCGTCAGAGAAACGCTGTTTAACTGGCTGGCCCCATCGATGGTAGACGCGAAATGCCTGGATTGCTTCGCCGGAAGCGGTGCGCTGGGCCTCGAAGCCCTGTCGCGTTATGCCGCCAGCGCCACGCTGCTGGAGATGGAACGTGGCGTTGCGCAGCAATTACAGCAAAACCTCGCTACGCTCAAAGCATCGAATGCCAGGGTGGTTACGACCAACACGCTTGCGTTCCTCGCGCAGCCGGGCACGCCGCACGACGTGGTGTTTATCGATCCGCCGTTCCGTAAAGGGCTGCTGGAAGAGACACTCACGCTACTGGAAAATAACGGCTGGCTGGCGGATGACGCACTGATTTACGTCGAAAGCGAAGTCGAAAATGGCTTACCGCCGGTGCCCGTGCACTGGAACTTACATCGTGAACAGGTTGCCGGGCAGGTTGCCTATCGTTTATATCACCGTGAAGTACAAGGAGAGTCTCATGCCGATCCTGATTAACGTTGGGCGCGTGCTGATGGTAGGCGTTTGGGCGTTTCTGATCCTGAATCTGGTCCATCCGTTCCCGCGCCCGCTGAACATTTTCGTCAACGTGGCGCTAATATTCACCGCGTTTATGCATGCCCTGCAGATGGTGATGCTGAAAAACGGCTTACCGAAAGACAGCCCGCCGATGACGGGTTGGCAGCAGCTGCGCGTGTTTATTTTTGGTGTGTTCGAGCTGCTGGTGTGGATGAAAAAGTTTAAGGCACAGGTTAAGAAATAAGCGGTCTGATGCCCTCACCCTAACCCTCTCCCACAGGGAGAGGGAAAAAAAGAACGCATCCGCATTGCCAGAAACCGCACCCTAACCCCCTCCCACAGGGAGAGGGAAAAAAGAACACATCCGCATTGCCAGACACCGCACCCTAACCCTCTCCCACAGGGAGAGGGGAAAAAAGAACGCATCCGCATTGTCAGACACCGCACCCTAGCCCTCGCCTCTTAGAAGGTCAGGGTAAGGGGAAACTACGGCTCCGCCGTAAACCCCTCAAACCGCGATCCCTTGTAACTCAGCGTCCCTTTCTCCCCTACCGTGAGCTGATGATAGTGCTTTTCATCGACGCGAAAGGTCATCTCCAGCCCGCCGCTTTGCGGCTTAAAACTCACTTCATAACGCATCGCTGTGCCAGCGGGCGTCACCTGCTGCTGGCGAGAGCGTCGGTTATCGAGCGCTTTCTCGCGTTTGTTGCTCACCACCACGCGTTTTTGCAGAAGCGGTGCGGCGTCGTTATCGGCCCTTTCGCGGCGCTGCTGCACAAAACGAAACGAGGCGGCAATCACAATGACCACCACCACGATAATCAAAAAAATCGGCATTTTGCTCATTGTTGAATCCCATCAGATTATGCGGAAATAAGGATACCTCGCCGGATCTGGCATTGCCAAACGCCCGCCCGCGTCACTACACTGAATCAGAGAATGTTTATTCAAAAATAACAGATACAGGGAGTTAATATGCTTTGGTCATTTATCGCTGTCTGTTTTTCCGCATGGCTCTACGTCGATGCGTCGTATCGCGGTCCCGTGTGGCAGCGCTGGTTGTTTAAGCCCGTCACGCTACTGCTGCTGCTTTTGCTCGCCTGGCAGGCGCCAATGTTTAACGCGGTGAGTTATCTGGTGCTGGCTGGCCTGTGCGCCTCGCTGATTGGTGATGCGTTAACGCTGCTCCCGCGTCAGCGCGTGTTATACGCCGTCGGGGCGTTTTTCCTCTCCCATCTGCTTTACACCATCTATTTCGCCAGCCAGATGACGCTGTCCTTCTTCTGGCCGCTGCCGCTGATTTTGCTGGTAATCGGTGCGCTGCTGGTCGCCGTTGTCTGGTCGCGCCTTGAAGAGATGCGCTGGCCGGTGTGTACGTTTATCGCCATGACGCTGGTGATGGTCTGGCTTGCCGGTGAACTGTGGTTCTTCCGCCCAACCGCGCCTGCGATGTCGGCTTTCTTTGGCGCCACGCTGCTGCTGCTGGGGAATATCGTCTGGCTGGGCAGCCATTATCGTCGTCGTTTCCGCGCGGATAACGCCATTGCGGCGGCTTGCTACTTCGGCGGCCACTTCCTGATCGTGCGTTCGCTGTATATCTAATAACGCTTGACTCTGGAGTCGACTCCAGAGTGTATGCTGCGGTTAATGAGAAAATTATCATTACCGGAGAGTGCCATGTCGACTCCAGACACATCTAAAAAAGTGCCGCAATTTTCGGCGCTCAAACTTAACCCCGTCCCCGCGAAAGAAGATTGCTGCAGCGCAGGTACGTGTGACACACAAAGCGCTCCAGTACTGCCCGCCAGCGGTGAGCGTTACACGTGGGTCGTCAACGGAATGGACTGCGCTGCCTGCGCCCGCAAAGTGGAAAACGCGGTAAAACAGGTCGCGGGCGTCAACCACGTCCAGGTGCTGTTCGCCACGGAAAAGCTGCTGGTCAGTGCAGAAAATGACGTGAGCGCCGCCGTCGAATCAGCGGTCACCAAAGCCGGGTACTCCCTCAGAGCCGAAGATGCGCCCACCGAAAAAGTCTCTCCGCTGCGTGATAATCTGCCGCTCATCACCCTGATCATCATGATGGCGTTAAGCTGGGGGCTGGAGCATTTCAATCATCCGTTAGGCAATCTGGCGTTTATCGCCACCACGCTGGTGGGGCTGTTCCCGATAGCCCGTCAAGCGCTGCGCCTGATGAAAAGCGGAAGCTGGTTTGCAATTGAAACGCTGATGAGCGTCGCGGCCATCGGCGCGCTGTTTATCGGCGCGACGGCAGAAGCCGCAATGGTCCTGCTGTTGTTCCTGGTGGGTGAACGCCTTGAAGGCTGGGCCGCAAGCCGCGCGCGTAAAGGCGTCAGCGCTTTAATGGCATTAAAACCCGAAACCGCCACGCGGGTATTCAACGGCGAGCGTCAGACCGTGGCCATCAACACGCTGCGTCCGGGCGATGTGATTGAAGTGGCTGCCGGAGGGCGTCTGCCTGCCGATGGCGCCTTAATCACCGCCACGGCGAGTTTTGATGAAAGCGCACTGACTGGCGAATCCATTCCCGTCGAGCGCGCGACGGGCGAAAAAGTGCCTGCGGGTGCCACCAGCGTTGACCGTCTGGTGCAGCTCAGCGTGCTCTCGGAACCAGGCGAAAGCGCCATCGACCGCATTCTGAAACTCATTGAAGAAGCCGAAGAGCGCCGCGCGCCCGTCGAGCGTTTTATTGACCGTTTCAGCCGAATTTACACCCCCGTGATTATGCTCATCGCCCTGCTGGTGACGATTATCCCGCCGCTGCTTTTCGCCGCCTCCTGGCAGGAGTGGATTTACAAAGGGCTGACGCTGCTGCTGATCGGTTGCCCGTGCGCGCTGGTGATTTCGACGCCTGCGGCGATCACTTCCGGTCTGGCCGCTGCGGCGCGCCTTGGGGCATTGATCAAAGGCGGCGCGGCGCTGGAACAGCTTAGCCAGATTCAGCACGTCGCTTTCGATAAGACCGGCACGCTCACCGTGGGCAAACCGCAGGTCACCGGCGTTTATCCGCTTGAATTGACCGAGGACGCCCTGCTGACGCTGGCCGCCGCCGTCGAACAGGGCTCCACTCACCCGCTGGCGCAGGCCATTGTACGTGAGGCGCAGTCGCGCGGCTTAACCCTTCCGGCAGCCAGCGAGCAGCGGGCGCTGGTCGGTTCAGGAATCGAAGCCGATGTAGACGGCAAAAAAGTGCTGATCACCGCCGCCGATAAATTCCCGTCGCAGGCACTGGGTCAGCAAATTAGTGAGTTGGAACAGGCCGGGCAAACTGTCATCATTGTGGCCGTAGATGGCGTCGCAAAAGGCGTTCTGGCGCTGCGCGATACGCTGCGTGACGATGCGAAAGAGGCCGTTGCTGCGCTGCATCAACTGGGTATTCAGGGTGTGATCCTGACGGGGGATAATCCACGCGCCGCTGCCGCTATTGCCCATGAGCTGGGCCTTGAGTTCAAAGCCGGATTATTGCCAGCCGATAAAGTGCAGGCCGTCACCAAGCTCAACGGCCAGGCACCGCTGGCGATGGTCGGCGACGGGATCAACGACGCACCGGCGATGAAAGCCTCAACCATCGGGATCGCGATGGGTAGCGGTACCGACGTGGCGCTAGAAACCGCCGACGCCGCGCTGACGCATAACCGTCTGACCGGACTGGCGCAGATGATCGGCCTGGCGCGCGCGACGCGTGCCAATATCCGCCAGAACATTGGCATTGCGCTTGGGCTGAAAGGGATTTTCCTGGTCACCACGCTGCTTGGCATCACCGGGCTGTGGCTGGCCGTGCTGGCGGATACCGGTGCGACGGTGCTGGTGACGGCGAATGCGCTGAGGCTGTTGCGAAAGAAATAGCGCGGCCTGATGCCCTCACCCCAGCCCTCTCCCACAGGGAGAGGGAGAAACACTAAAAACGGCAACCGAAGTTGCCGTTTTCTTTTCATCCGTGCGGCCTGATACCCTCTCTTGCAGGGAGAGGGAAAAAACAACTCACTGCATCCCCAGTACCCCCGGTAGCCACAAGGATATCGCCGGGATATACGTCACCATTCCCAGCACCACCAGCAGCATGGCGTAAAACGGCAGCATCGCGCGGACCACGGTTTCGATGCGCTGTTTACTCACCGCACTGGCGACAAACAGCACCGAACCCACCGGCGGCGTAATCAGTCCGATCCCCAGATTGACCATCATGATCATGCCGAAATGCACCGGATCGATACCCAGCGAGTTGGTCACTGGCAACAGCACCGGCGTCAAAATCAGAATCAACGGCGCCATGTCCATCAGCGTGCCAATCAGCAGCAACATGATGTTGAGGTACATCAGGATCACGTACTTGTTATCCGACAGCGACGTGAAGAACTCGGTGATCCGCGTCGGGAGCTGCATGTAGGTCATCACCGCGCCAAACGCCGCCGCAAAACCAATCAGGATCATCACGATCGTGACCGTTTTCACCGTGCGGCACATCAGCTTCGGCAGCTCTTTCCACTTGTAGTCGCGGTAGATAAACATGGTGACGAAAAACGCCCACAGGCAGGCGACGGCCGCCGATTCTGTCGCTGTGAAGATGCCGGACAAAATCCCGCCCAGAATAATCACCACCGTCAATAGCCCCCACAGCGCATCGAAGAAAATCTTCACCGCCTGCTTAAACGGGATTTTTTCGCCCTTCGGATAGCCGCGCTTATGCGCGAAACCGAGGCACAAAATCATCAGGCAGAAACCGAGCAGCAGCCCCGGTAACACCCCCGCGATAAACAGCGTGGCGATCGACACCGTACCGCCCGCCGCCAGCGAGTAAATCACCGAGTTATGGCTGGGCGGAATCAAAATCGCCTGCACCGATCCGCTGGCCGTCACCGCTGCAGCGTACTCGCGCGGATACCCCTTTTTCTCCATTTCCGGGATCATCACGCTGCCGATTGATGCCGTATCCGCCACCGACGATCCGGAAATCGCGCCAAAAAACGTTGATGCGACGATATTGACCAGCGACAGTCCGCCGCGAATGAAGCCGACGAAAATGTACGCGAAGTTCACCAGCCGTCGCGCAATGCCTCCTTCCGCCATGATCGCGCCCGCCAGGATAAAGAACGGGATCGCCAGCAGCGTGAATTTGTTCACCCCGCTGGTAATCTGGATCATCAACGCTTCCAGCGGCAGGTCAATCCATAGCGCACCCGCAACCGCACTTAGCCCGACGGCGAAGGCCACCGGCATCCCCAGCGCCAACAAAATGGCGAGGGTGAATAACAAAATAAACGCATCCATTGTTCACCCCTTAACTGTGGTTACCGATCAACACGACCGGGCGGTTTTCCTGAGAGCCAAACAGCAAACGCTCGATGACAAACAGGATTAGAATGGCCGAACCTACCGGCAACGGCAGATAGCTTTCACCCGACGTGAGGATGGGGAACTCTGCGACGGGCTGCTCCCACAGTTCGATACACAACAGCAGGCTGTACCAGAAGATCAGTGCGGAAATCAGCAGCATCAGCAGATCCACTGCCCTGGCGCACAGGTTTTTGAGCATATCGGGCAAGCGATCGGTGAGCATATTCACGGCGATATGCGACCCGGCGCGGTATCCCACCGCCGCACCGATAAAAGTGAAAGTCACCATGCAAATAATCGCGATCGGTTCCGGCCAGGATTCCCCGCGATTGAGCACATAGCGCGAGAAAATGCCGATGGGGATAACAATCGTCATGACCAGCAGCGACACGCCCGCGACGGCCATGGCGAACAGGTACAGGCGGTCCATCCACTTCAGGTAGAGTTCGGACATACGTCCTCCACGAACACGTTAGGGTTTACTTGACGTCCGCGATGGCCTGCATCAGTTCCTTGTGCTTATCGCCGTACTGCGCGCGCACCGGTTCTGTCGCTTTGATAAACACCGCTTTGTCGATATCGTGGAATTGCACGCCGCCCGCTTTCATTTTATCCAGCGCCTGCTGGTTGTAAGCGTCCCAGAGTTTGCGCTGTTCAAATTGCGCTTCACGGGCCAGAGTTTTGATTTTTTGCTGCTCCTCAGCGCTGAGTTTGTCCCATTTCACTTTGGAGTACAGGAGCATTTCCGGCGTGATGAAGTGGCCGCTGAGGGTGTAGTTTTTGGCAACCGGCATGTAGTTATGCGCCACAAAGGTTGGCGGATTGTTTTCCGCGCCGTCGATCACCCCGGTTTGCATCCCGCTATAGACTTCGCTGACGCCCATCGCCACCGAGTTGGCCCCCATCGCTTTCAAGGTTGCCAGTGCGACCGGGCTGCCCTGCACGCGGATTTTCTTGCCTTTCAGGTCTTCTGGTTTGACGATCGGCTCTTTGGTGATCAGATTACGCGTGCCGGAGTCCATCCAGCCCAGAAACACCAGGCGCGACTTCGGGTTAGCCGTGAGTTTTTCGCCAATCTCTTTGCCGATATCACCGTCGATCACCTTGTGCATATGGTCTTCATCGCGGAACACGTAAGGCAGTGTGAACACTTCGATATCCGGCAAAATCGCCGCAACAGGTGCCATTGAGACGCGAATGATATCGATAGCGCCCATCTGCGCCTGCTCAATCATTTGCTTTTCGTCGCCCAGGACACCGCCAGGGAAGACTTTGATCCCCAGCTTGCCATCGGTTTGTTGGTTGAGTTTTTCACCCATGTTTTGCACGGCCACCACGTTTGGGTAGCCTTCAGGGTGAACATCAGCAGCTTTGATCGTTTGCGCTGCCGCCGTGGTGGCGAACAGCAGTGACGCGGTGGACAGGCACAAAGAGGCCAGTAACGGCTTGAGGGTCGTTTTCATCGGGTCAACTCCAGGGTAGTGAGATAAGCGTTAAAACGTTGTTTTAGTTTTACGCTTAAAAATTAGACTACGTCCTGGAAAGCGGAGGTGAAGCAACTCACAAAAGCGATAAGTTTTGAAACGATGGTTTGAAATCGTAGATTCGATCACGCGCCTTTGCGTAAAAGATAGCGATACGGCAGCGCTTCGGTCTCTTGTGCGATCAGCTCATGTTCCATAAAAGTACAGAAACCGGGGATGTCTCGCGTGGTCGCCGGATCGTCGGCAATGATTAAAAGCGTTTCGCCGGTTTGCATCGTGCGCACGGTTTTACGCACCATCATAACAGGCTCCGGGCAGCGAAGGCCTTGGGCATCAAGGGTGTGGTCTGGAGTGGAAAACAGGTCGGTCATCATCGCCTCAATCATCTAAAAACGGCTGTAGTTTACGCCGCGTTTTTGGCAAAGCAAACCAGGTTAACGATTGCGTGAAAATTAGCCATTGCAATGTGTTGTCAAAGCAGTATTATGCGGCCGGTTCAGAATCTGGACCATCAGGCGTTGCTGTTGAAGCCTAAGGTGTCAGATTCAAATTGGGTTCCCTCACCCCAACATTAATCAAAAAGGTCACAATATGACGCAGTTCTCTCAATCGCAGCGCGTAAAAGCGTTGTTCTGGCTATCGCTTTTTCATCTGCTGGTGATTACCTCCAGCAACTATCTGGTGCAGCTCCCGATCTCCATTTTTGGTTTTCATACCACTTGGGGCGCGTTCAGTTTTCCGTTTATTTTCCTCGCGACTGATTTAACCGTGCGCATTTTTGGCGCGCCGCTGGCCCGACGCATTATTTTTGCGGTGATGCTGCCTGCGCTGTTCGTGTCGTATGGGATTTCATCACTTTTTTATATGGGAAGCTGGCAAGGTTTCGAGGCGCTGTTGCACTTCAACCTGTTCGTCGCCCGTATCGCCGCCGCGAGCTTTATGGCCTACGCGCTGGGACAGATTCTTGACGTCCATGTGTTTAACCGTCTGCGTCAAAACCATCGCTGGTGGATGGCGCCGACCGCCTCCACGCTGTTCGGTAACGTGAGCGACACGCTGGCCTTCTTCTTTATTGCTTTCTGGCGCAGCCCCGATGCGTTTATGGCTCAGCACTGGATGGAAATCGCGCTGGTGGATTACGGCTTCAAAGTGCTTATCAGCATCGTATTCTTCCTTCCGATGTACGGCGTTCTGTTGAATATGCTGCTGAAAAGACTCGCAGATAAATCTGAAATCACCGCATTGCAGGCTGGTTAAACGTTCGCTTTATCAGTTGTGATAAGATGGATGAATGAGCCGTTATGGCCGTTTATCGAAAGGAAGAAGTCAATGCGCAATCTGGTTAAATATGTCGGGATTGGCCTGCTGGTTGTGGGTCTTGCGGCCTGTGATAACAGCGACACCAAAACACCTGTTCAGGGCGCGGCCGCAGAAAGTAATGCGACCGGCCAGGCGGTCGAGCTGATGGAGGGCAAACTCAGTTTTGCCCTGCCAGCAGATATGACCGATCAGAGCGGTAAGCTGGGAACGCAGGCGAACAATATGCACGTCTATTCCGATGCTACCGGACAGAAAGCCGTGATTGTGATTGTGGGCGATGACTCCAACGAAGATCTGGCCGTGCTGGCGAAACGTCTGGAAGATCAGCAGCGTAGCCGCGACCCGCAGCTCCAGGTCGTGACCAACAAGTCTATCGAACTTAAAGGCCACACTCTGCAACAGCTGGACAGCATCATCTCCGCGAAGGGCCAGACCGCTTACTCTTCTGTGGTGCTCGGTAAAGTTGACGGCAAACTGCTGACCCTGCAGATCACGCTGCCAGCAGAAGATCAGCAGAAAGCGCAAACCACGGCTGAAAACATCATCAATACCATCGTCATCAAGTAACGTTTGATGAGGATTTAACGGCCTCCGGCGTTTGCGTCGGGGGCCGTTTTTTTAAGCGCCACGTCAGCAGTAATGCCGCACCCACCAGCCCCGCCGCCGCCAGATAAATCACCGGTACACCCGCCCACGCCATCAACAGCCCGGCCAGCGGCCCGGTTACGCCGAGCGACATATCCATAAACACCGTATAGGTCGCCAGCGCCGATCCCTGATTTTGCTGCGGCACCGCTTTAACCGCCACCACGCCCAGCGCCGGAAAGACCAGTGAAAACCCTGCCCCCGCGAGGAACACACCGATTTTGGCTACCCACGGCTCGTCGGCGATCCCGGTCAGTAGCAGGCCGATAATCTCAACGGCGAAGCAAATCATCGCCACGTTCAGGCCGCCCAGACGGTTGATGCCGTTCGGGAACAGCAGACGCGCTCCGACAAACGCGCAGCTAAACAGCGTCAGCGCAAACGCCGCACCGTCCCAGCCTTTGGCGTCGTAGAACAGCGTGATAAAGGTGGCAATCACGCCAAAACCGGCGGAGGCCAGCGCCAGCGCCATGCCATACGGCCAGACGCGCCCGAGTACGGCGCGAAACGGCAGCGGCTTGCCTTTGCTGGCTTTGACTTTCGGTCGTGGAATCGCCAGCAAAATAGCAATAAACGCGACGGTCATAATGGTTAATGCCAGCCCGTGAAGCCCGCCCCACGCATAGCACAGCACGCCAAGCGGTGCGCCGAGCGCCATCGCGCCGTAGGTGACAATCCCGTTCCACGAAATCACGCGGCCAATATGCGCGTTACCGACGACGCCCACGCCCCACAGCGTTGAGCCGGTTCCCGCCAGGCTTTGCCCTATCCCCAGAATCACGCGCCCGAGGCACAGCAGCGCCAGACTCATTATCGGCCAGCCGCTGGTGGTGGCCGCCAGCAAATAGCTCAGGCCACTCATGAAACAGCCGCATAACCCGACGACGACAATACTTTTTGGCCCAAACAGGTCGGCATATCGCCCCGACTGTGGACGGCTCAACAGCGTGGCGAAATATTGCAGGCTGATCACCAGCCCCGCCCAGAAGGCGCTGTATCCCATCACGTCGTGGACGTAACCGGGCAAAACCGCCAGCGGCAGACCGATGGTGAGATAGCTGGCGAAATTAAACATGACAACAGAAACGATGCGCAGATTGAGGCGCAATCCGCTAAGTGCCGGTTCGGCGGCAGGTACGGGCATGACTTTCTACCTGGATTTTTGCAACAGTGTTTCACTATTACCACGTCACGCGGTGAAAATCAGCCGCGAATTTCAGATTAACAGCCTCAAGCGAAGCGCATCGAAGGCACTACACTTAACGAGCACACAACATAAGGAATCAGCATGACATCCGCTCAGCCCGATAAAACGGGTCTCCATATTCTGTTAAAACTCGCCTGTCTGGTGGTGATCCTCGCGGGGATCCACGCCGCAGCCGACATTATTGTTCAACTTTTACTGGCGCTCTTTTTCGCTATTGTTCTCAATCCATTAGTCACCTGGTTTATCCGTCGAGGCATCAAACGGCCGGTGGCGATCACCATCGTTGTCCTGGTCATGCTGATCGTGCTGACTGCGCTGGTCGGCGTGCTGGCGGCATCGCTCAGTGAATTTTCTACGATGCTCCCCAAATACAACAAAGAGCTGACCCGCAAGGCACTGGAATTACAGGAGATGCTGCCGTTCCTCAATCTTCATATGTCACCTGAGCGCATGTTGCAGCGTATGGATTCAGAAAAAATCATGACCTTCGCCACCACGCTGATGACCGGGCTTTCGGGCGCGATGGCCAGCATTTTGCTGCTGGTGATGACGGTGGTCTTTATGCTGTTTGAGGTGCGCCATGTCCCGTACAAGCTACGCTTTGCGCTGAACAATCCGCAAATACATATTGCGGGCCTGCACCGTGCGCTGAAAGGCGTATCCAAATATCTGGCGCTGAAAACGCTACTGAGCCTGTGGACCGGGGTGATTGTGTGGCTGGGGTTGACGCTGATGGGCGTACAGTTCGCGCTGATGTGGGGCGTGCTGGCGTTTCTGCTGAACTACGTGCCAAATATCGGCGCGGTGCTTTCCGCCGTGCCGCCAATGATCCAGGCGTTTCTGTTCAATGGTATTTACGAATGTATGCTGGTCGGCGCGCTGTTCCTGGTGGTGCATATGATATTGGGAAATATTTTAGAACCACGCATGATGGGCCACCGCCTGGGCATGTCAACGATGGTCGTCTTCCTGTCATTATTAATCTGGGGATGGCTGCTCGGCCCGGTGGGTATGCTGCTTTCCGTACCACTCACCAGCGTCTGTAAAATATGGATGGAAACCACCAAAGGCGGTGGAAAACTGGCGATTCTTCTTGGGCCAGGGCGACCCAAAAGCCGGCTTCCGGGCTAAATACTCATTCGTAAACCTACCAACCAGGGTAGGTTTACGTTATTTCTCAGCTCTATAGAATATGTGCCGCTTTTATAAGATATGAGCTATTGTTGGTTTTCCGTAACAACTCTTAAGGTAAATCCTATATATCGAGAGTTGTTTACATTGCCATCACGTTAATTAAACTCAAATTGGCAATAGCAAGAAGAAATTAACCCCACCGATCGTCACCATAATAATTTAAATTTACCTTAAGAATTATATTGTGTGAATGTCCCTGGCAAAAATCATTATTATTGATACGGAGTTGTTGATGAAAAAGATTGTTAAATGGTGTACTGCCTTTGCCATTATGGGCGCACTGGCTGGCTGTGCTCGTACTGCCCCTGTCGACCAGATTCACTCTACCGTGAGCACGGGTCATACGGCTGAACAGGTGAAATCAGCGATTTTGAAAGCAGGTCACCAGCGTCAGTGGATTATGTCCGAAGCGGGTCCAGGCGTCATTAAAGGCCGTTTGCAGGCACGCGATCACTCAGCGGACATCCGCATTCCTTACTCTGCGACCAGCTACTCAATCAACTACGAAAGCAGCCTGAACCTGAAAGCAAGCGATGGCAAAATCCACAAAAATTATAATCGTTGGGTGCATAACCTCGATAAAGATATCCAGCTTAACCTTTCCGCCCCGCAGTAAATTCCTCTAAAGTCGGGCCATCACTGGCCCGATAATCTATTCATCTGACCAGTCAAAGGTTACGCAATAATGTACGAAACGGACTCACTTAGCGCGCTGGATGCCATTACCGAAGCGCAACGTATCGCTTTTGCTCCAATGTTGTTTCAAACCGCGCTTTGTCTGCGTAACTCAGGCGTTCTCGCCTGGCTGGATAAACAGGGAAAACAGGGTGCCAGCCTTGAAGAAATCGTCGAAAATAGCACTCTGAATGAGTACGGCGTTAGCGTGCTGTTGGATATGGGATTAAGCGGACGTATCGTTACCCACAAAGAGGGACAGTATTACCTGGCGAAAGTGGGTCATTTTCTTCTGCACGACACCATGACCCGCGTAAATATGGATTTCACCCAGGACGTTTGTTACCAGGGATTATTCCACCTTGCTGATTCTCTTAAAGAAGAAAAGCCCACGGGGTTAACCGTATTTGGAGAATGGCCGACCATTTATCCAGCATTATCGCAATTACCCACTCAGGCAAAAGAGAGCTGGTTTGCTTTTGATCATTACTATTCTGACGCCGCATTTGATGCAGCCCTGCCATATATATTCGCAAGCTCGCCGACAAAATTGTACGATGTCGGCGGAAATACAGGAAAATGGGCTTTACGTTGTTGTCGATATGATGAAAATGTCGCAATTACCATCCTTGACCTCCCGCAGCAAATAGCGCTGGCACAAGAAAATATCGCAAATGCAGGTTTATCTCATCGTATTGGGTTCCATGCTGTGGATATGCTTAGCCACGCGGCGCTGCCAGGCGATGCCGATGTGTGGTGGATGAGCCAGTTCCTGGACTGTTTCTCACCCGATCAGATTGTCACCATGTTGCGTAAAGTTGCTCAGGAAATGAAACCTGGCGCTCGCCTGTGCATTATGGAACTGTTCTGGGATGCACAGAAATTCGAAGCGGCATCCTTTAGCCTGAACGCCACATCGCTCTATTTCACCTGTATGGCGAATGGCAACAGCCGCTTCTATAGCGTAGAAAAATTTTATCACTACCTGGAGACAGCAGGTTTCCACGTAGAGCAACGACACGACAATCTTGGGTTAGGTCATACCTTACTGATTTGTCACAAAAACGAACACTAAATCGCTGAATGACCCTGACGATATATCGCGGACACGCGTAAATGAAATTTGCATTAAACATTATCGACTGGCAAGCACGAGCGCCAGGCCTCAGCGATGCCACACAGTGGCAGGCATGGTCGCGCGAGTCGCTGGCCATCGATCCCGCTGCGCCGCAGGCAAAACTCACTGCGTTGCCGATGATGACCGCGCGTCGCCTAAATTCTGGCAGTAAACTGGCCGTCGATTGCGGTCTGGCGATGCTGCGCAAACACGCCATCGACGCGGTTGTGTATACCAGCCGCCACGGCGAGCTGGAACGCAACTACCGCATTCTGCATGCGCTGGCGACAGACCAGGCGGTATCACCGACGGATTTCGCCATGTCGGTGCACAACTCTGCTGTCGGGAATCTCACTATCGCGGCACGCCAGCCGATCGTTTCCTCTTCCCTTTCTGCTGGGCTAGACACTTTCCAGCAGGGTTTATGCGAAGTACTAAGCCTTTTGCACGCAGGCTATTCTCGCGTATTACTGGTCGATTTCGACGGCGCGCTGCCCGATTTTTATCATCCTCATTTACCGCCTCATATGCCGACATGGCCGTATGCGCTAGCGCTGGTGATTGAGGCGGGCGACATGCTGCGCTGCGAAACGCAAACCGGAAGTGATGGCGAAGAGCCACCGCTGCCGCAAAGTCTGATGTTCCTGCAACACTATCTGCGCGACGAGCCAACGTTTGTCGTTTCCGGCGAACGTTTACTGTGGCAGTGGTCCCGCGGATGACAAGTTTAATTTCCGCGATCAACCGCGCCTGGCGTCTGGTGATGACCGGATTGTGCTTTGCGCTTTTTGGCGCAGGCGGCCTGCTGCTGTCACTGGTCTGGTTCAACCTGCTGCTGGTGGTACAACGCGATCGTGCAAAACGCCGCCGTCTGGCGCGCCGCAGCATTTCACTCAGCTTCCGCTTCTTCTTAACCGTCACTCGCATGACGGGCGTGCTGGATTACCGCATCGATAATCTTGACGCGCTGCGTAGCGAACGCGGATGCCTGGTGGTGGCCAACCATCCCACGTTGATTGATTACGTTATTCTCGCTTCTGTAATGCCCGAAACCGACTGCATGGTGAAAAGCGCCCTGTTGCGTAATCCGTTCGTCAGCGGCGTGATCCGCGCGGCGGATTACCTGATCAACAGCGAGGCTGAACCACTATTAACTGCCTGCAAACAGCGGCTGGCGCAGGGCGATACGATTTTGATTTTCCCGGAAGGCACGCGCACGCGCGTTGGAGAAGCCATCACGCTTCAGCGCGGCGCGGCGAATATCGCTGTGCGTTGTGGCAGCGATCTGCGGATGGTACTGATCCACTGCTCCGAGAAAATGCTCGATAAGCAAAGCCGGTGGTATGACATACCGCCGCGCAAACCCTTTTTCACCGTGGATGTTCGTGAGCGACTCGATATTCACGATTTTTACGATGCAACAGAACAAGAACCGGCGCTGGCCGCAAGGCAGCTGAACCGGCATCTTCAGCATCGCTTAACATCAGGTCTTCAAACTTTGTCAGGAATTAATGATGCAAGCGCTTTATCTTGAAATTAAAAATCTTATTATCTCTACGCTAAATCTGGACGAACTGACCGCAGACGATATCGACGCGGATGCGGCGCTGTTTGGCGATGGTCTGGGCCTCGATTCTATCGATGCACTGGAACTGGGTCTGGCAGTCAAAAACCAATATGGCGTAGTGCTTTCTGCGGAAAGCGAGGAGATGCGTCAGCATTTTTATTCCGTCGCCACGCTGGCATCATTTATCCATGCCCAACGCGCCTGAGAACGAATTCGCTATGACAGAACAAGAAACCATTTATCAGGAAGTCTCCGGGCTGCTGACCAAACTGTTTGAAATCGCCCCGGAAGATATCTCCCCCGAGGCACGTCTGTATGAAGATCTGGAGCTGGACAGTATCGACGCCGTCGACATGATTGTTCACCTGCAGAAGAAAACAGGCAAAAAAATCAAACCTGAAACCTTCAAAGCAGTGCGTACCGTTCAGGACGTAGTGGACGCTGTAGAACAGCTTCTGCGCGAAGAGTAAGACGCCATGCGTGGCGGACGATCTTTTCCGGCGATCCCGCTGCTAACGGGGTTGATGCTGCTCGCCTGGCCGTTTCTGATCGGCTTT
This sequence comes from Enterobacter sp. 638, assembly GCF_000016325.1. Taxonomy (NCBI): domain Bacteria; kingdom Pseudomonadati; phylum Pseudomonadota; class Gammaproteobacteria; order Enterobacterales; family Enterobacteriaceae; genus Enterobacter; species Enterobacter sp. 638. The sequence continues at coordinate 4,196,288 of NC_009436.1, forward strand.
GGGCTGACGCATAACAGCCTGCACTGGTTGCTGCCGTTGATGGCGCTGTTGCTGGTGTGCCGCCTGCGCCAGGCGCGGAACAATGCCGGTCCGATGCGCTTTGTGGTACAGAGCGTAGCGTTGGCGGGTATCGCGCTGTGCACGGCAAGCTATCTGCTGAAAGCGCACCAGTGGCTGCTGCTTTATCCCGTGGTCGTGAATCTGGTCATGCTGGCCGTATTTGGCGGTTCGCTATGGACTGCAATGCCGCTGGTCGAACGACTGGCGCGTCTGCGTGAGCCGAATTTGCCGCCTGAAGGCGTTCGCTATACGCGCAACGTGACCCGCGTTTGGTGCATCTTTTTCATTGTTAATGGCTCCATCGCGCTATTTACCGTGGTGAAAGGTGACATGCAGCTCTGGACGCTATGGAACGGCATGATTGCTTACATCCTGATGGGTACGCTGATGGCAACCGAGTGGCTGATCCGCCAACGGGTGATGAAAAAAAGTGAAGCACAATGAATAATCCCCTTCCGCTAAGCGAGTGGCTAAACGCCCCGCGCCCGGACGATACGCCTGTCGCCTGGCTTGACGACCACATCTGGACGCTCGGACAGCTCCGGCATGACGTCTCGGCGCTGACACAGACATTGCGTCAGCAGGACGGCGAGCGCTGGGCGTTGTGCTTCGAAAACAGCTATCTCTTTATTGTCGCGCTGCTGGCATCGCTGCACGCGGGCAAAACGCCGGTGATCCCCGGCCACAGCCGCGTATCGCTCCTCGAAGAACAACAGGCACTGTTTTGTGGCGTTTTGAGCGATCAGACGCTGAATTATCCTGGACGCCTGTTTGTGGTGAATTCCGCTCGCCGCTGCGTTGACGGGTTTGTACCGCTGCCCCCTGTCGCCGCATCCAGCTTTGTCGAACTATTCACCTCCGGCTCAACCGGATCGCCACGGCGCATTGTGAAGCCTATTGCGAGCCTCGATCGCGAAGCCGTAATGCTGGCAACCCGTTTTGGTGAGCGCCTCAACGGCTGTCGCGTTGTCGCCTCGGTTGTGCCACAGCACTTGTATGGTTTGACGTTCCGCATCTTTTTACCGATGTCTCTCGGTCTGCCATTACACGCCGCGATGCTCTATTACGCCGAACAACTGGCCGCATTACCGCATGACCATCGCTACATTTTTATCAGCAGTCCGGCGTTTCTGAAGCGCCTCGATACGCAGCTTTCACCGCCACCGGTCGCCATGCTGCTCTCCGCTGGCGGCATGCTGCCGTGGGATGAAGTCACCGCCACGCATCGCTGGATGAACGTCTGGCCGGACGAAATTTACGGCAGCACCGAAACGGGGGTTCTTGCCTGGCGGCATCATCAGCAAGAATCGATCCCCTGGTTGCCCTTCCCCGGCGTGGCTTTCCGCCTCGAAGGCGAAACCTGTCGCGTGACGTCACCGCTGATCCACCAGGCAGAGGGTCTGTTGCTCGACGATATTCTGCACTTCGATGACAACGGCCTGTTCAGCATTGCCGGTCGTCGTGGCCGCGTGGTGAAAATCGAAGAAAAACGCATTTCGCTGACGGAAATCGAACAGCGCCTGCTGGAGTTGGATGGCATACGCGAAGCGGCTGCACTGCCCGTTGCGCGCGGCGGCCGTCAGGGTATCGGCGTATTGCTGGTGCTGAGTGACGATGCGCGTCAGCGGATACGCGAACAGGGTAACAAAGCGCAGGAATTTGCCTGGCGTCGTGCCCTGCTGCCGTGGCTTGAACCGGTCGCCGTGCCGCGTTACTGGCGCATCATTGATGAAATGCCGGTCAACAGTATGAATAAGCGTGTCTATGCGCAGTTACAGGAGTTATTTCATGAAAATCCATGAAATCGAGCGCCACCAGGCACAGCCGCAAAATCTGGAAATTGTTCTGCATCTCGATCCGGCGCTGTTTTGGTTCCAGGGTCATTTCGCCGTGCAGCCGCTGCTGCCAGGCGTGGCACAGCTCGATTGGGTCATGCATTACGCCACTACGCTGCTGGCACCAGATTACCGTTTTCACAGCATTCAGAATGTGAAGTTTCAGGCGCCGCTGCTACCCAATACCAGTGTGACGCTCACGTTAAACTGGAATGCCGAGCGGCAGATTTTGACGTTTAGCTATCAGCGCCACGACGGTCTGGAACGCCACACCGCCAGCAGCGGGAAAATCCGTTTATGTCGTTAGCGTTTCGCCCCTGCGTGGTGATCCCCTGCTACAACCACGGGGCGATGATGGCAAACGTGCTGTCGCGTCTTGCCCCCTTCGGCCTGCCGTGCCTGATTGTGGATGACGGCAGCGATGAAGGAACACGTCTGGAGTTGGAGCGTCTTGCCGCCGAACAACCGCAGGTCACGCTTATCCGACTGGCTGAAAACGCCGGGAAAGGCACAGCAGTGATCCGTGGGCTGGAAGAGTCCGCTCACGCGGGCTTTACCCATGCGGTGCAGGTGGATGCCGACGGTCAACACGCGATTGAAGATATCCCGAAGTTGCTGGCGCTGGCAGAACGCCATCCGGAGGCACTCATTTCAGGCCAGCCGATTTATGACGATTCCATTCCACGTTCGCGGCTGTATGGCCGCTGGGTCACCCATTTCTGGGTGTGGATCGAAACGTTATCGTTCCAGTTAAAAGACAGCATGTGCGGGTTCCGCGTCTATCCCGTCGCCCCTACGCTGCAACTGGCTGAGCGCGTGACGCTCGGCAAACGAATGGATTTTGATACAGAAGTGATGGTGCGGCTCTACTGGCAAGGCAACACCAGCCATTTTCTGCCGACGCGCGTGACGTATCCGCTCGACGGCCTGTCGCATTTCGACGCACTGAAAGATAACGTGCGCATCTCCCTGATGCACACCCGCCTGTTCTTCGGCATGTTGCCGCGCATTCCTGTTCTGCTGATGCGTCGTCGCCAGCAGCACTGGGCGCAGCAGCAGGAAGTAAAAGGCCTGTGGGGTATGCGGCTAATGCTGCGCGTCTGGCAACTGCTGGGACGCCGCGCGTTTGGTCTCCTGCTATGGCCCGTTATCGGCGTCTACTGGCTGACTGCACGTCCGGCACGCCAGGCGTCACAGCAGTGGATTGAGCGTGTGAAGCGGGTGCTGGCACAGCGCCAATTGCCCACACCGCCACGCCTTAACAGCTTTTTCCACTTTATGCGTTTTGGCTATTCGATGCTGGATAAAGTCGCCAGCTGGCGCGGTGAGCTGAAACTCAATCGGGATGTGGTGTTCGCCCCCGGTGCGCGCGAGGCGCTGGACGTTGATGCGCCGCAAGGAAAATTACTGCTGGCTTCGCATCTAGGCGATGTAGAAGCTTGCCGCGCTATGGCGCAGTTGGATGGCAGCAAGGTCATTAACGCGCTGGTATTTAGCGAAAACGCCCAGCGTTTTAAGCAAATCATGGAAGAGATGGCGCCTGACGCAGGCCTTAACCTGATGCCCGTCACGGATATCGGTCCGGACACGGCAATCGCCCTGAAAGAAAAACTCGATCGCGGCGAATGGGTAGCGATCGTCGGCGATCGCATCGCGGTCAAACCGCAGCGCGGCGGCGACTGGCGCGTCATCTGGAGCGAATTTATGGGCCAGCCCGCACCGTTCCCTCAGGGGCCGTTTATTCTCGCGTCGATTCTGCGCTGCCCGGTGCTGCTGATTTTCGCCCTGCGCCAGCAGGACAAACTACACATTCACTGTGAGCCGTTTGCCGACCCGCTGATTTTACCGCGCGGTGAACGCCAGCAAGCGCTGCAGCGTACCGTCGATCGCTATGCCGAACGGCTGGAGCATTACGCACTGATGTCGCCGCTCGACTGGTTTAATTTTTTCGATTTCTGGCATCTGCCGGATGCCAAAGAGAAGGAGTAAAGGGTGCTGACCGATCCCCGTTTTACGACCGAAGTAGAACTCACCGTACCGTTTCATGACGTCGATATGATGGGCGTGGTGTGGCATGGCAACTATTTTCGCTACTTTGAAATTGCCCGCGAGGCGCTGCTGAATCAATTTGATTACGGCTATCGCCAGATGAAAGAGTCCGGCTACGTCTGGCCAGTGGTCGACACGCGCGTGAAATATCGCGACGCGGTGACCTTTGAGCAACGTATCCGCGTGCGTGCGCATATCGAAGAGTTTGAAAACCGCCTGCGCATCGCTTACCAGATATTCGACGCAGAAAGCGGAAAACGCACCACCACCGGCTACACCATTCAGGTGGCGGTTGAAGAGGCAAGCCGCGAACTGTGCTTTGTCAGTCCGGCGATTTTGTTTGAACGTATGGGAGTGACGCCATGAAATGGTTGCCATTGCTTGCCCTGCTGGCCAGTCCGCTGGTTAGCGCCGTGACGCTGGATGAACTTCAGCAGCGCTTCACTGAACAGCCCGTGGTGCGTGCGCACTTTGAACAGACGCGCACCATTAAAGATCTGCCGCAGCCGCTACGCTCGCAGGGCGACATGCTGATCGCCCGCGACAGTGGTTTACTGTGGGATCAGAAAGCGCCCTTTCCAATGACGCTACTGCTGGATGACAAACGGATGGTGCAGGTGATCAACGGCCAGCCGCCACAAACGATTACTGCCGAAAATAATCCGCAGATGTTCCAGTTTAACCATCTGCTGCGCGCTCTGTTCCAGGCGGATCGCAAAGTGCTGGAAGAGAATTTCCGCATCGATTTTAAGGATCTCGGCGCTGGACGCTGGTCGCTGGTGTTAACGCCGACGACCACGCCACTGGACAAAATTTTCGCCACCCTGAATCTGGGCGGCGCGACCTATCTGGAATCAATCCAGCTCAACGACAAGCAGGGCGATCGCACGGATATCGCACTTTCCCAACATCAACTGACGCCCGCCAGCCTGACTCATGACGAACGCCAACGCTTTGCCACACCGTAAATCTTTGCGCCCGGCGCTGCTGTGGGGCGTGCTGTGCCTGGTGATGCTGGGCGTATTGCTGTCGCTGCTGCCCGGCGCGCGCCTTAACAGCAGCGTGCTGGCGATGCTGCCAAAACAGACGCTCGGGGCGATTCCTCCGGCGCTCAACGACGGCTTTATGCAGCGTCTCGACCGCCAGTTGGTCTGGCTGGTCAGCCCCGGCAAAGAGCCGGATCCGCGTGTGGCGCAGCAGTGGCTGACGCTGCTGCAAAAATCGGCCGCGCTGAATGAAGTCAAAGGCCCGATGGACGCCGCCGGGCAAAAAGCCTGGGGCGAATTTTTCTGGCAGCACCGTAACGGGCTGATCGACACCGCCACCCGCGCACGCTTGCAAAACGGCGGCGAGGCGCAGGCCCAGTGGATTTTGTCGCAGTTGTATTCGGCGTTTTCTGGCGTGAGCGGCAAAGAGTTGCAAAACGATCCGCTGATGCTGATGCGCGGTTCGCAGCTCGCACTTGCGCAAAACAGCCAAAAATTACGTCTGATGGATGGCTGGCTCGTGACCAAAGACGATGCCGGAAACTACTGGTATCTGCTGCACGGCGAGCTGGCCGGCGAGTCGTTCGATATGCAGCAAACTCATCGACTCGTGACAACGCTTCACGGTCTTCAGAATCGGTTGAAAACGGACTATCCACAGGCACAATTGCTGTCGCGCGGTACCGTTTTTTACAGCGATTACGCGAGCCAGCAGGCCAAACAGGATATTTCCACGCTCGGCGTGGCCACCATTTTGGGCGTAATTTTACTCATCGTGCTGGTGTTTCGCTCTCTACGTCCCCTGCTGTTGTGCCTGATTTCCATCGGCATCGGCGCGCTGGCGGGGACCGTCGCCACGCTGATGATTTTCGGCGAGCTGCACCTGATGACGCTGGTAATGAGCATGAGCATTATCGGTATTTCCGCCGATTACACGCTCTATTATCTAACCGAACGGATGGTTCACGGCGCGCAGGATTCGCCGTGGCAAAGTCTGGCAAAAGTGCGCAATGCCCTGCTGCTGGCGCTGTTAACCACCGTGGCGGCGTATCTGATTATGATGCTGGCCCCCTTCCCGGGCATTCGCCAGATGGCGGTGTTTGCCGCCGTAGGGCTGAGCGCTTCATGTCTGACGGTGATTTTCTGGCATCCGTGGCTGTGTCGTGGCTTGCCGGTGCGTCCTGTTCCCGCAATGGTGCTGATGCTGCGCTGGCTGGCGGCATGGCGGCGCAATAAAAAAGTGTCTGTTGGCCTGCCGGTACTGCTGGCGCTGGTGTCCGTTATCGGCATAGCAAATCTGCGCGTGAATGACGATATCTCTCAGTTGCAGGCGTTACCGAAAGATATTCTGGCGCAGGAAAAAACCATTACTGCCCTGACGGGACAAAGCGTCGATCAGAAATGGTTTGTGGTGCATGGCGCGTCGGCGCAGCAGACGCTGGAACGGCTCGAAGGCTTTGCGCCTGCACTGGCGCAGTTGAAAAAAAGCGGCGACATCAAAACTTACCGCACCCTACCGCTTAACTCACTGTCGCAACAAAAAAGCGATCTGGCGCTGCTGCAAAAGGCCGCGCCAGCGGTGACAAACGTGCTGAAAAACGCTGGACTGGCGAGCGTATCGCCCGATCTGAACCCAATGTCGGTGACGGTCAACGACTGGCTCGCAAGCCCGGCCAGCGAAGGCTGGCGTCTGCTGTGGCTAACGCTGCCCACTGGCGAAAGTGGCGTGCTGGTTCCGGTGGACGGCGCAAAAAACAGCGCGGCGTTAAGCGAGCTGGCAGCCAAAAACCCGGGCGTGGTGTGGGTCGATCGTAAAGCCAGTTTTGATAGCCTGTTCTCGCTCTATCGCACGGTACTGACCGGCCTGCTGCTGGTTGCGCTGGCGGTGATCGCCTGCGGTGCCATGCTGCGCCTCGGCTGGCGCAAAGGGCTGGTAAGCCTGGTGCCTTCCGTACTGTCGCTCGGCTGCGGCCTGGCCGCACTGGCCGCAAGCGGTCATCCGGTTAATTTGTTCTCGCTGCTGGCTCTCGTGCTGGTGTTGGGGATTGGCATCAATTACACCCTGTTCTTCAGCAATCCACGCGGTACGCCGCTAACGTCAATGCTGGCGATTACGCTGGCAATGATGACCACACTGTTGACCCTTGGCATGCTGGTGTTCAGTGCCACCCAGGCGATCAGCAGCTTTGGTATTGTGCTGGTGAGCGGCATTTTCACCGCCTTCCTGCTGGCGCCGCTGGCGATGCCGGCTAAAAAAGAGAGAAAACGATGATGTCCCATTTTTGCCGTGCCGCCGCGCTGATTGCGGCGCTGCTGCTGGCTGGCTGTAGCCACTCCACGCAAAATACCGACGGTAAGCGTCCGCAGGCCTGGCTGCAGCCTGGCACCAAAGTCACGCTGCCTGCGCCGGGAATTTCGCCTTCGGTGAATTCTCAGCAGTTGCTGACGGGAAGTTTTAACGGTCAAACGCAGTCGCTGCTGGTGATGCTCAACGCTGACGCGCATAAAATCACGCTAGCCGGATTATCATCCGTCGGGATCCGCCTGTTCCTCGCCACCTATGACGAAAACGGCATTCGTACTGAGCAGTCGATTATCGTGCCGCAGTTGCCGCCCGCCAGCCAGGTGCTGGCCGACGTGATGCTGAGCCATTGGCCGATTAGCGCCTGGCAGCCGCAATTGCCGAAGGGCTGGACGCTCAAAGACATCGGCGATCGCCGTGAGCTACGCAATGCCAACGATAAACTGGTGACAGAAATCGTCTATTTGCAACGCAAAGGCAAGCGCGAGCCGATCAGCATCGAACAGCACGTTTTTAACTATCACATCACCATTCAATATCTGGGTGACTAAGATGATCTACATTTCTGCCGTTGGAATGGTGAACGCACTGGGCAACTCCGCCGATGAGATTGCCGCCAACCTGACGCGCGGTGTCGCACCGGGTATGCGCAGCCGCGCGGGCTGGCTGCAAGGGCAGCAGGAGACGGTGCTGGGCGGCGTCGAGGGCGAACTTCCGCCGATTCCAGACCCTTTTTCCGTTCATCGTTCGCGTAACAATCAATTGTTGCTGGCTGCACTGGCGCAAATTCAACCCACCGTGGACGATGTAATCGCTCGTTTTGGTCGCGATCGCGTGGCGGTGATTATGGGTACCAGCACGTCCGGGCTGGATGAAGGCGATGAGCATGTGCGCCTGACGACTCAGGGTGAATCTGATTCCCACTGGGCGTATCCGCAGCAGGAGTTGGGGGATCCGTCGCGTTTCCTGGCGAACTGGCTGAACCTTGAAGGTCCGGCATTTACCCTGTCAACCGCCTGTTCCTCCAGCGCCAGAGCAATGATCAGCGGGCGTCGTTTGATCGACGCCGGTCTGGTGGATGTCGCCCTTGTCGGCGGTGCTGATACGCTGAGCCGGATGCCGATCAACGGCTTTGATAGTCTGGAATCACTGTCCACCACGCTGTGTGAGCCGTTTGGACGTCACCGTAGCGGCATCACCATTGGTGAGGGTGCGGCGCTGATGGTGCTGACCCGCGAACCGCAGCCCGTGGCGCTGCTGGGCACTGGGGAATCAAGCGACGCATACCACATTTCCGCTCCGCATCCGCAGGGTGAAGGGGCGATCCGCGCGATTACCCAGGCGCTGAACGAAGCAAAATTGAAACCTGAAGATGTGGGCTATATCAACCTGCACGGTACCGCGACGCCGCTTAACGATCAGATTGAATCGCAGGTGGTGCATGACCTGTTTGGGGAAACCGTTCCGTGCAGTTCAACCAAACATCTGACCGGCCACACGCTGGGCGCAGCGGGAATCACCGAAGCGGCTCTGAGTTGGCTGATCCTGACCTGCGATTTGCCACTACCGCCACAGGATTTTAGCCGCTACACGCCTGACGACACCCTACCGCTGTGCGGCGTGCTGCATCAGCCAGCCTTACTGGAAAAGCCGGTGATTTTGTCTAACTCGTTCGCGTTTGGCGGCAATAATGCCAGCATCCTGCTGGGGAGAGTGTCATGAGTTATTTACTGCCCGTGGAGTATTTGCCCCACGATGCGCCGATGCTGCTGCTGGAATCCGTTGAAAGCGTCACTGATGAAAGTGCCGTGTGTCGCGTTGCCGTTAGCTCAAAAGGCGTTCTCGCGCCGTTTCTGAATAGCGACGGTGAACTGCCCGGCTGGTACGCGCTTGAACTGATGGCGCAAACCGTGGGCGTCTGGTCCGGTTGGCATCGCCATCAACAGGGACAGAGCAGTATTGCGCTGGGAATGGTGCTGGGCGCGCGTGAACTGGTGTGCGCCGACGGGCATTTTGCAGCAGGCGAAACACTGACCATCACCGTCAAGCTGCTGATGCAGGATGAACGTTTTGGCAGCTTTGAGTGCACGATAACCGCCAATGATTGCACGCTGGCGACAGGCCGCGTGAATACCTTCCAGCCAAGCGAGGAAGAGTTGTCTTCACTTTTTAATCAGGGATCATCCACATGAATCGTTCCGTTCTGGTCACCGGGGCCAGCAAAGGTATCGGACGCGCCATCGCCCGACAGCTCGCCGCTGACGGGTTTATCGTGGGCGTGCATTATCACCGCGACGAATCAGGTGCGCAGGCGACGCTGGATGCAATTGTGCAGGCGGGCGGCAGCGGCCGTTTGCTCTCTTTTGACGTGGCAAACCGCGAGCAGTGCCGTGATGTGCTGGAGCAAGATATTGAAGCGCACGGCGCATGGTATGGCGTGGTCAGCAATGCGGGCATTACCCGTGACGGCGCGTTTCCTGCGCTCAGCGAAGACGACTGGGACAGCGTGATCCACACCAATCTGGACAGTTTTTACAATGTGATTCACCCGTGCATTATGCCGATGATTGGCACGCGCAAAGGCGGGCGCATTATTACGCTGTCGTCTGTTTCTGGCGTGATGGGCAACCGGGGTCAGGTGAACTACAGCGCGGCAAAAGCCGGGATTATCGGCGCGACCAAAGCGCTGGCGATTGAACTCGCAAAACGCAAAATCACCGTTAACTGCATTGCGCCGGGGTTAATTGATACCGGGATGATCGAAATGGAAGAGGCAGCGCTGAAAGAGGCAATGTCCATTATCCCAATGAAACGTATGGGTCAGGCAGAAGAAGTGGCCGGCCTGGCAAGCTATTTGATGTCAGACATTGCGGGCTACGTGACCCGCCAGGTCATTTCCATTAATGGAGGAATGCTATGACACGTCGCGTGGTCATTACGGGCATGGGCGGCGTGACCGCCTTTGGTGAGGACTGGCAGTCGGTTTCCGCGAGACTTCTGGCCTATGAAAATGCAGTGCGCAAAATGCCGGAGTGGCAAGTCTACGATGGCCTGCATACCCTGCTGGGTGCGCCGATTGATGATTTCACCCTGCCGGAGCATTACACCCGCAAACGCATCCGTGCGATGGGCCGCGTATCGCTGATGTCGACGCGTGCGACCGAAAAGGCGCTGGAGCAGGCAGGACTTATTGGCGAAGCCGTGCTGACCAACGGCGAAACGGGTATCGCATACGGCTCGTCGACCGGCAGTACGGGTCCAGTGAGTGAATTTGCCACCATGCTCACCGAAAAGCATACCAATAACATTACTGGCACCACTTACGTGCAGATGATGCCGCACACCACGGCGGTCAATACAGGTCTGTTCTTTGGCCTGCGTGGGCGCGTGATCCCAACGTCCAGCGCCTGTACATCGGGTAGCCAGGCGATCGGTTATGCATGGGAAGCCATCCGCCACGGTTATCAGACGGTGATGGTCGCAGGCGGAGCGGAAGAACTTTGTCCGTCTGAAGCGGCGGTGTTCGATACGCTGTTTGCCACTAGCCAGCGTAATGATGCCCCTAAAACCACGCCGTCACCGTTTGATACACAGCGTGACGGTCTGGTGATTGGCGAAGGCGCGGGCACGCTCATTCTCGAAGAGCTGGAGCATGCCAAAGCGCGCGGAGCCACGATCTACGGTGAAATTGTCGGTTTTGCTACCAACTGTGACGCTGCACATATCACTCAGCCGCAGCGCGAAACCATGCAGATTTGCATGGAAAAATCGCTGAAAATGGCCGGATTAAGCGCAAGGGATATGGGCTACATCTCGGCCCACGGTACGGCGACCGATCGCGGTGATTTGGCCGAAAGCCAGGCAACGGCAGCTATCTACGGTGAGAGCGTGCCCATCTCATCGTTGAAGAGTTATTTTGGTCATACGTTAGGAGCCTGCGGAGCGCTAGAAGCGTGGATGAGTCTGCAAATGATGCGTGAAGGCTGGTTCGCCCCAACGCTCAATTTAAGACAACCTGATGAGCAATGCGGCGCTTTAGATTATATTATGGGGGAAGCACGTCAGATTGACTGTGAATATCTGCAAAGCAATAATTTCGCCTTTGGCGGCATTAACACCTCCATCATCATTAAACGTTGGGCGTAACTATGTACCAGTTGGTACTGGGAAAAATTTCGACTCTTACCGCTGACCCTTTGGTGTCAGCGCTTGCAGACAGGGCGCCACAGGGTGCTCGTCGCGCCCGCTGGCTGGCGGGTCGTACGCTGCTTGCGCGTGCGTTGTCTCCCGCCTCGTTGCCGGAAATCGTCTTTGGCGATCAGGGGAAACCCGCGTTTGTCGATGCAAAGCCATTCTGGTTCAACCTGAGCCATAGCGGCGATGACATCGCCCTGCTGATGAGCGACGAAGGCGAAGTAGGCTGCGATATCGAAGTGATTCGACCGCGCGATAACTGGCAAGCCCTCGCCAATGCCGTGTTTAGCGTGGCGGAACATGACGAGCTGGAGCGCGAAATGCCAGAAGAAAAACTGTCGGCGTTTTGGCGCATCTGGACGCGCAAAGAGGCGATAGTGAAACAGCGCGGCGGCAGCGCCTGGCAAATTGTCAGTATCGACAGCACCTTCAAATCCGCCCTGAACATCAGCCACTGTCAGTTTGGTGCGCTGAGTCTGGCGGTCTGCACCCCTACCCCCTTTACGCTGGACGACAACGCCGTCACGTTCCTCTGATTCCTGCGCAGACGTTCCCCTCTGCTACGCTTTATGGTCTGCACTTTTATCATCAAAAGGAACAGACCATGAAAATCGATCTTACGGGGAAAGTCGCACTCGTCACCGCCTCTACCGGCGGCATCGGATTTGCCATTGCACGCGGCCTGGCAGAAAGCGGGGCTGAAGTGATTATTAATGGCCGCAGCGTAGAGTCCGTCAATAAAGGCATTCAGCAGCTTCAGCAGGTTGTGCCTGGCGTTCAGGTTCGCGCGGCGATTGCCGATCTCAGCTCGCCTGACGGCGTCGAATCGCTGCTAAAAGTGGCGTCTAATGTCGATATTCTGGTGAACAACGCCGGGATTTACGGCCCACAGGATTTTTACGCTACCGACGACGACACCTGGAATAACTACTGGCAAACCAACGTGATGTCCGGCGTGCGGCTGTCGCGCGCATTGCTTCCAGGCATGGTGCAAAAAGGCTGGGGCCGCGTGGTGTTTATCTCTTCTGAATCGGCCTGCAATATTCCGGCTGACATGATCCACTACGGCGTGACGAAAACGGCGCAGCTCTCGCTCGCGCGTGGTCTGGCGAAATTCGTCGCCGGAAGCGGCGTCACGGTGAACAGCGTCTTGCCGGGACCGACAATGTCAGACGGTTTTGCCGAGATGATGAAAGACGAGACGGAGAAAACCGGGAAATCACTGGAAACGCTGGCGAAAGAGTTCGTGATGGCCCATCGCCCAAGCTCGGTTATCCAGCGCGCCGCCACGGTGGAAGAAGTGGCAAACATGGTGGTTTATGTCTGCTCAACTCAGGCTTCCGCCACCTCCGGCGCGGCGTTGCGCGTCGATGGGGGTGTGGTGGACGATATTATCTAATGGCTCAACCGGTGATCCGGCGAGCGGTAATAAAGTGCGTATGCCAGTAATCGTTCGCCAGCGTGGAGACAGTGACACCCTGACTGGTGGAGGCGTGGATAAACTGGCGATTGCCGATATACACCCCAACGTGGCGGCGGTTTGGCCCGGTCTGGAAGAAAATCAGATCCCCGGCTTTGAGGCGGTGTTCCGCCACCTGAACGCCACGGTGGATCTGCTCCCCCGTAGTACGCGGCAGCGAAAGATGCGCCGCGTCGCTAAATAAATGCTGCATCAGCGCGGAGCAATCCACGCCACGATGGCTGGTGCCGCCCCATTTGTAGTCCGTCCCTTTCCATTTTTGGTATTGCGTCAGGATCCGTCCACGAAGCGGGCCGGTTTCCTTTTGCTCCAGCGCGGTCTTCGCGGTAGACGCAGAAAGCGGGTGATGTTGCGATAACATCGATGCAGGCAGTTGAAAACTCAATGCAGCAGAGGCAAAACTTAACGCGAGTATTGAAATAAGAAGTCTAAAAATCATAACGATAACTTAAATTGAGTGAATTTTTCCTTACCAGTGAGGAGACAGCGTTCCCCCGAATCACCTTTCGAGATGGCGATAATATAGACAGATCGTTTTTTGAACAAAGCCTGAGGAATCCATTATCGGACTCACTAGCAGGTCGCAAGAATGAGAAAAAAATAGGCGCGGTATAAGGACTGGAGAGGTAAAGCAGGTAGACTAATGAGCAGAATGTGTATTTCAGCTAAGACGTATTTATGACCAATATGATTGCCGATGAGGCAGTGGCCAAATCCAGAGTGCTGTCCGTTTTTGATTTTGATGGAACGTTGACGCATCACGACAGTTTTATCCCTTTCCTGCGTTTTGCCTTTGGTAAACGTTATTTTGCTGGGCGTTTGGTGCGTATGGCGCTGCCAACGCTTCACTGCGTGCGTCGCAAACTGACGCGCGATGAGCTCAAGGAAGTGCTGATTAAAACGTTCCTGACGGGCGTGGATGAGCACTGGATGCGCCAGCAAGCGGAACTGTTTTGCGAGAAATACTGGAGCAAACTGATGCGTCCGGCGGGGGTTCTGGCGGTTGCGGCTGAAGTGAATTCAGGTGCGGAAGTGACGATCTGTTCAGCGTCGCCCGCGCTGGTTCTTCAGCCGTGGGCCGATAAGCTCGGCATTAAGCTGATTGGCACGCAGTTGGAAGTGGCAGACGGCAAACTGACCGGGCGTATTACCGGGCACAACTGCCGCTGCGCGCAGAAGGTGGCGCGGCTTGAGCGCGTGTATGGCAATTTGAACGATTACCACCTGCGCGCCTGGGGCGACACCCGTGGAGATCATGAGCTGCTAGCCGCGGCACAAGATCCGCACTGGCGGCATTTCCATCCGCCTAAAGCGCGTCGTCGCTCGCCGATTAAAAACTAGCTGCGATCTGATGCCCTCACCCTAACCCTCTCCCACAGGGAGAGGGGAAAACACAAACGGCAACCTCAGTTGCCGTTTTGTTTTTACCTTTCGGCGCGTTTCCCAGGGAACATCACGCTCGCGATAATTCCCAGCGCCAATACGCCCAACACCACAAACAGGCTTGCCGTGGCGGAAATGCTATAGCCGTGATGCCAGAAGTGATCCGTCGCGTTCAGCCCCAACTTAAAGGCCACGAAGAACAGCAGCAGAACCACTGATTTCTCCAGATGCACCAGATACTGCTTCAGCGCTTCGAGCACAAAATAGAGCGTACGCAATCCGAGAATCGCGAACATCATGGCGCTATAAATAATCAGCGGTTCACGGCTAACGGCGATAATCGCGGGTACGGAGTCGAACGCAAACATCACGTCAGACAGTTCAACCACCCCGACGCACAGCAGCAGTGGTGTGGCGTAGCGTTTCGCTTTCTTCACGCGCCCAACCATCACGTCCTGGTTTTCGGGTTTCTCAAGCTCCGCATCCACCTCTTTTTGCGTCAGAAGAAATGCGTTACTGCTGATCTTCGGCCAGACAGGATAAAAGCGTTTCACCAACCGATAGGCCAGATGATGCGAGTAATCCTCGACTTCGTCGCTCTCTTCGTTGCGTCTGAGCATCATCAGCGCCGTCCAGCCCACCACCAGCGCGAAGACCACTTCCACGTACGGCCCAAGGCTCAACAGGCTGGTGCCGATGGCGACAAAAATTCCGCGGAACACAATCGCCCCCAGAATGCCCCAGTACAGCACCCGGTGACGATATTTATCCGGCACCCCGAACCAGGCGAAAATCGCCATCATCACGAACAGGTTATCAACCGAGAGCACCTCTTCCAGCGCATAACCGGTGAGGAATAAACTCGCCACCTCTGCGCCGTGGTGAACGTACAGGAATCCCGCAAACGCCATTGCCATCATGACCCAAAAAATGGACCACATCGCCGCGCTTTTTAACGAAATAGGTTTGTCGTGACGGTGCATGAAGAGGTCGATAAACATCGCCCCCACAGCCATCACAACAAAGACAACGACGGTTTCCGTCGGGAAACCGAGATGAGCAGAAGCCATAAACAACCCTTTTTGAGGACAAAACACAAACCATGCAGACTGGGGTTAACCAGCAATTGAAAAGGACGGACTGTTGACCAGTTTCTACGCCCTCAAAGCCGCGACAGTGACGCTCGCGCAAGCTGCCTACTTTACCTCAGAGAAGGGTGCCTTGCATCTGCCGATTAGGCACTCATCCCGCGCAATCTCTGCAATACCGCAACCAATACCGCGACCGACCAGCCAACCATTAAGGCGCCGACGAGCCCTTCAACACCGCCTATCAAACGCCAGTGTTCGGGTAGCGTGACGTCGCCGTATCCCACCGTGGCATAGCTCACCAGCGAGAAGTAAAAACTGGTATTCCAGTCTTTGAAAGCATCGACAAAATAGTAAAAACCCGCAAACAGGCTGGCTTCTATCAGATGCGCAAACAGCATGGAAATGACGATCGCGACGTTGCGAAAGACGATACGAAACACTGCGTCGACGTTCAGGTTGATGAATTTCAGAACGATAAACATCCACACGGAGTGAATGACCACCGTCAGGGTGAGCAAGATAATGATACTAATTAGCTGCATGGGAAACTCTGAGTGAGAGGCTAGATGGCCGCATGCTTTCAAGAGGAAAGGATGCGGCGAATGGTACAGGTCTCATCAAAGCTTAGCGGAACGGCGAAAGAAAAAACGCGCAATAATTGCGATGGGTGATTATTTCTCTTTTAGCGCCTGCGCACATGCCCATGCGCTCGCCCACGCCCACTGGAAGTTATACCCACCCAGCCAGCCGGTCACATCCATCACTTCACCAATAAAGTACAACCCCGGCACGTTGCGGGCTTCCATGGTGCGTGAGGAGAGTTCATCGGTATCGACACCGCCGAGCGTTACTTCCGCCGTGCGATACCCTTCGGTGCCGTTTGGCTGAACGCGCCAGTTCGTCAGCGTGTCGACCAGCGCTTGCTGCTCGCGGCTGTTGAGCTGCTTGAGCGTCACATCCGGAATTTGCCCCAGCAGCTGCAGGCACTCAATCAAACGCTTCGGCAGTTGCATCGCCAGCGTATTTTTCAAACTTTGATTGGGATGCTCAGCGCGTTGCTCGTTGATAAAGCCGTCCAGATCGCAATCCGGCACTAAATTCACCGTCACAAACTCACCCGGCTGCCAATAACTGGAAATTTGTAATACCGCCGGACCCGAGAGACCGCGATGGGTGAAGAGCAGATTTTCGCGGAAAAGCGTCCCGTCTTCCGCGGTGATGGTGGACGAAACCGACACGCCGGAGAGCGTCTGGAGCTGTTCCAGCAGCGGCTTGTGCAGCGTAAAGGGCACCAGCCCGGCGCGCGTTGGCAATACATTCAGGCCAAACTGCTCCGCGATTTTGTAGCCAAACGGCGTGGCACCTAATCCAGGCATCGACAGTCCGCCGCTGGCAATCACCAGATTATCGGCACTTACGGTGTCGCCGTTCAGTTCGAGGGTATAGCCGTCGTCATCGCGGGTCACGTTCAGGACTTCGGTGCGCAGGCGCGTGATAACGCCGCCTTTCTCGCATTCAGCCACCAGCATATCGACAATCTGCTGCGCGGAGTCGTCGCAAAATAGCTGTCCCAGCGTTTTCTCATGCCAGGCGATGCCGTGTTTTCCCACCAGTTCAATGAAATCCCACTGGGTATAACGCGCCAGGGCAGATTTGCAAAAATGTCGGTTTTGGCTCAAATACGCGGCGGGTTCAACATATAAGTTAGTAAAATTGCAGCGCCCCCCGCCGGACATCAGGATCTTGCGTCCAGGCCTCTTGCCATTATCCAGCAGCAGCACGCGACGACCCGCCTGTCCGGCCATTGCCGCACAGAACATTCCCGCCGCACCGGCGCCAATTACAACGGCATCAAACCTTTCCACATCAAAATCCTCTTGTTTTACCGGCGCGAATTGTAAAGTTTCCTATGTGGTCGCACCAGCGCAAATATCCGATATCTCAGTCATTTACTTGAAATATAAAATATATTTCTTTACCGGACACATACAAAGCAGAAGGTATATCAAAAAAAAGCTATATTTCACTTTGCCCGTTGCGCGTTTGTCCTGGATAATGCGCCGCGTTCATGTCCTCCAAAATGGCGTAACGTCCTATGCTACATTTGTTTGCTGGTCTGGATTTACATACCGGACTTTTATTATTGCTTGCTCTGGCATTTGTCTTGTTCTACGAAGCTATCAATGGCTTCCACGATACGGCGAACGCAGTAGCTACCGTTATCTACACTCGAGCGTTACGATCGCAAGTTGCGGTGGTGATGGCGGCTGTATTTAACTTCTTTGGTGTTCTCCTTGGTGGTCTAAGCGTAGCCTACGCCATCGTTCACATGCTGCCTACAGACCTCCTTCTGAATATGAGTTCAGCCCATGGTCTGGCGATGGTATTTTCAATGCTGCTTGCCGCAATTATCTGGAACCTCGGAACCTGGTATTTCGGTCTGCCTGCATCCAGTTCTCACACGCTGATCGGCGCGATTATCGGTATTGGGTTAACCAACGCCCTGATGACCGGTACGTCAGTCGTTGATGCGCTGAATATCCCGAAAGTTATTGGTATTTTTGGTTCGCTTATCATTTCCCCGATCGTGGGTCTGGTCGTTGCGGGTGGATTGATTTTCATCCTGCGTCGTTACTGGAGCGGAACCAAAAAACGCGCCCGTATTCACCTGACGCCAGCAGAGCGTGAAAAGAAAGACGGCAAGAAAAAGCCGCCATTCTGGACCCGTATCGCACTGATCATTTCAGCCATCGGCGTGGCCTTCTCTCATGGCGCGAACGACGGCCAGAAAGGCATCGGTCTGGTGATGCTGGTACTGATTGGCGTGGCACCAGCAGGTTTCGTGGTTAACATGAACGCGTCCGGCTACGAAATCACCCGTACCCGCGATGCCATCAATAACGTCGAAGTTTACTTCCAGCAGCATCCTGCGCTGTTGAAGAAAGCCACCGGCGTTGACCAACTGATTCCTTCACCTGAACCGGGTGCGGCGACCGCGCCGGGCGAGTTCCATTGCCATCCGGCAAACGCGATCAACGCGCTGGAACGCGTGAAGGTTATGCTGGGTGATATCGAAAGCTACGACAAACTGTCCGTCGATCAACGTGGTCAGCTGCGTCGTATCATGCTCTGCATCTCTGATGTGACCGATAAAGTCGCGAAGTTGCCAGAAGTGAACGCAGACGATAAGCGCCTGCTGAAGAAACTGAAAGGCGATATGCTCAATACTATTGAGTACGCGCCAATCTGGATAATCATGGCGGTCGCGCTGGCGCTGGGTATCGGTACGATGATTGGCTGGCGTCGTGTTGCCACCACTATCGGTGAGAAGATCGGTAAGAAAGGCATGACGTATGCGCAAGGTATGTCTGCGCAGATGACAGCTGCCGTGTCTATCGGTCTGGCGAGTTACACCGGTATGCCGGTCTCCACCACGCACGTTCTGTCTTCGTCCGTTGCGGGTACGATGATTGTTGACGGCGGCGGTCTGCAACGCAAAACCGTGACCAATATTCTGATGGCCTGGGTGTTTACCCTTCCGGCGTCAATTCTGCTGTCAGGCGGTCTGTACTGGATCTCCCTGAAGCTGATTTAACGATCAGAGTGCATAAAAAAGCGGGTCAGGAAACTGACCCGCTTTTTTTATACTCATTTTCATACTCAATGCCAGATCAGGAGCGCCACCATGCTCACCACAACCAGCCCACACAGGGCGCTGGTCAAAATGAACTGACAACGTAAACGCTCGCAACGACGGATAAATTCGTCGTCATGATGATCGCGATAGCGTTGGGCGTAGATGTACCACACCAGACGCATCTGTTTGCTGGGCTGTCCATGCGACGTGAAGAAGCCTCCACCATCCACATACTGATAAAGCAACGGATCGCAACCACGAAGTACCACTAATAGCGCGCGTAACGATGAGAAATAACGCGCCATATTCACTATGCAAACCACACATAACGCCCAAAACAATGCGACGGTGCTAATCATACTTCCTCCCCGGCGTCCGCCCACGAAGCAAGGCTTCTGGACAACCGCACCCCAATGCCCTGACAGACAGTTCAGTGAAAGAATGACGAAAGTCGATCGGGTTCACGTTTAATTTTCCGAACGGCTCATTAAATAGTGTAGGAGATCCGCTACTTTTTTTGCCACAAGGTTAATCGTTATCAACACCAAAGCTTGAAAATTTTCGTTAACTGGGCCGTAATAAAGACAGATAGACGACGGCTTAACTCATGGGTCATCGATAACTTAAGGAAGGAGTAACACTATGGCTTACAAACACATTCTTATCGCGGTAGACCTCTCTCCTGAGAGTAAAGTGCTGGTTGATAAAGCGGTATCCATGGCACGTCCCTATAACGCGAAAGTTTCTTTGATTCACGTTGATGTGAATTACTCCGATCTCTACACCGGCCTCATCGACGTCAATCTCGGCGACATGCAGAAGCGCATTTCTGAAGAAACTCACCACGCGCTAACTGAATTATCCACAAACGCAGGATACCCAATTACCGAAACCTTGAGCGGTAGCGGCGATCTCGGCCAGGTGCTGGTTGATGCGATTAAGAAATACGATATGGATTTGGTGGTTTGCGGTCATCACCAGGATTTCTGGAGCAAACTGATGTCTTCAGCGCGTCAGCTGATCAACACCGTTCACGTTGATATGCTGATTGTTCCACTGCGTGACGAAGAAGAAGAGTAATTCTGAATTCCCTCTCCCCATAGGAGCGAGCGAGTAAAAACAGCGCCGGTTAATTCCCTGTCCCCTTTTGGGAGAGGGTTAAGGCGTTAGACCGTATAAGGTAAAAGAAAACGGCAACTTCGGTTGCCGTTTTTTGTGTCTTCACCCTCTCCCGTGGGAGAGGGCCGGGGTGAGGGCATCAGACCGCACAAGGTAAAAGAAAACGGCAACTTCGGTTGCCGTTTTTTGTGTTTTCTCCCTCTCCCGTGGGAGACGGCCGGGGTGAGGGCATCAGACCGCACAAGGTAAAAGAAAACGGCAACTTCGGTTGCCGTTTTTGTGTCTTCACCCTCTCACGTGGGAGAGGGCCGGGGTGAGGGCATCAGACCGCACAAGGCAAAAGAAAACGGCAACTTCGGTTGCCGTTTTTGTGTCTTCACCCTCTCCCGTGGGAGAGGGCCGGAGTTAAGGCATCAGACCGCACAAGGCAAAAGAAAACGGCAACTTCGGTTGCCGTTTTTTGTGTCTTCACCCTCTCCCGTGGGAGAGGGCCGGGGTGAGGGCATCAAACCGCACTCACCTCAGCCGTTCCCGAATAGATATCAAACCGGTGCCCTTTGGTCGTCACCGCATTCGTCGTCGCCACATCCGCCAGCGGCGGCGCGTAATCAGGGCGCTTCACCACCACTCGTTTTGTGGCCAGCAATCGCGCAGGTTCCAGCAAGCCATCCGCATCTAAATCCGGTCCCACCAGCGACTGAAACACGCGCATCTCTTTTTTGACCAGCGCGCTTTTCTGCTTGTGCGGGAACATCGGATCGAGATACACCACCTGCGGGCGCGGCGTGATATCCGTCAGTGCCGTCAGGCTCGACGCGTGAATCAACTGTAAACGTTCCTGTAACCACGCACCAATCTCTGGATCGGCATAGCCGCGCGCCAGACCATCGTCGAGCAGCGCCGCCACCACAGGATTGCGTTCCAGCATTCGAACGCGACAGCCAACAGAGGCCAGCACAAATGCATCGCGCCCCAGCCCTGCCGTGGCATCCACCACGTCGGGCAGATAACTCCCTTTGACACCCACCGCTTTCGCTACCGCTTCACCGCGACCGCCGCCAAACTTACGCCGATGCGCCATCGCGCCGTCAGCGAAATCAACAAAGATGCCGCCGAGTTTGGGCTCATCACGCTTACGCAGTTCGAGATGTTCCGGCGTCATCACCAGCGCCATCAAATTTTGTTCATCGTGTTCAAGCCCCCAGCGGGCCGCAAGAACAGATAAGGCGCCGTCTCCGGCGCCTGTTTCATCTACTAAGCAGATTTTCACGCTGCGATTAGCCTTTGATTCCGTAATGCTCAAGCATCGCATCCAGCTGCGGCTCGCGGCCACGGAAGCGTTTGAACAGCTCCATTGGCTCTTCGGAACCTCCGCGCGTCAGGATGTTATCCAGGAACGACTGACCGGTTTCGCGGTTGAAGATACCTTCCTCTTCAAAGCGCGAGTAGGCATCGGCTGCCAGCACGTCGGCCCACAGGTAGCTGTAGTAACCCGCCGCATAGCCACCAGCAAAGATATGGCTGAACGCGTGCGGGAATCGACCCCACGTTGGACCAGGAATCAGTGCGACCTGCTTTTTAATTTCAGCCAGAGTTTCGAGGATTTTCGCCCCCTGCTCTGGGCTGAATTCAGCGTGCAGACGGAAATCGAACAGACCGAACTCCAACTGGCGCAGGATAAACATCGCCGCCTGGTAGTTTTTCGCCGCCAGCATTTTATCCAACAGCTCTTTTGGCAGGGGTTCGCCCGTTTCATAGTGACCGGAGATAAACGCCAGCGCGTCCGGCTCCCAGCACCAATTTTCCATAAACTGGCTTGGCAGCTCGACGGCATCCCACGGCACACCGCTGATACCCGCTACGCCCGCCGCTTCAATACGCGTCAGCATATGATGCAGACCGTGACCGAATTCGTGGAACAGGGTGATCACTTCATCGTGCGTGAACAGCGCAGGCTTACCGCTGACCGGACGGTTGAAGTTACAGGTCAGGTAAGCAACCGGTTTTTGCAGCGAGCCGTCGGCTTTACGCATCTGGCCGACGCAGTCGTCCATCCAAGCCCCGCCACGTTTGTTTTCTCGCGCATACAGATCCAGATAGAAACTGCCGCGCAGTTCGTTTTTCTCGTCATACAGCTCGAAGAAACGCACTTCCGGATGCCAGACATCCACATCAGTACGTTCTTTGGCGGTGATGCCGTAAATGCGTTTTACCACTTCAAACAGGCCGTTAACGGCTTTGTTTTCTGGGAAGTACGGGCGCAGCTGTTCATCGCTGATGCTGTACAAATGCTGTTTCTGTTTTTCGCTGTAGTACGCGATGTCCCACGGTTGCAGGTCGTCGACGCCAAATTCAGCGTTCGCAAATGCGCGCAACTGTGCCAGTTCTTTCTCGCCCTGCGGACGCGCACGTTTTGCCAGATCGGTTAAGAACTCCAGAACCTGCTGCGGGTTTTCTGCCATTTTGGTGGCGAGAGATTTATCCGCGTAGCTGTCGAAGCCCAGCAGCTGTGCCAGCTCGTGGCGTAGCGCGAGGATTTCTGCCATCACCGGGCTGTTGTCCCATTTCCCGGCATTTGGGCCCTGGTCTGACGCACGCGTGCTGTACGCGCGGTACAGCTCTTCGCGCAGCGCCTGATTGTCGCAATAGGTCATCACCGGCAGATAGCTCGGGATATCGAGCGTTAACAGGAAACCTTCCTGCTCTTTCGCTTCGGCCTGCGCTTTAGCCGCCGCCAGCGCGCTCTCCGGCATGCCGGCCAGCTCGGATTCGTCGGTGACCAGCTTCGACCAGCCCATGGTGGCATCAAGCACGTTGTTGCTGTACTGATTGCCCAGCTCTGACAGGCGCGCCGCGATTTCGCCGTAGCGCGTTTGTTTCTCTTTCGGCAGGCCAATCCCGGACAGTTCAAAGTCACGCAGCGCGTTATCGACCGCTTTTTTCTGCGCGATATCCAGTTTGGCGTAATTTTCACCGTCGCGCAGATCGCGATAGGCGTTGTACAACCCTTCGTGCTGACCCACCCAGGTGCTGTATTCCGACAGCAGCGGCAGGGTTTGTTCGTAGGCTTCGCGCAGTTCCGGGCTGTTTTTTACAGAGTTCAGATGGCTGACCGGTGAAAAAAGGCGGCCCAACACGTCATCCACTTCGGCCAGCGTCTGGCACAAATTCTCCCAGGTGTACGGTCCGCCCTTCGCGACCACGCTTTCTACCGCCGTGCGGCAATCGTCCAACGCTTTGGTGACGGCTGGAACCACATGCTCTGGCTGGATTTTAGAAAATGGCGGTAACGAGAAAGGCGTCAGTAATGGATTGGTCATAAGCGCTGTCCTGTAGAAAAGATGAATGAAGCGCGCATCCGGCGCTGTGCATATTGTTTGTAGAATGGGGTTAAGTGTAGTGAATTTCAATGCCAAACGTTGCGCTTTCGCGGCGAGGGTGACTTTTCTGTATACTGTGGCGATATGCTTTTTTTTGCCTGACCGCGCACTGCGATCCGGGCCTACGTTTACTTACTGGAACACCTTTACCCATGCTCAGTTATCGCCACAGCTACCACGCGGGCAACCACGCCGATGTCCTCAAACATACCGTTCAGAGCCTGATTATCGAGTCTCTGAAAGAGAAAGATAAACCCTTTCTCTATCTGGACACCCACGCTGGCGCTGGCCGCTACCAGTTAAGCAGTCAGCACGCGGAGCGTACCGGTGAATATCTGGAAGGTATCGCTCGCATCTGGCAACAGGACGATCTGCCTGCCGAGCTAGAGCCATACATCACCGTGGTGAATCATTACAACCGCAGCGGCCAGTTGCGCTACTATCCTGGCTCCCCGCTGATTGCTCGCCAGCTGTTGCGCGAACAGGACAGCCTGCAACTGACCGAACTGCACCCAAGCGATTTCCCGCTGCTGCGCTCCGAATTCCAAAAAGACGCCCGCGCACGCGTGGAAAAGGCCGACGGTTATCAACAGCTCAAATCCAAACTGCCGCCGGTATCCCGTCGCGGTCTGGTGCTGATCGACCCGCCATACGAAATTAAAACCGATTATCAGGCGGTAGTGACCGGCATTAACGAAGGCTACAAACGCTTCGCGACCGGGACTTACGCGCTGTGGTATCCGGTGGTGCTGCGCGCGCAAATCAAACGCATGATCAAAGAGCTGGAAGCGACGGGCATCCGTAAAATAATGCAAATTGAACTGGCCGTGCGTCCTGACAGCGATCAGCGCGGCATGACCGGTTCCGGCATGATCGTGGTTAACCCGCCGTGGAAGCTCGAAGCACAAATGAACAACGTGCTGCCATGGCTGCACAAAACGCTGGTGCCAGCCGGAATCGGCCATGCGACAGTCAGCTGGATAGTGCCTGAGTAATCGCAGTCATCGGTGGAAACTATTGATTTCAGGTATACAATCGCGGCAATCAGAAATTAAGGACATGACCCATGAGCAAGCATTATGACTACATCGCCATTGGCGGCGGCAGCGGCGGAATCGCCTCTATTAACCGTGCAGCCATGTACGGCCAGAAATGTGCGCTGATTGAAGCCAAAGAGCTGGGCGGCACCTGCGTTAACGTCGGTTGTGTACCGAAAAAAGTGATGTGGCACGCTGCGCAAATCCGCGAAGCCATCCACATGTACGGCCCGGATTACGGTTTTGACACCACCATTAATCACTTCGACTGGGACAAGCTGATTGCCAGCCGTACCGCCTATATCGACCGTATTCACACCTCGTACGATAACGTGCTGGGTAAAAATAATGTCGATGTCATCAAAGGCTTTGCACGCTTTGTCGATGCCAAAACGATCGAAGTGAATGGCGAGACGATCACCGCCGATCACATCCTGATCGCCACCGGCGGCCGGCCGAGCCACCCGAATATTCCGGGCGTGGAATTCGGTATCGACTCTGACGGTTTCTTCGAATTGCCAGCGCTGCCAAAACGCGTAGCCGTGGTTGGCGCGGGTTATATCGCCGTGGAACTGGCGGGTGTGATTAACGGTCTGGGCGCGGAAACGCATCTGTTTGTGCGTAAACATGCGCCGCTGCGCAGCTTTGATCCGCTGATCGTCGAGACGCTGGTAGAAGTGATGAACGCCGAAGGCCCAACGTTGCACACTCATGCGGTACCGAAAGCCATCGAGAAAAACGCCGACGGCAGCCTGACGCTGTCCCTGGAAGATGGCCGTAGCCAGACCGTCGATTGCCTGATTTGGGCGATTGGGCGTGAACCGGCTAACGACAACTTCAACCTGGCGGTGACCAGCGTTAAAACGAACGAGAAAGGTTATATCGACGTCGATAAATTCCAGAACACCAGCGTTCCGGGTATTTATGCGGTCGGCGATAACACCGGTGCCGTTGAGCTGACGCCTGTTGCCGTGGCGGCGGGTCGTCGTCTGTCCGAACGTTTGTTCAATAACAAGCCGGACGAGCATCTGGATTACAGCAACATTCCGACCGTGGTCTTCAGCCATCCACCAATCGGCACCGTCGGTTTAACCGAACCGCAGGCGCGCGAGCAGTATGGCGACGACCAGGTGAAAGTGTATAAATCGTCGTTCACCGCGATGTACACCGCCGTCACGTCGCATCGCCAGCCGTGCCGTATGAAGCTGGTTTGCGTGGGGCCGGAAGAGAAAATCGTCGGCATTCACGGCATTGGCTTTGGTATGGACGAGATCCTGCAAGGCTTTGCGGTAGCACTGAAAATGGGTGCGACGAAGAAAGACTTCGACAATACCGTGGCGATTCACCCAACCGCCGCAGAAGAGTTTGTTACCATGCGCTAACGATAATGCCCCTCTTCGGAGGGGCATTTTGTTTTAACATACATAAATCGTTGCAAAACGAATGCTCTGAATTTCACGCGTCCGCCATTCTGCAAAAATCATCAATAACCCAATTCAATTCAAAGCGTTACGACAATTTTCTTTGCTGAGGGAAGATTATCGAAACGTGATCAACCGCACACTTCGTACCCCAGACACCGAAGCGAGTGTCTAAGCTTAGTCAATACCCACGCAATACCCGTCTTTGTGACAATGCAAAACCGGAGGTCCTAACCACCATGTTCAACCAGAAATTACATGCTGCAGACATTATCGAGTTCGAAATCGCAGAAGAGCTGCGCTATGAGACCGATCCCTGCGAATTGAAACTGGATGAGATGATCGAGGCGGAGCCGGAACCGGAGATGATCGAAGGGCTGCCCGCATCCGATGCGCTCACCCCTGCCGATCGTTATCTGGAACTTTTTGAACACGTACAGTCGACGCGCCTGTTTGCGGACAGCAAAACATTCCCTGACTGCGCGCCGAAGATGGACCCGCTGGATATTCTGATTCGCTACCGTAAGGTTCGACGCCATCGAGACTTCGACCTCGCCCGGTTTGTGGAGAATCACTTCTGGATGCCAGATAATCTGACAACTGAGTATGTCTCCGATCCCAGTCTGTCGCTCAAAGAACATATTGATAATCTGTGGCCGGTGCTGACGCGCGAGCCGCAGGATCACATCCCATGGTCATCGCTGCTGGCGCTGCCGCAGGCGTATATCGTGCCGGGCGGTCGATTCAGCGAAACTTACTACTGGGATTCGTATTTCACTATGCTGGGCCTAGCGGAAAGTGGGCGCAACGATCTGCTCAAGTGCATGGCAGATAACTTCGCATGGATGATTGAGCGCTACGGCCATATCCCGAACGGCAACCGTACCTATTATCTCAGCCGCTCACAGCCGCCGGTATTTGCGCTGATGGTCGAGCTGTTTGAAGAGGACGGCGTACGCGGGGCGAAGCGTTATCTGGATCATCTGATGATGGAGTATGCGTTCTGGATGGACGGCGCTGACTCGCTGATTCCGAACCAGGCCTACCGTCACACGGTGCGCATGCCGGACGGCTCACTGCTCAACCGCTATTGGGATGACCGCGATACCCCGCGCGATGAGTCATGGATAGAAGACGTTGAAACGGCCAAACACTCCAGTCGTCCGCCGAACGAAGTGTATCGCGATCTGCGCGCAGGCGCGGCGTCCGGCTGGGATTACTCCTCTCGCTGGCTGCGCGATGCCGGACGGCTCGCCAGCATCCGCACCACGCAATTTATCCCGATCGATTTGAACGCGTTCTTGTTCAAACTCGAAAGTGCAATTGCCAATATTTCGGCATCGAAAGGCGATAAAGAGACGTCTGAGCTATTTCGTCAAAAAGCCAATGACCGCCGTGCCGCCGTGAACCGATTCCTGTGGGATGACGAAAACAGCTGTTATCGCGATTACGACTGGCGACGCGAAGAGATGGGGCTATTTTCTGCCGCCAGCATCGTGCCTCTGTATGTCGGAATGGCGACGCACGAACAAGCCGACCGTCTGGCGGATACGGTCAAAGCCCGCTTGCTTACGCCGGGCGGAATTATGGCGACCGAATACGAAACCGGCGAGCAGTGGGATAAACCGAACGGCTGGGCACCGCTGCAATGGATGGCCATCCAGGGGTTCAAACAGTACGGCAATGATTCACTGGGGGATGAGATCGCCTGGAGCTGGCTGCAAACGGTGAATCACTTCTACAAAGCGCATCACAAGTTGATTGAAAAATATCACATTGCCAGCAGCACACCGCGCGAAGGGGGTGGGGGTGAATATCCGTTGCAGGATGGTTTTGGCTGGACGAACGGCGTGGTGCGGCGTTTGATTGGGCTGTACGGGGAACCGTAGTTCCCCTCTGTTCAATGAATCTCTTTAGCGAATCACATCGTAAATATCCGCCTGGATTGACTGCCAACGTTTGTTGATTTCATCCGGCTGCGCTTGTGCTCGCAGCGTCGCTTGCTCGACTTCACGTTTCTGGCGCTTCACGACCGCAGGCACGGTACAAAAAGCCGCCAGGAACTGTTTACGCACCGACGTGAGCGGTTCCCCGTTCGACATCGCATGGCTCAAGGTGCTGATGAAACGGCGGCACGGTTTCTCCTCCACCATTTTCTGCGGATAGCGCATCAGCACTTCCAGCACCTCGTCGTTTTTAGACGCCATTGCCTGCTCGGTCCACGACAGCTTCCAGTCCATGCC
Organism: Enterobacter sp. 638; assembly: GCF_000016325.1. Classification (NCBI taxonomy): domain Bacteria; kingdom Pseudomonadati; phylum Pseudomonadota; class Gammaproteobacteria; order Enterobacterales; family Enterobacteriaceae; genus Enterobacter; species Enterobacter sp. 638. Next base: position 4,224,505 of record NC_009436.1, read on the forward strand.
ACTTTGCAGGAACAGCAGCGTCATACGCGTATCGTTGCGATCGATGGCGGAACGGAGGCTGTTTTCGTCCCATGTCACGCCCATACGCGTCAGTTTTTCTCGCGGCGACGGCTTGTCACGCGTCTCTGGCAACGGGGCCTGCACCTGTGCTGTCACGGTGGCCGCCGGAGCAGAAGGCATTTCACTCACCACCAGCCACACGCCGCCCGCAATAATCGCGAGAACCATCACGCCCACGGCCCCCCACAGCGTACCGGAGATCAGCTGATCGCGTTGCTCTGGCGTGCGCGGCGCGCGCTGGGTCGGCTTTTCGATGCTGTCGCGCACCTCAAAGAGATCGCCGCCGGTCTGTCTGTCCATTTTTTGCGCGTTTTCCCAGAAGCTGTGGAGCTCGCTGGCATCGACCGCCATCAGCCCCGTCGGGTTGATGCGCGTGCGCCCCTCTTCGAAAGCGCGCTGGATAGGCCGGGAGATCTGCCCATAGTAATTATCCAGCATCAGGAGTTGCGCGGAGGTTAAGGTTTGCTGAACGGTCAGGGCATTACGAATCTGGCGAATATCATCCAGGAAAATCTGCAGCGTTTTACGCGGCTCAACCAGCAGGGTGAGGTTGGTGCCATCGTTAAACAGACGCGAGTAATAGCGGCTGAACTCTTTTTTATCGACCAGCATCTGCGCCATTTCGCTGAACATCATGCCGCTAAGGACATCGTTACGCTCACCGAGTTTCAGCCAGCGTCTGACGCGGTCGGCATTAAATAAAGTTTTTAAATGGTTATTCAGCCGAACCTGATCGGGCCACGCCTGCATAATTAACGATCTAATGATCAGCTCAATGGCACGCACCTGCTTATGCGCCTGCAATTGCTGTGATTCATTTCCCGGTGCGAGGTCTGTGTTGTAGCTCAGCAGGGGCTGTTGTAAACGCAGGTGTTCCAGCGAAGTGACGAAACGCACGGCAGCGATCAGCTGATTTTCACTCACATCCTGGCCGCTTTCATACTGCGGCACGCGCTGCTGTAAAAGCCGCAATTGCAGAGTGAAATCGGACATTTCGGCATCATTGAGATTCAGGCGCTTCGCCACTGCTCCCCATCCGCCCAAACCCAGGCGGGCCGTGTCGAGTTGTTCCAGGAACCAGCGGGGATCTTTCCCTTCAGAGACGCGTAGATCAAGTAACAGCAAGATCTCCACGGAGGCGAGCCGAATAATGCCGATGCATTGTTCAAATTGCCCACGAATGTGATGTGATGTGCTTGATGTCATCATTTACCTTAAGTACAGCAAAAAGGAGAAGTCGGCCGCAAAGGGCTAATTTTTTTAATTTATATGCCGTTAAACATAACCGAGAATATGGAGAAATAAAGTGACAATCCTATAATCATTGAAAATTGTTATAGGAGAAAGTGCATGCCGGTGATAACAACGCCCCGCCTGATTTGCTCACCTGTCGAGGAGCAAGACTGGCCGTTTTATCTGTCGCTCCAGCAGGATCCCGATGTGATGAAATTTGTTGCAAATCAGCGGCCAATTGCGGTGATCCGCGAGGCATTTGAACCGCGTCTTCAACACTGGTCGCCTGGCAGCGATCACTGGCTGTGTTTAATTGTGCGTGACGCCGCCAGCCAAAAACCGCTGGGAGCGATTGGATACATTCATAGAGAAAATGATTGCGCAGAAGTCGGGTTCTTATTCGCGCCGGAAGCTCAGGGTCAAGGCTATGGATATGAGTCGTTACGCGCGCTGTGTGATTTTGCGTTTGAGCAGGGCGGGATCCGTCGCCTGACCGCAACGGTCACGGCAGGCAACATTGCCTCCCGGCGCCTGCTGGAAAAAGCAGGCTTTGTGCTGGAAGGCGAGCTGCGAGAAAGCTTCTGGCTGTCTGGGGGCTGGCATAATGACTGGGTATTTGGCTTGCTCAAGCACGAGCATGTGGCACAAACACGCTGAGGATTACAGGAACATTCCCCCTGACACCTCAATGCGCTGCGCATTCATCCAGCCCAGCTCATCGCTCAGCAATGCCGCGATCGCGTCACCGATATCATCCGGCAGACCGACGCGGCCCAGCGCCGTTTGCGAAGCAATCATCTGATTCAGTTGCTCATTGTCTCGCACGCGACCGCCGCCAAAATCAGTTTCGATAGCACCCGGGGCGATGACATTGACTGATATGCCGCGCGCGCCCAGCTCTTTTGCCTGATAGCGCGTGAGCACTTCCATTGCGCCTTTCATCGCCGCATACGCACTGGAACCCGGCTGGGTAAAACGCGCCAACCCGCTGGAGACGTTCAAAATGCGCCCGCCGTCTTTGATGACAGGCAACAGGCCCTGCGTCAGGAAGAAAGGTCCTTTAAAATGGATGTTCATCGCGTCATCAAATTGCGCTTCCGTGGTCTCTGCGTACGGAGCATATAAACCCGTTCCAGCATTGTTCAATAAATAATCGAACGAATCTCGTTGCCAGACATGTTTTAGCTGCGAGCGCACCTCGCTCACAAAACGTTCAAAGCTCGCGACGTCACCCACATTGAGCGGTAAAGCCACGGCCTTCACGCCTTTCTCTTCAATCTGATGGACCACATCACGCGCTTCTTTCTGGCTACTGTGGTAAGTCAGGATGATTCCCGTTCCCTTTGCTGCCAGCTTCAACGCCGCGTTTTTACCCAGTCCGCGACTCCCACCCGTCACTAATGCGATACGTTCACTCATGGAAAACCTCGTTTCGGCTGTTATGGAGATTGAGTAAGAGCTTATTAGGTGATAGAAAATCAATAAAGACGGCAATAAACGCTTCACTGTTTCAATGACAACAATAATGAGCGCAGCCTATGGATAAAATTCACGCAATGCAGCTCTTTATCCGCGTGGCGGAACTAGAGAGTTTTTCTCGCGCCGCGGACACGTTAGGTCTTCCTAAAGGTAGCGTATCGCGCCAGATTCAGGCGCTGGAAAACCTGCTGGGCACCCAGCTTTTACACCGCACCACGCGCCGCGTCAGCCTTACGCAAGACGGCATGGTGTATTACGAGCGGGCAAAAGATCTGCTCGCCAACCTCGACGAACTGGATGGGCTTTTCCAGAGCGACCCCACCAGCATCAGCGGACGATTGCGCGTCGATATGCCGGTTGGCGTTGCGCGAAATTTAGTCATCCCGAAACTGCCCTCCTTCTTACAGCAATATCCCGGCATTGAGCTGGAATTGAGCAGCAGCGATCGGCTGGTGGATGTGATTCGTGAAGGGTTCGACTGCGTGGTGCGCGTCGGCACGCTCAAGGATTCTGGCCTGATCGCGCGCACGCTGGGCAAATTGTCGATTATTAACTGCGCCAGCCCCGATTATCTGGCGCGTTTCGGCTATCCGGAAAATCTGGACGATCTCGCGTCTCACGCCGTCATTCATTACGCCGTTAATCTGGGCACGCGCCCGCAGGGTTTTGAATTTTTTAATGGTGATACAACACTGTGGGTAAAAACCGGGGGGATTTTAACGGTCAACAGCACCGAGACGTATCACGCGGCGTGCCTGGCCGGTCTGGGTATTATTCAGGTGCCGCGCGTCGGCGTGCGCGAGGCGCTACGGGCGAAAAAAATGGTGGAGATCCTGCCGCAATATCGCGCCGAACCGATGCCCGTTTCACTGATTTATCCCCATCGCCGCAACCTCTCCCGGCGCGTTCACCTGTTCATGGAGTGGCTCACCGGCATAATGAAAGCCTACGTTGACTAGTCGCAAGCTATAATTCACTAACCTCCAGTCAAACGAATAAGGAAAATGCGCGTGACGCCGGAAAACAACCAGCAACGACCGACTCAGGAACTGGAATACGATCCCATTAAAAAAATGGAAACGGAGCCAGAAAAAAAGCCCTCTCCCGGCAAAGCGAATAAGGCACTGGAAACGGTGACCGACACGGCGCAGAAAATTCAGCGCCGCCCGATGATTGCGCACCTGATACGCGCCACCGAGCGCTTTAACGATCGCATGGGCAACCAGTTTGGTGCGGCGATCACCTATTTCTCTTTCTTATCCATGATCCCGATTATGATGGTGTCGTTTGCAGCGGCCGGTTTTATCCTCGCCTCGCATCCCACGCTGTTACAGGACATCTTCAATAAAATTCTGGTCAACGTCAGCGATCCCACGCTCGCCGCCACCCTCAAAAATACCATCAGCACAGCGGTTCAGCAACGTACCACCGTGGGAATTGTCGGGCTGCTGATTGCGCTCTATTCAGGCATTAACTGGATGGGAAACCTGCGCGAAGCCATCCGCGCGCAGTCGCGTGATGTGTGGGAGCGTACGCCGCAGGACGAAGAAAAAATCTGGATTAAATATCTCCGCGATTTCGTCTCGCTGATTGGCCTGCTGATTGCGTTAATCGTGACGCTGTCGATCACTTCCGTCGCTGGGTCGGCGCAACAGATGATTATCTCCGCGCTGTATCTCGATTACATCGAGTGGCTCAAACCGGCCTGGCGGGTCATCGGCCTGGCCATTTCTATTTTTGCCAACTATCTGCTTTTCTTCTGGATCTTCTGGCGACTACCGCGCCACCGCCCGCGCAAAAAAGCGTTGATTCGGGGGACGTTTATCGCGGCGATTGGGTTTGAAGTGATCAAAATCGTCATGACCTACACCCTTCCGATGCTGGTGAAATCGCCGTCTGGTGCAGCGTTTGGCTCGGTGTTAGGCCTGATGGCGTTCTTCTACTTCTTTGCCCGTCTGACGCTCTTCTGCGCCGCGTGGATCGCCACCGCGCAGTACAAAGACGACCCACGAATGCCGGGTAAAACGCACCGGTAAATCCGCTATCGGGCTGAATAAGCATGCATAATTTCAGCCCGATTCGGCATTTCAGCATATAAATCCAGCCTGTAACTTTTATTTAACCAAAAACCAGTTTTATCCTCTGATATATAAAAACTGTGAAGCATTTCATAGAAGGTATTTCGCTGGTCTGAATATTATCCGCTTTTTGCTGCTTTTATCGCCGTCTCGCCACTTTGTTACAGATTGAAATGTCGCTTTTGCTATGCGTAATATGGCCGTTCGTTCGCCAAAAAATAAGAAAATTTTATGCAAGCCACAGCCACTACCATCGATTCCGAACCGGAAAGCACGCCGGTCAACTCGCGTAATAAAGTCGTCGTTGCCTCACTGATTGGCACCGCCATCGAATTCTTCGATTTCTACATTTACGCCACCGCTGCGGTCATCGTCTTTCCGCATATTTTCTTCCCGCAGGGCGATCCTACGGCTGCAACGTTGCAATCGCTGGCAACGTTCGCCATCGCCTTTATCGCGCGCCCGATTGGTTCAGCTGTCTTCGGCCACTTTGGCGATCGCGTTGGCCGCAAAGTCACCCTGGTGGCTTCGCTGCTGACCATGGGGATTTCCACCGTGGCGATTGGCTTGCTGCCAACCTACGAAACGATCGGCATTTTAGCCCCGATTCTGCTGGCGCTGGCGCGTTTTGGTCAGGGTTTGGGACTGGGCGGTGAGTGGGGTGGCGCTGCGTTACTGGCGACTGAAAATGCCCCGCCGCGTAAACGCGCGCTGTACGGCTCGTTCCCGCAGTTAGGCGCACCGATTGGCTTCTTCTTCGCTAACGGCACGTTCCTGCTGCTGTCGTGGCTGCTGACCGACGAGCAGTTCATGAGCTGGGGCTGGCGTATTCCGTTTATCTTCTCTGCTGTGCTGGTGTTGATTGGCCTGTACGTGCGCGTTTCTCTGCACGAAACGCCGGTTTTCGCCAAAGTCGCGGCGGCGAAAAAACAGGTCAAAATCCCGCTGGGAACGCTGCTGACCAAACACGTCCGCGTAACGGTGCTGGGCACGTTCATCATGCTGGCGACCTACACGCTGTTTTACATAATGACCGTGTATTCCATGACCTTCAGCACCGCTGCTGCGCCGGTTGGGCTGGGCCTGCCGCGTAATGAAGTGCTTTGGATGCTGATGATGGCGGTGATTGGCTTTGGCGTGATGGTGCCGATTGCGGGCCTGCTGGCGGATAAATTTGGCCGTCGCTCCAGCATGATCGTCATCACATCACTTATCATTCTGTTCGCGCTGTTTGTCTTCCCGCCGCTGTTGGGTTCCGGCAGCCCGGCGCTGGTGATGGCATATCTGCTGATTGGTTTGAGCCTGATGGGGCTGACGTTTGGCCCGATGGGCGCGCTGCTCCCGGAGCTGTTCCCAACGGAAGTGCGCTACACCGGCGCGTCGTTCTCCTATAATGTTTCATCGATTCTGGGTGCGTCCGTTGCGCCGTATATCGCCACCTGGTTACAGGCAAATTACGGTCTGTTCTACGTGGGTGTGTATCTGGCCTCGATGGCCGCGCTGACGCTGATTGCGTTGCTGTTAACGCACGAGACGCGCGATCAGTCGTTGTGATTGCTTGATGATTTGCACACTGGACTCCCTCTCCATTTAGGGAGAGGGATGGGGTGAGGGGGAATATGCGGCTCTGCTGGGTATTCCGTTCACTTCCAGACACGTGCTTATCCAACGTTTCGGAACCGGTGAACGTGCCAGGGTGGCTCAATCGCCACCACCCTGGCAACCCGGGCTCCCGGCAAGAAAATCGTCGCTTCGCGATACCCTCGTCTTATTCCCTCCGGCTCTCGGGGCCGGGCGCGTGTAACGTCCCTGTAAATGCGCCCTCGCCGCGCATCCGTGCGCGTCGCCCCGGCCTACGGGAAACAACTCGGCGATTTACAGCCGGACCAGAGCATCGCTGCTATTCCAGTCATCACTTAGACGCGTTGCTCGCTGATAAAGAAGTTCTCTCTGGAAGTGAACGGAATAACCTCCTAAGCGTTATTTTCCCCGACCCCTACCCTCTGGAGATGGGTGAAATCGCGCAAATCTTCACGCGAGAGGCACACGCCCTCCATCCCCCCACGTTATTTCTTCATCTGCGACAGAATATTGCGGCACTGATTCGTGTCCCCTTCTGATGGCGAAATCAGCGCCAGCAGCGCGGCCGCAGGTGTCACTAATGTTGCCAGCGCCGCAGCCACCGCACCGCGCGCAATCAGCGGACCGGGTTTGACACCGGCTTGCGGATTTTTAAACGAACCGCGCACGTAGAGCGGGGAGCGCAGCGTAATGATGCGGAAACCCTTACTCTCCGGATTAATCGTCAAATCCAGCTGTTCCGAAGCCATGCTCGCCGTGCCCGTCACATTGATCACTGCGTTTTCCGTATCGAAGGCAAAAATCTGCGGACGCGCCACACCGTTGACCAGATCCAGATTCGCCGCCGCACAGTTCACGCGCACTTCGTCATCACCAAAAATCTGACCAATGATAAAGTTACCGACGTTCAGCCCCAAAATCTCCATCAGGTTGCGGCTAATCAGCCCGTCATTCATCAGCAGTTTAAGATTTCCGTTACTGCTGCCCAGCAGCGCAGCAATCGAGTTGCCCACGCCACGGATTTCTGCATCGCCGTTCATCTCACCGAGGGTTTTCTGCATCAGCTCAACGTTTGGCATCAGCTCTTTCAGCTTCAGCCTGCGCGCCTGAATATCCGCCCGCCCCTGCATCGGTTTTTTGTCGCCGTCGAGATGAATATTCGACGAGATGGTGCCCCCCGCCAGACCGAATTTCAGCGGTTGCAGGTGCAAGTCTGAATTTTTCAGGATGATGTGCGTTGATAGGTCGCTGATAGGCAACGTGCTGCCGTGCTCGATTTTGCGCCCTTTGAAGCGCACATCGGCGTCCATCACATCCCATTTGTCGGTTTCAAAGCGATCGTAGGGCAGCACTTTGTCCGCCGGCTGAATATCTTTCTCCCCCTTTTTCTGCTCGGCGCTTTTTGCCTTCTGCGCACCTTTCCCGGAATCGACGCCGATCAGCGGGCCGAGATCGGCCAGCCGCAGCTGTCGGGATTCGAGATCGCCTTCCAGTTTTGGGCGCGGTTTTCCTGTCGTATAAGTGAGCGAGCCGCGAATGTCGCTGTCGCCGATACGTCCGTTGAAATTGCGATAATCAAACACCGAGGATTTTTCGGTATCGATTTTTGCCACCAGACGCCCGTCCGTCTCAAACGGCGGGGTATCGGGGAGCAGCACGCCCGTTAAATCATAAAGTTCACCCAGCGAATCGCCGGAGAATTTAAGCTGCACATCGACGCCGCCCATTTTCATCGGGTCGTTGACCGTACCGACAAACGCCACGCGGGAGTTGCCGGAGCGGAAATCCGCCTGCACCGGGAACGGTGTGCCTTCGCTGCGCAGCGCCAGCACGCCGCCAATTTTGCCTGAGCCGGTTAACGGCTGACCGTTGTAGCGCCCTGTTGCTTTCAGACCGAAAACGTAATCGCCTACTTTTTGGGTATCGTCTTTGCCTTTGCTACCGGTGACTTCGCTGAACGGCAGCGGTTTGCCCAGCGGATCGACAAAGATCTCCACATCCGCTTTGCTGACCTTGTCATCAATCGCGATCCGCCCGCGATCGAACAGAATATTATCCAGACGGAATGACCAGGACGATGGCGGTGCGTTGGGATCTTTTTCATCGCTGCTGGCCAGATTAAACGTCCAGTTGTCGTTTTTCTCGGATAGACGAATCAGCCGCGCATCGGGCTGTTGCAGTTTGATCCATGGCAGATAAACCGTTTTCGTTAGCAGCGCCAATGGCGCAAGCGTGGCTTCTACGCGTGGCAGATGAACCATGGTGACTTCAGGAATGTCCGGCGGGTTGCCGAGAACAATATCGTTGGCGTGTACGTGCGGCCAGGGAACCCAGCTGCGCCAGCCGGTTTCGTCTTTCTGACGCTCCCACACCACGCCAAGATCGCCGCGAATGGCGAAGGGTCGGTTAAGTTCGGTTGAGACTTTCTGGTTGATGGTCGGCTTGAGACGATTCCAGTCGAACGTCGCAATAATGATGATTGCTACCACAATCAACAACAAGAAAATCCCTGCCACCCAGGTGACGATCCTGGTCGTTTTTGTCATCACTGTCCCCTTTCATTGTGACTTTACCTCTCATGAATATAGTCCAGGCAAAGCGAAATGGGGATTTGCTGCTTCCGGGAATAGCGCGTTTTACTGACGCGCTATTGTGGGAAACAGCAAGTTTTACAGGGTGATAATTACGTTTTCGAGGGTATCCATGGGTACGGGGCGAGACAGGTAATAGCCCTGAGCCGCTGCCGCTGGCGAATTCTGCACATCGCGCCACTCTTCGAGCGTTTCAACGCCTTCGACAATCACGCCCTGGCAATAGCGGTTCATCAGTTGCAGTAGCAAAGTGAAGAGGTTTCGGCCTTCCGGGGTTTGGCGCAGCATGATGAACAGGTCGCGCGCGACTTTGATGTAGTCGTAACGGACTTCGCTTAGCGCTGAGAAGTTCGCCATGCCCGTACCGAAGTCATCCAGCCACAGCGGGCCAAATTCGCACATCGAAGCAAACGAAGAGTCCTGCGGCAACTGCACATGTTCAACCAGTTCAAAGCGCATCCACGGCAGCGAGGCGACGAGTTTTTGCAGCCCAGGATTCTGGCGCAAGGCGATAAGCGTTGGGCCATCCACATTGACCGAAGCCAGGATGTCATTGCGCATGAAAAAGGCTTCTTTCGTCGCCAGCATTTCCAACTGCTCTTCCAGAACATCAAGACGCTGGCGCACGCTGACCTCCGCAAAATAGCGGTCAGGGGCGATGCGTTGCGTGGGATCGGATGGATGCGTTACAACGGTTAAAATCTCAACTGCCATGAGTCTGCCGTTGATACGGTAGATAGGCTGATAAGTATAAGCACGCTCACATTGCAGCCAATAGCGATGCTCCTGCAAGCTTTCAATGCTCGCTTCTGGAGTGGTGCATAGCCGCTGGATAACCTGCTCTGACTTCATTTCAGATGTCCTGTTGAAAAATGATGACCTGTCTGGACTCGTCAAAAGGTTATCGGCTTATGGGGTGAGAACTTTATGTTCAATTGCCCGGGAAAATGAAATTAAGATGACAGAAACTTTCCGGAACACGCGCTGGCTCAAAAAAAATTATGGAACGACGTTTTAATATAGTTGACCATAAATTCCTCACAGCGCACACTCACTTTAATTTATCTGTTCAGGTTCACGACTATGTCTAAAAAAATTGCCGTGATTGGCGAATGCATGATTGAGTTGTCACAGAAAGGCGCAGAAGTTAGCCGCGGCTTTGGTGGCGACACGTTGAATACTTCGGTTTACATTGCACGCCAGGTCGCTCCTGAAGCGCTGGCCGTCAATTACGTCACTGCGCTGGGTACCGACAGCTTTAGCCAGCAGATGCTGGAAGCCTGGCAGAGTGAAAACGTGCAAACTTCGCTGATTCAGCGTATGGAAAACCGTCTGCCAGGGCTGTATTACATCGAAACCGACAGCACTGGCGAGCGTACTTTCTATTACTGGCGCAACGAAGCCGCCGCCAAATTCTGGCTCGAGAGCGAAGATTCTGCGGCCATTTGTGAAGAACTGGCGACGTTTGATTATCTCTATCTGAGCGGCATTAGCCTGGCCATTTTAAGCCCGTCCAGCCGTGAAAAATTACTCTCCCTGATGCACGAATGCCGTGCAAATGGTGGCAAAGTCATTTTCGATAACAACTATCGTCCACGCTTGTGGGCCAGCCGCGAAGAGACGCAGCAGGTTTATTCGCAGATGCTGCAATGCACCGATATCGCGTTTTTAACCCTCGATGACGAAGATGCGTTGTGGGGCGAAAAGCCGGTTGAAGAGGTGATTGCGCGCACGCATGCAGCAGGGGTTTCTGAAGTGGTGATTAAGCGCGGCGCGGATTCTTGTCTGGTGTCGGTGGCGGGTGAAGCCGTGATTGACGTCCCGGCGGTGAAATTAGCCAAAGACAAAGTGGTGGATACCACGGCAGCAGGTGATTCCTTCAGCGCGGGCTATCTGGCAGTGCGTTTGACGGGCGGTACGCCTGAAGACGCCGCCAAACGCGGTCACCTGACGGCGAGCACCGTGATTCAATATCGCGGGGCGATTATTCCCCGCGATGCGATGCCTGACTAAATGAAAAAGCCCGATGGAAATCGGGCTTTTTTGTATCTCACTCAGAACGGGGATGAAGAACTCATCCCGCATCAGATTTACTGCCTTGCTGGAATATCTGACGCATCCTGATGTAAATCATCCACCGCTGGCTGTACAGCAAGCGCAGCGTCCGGCGTCATGATCTCATTCCAGGTCGCTTGTAAATCCTTCATGTTGAATTCCGGCTCGCCTTTCGGCTGCAGCAGCACAAGCGCCATGTCCTGAGACAATTGCTGGCGAAGATCCTGATTGATCATCTCAACCGTCAGGCTATTCAGGAAATCCTGGCGAAGTTTCTGATACTGCTCTGGCGCGATATCCACCACCTGGTTTTGCAGGGAACGGATACGCTGACTGATCAGAACGTCAGTATCAGTGCGGGCGTAAGTGGCGAACAGTTTTTGCAGTTCGAGGCTTTTCTGCGCCACCAGCGCATCAAACTCCTCTTTCGACAGACCGTTTTTACGCACTTTTGCCAGCTCTTTCGCGACGACGCTAAGATTGGCGTTCAACTTATCGCTCGGTGATTCAACGTTGATAGCGCACTGGGCACGCTGGAACAGCACGCGGCAGTCGAAGCCAATGCCGATATCTTTGGCGTTATTTTTGCTGAGCGTTTGCTGAACATGCCAGAACAGCGCTTCACGCGCTAAGTCTGCACGCCAGTAACGCAGCAGCGCCGCAGATTCACGAATCGGCTGCCATGGCGTGTCCCACATCAGCGCCAGACGATCCTGGCGCACGGCGTCGGTCATGATGCTCACAGGCTCTGGGCGCAGCGGTGACAGCGTCGGGACCGGCGCTGGCACATCACGTTTGCCTTTGAGATCGCCAAACGCTTTGCCGATCTGCTCGATAACTGAACGGCTATCCACGTTACCCACCACGATCAGCGTCATCGCGTCCGGGGTGTACCATTTCTGATAAAATGACTTAATTTGCTCGATATCGACCGGCTGTTTCACCGGCTCTGCAGGGTCATGCCCCAGCAGCGTGGAGCCTTTCAGGCGATAGCGCCACCAGCTGTCTTTGGTGTCCGCAGGCCAGGTCGCCACCATGTCACTGTTGCTCAGCGCATAGTTAACCGTATCCGGCGTGATCGCCACTTTACCCGCGGTATCACCCAGCCAGGTCAGCGATTCTTTCAGCAGATCGTTACGGTTATTCGGCAGGCTGAGGTTAAACATGGTGTAGTCGTAAGAGACAACGGCAGGCGGAAGTGGGCGCTTCGGGTCAATACCCTGCTGCCACAGTGAACGCACCTGCACGGCTTGCAAACTGCCGCTTTGAGTCAGCGCCAGTCGAGGAATAAAATGGCTAAACCCGCTCTGCTGCGAGTTTTCAGTCAGTGAACCGGTATTAACAGAAAGGCGAATTTCGATGCGATCGCTGGGACGCTGCGGCGTGGCTAAAACTTGCCACTGAAAACCATTCGCCAGTGTTCCCTGTTGCCAGGCCGGGTCGGGCTGGAGTGTATCTGCCTGCACATAACTGGCTGCTGCCATCATCAGCAAACCGCCGGTTAAGAGTCGAATTTTTGTGCCCTGCATGTAAACCCCTGATCAACATTCCTGGTTAAAAAGAGTGTCTCACTGCCTCGAGCACTCTGTAATAAACGTTCAAACACTTCGATTAGACCGCGTGAAGGGTGAAACGTCACGGCATGAAGTGAAATATACCTGAAAAAAATCTTGTCGAATTATGACAGATATGAGTCGTTATTATGCGCAGGAGCCCGCCCCCCTACAAGGGTAAGCGGGCATAAGTGCTGATTTTATGAGGATAAACCTTGGGTTTTGCTATCTGGCACGCGATTATTCAGCGTATCGTCGAGTTTTTTATGGTCCAGCTCTTTCACCCATTTCGCTACCACCACGGTGGCAACACCGTTACCGATCAGGTTGGTCAGGGCACGGGCTTCAGACATAAAGCGGTCGATACCGAGAATCAACGCCAGACCCGCAATCGGCAGGTGCCCGACGGCCGAAATGGTGGCTGCCAGCACGATAAACCCACTGCCCGTCACGCCCGCCGCCCCTTTTGATGAAAGCAGGAGCACCACCAGCAGGGTTATCTGATGGAAAATATCCATATGGGTGTTTGTCGCCTGGGCGATAAACACGGCGGCCATGGTCAGATAAATCGATGTACCGTCGAGGTTGAAGGAGTACCCGGTCGGTATCACCAGCCCCACGACCGATTTACGGCAGCCTAGTTTCTCCATCTTATCGAGCATACGCGGCAGCGCCGATTCAGAAGAGGACGTACCCAGCACGATCAGCAGTTCTTCGCGGATGTAGCGGATAAATTTGAAGATGTTGAAACCGGTCGCGCGCGCAATCGAACCGAGCACCACCACCACAAACAGAATACAGGTGATATAGAAGCAGATGATCAGCTGGCCGAGCTGAATCAATGTGCCCACGCCATATTTACCAATCGTAAAGGCCATCGCCCCGAACGCACCAATTGGTGCCAGGCGCATGATCATATTGATGATGCCGAAAATGACCTGCGAGAAGCTTTCAATCACGTTGAAAATCAGCTGGCCTTTGCTGCCCAGGCGATGCAGGGCAAAACCAAACAGCACGGCGAAGAGCAGCACCTGCAAAATGTTGCCGCTGGCAAAGGCACCAATCACGCTGCCGGGAATCACATCCAGCAGGAACGCGACGATACCCTGATCTTTGGCCTGCTCGGCATAAATCGCGACCGCTTTGGCATCCAGCGTGGAAGGATCAACGTTCATCCCCGCACCCGGCTGCATCACGTTCACGATAATCAGGCCGATAATCAGCGCAATAGTACTAACGACTTCGAAATACAGTAGGGCAACTGCACCGGTACGACCGACCGCCTTCATGCTTTCCATGCCAGCGATTCCGGTCACTACGGTACAGAAGATAACGGGCGCGATGATCATTTTGATGAGCTTCACGAACGCGTCGCCAAGCGGTTTCATTTGTGCGCCCAGTTCAGGATAGAAATGGCCAAGGAGAATACCAATGGCAATCGCTGTCAGAACCTGAAAGTAGAGACTTTTAAAGAGTGAGGTTTTCATAGGGTGTCCTTGGAAAGAAAAACCACAGGTTTTTTATGGGTAAGACTCACCTGCGGCTTTAAAATAACACCCGTAAAACAGGACAGAAATGAACACACGTCAAAATTGAAACAAAAATGTTAAGAAATTAGAGCTGACTCGAACAAGCCAGCAACAAACTTACACTTTTGCGGGCGTGTTTTCGGCTGTGAGATAACGTTTTTCAAATTCATCAGGCGGCACGGCGCGAGCAAATAAGAAGCCCTGACCACTTTCGACACCCGCCTTCGCCAGCCAGTCGCGCTGGGCTTCCGTTTCGACACCTTCAGCGATCACATGCAAATCAAGGCTGCGCGCCATCTGAATAATGGCTTCAACCATGCTGCTGTCGTCTGGCAGACCGTCAACAAAAGTCTTGTCGATCTTCAGTACGTCGACGGGCAGCGTTTTCATGTGCTGGAGCTGGCGCAGCCCCGCGTAGCCCATGCCAAAATCATCCAGCGCAATGCGAATCCCGGCATTACGCAGTGGTTTCAGAATCGCCACCGCTTCATTTGGGTCGTCAATACGACGGCTTTCTGTGACTTCGAGGGTCAACGTGTCGGGCTTGATCCGGTAGCGATTGATCAGCTCCAGCATCTCCGACACCATCGTCGGGTGCATCAGCTGTAAAGCAGAAAGGTTGACCGACAGCGGCATCTCGATGCCGCGTTCCTGCCAGGCAGAAAGCTGACGGCACGACTCTTCCAGCACCCAATAACCCACTGTCACCATCAGCCCACAGGATTCAATCCGCTCAATCAGCCCTTCGGGCAGCTCCCACGAACCATCCGGCTGTTGGACGCGTAACAGCGCTTCGGCGCTTTTCACTTCGCCCGTTTCAAGATTGACCTGCGGCTGGAGCCAAAGCGCGAACTGATTATTATCCAGCGCGGTGAGAATATCGCTCTCTTCCGTCAACCGCCGCTGCGCCTTTTCCATCTGCTCCGGTTCGAAGAACTGAATCTGATTTTTGCCTTTGCGACGGGCGGTAAAGGCCGCGGAGAACGCACGTCGATACAGCTGTTCTGCCGTCAGATCGCCGTAATACATCGCCAGACCGATACTGGCGCTCGGACGCAGCTGAATGCCCTGCACCGGCAGACGCTCATTTATGACAGTGAGCACTTGCTGACCTAACGTGATGGCGTGCCACGGCTCTTTCACTCCGTGGGCGAGAATCACAAAATCGTAGCCGCTCACTTGGGTGAGGACCATTCGTGGCGCGAGCACCGATTTGATTTTTTCCACCAGCGTCAGGAGCAGCATTTCGCGCTGACTCTCTTTCAGCACGCCGGCCGTGTCCTGCAAGGTTTCACAGGCGATAGCCATCAGCGCCGTGGTCTGCTGACGCGCGACGGTTTGTTCCAGTAACGCCATCAGGAAGGCTTTGTTTGGCAGCTCAGAGACCGGGAAACGCGTGGCGTTGCTGTTAAGCTCATCCTGGTGGCGCAGCAAGCGCTGCTGGTTAATGTTGTAACTGCGCACCAGCATGCCGATTTCGTCGTCATGATGCAGGCGCGGCAGGGAAAGCTGATGTCCCACCTGGTCCTGCGGCGAGAGATTATCCAGCTCACGGGCAATTTTGCGCAGCGGATGGACAATCAAACGGTTGATACACCAGGTCAGCGCCACGCTCAGAATCAGCGTTAAAAGTAAGTAAGTAGTTACTAACGTCGAGACCCAGCTCATCACGAACTTGTGCATCCGATACGCGTCCGCCTGTAGAACCAAATAGGCTAACGGCTGCGGATTGGCAGGGCGTTCAAGGGAGTAAAGCGGGAGCGAAATCTGCACCGGCAGCTCAAACATCCGCATGATCATCATCGGAACCGGACGCTCGGGAATAAAGCTCATCCGCAGCGCCTGGAATTGATTGGGTAACACCACATCCGCCCGGCTGACAATTCCTGCAGGTTGAATGCGCTGTAAAATGGTTTCTGCCTCGGGGATATCCCCTTTCAGAATGGCGGCCGAGAGCGGTAAACGAACCGAGCGGGCGATACTTTCCAGTTGTGAAGCCGTGTTGTAGCGATTCTGCTGTACGGAATGAAACAGCAAAATAACGCAAAATATGAAAACAAACACCATAGTGACGGCAGATACCATCGCCATTTGTTTGATCGTTAAAGAACGGCTGACACGCAAATTGACTCTCCACAAACCCGAAGCATAGCGTAACAAAACGTTACCCTATTGCCGCCAGAGTATACCCGATCGCAACGAATTTAAGAGAGCCTAAGATTTCTATTAAGGATAATTCCGGTTACCAGTCCGCATAAGGTGTGAGCGGTTCCGGCGGTAAGTCCATATCGCCCTGCCAGCCCGCAGCGGAGTAGCGCACATACAGCAGCGCATGGCTCGGGGTGTAGTCTTTCGCTTGCTGGATATCGACGCCCAAACCGACAAACCAGTTGGACGTTACGCGACGTTCCACAATCGCCCGCGCGGTATAACCGGTTCCTGACGAACTGCTGCCCTCTTCCGGCTCTTTTCTGTCGCCGTATCGTCCTTCTTCATTGGTTGGGATGAGCCCCTGAATCGGGTAGCGCATTCCGTCTTTGCTTTTGGAATGCGACCAGGAGGCTGAACCGCCCAATTCCCAGGACCAATTTTCGGTGCGTTTACGCCAGGTAACTGGCACCGCGAAAGAAACGTACTCCTGCGGACTGTAATAGCCGCCCTGGCCCAGGGCATAGGAACTCAAATCTTTGTCGTAATGCCAGAGCATATTCGACAGACCCACCGTCAGGCGCTCGTTGTTTTTGTTGATAATCTTGTAGTAATAGCCGGTCATCCAACGGATGCGCCAGTTATCCGCAACGTTTTTGCCCTCGAGCGCGTCCATGTTCAGACTCGACCAGATGCCGTTGGCTTCGCCTTTGTCATAACTGATGCTCGCGCCGCCACCGGTGGCACGCACGCCGCCCCATGTGGTGCCGGTGTTAGGATCTTTTTGTCCGGCAAACGCCAGCACGGAGCTGGAGATCGGACGGCGATGGGCGTTAACGGTATAGCCTATCGGCCCTAAATCGTTGCTGTAGCTTAGGCCGCCCACCACGTCGACGACGTTAAAGCCCATTGGCGTGGTGCCGATGTCCATCGCCCAGGTTTTGTTTTCCCAGCCCACCGCCACGCTCGCGCCGTTTGCGCTTTGATTGGTACTGCCGTGACATGGCGTACCGGCGCACGTGCCCCATTTGGGATCGTAAGTCCCGTCTTTGGTCTCAAACGAACCGGCGTTCATATTCACCAGATCGCTGCGGAAGAACATCCGTCCGTCGGACAGCGGCGCATCGACATGCAGCATGGTGGTGTGTGCTTTCAGATCGGAGTACCCGCCGGTCCCGCTGGAACCCCAGTAGTCATGCTGCAGCGTGACGTTGAGATCCTGCTGCTGATACAGCTCGCCCGCATCGCTGCGCACGCCGCGCTTAAGCCAATCGTCTTTTTCGTCATTACGCGTCAGGCGCGTAAAACTGTCGTTATCTTCAGGGCGCGTCGGGGTGATACCGGACGCAACCATCGCATCTTTATAGCTTTCTAGCGCCTGTTGCGGCTGGCCGTTACTGGCCTGGAAACGTGCTGCATCGCGCAGCACCAGCGCGCTGTCCATTGACGGCGGCTGCGATTTTGCCTGCGGAACCAGTTTGCTGAACGTCTGCTCTGCGGCAGCTGTGTCGCCCAGCTCAGCCTGCGCCAGCGCAACGCGGCGCTGCATATTCACCGACGGCGGCTCGCTATTTTGCCCGGCGGGCAGTGTCGCCAGCTGTGCGCGTGCAGCATCTTTATCGCCTTCAGAAAGATAGACTTCCGTCAGGCCAAGAATCGCATCGGTGTTTTGCGGTTCATGCTGTAAAACAGTGCTGTATGCGGCTTTGGCTGAGGCCCGATCGCCCCGCTGCTGCGCCCAGTCTGCCAGCGTTAAGTCGATACGCGTGGACTGCGGCTGCTGGCGTAATAGCGTTTCCGCCTCGCGCTCCTGGCCGCTATCGCGCAGGCGGTTGGCGGTTTCCAGCACCTGATCGCCTTGCAGTCGGTCAGCCAGTTCCTGAATATTGCCGTTCCATTTATCGCGTGAAAGCGTGTTGAGATGCGCCAGCGCGGCACGATCCTGATTATTGCCCGATAGATACAAACCGTTGGCGTAAACCTGTTCCGGATCGCCCGGTTTTTGGCTCGCCAGTTGACGCATCAGCGTATCCGCCTGGCTGCGCTGCCCGGCGCTGTAGAGATCGCGTGACAGACGATAGGTTATCCACACGTTGCCTGGATCGAGCGCCAGCCGACGGCGCTGAATTTCAGCCGCCTGGGCAAAACTGCCCTGGTTTTCCAGCTGTTCCGCCTGCTGCGCGAGCCGGTCGTTATCCAGACTGCGCTGGATATCATCGATGCTGCGACGCTGGCTGGCGGTAAGTGACTGGATAAACTGGTCGGCTTTTTCCGGTGATTGTGCGCGATAAATATTGGCCAACCCGCGTACCGCGTTGCTGTTGCCGCTGTCCATGCGCAGCGCCTGACGATAAAAACGCTCGGCGGCGGCGTTATCTTTGCGTGCAACCGCCGCATCGCCAAGGCCAAGCACCGCGTAGCTGTCGGTATTGTCGATGTTGCGCGCCTGCTGATAATGACGTTCAGCCTGGCTGATATTATTGGCTTTCAGCGCGGCATCGCCCTGCTGAATCAGCAGCCAGTAGCGGTTGACCTTCAGCAGACTGTCCCATTTCCCGCGGTTATCGCTTTGCGGATCGAGCGCGATCGCCTTTTCAAACTGAGTGACCGCTCGCGCACGATCGCCGCGCTGGGAATACGCTTGCCCCAGCGCGCCCACGGCTTCGCTGTCGGCATGATTGGCGCTCACCGCCTGCTGTAGCTCGGCAACGGCTTTGCCGCCCTGGCCTGCTTCAACCGCTGCCAGCCCTTCGGCTTTGGCACGGAACGCGGGATCGGCTAAGCGTTTTTGCTGGTCATCCAACTGCGAGCGGGCTGCGGTGACGTTATCGCCCGTGCTGAACACCTGCAAATAATCCTGTAAGGCTTTGACGCTGGCGGCACTCACCGGCGCGTCTTTGATCTGCTGATACCAGAGGTCGGAAGCCGCATCGCGTCCGGCGTTGGATTTCGCCATTTGCCGCAGCACCGCAAAGCCTTCATCGCTGCGCCCGCTCTGGAACAGAAGCTGCGCCAGCGTGTTTTGCAGCTGCGTATCGCCAGGGCTGGTGAGATTAATTTTTTTGAGCTGGTTGATGGCCTCAACGCGACGCGCAGGATTCTTAGCGACAACGGTCCAGTATTCCGTCGCCAGCGCATCGTTGGGCGGATTACCGGCAAAGATTTTGTCGTAAGCGTCAATGGCTTCCTGCGTATGGCCGGTGGTCGCCAGTAAACGCGCCTGCTGTAATTCCTGACGCCCTTCTGGCGTCGAGAGCAACATGGCGTTTTGCGAAGCCTTATAAGCACTCGAACTCGGCGCGATACCCTTCAGGCGATCCAGCTCTTTTTGCGCGCCCGCATTATCGCCCTGACGCAGCAGATAGCGGAATCGCGCGGCGATCACGTCCGGATTATTCGGGTCGATCAACTCCAGACGATAGAGCGACTGGCGGACCAGATCTTCGCGTTGCGTCGCTTCGCCGAGCCGAACCTGTTCCAGCAACTGTTTTTGCTGGGGAGAGTTGGCGGCCTGCGCCAGCGGCATCAGCGTTAAGCCAAGCGATAAACTGAGTAAACTTAATGAGAACTTGCGCATTCCTGGCCCCAGTCAGGGTGTAATTCACCCTTTGCGGTGAAGCGAAAACGATGCTGATCCCATCCTTGTCCGAACAGGGTCAGCACGTAGCTGTAATAGGCGTCATTGCCGGGAAAATGGTCGGCGACGCGCTGGCGTTGCACCGCTTGTGCATCACGGTCCTGTAAAAAAGGCAGCAGCGAGGCGGAGAAACCGACCGGGCCATCGCCTGTGGGTTTACCGCTTGCGACATCGACCTTCTCCGGCGGGACGCCATTTTTTGTTGTGAGCGTCGCCATCGGTTTAAAACGTGCCAGCAGTCGGGCTTTTTGCGGATCGCGGTCGTGCATCATGCCCGTCCAGAGATACACGCGAATCGCGTCGTAACTGCCGATAAAGGTTTTTTCTGGCTGCAATTGCCAGCCTTTTTTTTGCTGATACTGCACCCAGTTGGGCGCAAATCCTTTTGGCGCGGTTTCCAGCAGTAAACGCAGATTCGTCTCGCGAAGCGTGGTCCACGGCGCGCCAAAGCGGGTGAAATAGTTCGCCAGCTGCGGCGGGAGATAGCTGGGGTTAAAGCGCCAGGCTTTCTCCTCGGTAAAACCGACGTTGCCGGGCAGGAGCATCAGCCCTAAACCCGGCACTTTGATCACTTCTTCGCTGGCGATGCGTTTTAGCAGTGCTTTGCCGGTGGCGGTGTATTGCGGCGCTTTCCACAAACGCCCCGCTTCCAGCAACGACCAGGCAATCCAGATATCCGCATCAGACGCAGAGTTTTTGTCGATCACCGCCCAGGTATCCGCATCCTTTTTCCCCCACAACCAGGCAGGCAGATGCTGACTCAGGGAGCCCTGGGCGAGATTGTCGCTCGTCCAGGTCAGCAGTAAATCGAACGCTTTGCGATCGTTGGCGGCCAGGGCAAAGAACAGCGCATAGCTTTGCCCTTCCGAAGTGCTGATTTTCCGCGCGTCACTGGGATCAATCACGCGCCCGCCATCGCTGATGTAGTCCTGTTTAAACTGCTCCCACGCGGGCCAGCTACAGGCCGCACGCGCATTCGCTGCCGCCAGAACCAGCGCGACCATCATCCACCCGCGAAGCGCGTTCATCGTCCGTTACTCGTTTTCCGAATGGAGACGACGACGGCTGATGATTCGCAGCAGACGCCACATCACCCACGCGAGCAACACCACGCTGATGGCCGCAAACACCGCCAGCAGAACCGGGTGATTGGACAGCGCATACCAGACGCGCTCAAACCACGGCAAGTGGCCGACATAGTAAACATCCCCCACGCGCAGACTGTTGACGCCAGACTCACGAATCACCGCCACGGAACCGAACATCGCTGCACGCTTGCCGCTGTCATTCATCGCCATGTTCAGCAGCTCATACCCGCGTGGGCTATCCGCCAGCAGGGCGATGACGCTGCGCTGTTCGTTGTACGGAGACTGGAACCCGACAATCGCCGCCATTGGGCCTTCCGAGCTCACGTTGGTCTGCACGCTGGCTTCACGGTCTGCGTTATCCGGCATGATGCTTGGGAATGTCGTCTGACGCAGCGGCGTGTTGACCCAGGATTCTGTTGCCTGAACCAGCAAGTCGATACGTTTGTCGTCTTTCAGTTTTTCCGGAATGTTGCCGATCACCATAATATCGGCGTCTTTGTTCTGAATCTGGCTACCATCATCGGTCAACGTGACGTTAATGGCCGGTAAACCGGTTTGCGCACCCACTGCCGCCATGGCATCCAGCAGAGTAGCGATCTGCCCTTCGTTTGGCGTTTTAGGCATCACAACAATGGATTCTGACAGATCGGCCATGCGGCTGAACGGGAAGCTGGCGTTCGCAAACGCGCGTAGATCCGGCAGCGCAATGAAGTGATAGTACTTCGAGAAGTCGATCGTCGAATCGTCGCCGATAACCACATGATTCTGCACCGGCTGGAAGGTAATACAGTTATCCACCGAGCCACCCGGCATCGGGTTCATGTACTGGAAATCAAAGCGTAGCTGGTTGACCGCGCCGAGTTTCAGCGCCGGAATCGAAACGTCCGTTTTACCGTCCAGCAGGCCTTGCAGTACCGGCAGACGCAGCAGCAGCTTGTTGGTGTCCTGGCTGCTGGTCAGCGGGAAGGATTGCAGGAACTGGTTGTTCAGGCTGATATCCATCCGCGAGCTGTCTTTGGTTGGCGGCGCGGTGTAACGATAGTTCAGCGCAATATCAATCCCGTTGCTGCGCAGCAGGTACATATCCGGCGGCAGATTCAGCGGGACGTTAATCGCTGACGGCTCAAGCCCCGTGGACTGAAGCTGCTCTTCATAGGTTTTCAGCTCGCCAAACGTCACCGCGCGGTCGGTGCGGATCCAGTTTGGCGCATCGTACGGTTTACGCGCCAGCAGCGGTTTAACGTCGCCAATGGCAACGCTATTGCCACGGAACAGCACGTTGCCCTGAGCAATGCCTTTCGCGGCTTGCACTAAATCTTTATCGTCGCGGCCAAAGACCACCAGCAGCTTCACATACGGTTTGTCCGGATGATTCACCATTTCGACCACCGGTCCTTTCACATCAGGATGGTCGCGCAGGAACGAGGGACGCTTCTCATTGGTGGCAAACACAATGGCGTTGCGGTCCGGTAGTTTGTCGAACAGCACCGGGAAGCTCTGCCCGCGCCAGCCTGAACGGGAGCCAAACCACGAGGTGACGATGGTGGCCGCCTGCTGCTGGGTAATATCCGGCGAACCGGCAAAGACCACTGGCAGATTCAGCTCGCGACTATCACGCGGATCAAAGAACGGCACCGGGAACGCGGAGAGATCGTTTTTCACCGCCAGCGTCTGGTAAGTCATGCTCAGCGAGGAATTGCGGCTCACATCCATCCACAGCGTGCTGCTGGCCGGGTTTTCGCACACGTCGCGATAGTGACCGACAAACTCCAGACGTACGCGGTTAAAATCGGTGATAAACAGCGGATTGATCGGCACCTGCGCCAGCGTTTTTTTGCCCAGTTGCTCTTTGGTGACAGGCAACACGCCCATCAGCTCATCGTTGAGATAGACCTTGAGCTGGGACTGAACCGGCAGCAGAGACGGCGATGGCGTGTATTCGAGATTCAGCAGGGCATTCGACACCACTTCATCGCTGCGCATCCCAAACTCAACACCGCCATTCGGGTTGATGCCGCGCAAAATCATGCTGCCCGGCGGCGGCGCAATCTGCGCAAACGTCAGCTTCACGTCACGCGACGGCGTGTTTTCAGCCATGATAGGCGCATTCGCCCCGTTAACGCCCGGCATCACCTGCCCAACCGCCTGCGCACCTGTCGGCGTCGCCGGAAGGGTGTTGCCCTCGGTTGGCTGATTTGGCACCACGTTTTCAGTTTGCGTTGGCGCTGCGGTGACCACCGGATCGGTCGCTTGCGCGACGACAGGCACGGTCGGTGCAGGCGTTGCCGCCGTATTTTCAGGCGCCGCTTGAGCCATCATCGCGGGCAGCGCACTCATCCCAACCGCCACTGCACATATCCAGGAAAGTTTTCTTTTCATCGCGTTATCATCATTGTTGAGCCATAACCGGGTCCGGTTGTTGTATCGCCTCATCTCGCTCAGGACGACGAGGGATAAACGACACCACCCAGGAAACCAGCGAGGTAAGTGACCGGAAAATTATTTTCACTGACGGCGGAGCAAATTCTGCAAGATGGCGATAACCACGGAACCCCAACTTCAGAATATCCAGCAGACTTTCCAGCGGTTTATCTTCCGGGAAGCTGTCCT
Source organism: Enterobacter sp. 638 (assembly GCF_000016325.1). NCBI lineage: Bacteria > Pseudomonadati > Pseudomonadota > Gammaproteobacteria > Enterobacterales > Enterobacteriaceae > Enterobacter > Enterobacter sp. 638. Next base: position 4,248,147 of record NC_009436.1, read on the forward strand.
GCCAGAGCGCCCACGTATCCGCGCGGGCAAACGTACACTGCACAAAATCGATATGTTGCTTCTTAGTGAGCGGCATCAATTGCAGCCCAACTTCATCCCCCAAAACGCGGACCACCTGCGTCGGGAAGACATACTCCTGTTGGCCGCGCTTGAGCAGCAATTTCACTTTTTGCCCCTCCAGCACTTTTGCCTGGCCGTTGATCTTGATGCCCAGACCGCCGTCCGAGAAGTCCTGAACGGTGCAGGAGAAAAGATGCCCATCTTCGCGGGCAATCGCTGCAGGCATGGAGATTTCGACGCGATGCGCGCGGCGCACCTGTTTACTCTCCACCGACACCGCCACTGCGCCGCCGAGGATAATCAGGTTGTAGAAGACCCACGCGAGGCTCACGATCACGGTCAGCATTTCGCTTTCCGGCCCGTAGAAGTAACGCCAGATGCCCACCAGCACCCCGACAATATTCAGCAGCACGAGGAAAATGTACGGACGGGAAATCACCCAGTCGACATACTCTTCCTCCACCAGGCCACCTTTTGCGGTAACGTTAAATTTGCCTTTGTGCGGGTTGATCAGCGCCACCAGCGTCGGCGGCGCGATGTACCACGCCAGCACCGTTTCGTAGATTTCACTCCAGAACGAATGGCGATATTTGCCCTGAATTTTTGAGTTCGTCAGGCTGGCGTGAATCATGTGCGGCAGCACGAACAGCGCGATCATCAACGCCGGGGCAAAGATGATGTACGCATGCAGCAGCAGGAACGCCAGCGGCGCGGTCAGGAAGATCAGCCGCGGAATACCGGACAAGAAGTGGAACATGGCGTTGAGATAACACAGGCGCTGCGCCATCTTCAGCCCTTTGCCAAACAGCGGATTATCGAGGCGGAAAATCTGCACCATCCCGCGTGCCCAGCGAATACGTTGACCAATGTGCGCCGACAGCGATTCGGTCGCCAGCCCTGCCGCCTGCGGAATACGCATGTAGGCAGAGGTATAACCGCGACGGTGCAGACGCAGCGAAGTGTGCGCATCTTCGGTGACGGTTTCGACCGCGATGCCGCCGATTTCGTCCAGCGGAACGCGTCGAATCACCGCGCAGGAGCCGCAGAAGAAGGTCGCATCCCACATGTCGTTACCGTCCTGCACCAGCCCGTAGAACAGCGTCCCTTCGTTCGGCGTTTTGCGGAACCGACCCAGATTGCGTTCAAACGGATCGGGCGAGAAGAAGTGGTGCGGCGTCTGCATCATCGCCAGTTGTTTCTCTTTCAGGAACCAGCCCATCGTCATTTGCAGGAACGAGCGCGTCGGGACGTGGTCGCAGTCGAAGATAGAGACAAATTCGCCCGTGGCGTATTTCAGCGCATTGTTAATGTTCCCGGCTTTGGCGTGCTCGTGCGTGGTACGGGCGATATATTCCACCCCGACGCTCTGCGCAAACTGGCGAAACTCTTCGCGACCGCCGTCGTCGAGGAGCCAAATCTTAAGCTTGTCTTTCGGCCAGTCGATGCCCAGCGAAGCATAAATGGTGTTTTTCACCACGCTCAGATCTTCGTTATACGTCGGAACAAAAATGTCGACTGTCGGCCACACACGCGTGTCTTTCGGCAGCGGAACCGGCTGGCGATTCAGCGGCCACACGACCTGGAAATACCCCAGAATCAGGACAATCCACGCGTAGGTTTCGGCAAACAGCAGCACCAGGCCACACACCAGACTCACCGGGTCGTCCCAATTCAGCGTGGAAGTGTAGCGCCACCAGATGTAGCGGCAGGAGACGGTCAGCGACAGGACAATCAGCATCATCGCCGAGAAACGCCCCGGAATACGGCGCACCAGCAGCGCTACGCCCCACAGCAGCATCAGGAAGATGAACTGCGCCAGCGGGTTAAAGGGCTGAGTAATGCACACCAGTGCCAGAATCAGCGAGAAAACGACGATGATGCCCAGGATAAAGCGGCGTAATCCGGGATGCAGATGCCCCAGCTCTTTCTCGCTCTCAAGATGGCGGGTCTGATTTCTGACGCGGTCGGGCAGGTTTTCGAGCCACTGATGGTAGCGGCCACGCAGATTTTTAAAGCCGCCCATGCCGCGCCAGCGCGGTTCGGTTTTTTCTTTCTTAGCAGACGTGGCAATCAGCCATAGGGCCTGAATCGCGTAACGCGCAGGATCTAACGGCCTTGGCCTGTCAGGATTCAGATGCGGATACAGTTCGTGATGGCGTGCGCGAATACGCTGCCAGCGTGGGTGTTCGAGCGGGATAAAAATCCAGGCCAGGACCATCCAGAAACAACCGAGCGCGGCGCTGAAGGGCGACGCGCCATGACGGCGGTAATTCCGGTAACGCTCGCTTAAACGGGCGCTGACCGGCGGGATGAGTAACCAGGCGGACGCGCGGCTCATGGGTGGCTCCTACCCGGTTCCGGACGTCCGGTATAGTGCAGCAGACACCAGTTGGCCAGCGTAAGGATCTCTTCGGCTGCCAGCGAGTCACCGCGATATTCACCCAGCGGTTGTTTTGATGCCAGGCATTCTGCAATCGCTTCGTCACGATGGACGATCATCGGCAGCAGACGGCGCTGGCTTTGCAGCCACACCTGATACAAATCATCCTGAATTTGGCTGCCGATACGTAAATCATTGATCAGAATATGTGCGCCCGCGGGCAGTGCCTGTTGATGCAGGCGAATATGGCAATTGGCATCGGCATTGACGATGGTCAGCATGTGGTCGCAGTGTTCGATTAACTGGCGAGTCAGCGGAGAAAAGCCGTTTGGCAGATCCAGCAAAATCCACTGGTAGTGACTTTTTTCCTGCAACAATTGCAGGGCATCCGCAAAATATCCCAGCGTACCAAAACGGGTGTGCAGCGATTCCATCTCGCTCACGGTCAATTGACCAAACGGCAAGATATCAAGCTGCGAGGTATAACGTTGCGCGGTATCACGCCAGTCGCGGCCATCAAGCAGCGCGCGCGCCCAGCCGTCGGACACGTCATAGTCGACGTTAAAAGACATGCGCAGTAAATTATCAGGGCAGGCATCAATAACCAGGACGGATTCACCTAATACCTGTAATGACCATCCCAGCGCCGCTGCGATAGACGTCGTGCCTACACCGCCACGAATGCCCTGTAATCCGAGTATGGCCATCAATGGCTCCCTTATTGTTGACGGGCAAATTCAGCTAATAAAGGCCAGCGTTTAATCGCCGCCGCCAACTGTTCCCGTTGGGAAATATCGGTGTAATCTATTTCTGGCAATGAAAATGCCTGGCTAAGCGCCAAAAAATCGTTTTGGAATGTGTACCCCAGGCTAGAATCAACCGGCGTTGCAGGCTCATTATTATGCATTTTAGTTTCATCCCTTTATTAAAACCAAACGAACTACAGACGTAGAAAGGCTTCCTGCCAGCGAAAATTCATTTACATGCTAAATCTGATGCTCTTTAATTTCAATGTTAGGTTTATTTCTGCGCTTTCGCTAGTAAACTGAGATACAGGTAAATTAAACGCCAAGAGGGACACTGTGAACCCCATATTTTCAGTTGGTATCCAGTCATTGTGGGATGAATTGCGCCACATGCCAGCCGGCGGAGTCTGGTGGATTAGCACGGATCGCAATGACGATGCTATAAGTCTGGTGAATCAAACAATTGCAGCACAAGATAAGGGCGCAAAAGTCGCCGTTGTCACTATGGGTGAAGACCCTAAAAAAATCATCAGACTCAATGAAACGCGCGGTCCCGATAAAGTGCGTTTGTTTTCCATGCCCCATGAAGAAGATGGTCTATACTTTTTGCCCCGCGATATTCAATGCAGTATTGACCCTGAACATTATTTAGTGATCCTCAAATGCACAAATAATTTTTGGCAAAATATATCTTCAGAAAAATTGCGTCTGTGGCTGGAAAAGATCAATAAATGGGTGCGGGTTCAAAATTGTACGCTGCTGGTAATCAGCCCAGGCAGTAATAATGATAAGCAGTTCTCATTTTTAATGAGTGAATATCGATCCCTTTTTGGTCTTGCCAGCCTCCGCCATCAGGCTGACAGCCATCTTTACGATATTGCTTTCTGGTGTAATGAAAAAGGCGTAAGCGCGCGGCAACAACTCACCCTTATGCATAATAATGGCGAGTGGCATGTTGCGCGGCAAGAAGAAACGGTCGTTCAGCCGCGTAATGATGAAAAACGTATTTTGAGTCACATTGCGGTATTAGAAGGTGCGCCTGCGCTTTCTGAATATTGGTCGCTGTTTGAAACCAACGAAGGTTTGTTTAACGAGGCCCGCACGACTCAGGCCGCCACGATTGTTTTTTCGCTCACTCAGAATAATCAAATTGAGGCGATTGCGCGGCAGATCCATACCTTGCGCCGTCAGCGCGGAAGCGCGTTGAAAATCGTCGTGCGTGAGAATACCACCAGCCTGCGCGCCACCGATGAGCGTCTGCTCCTGGGCTGTGGGGCAAACATGGTGATTCCATGGAACGCGCCGCTTTCGCGCTGCTTAACGTTGATCGAAAGCATTCAGGGCCAGCAGTTTAATCGCTACGTCCCGGAGGATATTTCGACGCTGCTTTCCATGACCCAGCCGATGAAACTGCGCGGCTATCAGAAGTGGGACACCTTCTGCGAAGCGGTCAGCAATATGATGAGCAACACGCTGTTGCCAGAAAATGGTAAAGGCGTGATGGTCGCGCTGCGCCCGGTTCCGGGCATTCGTATTGAACAGGCGCTGACGCTGTGCCGTCCAAACCGTACCGGCGATATCATGACCATTGGCGATAATCGTCTGGTGCTGTTTTTATCCTTCTGTCGGGTTAACGACCTGGATACCGCGCTGAACCACATATTCCCGCTGCCGACCGGCGATATCTTCTCTAACCGCATGATTTGGTTTGAAGACAACTTGATCAGCGCCGAAATCGTACAGATGCAAACGCTGGAACCTGAGCAGTGGGGCAAACCGCTGCTGATGGCGAGCGATGCGAAACCCGTTCTGAATGCTACGCATGACGGGCACGCCTGGCGCCGTACCCCTGAGCCGCTTCGTTTACTGAACGATGCGGAAGAGAGAGCTTCATCATGAATACCAGCGATATCATTCAGTTGGTGATCGTCTGTGCGATCATTTTCTTCCCGCTTGGCTACCTTGCACGCCATTCGCTGCGCCGTATTCGTGATACGACAAGATTGCTGTTTGCAAAACCCCGCTACGTCAAACCAGCAGGAACACTGAAACGGGCTACACACGTCAAGGCAAACCGAAAACATGACTAATTCTACTTATACTGCTTCGGCACCTTCGCCGCTTTGGCAATACTGGCGCGGCCTTTCCGGCTGGAACTTCTACTTTCTGGTGAAATTTGGTTTGCTGTGGGCGGGCTATCTGAATTTCCATCCGCTGTTAAACCTGGTGTTTATGGCATTTTTGCTGATGCCAATCCCCAACCTGAAGCTACACCGCCTGCGTCACTGGATAGCCATCCCGATTGGTTTTGTGCTGTTCTGGCACGACACTTGGCTGCCCGGCCCGGAAAGTATTATGAGCCAGGGTTCGCAGGTCGCGGGCTTTAGCGCGGGCTATATTCAGGATCTGGTCGAGCGGTTTATTAACTGGCAAATGATCGGCGCGATTTTCGTGCTGTTCATTGCGTGGCTTTTCCTGTCGCAATGGCTACGCATCACGGTGTTCGTGGTGGCCATCCTGATCTGGCTGAACGTGTTAACCCTGGCCGGTCCGAGCTTCTCGTTGTGGCCTGCTGGTCAAGCGACGGACACGGTCACCACCACGGGCGGTACGGCTGCGCCTACTGTCGCCACTGCCGGAGCTACGCCGGTCATTGGTGATATCCCGTCACAAACCGCGCCGCCGACCAACACCAATCTCAACGCCTGGCTTTCCAGTTTTTATAACGCAGAAGCCAAGCGCCAGACCAAATTCCCGGATGCGTTACCCGCCGATGCACAGCCGTTTGAACTGCTGGTGATTAACATTTGCTCCCTTTCGTGGGCGGACGTGGAAGCTGCCGGTTTGATGTCGCATCCGCTGTGGTCGCATTTCGATATTCAGTTCAAAGACTTCAACTCGGCCACTTCGTACAGCGGTCCGGCGGCGATTCGCCTGCTGCGCGCAAGCTGCGGTCAGCCGTCGCATAAGAATTTGTATCAGCCCGCAGGCAACCAGTGTTATCTGTTCGATAACCTCGAAAAACTGGGCTTCTCTCAGCACCTGATGCTGGATCATAACGGTATTTTTGGCGGCTTCCTGAAAGAAGTGCGCGAAAACGGCGGCATGCATGCGCCGCTGATGGATCAAACGGGTCTGCCGGTTCCGCTGCTGGGCTTTGACGGTTCGCCAGTGTATGACGACACCGCCGTGCTACAACGCTGGCTGCAAACGGTCGGCAAGGACGATAACGCGCGTAGCGCCACGTTCTACAACACGTTGCCGCTGCATGACGGGAACCACTATCCGGGCGTGAGCAAAACGGCGGATTACAAAGTGCGTGCGCAGAAATTCTTCGATGAGCTGGATGCGTTCTTTACTGAGCTGGAAAAATCTGGCCGTAAGGTGATGGTTGTGGTCGTGCCAGAACATGGCGGCGCGCTGAAAGGCGACAGAATGCAGGTGTCCGGGCTGCGCGATATTCCAAGCCCGTCGATCACCAACGTGCCTGCCGGGATTAAATTCTTTGGCATGAAAACCCCGCATCAGGGTGCGCCAATTGAGATTACCCAGCCAAGCAGCTATCTGGCGATTTCAGAACTGGTGGCGCGTGCGGTGGACGGGAAATTGTTTGTGGAGGACAGCGTGAACTGGAATCAGCTCACCAGCGGCCTGCCGCAGACGGCGGAAGTCTCCGAGAACGCCAACGCGGTAGTGATTCAGTATCAGGATAAACCGTACGTGCGGTTGAATGGCGGGGATTGGGTGCCGTATCCGCAGTAAACGCTTTCCATATATCCTGACAGGGGAGAGGGCTCGTCAGGAATTTTTTTGTTCAAAGCCATGAGATTGCGTCATCAAAATATCGGGCTTTCAACGATGACCTGGTCCGGCTGTAAATCGCTGAGTCGTTGACCGAAGGCCGGGGCAACGCGCAGGGATGCGCGGAGAGGGCGTGACCTGCATGGATGCAGGATCGCGCCCGACCCGAAAGCCGTAGGGAATAAGACGAAGGTATCGCGTAGCGACGATTTTCTTGCCGGGAGCCCGGGTTGCCAGGGCGGCGGCGATTGAGCCGCCATGGCACGTTCACCGGTTCCGAAATGATAGATAAGCACGAGCTGGAAGTGAACGGAACAATCCGCAGAGCCGCATGCTCCCTCTAACCCCTGCCCTCTCCCTAAATGGAGATGGGAGTACATTGTGCCAATCATCAATGTGTGGAGATTCCTCCACTCACGAGGAGAGGAGATCAATCATTGATCCGCCAACCACACCAACATCTTCAGACTCGCCGAATAATAATCATCCTTCGCGGTGATATCAGGTTCGCCTGAGGCTTGCCCCATCGTTAAATCACGCACTGCCAGCAACCCACCTTCCATCATGTAAGGCGCGTATTCATTGGTCGTGACGTTCACCCAGGCGGGCGTTTTCTCGCGGCTGAATTGTCCAAACCAGCTGCGCCATGGCGTCAGTGACGGACTTTGCGGACTCGACCAGTGGATATACAGCGGAATACGGATCGCGTCATAGCTCATGCGCGGCGGCCAGGCGTTGGCAGGTGTCAGCTTGCCGCCCGCCGCCAGTGACATCCAGTCAGTCGGCAAATTCGCCGTGCCCGTGCCCATTTTGCCCAGCACCTTGTGCCCATCCTGAATCAGCTCGCGCCACACCTGCAAATGACTGCGATCGGCAAAGGCCTGCCAGGCAGGGAAAATAAAGTACGACGGATTCAAAATCACTTCGCTGTTGAGATTAAACCCCTGCGCGCCCGGCAGCATCACTCGATAACCCGCATAGCGAATGACCGTGCGCGCCACCAGCGATTTGGTTATCGCATCGGATGCCTGGCTGTAACGCGCGTCATGCCAGCGCGCGTCCGCTTTTAACAACGCCCAGGCGATCAGCGCGTCGCCATCGGAGGCATTATTTTTATCAGGAATCGGGTCCGGCAGGACCGGATTGTAGCGCCAGTAAAACAGGCCGTTGCTTTTGTTTTTCAACGTACTGTCAGTCCAGTGCCAAAGCTTGTCGAACGCCGTTTTGTCATCGCTCGCCACTGCCATCAGCATGGCAAAGCCTTGCCCTTCGGTGTGCGAAACGTTGCCGTTGCCAGTGTCGACAACCCGGCCATCCGGCATCAAAAAGCGCGCTTTATAACTCTCCCAGGCCTGACCGGCCTGAGAGAACGGGGAAAATATCATAGTCATCATGACCGCCAGTGCGGCACATGCGGGCTTACGCATAATTAGCTCATTGTGGGTTGTGGTAACGGAATTGCACGTCTGAAAGGGAAAAAAGACGCTCGCGACTCACCGTCACGTGCGATTTTCCGCCCTGCCCCTGCATCCAGCGGACATAAAGCCCTTCCAGTATTGCACAGAAGGCATGACACCAGCGGCTTTGCTGATCCTCAACCCGGCTCACCGGCAGCGCCTGATGACGCAGCGTAAGATCGGTATCGCTGGTGTCGATCTCCACGCATCCCCAGCCAAAACGCGCCAGTTGCGCATTGATATTCGCTTCAAGTTCACCCACGGTTTCGGAGGCCGGGAGCGGATATTGATCGGCCAGCGCGATGCCCATCTGGCGTAGGAACGGCTGGCTTTCCAGCTCGCCCACGTTGCGCACCATGCCGTCCACGATCAGCGCCAGCAGATCAAACCAGCCTTCCGGCGTTTGCTGTCCGCGAAACCAGCCCAGCAGCGCAGGGTTTTCCAGTGTCGTTGTCATTATTTGTCTCCCAGCATGTAGCGGAAATAGAGCCCCGCCGTACTTTCGTTATAGCTGCCAAAGGTGTCATAACCCACTTTGCCGCCGATGGTCATGTCTTTGTTGACGTTGTAATCCACGCCAGCACGCATCGTATAGCCGATCCCACTTTCGGACGTACCTTTGTATTGGGCCTCTTTGGTAAACCCAAGATCCGCCAGCGTTTCTAACGCTTTCTGGCCGTCAGGGCTGTCCGGGAAGTAATCGCTGCTGTCCTGGCTGTATGACTGATAGCCCACGGAGCCGCCGAGATTCAGTTTCCAGTTATCAAACTTCTGCGAATAATCGACAGGCAGCGAGACGCTAACGTAGTTTTGCGGGCTGAAATAGCCGCCCTGACCCATCGTGAACTGGCTAAGGTTTTTCGAGAAATCCATCCAGCCAATGCTGATCCCGGTTTGCACCTGACGGAAATCGTCGTGATACGGACGCACATACACACCCGCATTGGCGTTGATGCTGGTATTGCTTGCAACATTCTCGCCCAGATAGCTGTAACCACCACCGCCGACGTAAAAACCGGCATCGCCGTCATCGAAGCTCAGCTGCGCGGTGCCGCCGTTTTTGGTCACCCGTCCCCAGGTTTCGCCGGAATATTTATCCTTCATTCCCACGTAAGAAAGCAGGCTGTCGGTCACGGCTCGTCGTTCCCCCGTCAGAATGACCGACAGATAATTCGTGAGCTTCGGCGACCATTTCACGCCGCCCACCAGCGTGCTGAGATCCTGTCCCAGCGGAGTGCTGCCGATATCCAGCTTGTAGTCTTTGCCGCTCAACGCCATGTTTAGCTCAACGCCGTTGGCTTTTTGCGAGTCGGTTGACTCCGAGATCTTCTCGCCGGAATTGGGCTTATAAGTCGACTGGCTCAGCGCGGTAAGTTGCGGAGAATTCAGCAAGCGATCAAAACGCTCATAGCCAGGCTCAGTGAACGGCGTGAAATTCGACGCGTCTTGATAGGCGCTAAGATCGGTAAATGCCGGTCCATTAACGTTGTCATTGAGCGCGGCCTTCACTGCCGTACTGACGTTGCTGAGCGCATTTGCCAGCGGATTGGTACCGTAACGACGCCAGGCGTCACCGCTGGCACTGCCCGCACTCAACGTCACCGGTGTCGCGGTAAACTCGAAGCGCGATTCACCAAACGGCGAGCTGGACCAGGTCAGCGGCGCTTTGGCTTCGGTCAGTTTGCTGGTGCCCGATTCACCGTCACGACCGCGCACCTCGACTCCACCTTGCAGCCACATGCCGGTCTGCTCATCCATCCGCTGCATCATGTCATCAACCTGGCGCAGCGTGCGGCTTTGGACAGTCTCCTGCGGCAAATCGGTACGCGTCGTGCCCGGCAGCGTGGTGCCCGGCTCGCGTGCGGTTTGCGCCAGTTGCCACGGCAATGCGCTGTCGCTGGACGTTGTCGCGCCCACCGCTTGTGACGAACGGCTGGTGGTCATGAACGGGTTATCCGCCAGCAATAAACCTCCCATGGTCGGCGTGGCAGAGCTGTTGGTCGACTGCAGACCCAGCAGCTTGCCGCGCGCGCTGCGCAGATACGTCATCGCCTGCTGATGATTGCCCTGCGCCTCTTCCAGGCGTGCCAGCAAAATCAGACGCTGCGGCGAAGTATCGCTTTGCAGGCCGTTGGCGAGCTGTTTCGCTTTGACCACGTTATCTTCGGCCAGCGCCACGTCGATTGCGCCCACGCGAGCATCCTGAGTTGGCGTGTCGCGGGTCATCAGGTAGTCGTAAACCACGCCCGCTTCTTTGTTCATTTTGCCGGTCTGATACAGACGCGCCATCGCAAACATCAGATCGGTATTTTGCGGATCGCTTTGCAGGGCGCGAATCAGCTTGTCATACGCCGCCGCATAGTTGCCCTGCTCGCGGAGCTGATCCGCTTCGTTGATCACATAGCCGTTTCGCACGCCCGCAAGCTGCGTTGGGGTGCTGCGCGACAACAGTTCTGGATTCGAGAGGAAACTCTGCGCTTCACCATTCAGCCCGGCCTGATTCAGCACCGCCACCTGATCGGCATAATCACCCGCGTTCCCCTTTACGCCCTCACGCATATTGCTGCGCACCACCGACACCGCGGTAGTGAGGTCACCACTTTGCGCCAACATTCGCGCCAGTTTGCCCGCATCTGCCGGGCTTTCCGGCGGACGCGCCGACAGCGTTTTAAGCGTGTTCGCCGCTGCCACTGAGTTACCCTGCGCCAGATAGCGTTCAGCTGTCGCCATTTGTAGATTGGTGTTCACGCGCAGTGCCAGCTCGCGCATTTGCGGCGTTTGGCTGGCAGGAGAAACGCGCGACAGCAGGGTTTGAGATTGCTGCCATGCCCCGCTTTCGCTGGCGAATAACGCTGCAGCGTACAGGGAGCTTGCGCCCGCACCCGGCCGGGATGCGGGCTGCATCACCGCCGCAGCTTCGCCATCCGCACCTGATTTTTGCAGCAAGCGCGCCAGATCGAGACGCAACCATGGGTCATCCGGTAAACGCGCAATACCCTGACGCAGAATGCCGATCGCCTGTTCAGTATTGCCGTTGGCCGCCGCCTGCTGCGCCTGACGACGAATCGGATCGCCCGGCAAACCCGCCACCACACGCGGCTGGAGCTTCGCCTGCAAACTCTCTGGCAACGTGCGTAGCATCGCCTGTGCGTCTTCCGTTTTGTTCTGCTCTTTCAGAACGTAATAGAGATTTTCCCGCGCCGCGCCGTTTTGCGGCTGCTGGTTAATCAACTCACGCAGCGTTTGTTCGGCCTGCGGATAGTCTTTGTTATGGCGCAGCACGTCGGCGCGGAACAGTTTGGCCGCCGTTCCACGTTCGCCACTTTGCTGCACCAGCGGTGCAGAGAGCGCCAGCGCCTGGCTGACGTTGCCCTCTTTCAGCGCCTGCTGCGCTTGGGCGAGCTGACCGTAAAATGCGGCGTCGTCGGCCTGCGTTTGGCGCGCCGTTGACGCGTCTCCACCCTGGCTGGCGGCGCGGCCGAGATATTGCGCAGCCGCCTGATAGTCACCGCTGCGCTGCGCGATATACCCCATTCCCGCCAGCGCGTCGGCGTCCTGCGGGTTGGTTTGCAGCACCTGCTCAAACTGACGTTTTGCCGCGTCGGTATTGCCGCTGTTCAGCGCGGTATAGCCTTCGCCTTTCGCGGCACCGCCGATGTTTTTGCGATAGTACGCCTGCACTTCGCTGTCCTGCGGATGGCGTTGCAGCCAGGTGTCGTAGAACTGCTCGTCACCCGCTTTAGGTCCCAGCCACAGCAGCGCCTGACGTAAACCGGCATCCGCGTCTTTGCTGCCGCTCGCCATTTGTTGTAACTGGATAATCCCGTCGCGGCGCGTGCTTTCCTGCCAGGTCAGCATTTTGCCCAGCGCCACGCGCGCGGCGTTGTCCTGCGGGTTTTGCGCCGCAAAGCGCTGTAATTCCGCGAGCGCCTGTGGATAGAGTGATTTATCGCTGCCCATGGTCTGGTAATACTCGGGCGCCAGACTTGCAGGCGGCGTGTCACCGCTGAACAGCGTTTTCCAGGTCGCCAGCGCGGCGGGAATATTGCCGCTCCGCGCCTGCTGACGGGCCAGGGTCAGCGTGCCCTGCGGGACTTGCGTCATCTGTTTGGCATTATCCAGCGATTGCAAACCCGCATCGCCCGGCGAGACTTTTGCCAGCCGCGCACGCCACTGCGCCGCCCCCTGCAAATCACCGTTTTGCTGCGCCCAGAGCGCCATCAGATACAGCGCTTGGGTGTTGTTGGCATCTACCATCAACACCTTTTTGAGCGATTCGCTCGCCAGATCGTCATGGGATTTTTCGTGCCAGTAGTTGGCCTGGTCGAACAACGCTTTCAGCGCCGCATCGTTTTGCGCCGCATAAGCCGACGATCCAAATGCCAGCAAGCCGGAGAGACAGATTGCCGATTTAATGGTTATTTTTTTCACTTTCCTGTCTCCGGATTCAAACGCTTACGCGCGCGCTTTTTCAGCCAGGCATACAGCCCCAGACCGCAAAGCGTACTCATGATCAGCCCCAGAATCGCCAGCAGCGCCGAGTGCTGGTTGGCGTACCAGACAATCATCATCTGGGTCGGCATTTCGCCGCTCGGGAACTGCGACCCCACGCGGAAGCTGCGTACGCCGTTTTCGTTGGTGATAATGGCCGCGTCACCGCGAATCCCAGCGTTGATGCGCGCAGAAGTTAAATCGTCATGCAGACGGGCTAACTGCTCGTCGTTACTGCCGAGCGCCATCACCACCAGACGATCGCTACTCCACGGGGAACGGAAGCTGACAAACCCGCGCCACGCTTCGTTCGAGGAGAAATAGCGGTCGGCTTCGACACCATCAGATGTCCAGTCGCCCGCCAGCCAGCGTTGCAGTTTCTGCCACGTTGACGGGGTGCGGACGCCCAGCGTGTTGTCATGGGAAGTAAACGGTGAACCGCTCAACAGTGCCTGGTTGAAGTCGTGCTGCGCCATGCCGCTGACCGCCAGAACATCCCGCGTGCGCAGCAGTTCGAGGTTACCACCCGCCGTCGGTACGCCGAGCACTACGCGGTTGTTGTACAGCGCCGTGCCGGTGGCATTGCCGGAACGCGCCGCCATATCCAGCAGCGTGGCGATTTGCGTTTCGGTCGGCTGCTCAGGCAGCAGCAGAACGGTTTGCGAATAATCGGCCAGACGCGTGAACGGGAAGGATGCGCCGACAAAATAGGAAAGATTCGGCAAGAGCGAGAAGTGGCGCGTGTGGCTCAGATCGATCCACGAATCTTCGTCGATGCGGCTCTTGATGTTGTTGTTCATCAGCACGCTACACGGCGCGTTCTCTTTCGCCGTGATGTTGAAATAGAGCGACAGCTGGTTGTCACCGTAAATCATGTATGGCTCCAGCGGCATGTCGAACTTCTCCTGCCGCGCGTCGCCACCCACTTTATGCCACAGCGTTTCCAGCGCGCCCTGTTTGTTGACCGGCAGGTTGTGCAGGAATGTGTCGTTCATGGTCATGCTGAGCCAGGACTTGTTCTCGTCGATCCAACTTTCGGTCGGGAAACGGTAGCCGATATGCAGCGGAATGGTTTCGCCATCCCACAGGAACAGATCCGGGGCCGCGCGGAATGCCACGCGCAGCGGCGCATGCCAGATCCCGGTGACGGTCAGGCTTTGATCCTTGCGGATCAGCTCTGAGAGTTTCACCGGACGATCGGTTGGGATCCAGCGCGGCGCGTCGTAAGGTTTGCTGGCCGGGATCGTCTGCGTGGGGATCGCCATGCTGGCGGTTTGCTGCGTGAAATTGCCCCGCGTCAGTCGCCATGCGGCGGTGCGCAGCGCGGCTTCATCGTTACCGACGATCAGCAGCAGTTTATAAACCGGGTTCGCCGGGTTATCGATAATCTGCAGCATCGGCTGAGAAGACTGCGGCAGCGTCAGGCCGCCGATTTTCTCGCCCGGATGGCCAATCAGAATGCCATTTTTCTCGGGTAGCGTGTCGTGCAGCGCGGCAAATGAGACGCCGCGATAATCCGCCTGAATGCCGAGCCAGGAGGAGATCGATGCCGCTGCACCGAGCGTATCGCTGCTGAGCGTTGGCCCAAAAGCGAAAGCAATCGTGGCGGGTGTCATCTGCATCGAATCAAAGAACGGGCGTGGGAAATGGCTGAGATCCGCGCCGATATCAAGCTGCTGGCCTTCCAAATCAAAGCGAGAATCCGGCAGGATGGTGACGCGGTATTTTTCCGACAGATCGCGCTGGCACTGCATCGCATCGCCATCGTTAATCTTAAAGCTCAGGCTGTTGCTGGATACCAACAGCGCAGCGGGGATATCCAGCTGGAAGCGAGACACGTCGCTGTCCGCCGCACCCAGCGGCACGGTGCCGAGCGGCTGGCCGTTGAGCATAAGCTGCATGGTGGCGTTGCGCGTTGCCATTGCCGGAGAGACTTTCAGGTTTAGCGACAACTGCGCGTTGGTGATGACCTGATCGACCGGCAGAGTGAAGTTCATCCCGCCCTGTAACTGGCCGCCGCTGAGCACCAGGCCCTGCGGCTGGCCCATCTGCGCCACGCTGATACTGTTTACCGTGGACGGCACAAAATTGGCCAGCACTGGCGCGGTCGGCGCGGGCATTTCTACCGGCAAGAGCGCCTCAACAGAGGTTTCTTCGCCATGCAGCGGCAGCGCAAATAAGGAAGCCGCCAGCAAAGTCAGTTTGGTCAGATGCTTCATGCGTTGCCGTCCTCCTGCACCTGCGCTTGCGCGCGGCGGTTCTCCCGGCGCGTTTTCCACGTCAGCCAGAAGAGATCAAATACGCAGCGCACGATCGTCAGCAGCGAACGGAACGGATTATCCTGCGGTTTTGGCGGCTGGATCCACGCATCAGCGCGAGCCAGCACCACACGCACCAGTTCACGGCGGCGTGCCAGCGGAATATCTTCAAACATCAGGCGGATATACTCTTCGTCTGTGGCGACCACTTTCACCGGGATGCTGATCGCCCCCGATTGCAGCAGGAGTTCCACTTCTTCGATTTCATCCGTCAGATGGCGTTCATCCGGTAGTTCGATACGGCAACCGCCCATCGATAAATCCGCCGTCTGGCTGCGGGAAGAGATCCCGCTGGCGTAGTGAATCAGCACCGGGATTTTGACGTCGATACGAATAGTTTTGCGCGTCTGGCGCGTTTCACGGGCGACGGCAATCGCCGCCAGCAGGAAGATCAGGCTGTAAAGCCCCCAACCGACATTGAGCGCGATAACGCTGGGATCGACGCCGTAGTAGTCGTGGGCGCATGCGCGAACAATACCGGCAATAACGCCGATGGCCAGCAGAATGGCGATCACCAGATGCGGGCGCACGACCCTGAAATCGAAGTAGCCGACGTTAAGCAGCGCGCCTTTATCCGTCACGTTGAACTTGCCGCGCTTCGGGAAAATCATGGTCACGGCGGTTGGCAATACCAGGTGGAATGCCAGCACCAGATCGTAGATTTCACCCCAGAAGCTGTAGCGATAGCGGCCGTTCATTCGCGAGTTGAGGTAAATCGCCAGGAACAGGTGCGGCAGCGCATAGGCAAACACCAGGCCCGCCGACGAGTGAATAATGTTGAGGTTGAACAGCAGATAGGCCAGCGGCGCGGTTAAGAACGCGATGCGCGGCAGTGCGAACTGATAATAGAGCATGGCGCTGAGGTAGCACAGGCGCTGCTGAATCGTCAGCCCACGGCCTAAGAGTGGGTTATCCAGACGGAAAATTTGCGTCATGCCGCGCGCCCAGCGGGTACGCTGGATGACGTGCAGAACCAGGCGTTCGGTGGCAAGACCGGCGGCCAGGGGAATATCGAGGAAGGCGGATTTCCAGCCGAGGCGCTGCATTTTCAACGCGGTGTGCGCATCTTCGGTGACGGTTTCCACGGCGAAGCCGCCGATCTCTTCCAAGGCGCTACGGCGGATAACCGCACAGGAGCCGCAGAAGAACGTGGCGTTCCAGTTGTCATTGCCCTGCTGAATCGGGCCGTAGAACAGCGTCCCTTCATTCGGGATATTTCGCCCGACGGAGAGGTTGCGTTCGAACGGATCTGGCGAATAGAAATAGTGCGGCGTTTGCACCAGCGCCAGCTTGGGATCTTTCAGGAACCCGCCCACAGTGGCTTGCAGGAAAATACGCGTGGCGACGTGGTCACAGTCAAATACCGTGATCAGCTCGCCCTGCGTCAGCTTCATCGCGTGGTTCAGGTTACCCGCTTTGGCGTGGGAGTTGTCGTTACGGGTGATATAACCCACACCAACGTCTGCCGCGAAGACGGCAAACTCACGGCGCTTCCCGTCATCGAGCAGGTAGATTTTCATTTTGTCGCGCGGGTAGTCGATACACTGCGCGGCCAGCACCGTATCACGCACCACGTCCAGCGATTCGTTATAGGTTGGGATGTAGACGTCAACCGTCGGCCATTTCGACATGTCGTCGGGCAGCGGGACAATTTCACGCTTCAGCGGCCAGACGGTTTGCAGGTAGTTGAGCAGCAAAAGCACCCAGACGTAGACTTCCGCCAGAAATAACCCCATGCCGAGTATTGTTTCAATCTCAGAATTAAAATGCAGGGTTTGCGTCAGGCGGAAATACATATAGCGGGTCGACATCAATAATGACATCACCACCATAATCACGGAAATACTGCGTCTTTTGCTAAAGCCCATTAAAAACAGAAGGCCAATACTAATAAAGCCAAAGATATATTGTTTCTGGCTGTCCATCGGCGTGATGATGATGAGCAAGGCAACAGGAATCATTGCTAAGGCCAGCAAAATAAATAGAAACTTTTTCATAGGTTGCTCTGCCTGAGTTTAGAACCCTGAATGACGCGGAAGGGTGTGAACAGTACCGTCACCCACTTTCACCCCAAGAATACCCGCGACTTTTTTGGCAATAAGCTCAATGTCGAAGGCCGCAGCGGATGCCGGACTGAAGTCAAATACGGACTGTTGGGAGGCATTTGCTTCGCCAACGCTTTCGTCGCGGTGCACAACGCCCAACAATTTGTCGCCAAGTTTATTTTCGACAAAGGCCGTCACGTCACGACTGATCTGTCGGCGGTTGTCGCTTTGATTGAGGATAAAATAGTGCCCAGCTTTATGATTGAGCGCGCCGCCCGTCAGGCGTTGATTCTCAATTTGTGGCAACAGAGAAAGTGAAGCGGTGTCCGCCATCAGCGTAATCAAATGCAGATCCGCCAGGCGCGACATTGCTTTTAAGGCTGGCGACGGTCCCGGTGGGAAATCGGCAATAATAATCAGCCCCGGATAATTCAAAAGGGTGCTTAAACCGCGCGTGAGGAAATGCTCATCATGGGTGAGGCGTTCTTCAAACGCCATGCGTTGCGGTTCGGTGGCATCACCGTATGGGAGTACAAACAGGTTTCCACCAGCAGTCAGCACAAACTGACTCCAGTCGGAGGATTCTGCTGCTCGAGCAACGTAGCCACGGGTGTCGGAAAGCGGCACGCCAAAATGCAGACGCAGCGCGTTTTGCACATCGAAATCCAGCGCTAAAACCTTGCTTCCCGAGCGCGCGAGCGCATAGGCCAGATTTGCGGTCATGGTCGTCTTACCCACGCCGCCTTTTGGCGAACAAATGCAAACTAACGGCATGTGGCGATCCTTTCCAGCAGGGAATTCAGGGGCTGATTTTTTTCAGCGGTGGGCTTCGGGGTGTTCGTCGCAGGAGCGAACAGACGCGAGAAATTCACCTCAGCCGGAGCAGGCGCAGGCATAACGGCACGAGTCGAATCAGGTGCAGGTGCAGGTGCAGGTGCAGGTGCAGCAGAGACAGTGTCAAGCGTAACGGCAAGCTGTTCGGCAACGTCATGTAATATCGAAGGGGCATCATGAGACACCGTCTCAATCACAACCCTATCGGGCACGAAGGCAGCATCCGTCAGCGCAAATGCCTCTGGAGTGACAGGTTGAGGAACGGATAAAGAGACGTGTCCTCCGGCGGCAAGGGCATTTGTTTCCGTTGCAGGAAGAAGTTGATTAAGAATGGCCCAACTTCCTTGCTCGCTCACCTGATTTTGTCCGGAGAAGTCTTTAAAATCGAGCGCCTGATTGCGCGTTTTGTCCTTAAATCGCTGCAAATCATCATAATGATTCATAGTTATACTCATGATTTACAAATAAATAATGTACACACCACAGTTTGACTCACGTGGTCATTTACGATCGACAGACGAGTTTTATTCAGGTGTAGGTATACAGTTACGTTGCAGAGTTAACTGAACGCTTATTATGGGCATGCTTAAATTATGGTTTTAATGCCGGATTGTTTATTTACGACTTAACAGTAAACATCGACTCGACACATGCTAACTGTTTTTGATCGAAAAAAACACGGTGCGTTTATTGGCTTAACTAAAATAAATTCATGGGGTTATATTTTATAAAAAACTCACAAATCCAGATTTAAATAGTGATTTAAAATGATTTGTTAGATTTAATATCTACTTACGGCGATCATTGATTTAATAAAAAGTTACCCTGTGAAATATTTAGAAATACTTTTTCGCCGTTAGTTTTTACCGATTTTCGTTAACTCCTTATTCTTACTAATATTCTTTCCAGGCCTACTACTTTAGGGGGGCTTAATATACGCGCACGCAAAAAAAAGGGAGCCAGTGGCTCCCTCTGGTTATTCTGCGCTTCGCAGTGAAATTTCGCCACCAACCCACGGCTTCACAATACCTTCCTGTTCGAGCAGGAGAGCACCTTGAGCATTGATACCACGTGAGGTGCCAAAGATTTCCTTATCACCAATAATCAGTTTCACCGGGCGGTTGATAAAATTATCTAGTTTTTCCCAACGACTCAGGAACGGTGACAGCCCGTCTTGCTCAAAGAGGGTTAACGCCTCACGTAATTCTTTAATAAGGCGAACAGCGAGGGTATTACGATCAATAGTTACGCCCGCTTCCTGCAGCGTGATCCAGCCCTGATTGACCACATCCGTCTGCACGTTGCGCATGACCATATTAAGACCCGCACCGATCACGATCTGCGCAGCATCCCCGGTTTTCCCCGTCATTTCGACCAAAATACCTGCAAGTTTCCGATCGTTCAGATAGAGGTCGTTAGGCCATTTTACGCGGACTTTATCAGCGCCCAAGTCGTGAAGCACTTCGGCAATCACAATACCGATCACCAGACTTAAACCGATGGCGGCAGCCGGACCTTGCTCAAGACGCCAGAACATTGAGAGATAGAGATTTGCGCCAAACGGTGAGAACCACTTGCGCCCTCGACGTCCCCGACCGGCCTGCTGGTACTCAGCAACGCAGCTGTCACCAGAGTTCAGTTCATTGATACGTTCTAGTAAATACTGATTTGTGGAATCAATAACGGGCAGAACGGTCACTTTTCCCTGCTTCAACTGGCTGCGAATGACGTCCTCATCCAGTAGCTGAATAGGTTCCGGCAAGCTATAGCCTTTTCCGGGTACCGTGAAAACATCAACGCCCCAGTCGCGCAGGGTCTGAATGTGTTTATTGATCGCCGCACGACTCATGCCCAGGCGCTCGCCCAGTTGCTCGCCCGAGTGAAATTCACCATCAGCAAGAATGTTGATCAGCGTTAATGGAACGGTATTATCTCTCACGCAATCGTCTCCACGGCATTCACTTCACCAGTACGCCCGATAAAACGGACCTCTGGCTCAAGCCAAACCCCGAATTTATCGCCAACGCATTGGCGAACATAATGGGCCAAAGCAACGACATCTTCGCTGGTCGCATTATTTTCATTGATCAGTACCAGCGCTTGCTGGCGATGGAGCGCAGCACCACCTTTTACTAAACCTTTGAGCTGACATTGATCGATTAGCCAGCCAGCGGCGAGCTTCACGTATCCATCTGCTTGCGGATAATGCGGCGCGTTAGGCCATTCAGCGAGTAATTTTTCTGCCGTTTCGGAGCTGATAACAGGGTTTTTAAAGAAACTACCGGCATTTCCATTCACTTTGGGATCGGGAAGTTTCGTCATTCGCATATGACATACC
Source organism: Enterobacter sp. 638 (assembly GCF_000016325.1). Lineage (NCBI taxonomy): Bacteria > Pseudomonadati > Pseudomonadota > Gammaproteobacteria > Enterobacterales > Enterobacteriaceae > Enterobacter > Enterobacter sp. 638. Next base: position 4,268,617 of record NC_009436.1, read on the forward strand.
GCGTCGAAAACTTCACGTGCAGTGACTTTTAGCGGATCGAGACGGGTTAAATCACCGTAAGTTAATACCGGCTGCCAACGTTTTGCGAGGCGCAAACCCACGGACACGATGACATAACGATCCTGATATTCGTGTTTGAAAATACTGTCCCGGTAACCAAAGCGGCACTGTTCCGCAGTCAGGCGACTCGTTTTGCCTGTCGCCAGTTCGATGCAGTCGACATAGTCACAAACATGTTTAAGTTCAATGCCATAAGCACCGATGTTCTGAATGGGGGATGAGCCGACACAACCCGGGATCAGCGCCAGATTTTCCAGGCCAGCCATCCCATTTCCAAGCGTGAATTGCACCAGTTTATGCCAGTTTTCGCCCGCGCCTACATGCAGGTGCCAGCTATCATCCGTTTCACTAACCTCAACGCCCATAATGCGGTTAATAATGACTGTACCGGCAAAATCTTCAAGAAAGAGGACGTTACTTCCCTCACCGAGAATCAGAACGGGTTGATGATTTTCAGTCGCCGTGTTCCACGCATCAAGAAGTTGATGAGTATTGTCGGCACGTACGATGTTATCGGCAATTCGTTGAATACCAAAGGTATTCCAGGGCTTAAGGTTATGGTTCATAGACGCTATCCTGATGCAATTTCTGCGATAGTTTACCGTATATGTGAGTCGATAGGGGATTAGTTTGACAGGAGGGAGTCTGCGATCTTACACAAAAACAAAAGCAAAAAACCCCGGACCTTTCGGACCGGGGTTCTTCTTTATTGATGCCTGGCAGTTCCCTACTCTCACATGGGGAGACCCCACACTACCATCGGCGCTACGGCGTTTCACTTCTGAGTTCGGCATGGGGTCAGGTGGGACCACCGCGCTAAAGCCGCCAGGCAAATTCTGTTATCAACATGCATCTCTGCACATCAATTAATCTGTTATCAAGCTGAATATCGTGTCTCTTTCCGCCAAAACAGCTTCGGCGTTGTAAGGTTAAGCCTCACGGTTCATTAGTATCGGTTAGCTCAATGCATCGCTGCACTTACACACCCGACCTATCAACGTCGTAGTCTTCAACGTTCCTTCAGGACTCTCAAGGAGTCAGGGAGAACTCATCTCGGGGCAAGTTTCGTGCTTAGATGCTTTCAGCACTTATCTTTTCCGCATTTAGCTACCGGGCAATGCCATTGGCATGACAACCCGAACACCAGTGATGCGTCCACTCCGGTCCTCTCGTACTAGGAGCAGCCCCCCTCAATTCTCCAGCGCCCACGGCAGATAGGGACCGAACTGTCTCACGACGTTCTAAACCCAGCTCGCGTACCACTTTAAACGGCGAACAGCCGTACCCTTGGGACCTACTTCAGCCCCAGGATGTGATGAGCCGACATCGAGGTGCCAAACACCGCCGTCGATATGAACTCTTGGGCGGTATCAGCCTGTTATCCCCGGAGTACCTTTTATCCGTTGAGCGATGGCCCTTCCATTCAGAACCACCGGATCACTATGACCTGCTTTCGCACCTGCTCGAGCCGTCACTCTCGCAGTCAAGCTAGCTTATGCCATTGCACTAACCTCCTGATGTCCGACCAGGATTAGCTAACCTTCGTGCTCCTCCGTTACTCTTTAGGAGGAGACCGCCCCAGTCAAACTACCCACCAGACACTGTCCGCAACCCGGATTACGGGTCTACGTTAGAACACCAGCCATTAAAGGGTGGTATTTCAAGGTTGGCTCCACGCAGACTGGCGTCCACGCTTCAAAGCCTCCCACCTATCCTACACATCAAGGACCAGTGTTCAGTGTCAAGCTATAGTAAAGGTTCACGGGGTCTTTCCGTCTTGCCGCGGGTACACTGCATCTTCACAGCGAGTTCAATTTCACTGAGTCTCGGGTGGAGACAGCCTGGCCATCATTACGCCATTCGTGCAGGTCGGAACTTACCCGACAAGGAATTTCGCTACCTTAGGACCGTTATAGTTACGGCCGCCGTTTACCGGGGCTTCGATCAAGAGCTTCGCGTTACCGCTAACCCCATCAATTAACCTTCCGGCACCGGGCAGGCGTCACACCGTATACGTCCACTTTCGTGTTTGCACAGTGCTGTGTTTTTAATAAACAGTTGCAGCCAGCTGGTATCTTCGACTGATTTCAGCTCCGTGAGCAAGTCACTTCACCTACCATCAGCGTGCCTTCTCCCGAAGTTACGGCACCATTTTGCCTAGTTCCTTCACCCGAGTTCTCTCAAGCGCCTTGGTATTCTCTACCTGACCACCTGTGTCGGTTTGGGGTACGATTTGATGTTACCTGATGCTTAGAGGCTTTTCCTGGAAGCAGGGCATTTGTTACTTCAGCACCGTAGTGCCTCGTCATCACACCTCAGCGTTAATAAGCGTCCGGATTTACCTAAACGCTCCGCCTACATGCTTAAACCGGGACAACCGTCGCCCGGCTAACATAGCCTTCTCCGTCCCCCCTTCGCAGTAACACCGAGTACAGGAATATTAACCTGTTTCCCATCGACTACGCCTTTCGGCCTCGCCTTAGGGGTCGACTCACCCTGCCCCGATTAACGTTGGACAGGAACCCTTGGTCTTCCGGCGAGCGGGCTTTTCACCCGCTTTATCGTTACTTATGTCAGCATTCGCACTTCTGATACCTCCAGCACCCCTCACAGGACACCTTCGACGGCTTACAGAACGCTCCCCTACCCAACAACGCATAAGCGTCGCTGCCGCAGCTTCGGTGCACAGTTTAGCCCCGTTACATCTTCCGCGCAGGCCGACTCGACCAGTGAGCTATTACGCTTTCTTTAAATGATGGCTGCTTCTAAGCCAACATCCTGGCTGTCTGTGCCTTCCCACATCGTTTCCCACTTAACTGTGACTTTGGGACCTTAGCTGGCGGTCTGGGTTGTTTCCCTCTTCACGACGGACGTTAGCACCCGCCGTGTGTCTCCCGTGATAACATTCTTCGGTATTCGTAGTTTGCATCGGGTTGGTAAGCCGGGATGGCCCCCTAGCCGAAACAGTGCTCTACCCCCGAAGATGAGTTCACGAGGCGCTACCTAAATAGCTTTCGGGGAGAACCAGCTATCTCCCGGTTTGATTGGCCTTTCACCCCCAGCCACAAGTCATCCGCTAATTTTTCAACATTAGTCGGTTCGGTCCTCCAGTTAGTGTTACCCAACCTTCAACCTGCCCATGGCTAGATCACCGGGTTTCGGGTCTATACCCTGCAACTTAACGCCCAGTTAAGACTCGGTTTCCCTTCGGCTCCCCTATACGGTTAACCTTGCTACAGAATATAAGTCGCTGACCCATTATACAAAAGGTACGCAGTCACCCTGATAAATCAAGGCTCCCACTGCTTGTACGTACACGGTTTCAGGTTCTGTTTCACTCCCCTCGCCGGGGTTCTTTTCGCCTTTCCCTCACGGTACTGGTTCACTATCGGTCAGTCAGGAGTATTTAGCCTTGGAGGATGGTCCCCCCATATTCAGACAGGATACCACGTGTCCCGCCCTACTCTTCGAACTCACAGTGTATGTACTTTTGTGTACGGGAGTATCACCCTGTACCCTGCGACTTTCCAGACGCTTCCACTAATACATACGCTGATTCAGGTTCTGGGCTGTTCCCCGTTCGCTCGCCGCTACTGGGGGAATCTCGGTTGATTTCTTTTCCTCAGGGTACTTAGATGTTTCAGTTCCCCTGGTTCGCTTCGTTAAGCTATGTATTCACTTAACGATAGTGCAACGGATTGCACTGGGTTTCCCCATTCGGAAATCGTCGGTTATAACGGTTCATATCACCTTACCGACGCTTATCGCAGATTAGCACGTCCTTCATCGCCTCTGACTGCCTAGGCATCCACCGTGTACGCTTAGTCGCTTAACCTCACAACCCGAAGATGTTTCGTAAAACACCCGCAGTGTTGCGAAAATTTGAGAGACTCGAACACACCGCTCATCTGCTCTTATTACGGAGAGCAGACACAGTGTGTCGTTTCAATTTTCAGCTTGATCCAGATTTTTAAAGAGCAAAACTTCGCAGCGCACCTTTTCAGGTACACTCTGAAGTTTTCTTATTTTCAGCAGTAAAAGGATGGTGGAGCTATGCGGGATCGAACCGCAGACCTCCTGCGTGCAAGGCAGGCGCTCTCCCAGCTGAGCTATAACCCCATCGTAAAGACTAATCTCTGTACCGCAATTCGATTCCGGTCAAGGCGTGGTGACACAAAACATACTGAGGTATGTGAGCGTCACTGCAACGCAGAGCGGTAGCGAATTTGGTAGGCCTGAGTGGACTTGAACCACCGACCTCACCCTTATCAGGGGTGCGCTCTAACCACCTGAGCTACAAGCCTGCAGAGATTCTTTTACTGCTTATTTTTCATCAGACAATCTGTGTGGACACTACAAAGGCAGGTTCTTTAGGTAAGGAGGTGATCCAACCGCAGGTTCCCCTACGGTTACCTTGTTACGACTTCACCCCAGTCATGAATCACAAAGTGGTAAGCGCCCTCCCGAAGGTTAAGCTACCTACTTCTTTTGCAACCCACTCCCATGGTGTGACGGGCGGTGTGTACAAGGCCCGGGAACGTATTCACCGTAGCATTCTGATCTACGATTACTAGCGATTCCGACTTCACGGAGTCGAGTTGCAGACTCCGATCCGGACTACGACATACTTTGTGAGGTCCGCTTGCTCTCGCGAGGTCGCTTCTCTTTGTATATGCCATTGTAGCACGTGTGTAGCCCTACTCGTAAGGGCCATGATGACTTGACGTCATCCCCACCTTCCTCCAGTTTATCACTGGCAGTCTCCTTTGAGTTCCCGGCCGAACCGCTGGCAACAAAGGATAAGGGTTGCGCTCGTTGCGGGACTTAACCCAACATTTCACAACACGAGCTGACGACAGCCATGCAGCACCTGTCTCAGAGTTCCCGAAGGCACCAAAGCATCTCTGCTAAGTTCTCTGGATGTCAAGAGTAGGTAAGGTTCTTCGCGTTGCATCGAATTAAACCACATGCTCCACCGCTTGTGCGGGCCCCCGTCAATTCATTTGAGTTTTAACCTTGCGGCCGTACTCCCCAGGCGGTCGACTTAACGCGTTAGCTCCGGAAGCCACTCCTCAAGGGAACAACCTCCAAGTCGACATCGTTTACGGCGTGGACTACCAGGGTATCTAATCCTGTTTGCTCCCCACGCTTTCGCACCTGAGCGTCAGTCTTTGTCCAGGGGGCCGCCTTCGCCACCGGTATTCCTCCAGATCTCTACGCATTTCACCGCTACACCTGGAATTCTACCCCCCTCTACAAGACTCTAGCCTGCCAGTTTCGAATGCAGTTCCCAGGTTGAGCCCGGGGATTTCACATCCGACTTGACAGACCGCCTGCGTGCGCTTTACGCCCAGTAATTCCGATTAACGCTTGCACCCTCCGTATTACCGCGGCTGCTGGCACGGAGTTAGCCGGTGCTTCTTCTGCGAGTAACGTCAATCACTGCGGTTATTAACCACAATGCCTTCCTCCTCGCTGAAAGTACTTTACAACCCGAAGGCCTTCTTCATACACGCGGCATGGCTGCATCAGGCTTGCGCCCATTGTGCAATATTCCCCACTGCTGCCTCCCGTAGGAGTCTGGACCGTGTCTCAGTTCCAGTGTGGCTGGTCATCCTCTCAGACCAGCTAGGGATCGTCGCCTAGGTGAGCCATTACCCCACCTACTAGCTAATCCCATCTGGGCACATCTGATGGCAAGAGGCCCGAAGGTCCCCCTCTTTGGTCTTGCGACGTTATGCGGTATTAGCTACCGTTTCCAGTAGTTATCCCCCTCCATCAGGCAGTTTCCCAGACATTACTCACCCGTCCGCCGCTCGTCACCCAGGAGCAAGCTCCCTGTGCTACCGCTCGACTTGCATGTGTTAGGCCTGCCGCCAGCGTTCAATCTGAGCCATGATCAAACTCTTCAATTTAAGTTTGATGCTCGTGAATTAAACTTCGTAATGAATTACGTATGTTCACTCAGAGACTTTGGTATTCATTTAGCGTCTTGCGACGTTTAGAATCCATGTCACTTTGAGTGCCCACACAGATTGTCTGATAAATTGTTAAAGAGCAGTGCAACGCGGCTTTCGCTCACCGTTGCGAGGTCCCGTATAATACGTTTTCCTCATTCAGAGTCAAGCGTTTATTTTCGCTTTTCTCTGCCGGCGTTCATCGCTGAACCCCGCTGACCCGGCGGCTTGTGTTCCGTTGTTCCGTGTCAGTGGAGGCGCATTATAGGGAGTTATTCTGAGGTGACAAGCATAAATTTCAAAAAAGTTTTCGTTCGCTTATTTTTCAAACTTTACGTTTATTAAACCCGCGCATTGGCCGTTAATTGTGCGATATCCCGCGCAAAACTGGCAACCTGCTGCCAGTCGGTATAGACCACTTCTTTACTTGTATCGGTTTCCCCACCCGTCATCTTCATAATTAAACGAATCATAAAGCGGTCAAGCCAGCGATAACGAGGGTAACGCAGCGCGCCAGCAAACACGGCGCACTGCGTTGGTTGCCACGGAGAGCTCAGCAGGAACTTGCGCGTATAGCTGTTCGTCTGTGGCGTACGCTTCTCTGCTTTACGCGCTACAAGGTTCACAGAATAGAAAGCGCTCGGCAGCGCATTCAGCGTGACGGCATGTTTCTTCACGAAGCGAGCCACCGCTGGATGAAAATGTCCGTACCGAATCGACGCGCCGATCACCACACGGTCGTAGTCCTGCCACACAATCTCTTCCGTACGATTCAGATTCACTACGTCGGCATAAACGCCCTGCTCTTTTAATTCAGAGGCCAGATAAGAAGCAATCTCGCGCGTCTGCCCGTCTCGTGTGGAGAATAGTATTAATGTCTTCACCAAATACTTCCTTAATCGCGCCAGAATGTTGGGGTGAACAGCACCAGCAGCGTAAAGACCTCAAGACGGCCAAAAAGCATATTGGCAATCAAGATCCATTTTGCCACCGGATTCATGCTGGCAAAGTTGTCCGCTACCACGCCAAGCCCTGGCCCGAGGTTATTGAGCGTTGCCACGACAGAAGCAAACGCCGAGAAATCATCAACGCCCGTCGCAATAATGGCCAGCATGCTGACGATAAAGACCAGCGCGTAAGCAGAGAAGAAACCCCATACCGCTTCGAGGATACGTTCCGGTAACGCGCGGTTACCGAGCTTAATACTGTATACCGCATTCGGATGCACCAGTCGTTTCAGCTCACGGTTCCCCTGTTTAAACAGCAGAAGGATACGAATCACCTTCAACCCCCCGCCCGTGGATCCCGCACACCCGCCTATAAAAGCAGAGCATAAAAGCAAGACCGGCAAGAACAGCGGCCAACGGGAAATACTGTCCGTCGTGAACCCCGCGGTGGTCGCCATCGACACAACCTGGAAGAACGCCTGGTTGACGGTGGTGACGGCCGAGCTGTAAACATCGTGGAGCCATAAGACCGATGTACAAATCACCACCAGCGTTAGCTGCACCCCAATAAACATCCTGAATTCCGGATCGCGCCAGTACACCTTCAAGCTACGTCCACTTAATAAAGAGAAGTGGAGACCGTAGTTACAGCCGGAGATCAGTAAGAAGACAGCAATAATGGTGTTGATGGTCGGACTGTCGAAATACCCCACGCTGGCGTCGTGCGTAGAGAATCCGCCAATCGCAATCGTCGAGAAGCTGTGTCCAATCGCATCAAACGCAGGCATTCCGGCAAACCACAGGGCTAGCGCGCAGGCAACGGTCAGCAACACATAGATGAACCAGAGGGTTTTGGCCGTCTCGGCGATACGCGGGCGCATCTTATTATCTTTAAGCGGCCCGGGCATTTCCGCGCGATAGAGCTGCATCCCCCCGACACCCAGAATAGGCAGAATCGCAACGGCTAACACGATGATCCCCATACCGCCGAACCACTGCAGCATCTGACGATAAAAGAGAATCGCATGCGGTAACGAATCTAACCCCACCAGCGTCGTCGCGCCCGTGGTCGTCAACCCGGAAAAGGATTCAAAGAAGGCATCGGTGACCGTCAGATTCGGCTGTTCAGCAAAGATAAACGGCAGCGCCCCCACGCTTCCCAGCACGGTCCAGAACAGAACCACGATCAGGAAGCCTTCACGGGATTTCAATTCGCCCTTTTCACGACGGTTTGGCCACCACAGCATTGAGCCAATCACCAGCGCAGCAAAGAAGGTTTGTGTGAACGCCCGCCCCGCGCCGTCCCGATAGATAAGCGCCACCAGTCCAGGGAGAATCATTGTCCCGGAGAAGAGGATAACTAGCAGTCCAACGATTCGGGTTATGGCACGAAAATGCATCTCTGCCGTTTCCTTTGGTATTCAGAAAGTAAGGTGGGGATTATTCTTCAATCGGCAGCAATTGCAACGCACCGCGACTAAAATCAGCCAGTTTTGCTGAAAAAGCCGAGTGCTCCGCAAGAGGAAGTGCCACACGTAATTGAACCGTCGCCTGGTAATCACTTTGCACAATCACGCCGTTAAATTGCTTAAGCAGCGTTTCGATGCCGGATAACTGAGCGTAATCACACAACAAAGTATATTCGGTTAATGGCGTTTTGCGGAGGGTGTTAAGTTGATTAAGCGCCTGCTGGACACCGCCACCATAGGCCTTAACTAGCCCACCGGTCCCTAATAATATGCCGCCGTAATAACGAACGACGACCGCGGTAATTTCACCGACGCCACTCCCCATCAGCTGAGAGAGCATCGGTTTACCGGCCGTTCCAGCAGGTTCACCATCATCAGAAAACCCCAGCTTTTGCGAATCGTTCGGTGCTCCAGCGACCCACGCCACGCAATGGTGGCGGGCATCGGGATGGTCTGCACGAACTGACTCAACAAACGCTTTCGCCGCCTCCACGCTGTCGGTGTGAGCCAACAGCGTGATAAAACGGCTTTTTTTGATCTCTTCAGAGAAGGTGACCGGCTCGGCCGGTATCAGCCAACTGTCCATCACGCCAGCTTCTGATCTCGCGTCATGTTTTCGATATTGTTCTCGTGAACCACCACGTTATCTTCAATACGAATGCCACCAAACGGTTTCAGCGCATCAATTTTCTGCCAGTTGAAGTGCTTGCTGAACTGGCCTTCACGCCATGGATTCAGCAGAGAATCAATAAAGTAGATGCCTGGCTCAATGGTCAACACCATGCGCGGTTCCAGTACGCGAGTGCAACGCAGGTACGGATATTTAGACGGTGCCGCCAGATGCGTTCCCGTATCATCCTGCATAAAACCGGCCACATCATGAACCTGCAGACCCAGCGGATGACCAATACCGTGCGGCATAAAAGGCCCGGTGAGATCGTTTTCGACCATCGCCTCTTCGCTCATATCCGTCACAATCTGATGCTTACGCAGCAGCTTAGCGATGCGCTGATGGAACTGAATATGATAGTCAACATAGCTCGTGCCCGCTTTCATGGTGCTGATAAGCGCCAGCTGTTCGTCGTTCACGTCTTTAATCAGATGCGCAAAATCGGTATCGCTGTTTGCGGCCCAGGTACGCGTCAGATCCGCCGCGTAACCGTTGTACTCAGCACCCGCATCCAGCAGGAAACTGCGAATTTCCGAAGGCGCGCGGTGATCCAGTTTGGTGTAGTGTAGAACGGAGGCGTGCTCGTTCAGCGCCACAATATTCCCGTAAGGCACATCGGTATCACGATGACCCGTCGCCGTCAGGTAAGCCTGATTAATATCGAACTCGCTCATGCCGGACAGGAACGCTTCGTGCGCCGCCTGATGACCATTCACGGCGGTTTTCTGCGCTTCGCGCATGCAGGACAGTTCATAGTCGGTCTTATAAGCGCGGTAGTAATGCAGATAATCGATCACGCCTTTCGGGTTGATTTTGTCTGCCGGAATATCCAGACCCAACGCGCGCTCAGGAACCGGACCGATGTAGGCGATGTTGCCACGTGCAGCAGGTAACTGGCTGCCAATACCGTCCGCTTTCGGCAGCGCGATCACATCCACTTCTTCCGTCCAGAACGTCGTCGGCAACGGTTCAACGTTGTGCCAGTAATCGACCGGCAAGTAGAACCACAGTTTCGGTTTGTTCACGCCATCAACCAGCAACCAGCAGTTTGGAACCTGCGTTACCGGAACCCAGGCTTTGAACTGTGGGTTAACCTTGAACGGATAAGCATGGTCATCGAGGAAGACATTCAACAGCTCACCGGAGTGGATAAGCAGCGCATCGAGTTTAAAACGAGTCAGTACGTCGCGGGTACGTTCTTGCAACGTAACAATATGATTTTTATAAAGTGCTGCCAGTGAGTCCATCATTATTCCTTTCGTCTTTGACCTCAAGTATCCGCATATTAGCACACCTGGCTATACCTGCGTCATTTCGACCGAGCGTGATCGGCGCAGCAATTTCTTAAAGAGTAATTTGCATTTCTTTAACATAAATCCCACACTCCGTCTCATCTGGTATGACCAGATCCACTTGCTGGATTCAGGAGACTGACATGCTCTACAAAGGTGACACCCTATACGTGGACTGGCTGGAAGATGGCATCGCCGAACTGGTGTTTGATGCCCCCGGCTCAGTCAACAAGCTCGATACCGCGACCGTAGCCAGCCTTGGCCACGCGCTGGATGTACTCGAAAAACAATCTGACCTCAAAGGTCTGCTGCTGCGTTCTGAAAAAGCCGCCTTTATCGTTGGTGCGGATATCACCGAATTCCTCTCTTTATTCCAGGTCCCGGAAGAACAGCTCAGCCAATGGCTGCATTTTGCCAACAGCGTGTTTAATCGACTGGAAGATTTACCGGTCCCGACGATTTCGGCCGTTAACGGCTATGCGCTCGGCGGCGGCTGCGAATGCGTGCTGGCGACCGACTACCGTCTGGCAACGCCAGATCTGCGAATCGGCCTGCCGGAAACCAAACTGGGTATCATGCCGGGCTTTGGCGGCTCCGTTCGTATGCCGCGCATGTTGGGTGCCGATAGCGCACTGGAAATCATTGCCGCCGGTAAAGACGTCGGCGCGGATCAAGCGCTCAAAATCGGTCTGATCGACGGCATCGTGAAAGCCGAAAAACTGCGCGATGGCGCGATCAGCATTTTACGTCAGGCGATCAATGGCGATCTCGACTGGAAAGCTAAACGTCAGCGGAAGCTCGAGCCGCTGAAGCTCAGCAAAATCGAAGCGACCATGAGCTTTACCATTGCCAAAGGCATGGTGATGCAGACGGCGGGCAAACACTATCCGGCGCCAATTACCGCCGTGAAAACCATCGAAGCCGCTGCGCGCTTGGGTCGTGAAGAGGCACTCAAACTCGAAAACCAAAGTTTCGTCCCGCTGGCGCACACCAATGAAGCCCGCGCGCTGGTTGGTATTTTCCTGAACGATCAGTTCGTGAAAGGCAAAGCAAAACAGCTGACAAAAAATGTTGAGATGCCAAAGCAGGCCGCTGTTCTGGGCGCAGGCATCATGGGCGGCGGGATTGCCTATCAGTCCGCCTGGAAAGGCGTGCCGGTGATCATGAAGGACATCAATGACAAATCCCTGACGCTGGGCATGACCGAAGCCGCGAAGCTGCTGAATAAACAGCTGGAGCGCGGAAAAATTGATGGACTGAAACTCTCGGGCGTCATTTCGACTATCCATCCAACACTGGAATACAGCGGTTTTGATCGTGTCGATGTGGTTGTCGAAGCCGTTGTTGAAAACCCGAAAATCAAAAAAGCGGTACTGGCAGAAACAGAAGATAAAGTCCGCCCGGATACCGTGCTGGCGTCTAACACCTCCACCATTCCGATTGGCGAGCTGGCGAGCGTTCTGAAGCGTCCGGAAAACTTCTGCGGTATGCACTTCTTTAACCCGGTACACCGCATGCCGCTGGTTGAAGTGATTCGCGGAGAAAAAACGTCCGACGAAACCATCGCCAAAGTGGTGGCGTGGGCCAGCAAAATGGGCAAAACGCCCATCGTGGTTAACGACTGCCCAGGATTTTTCGTCAACCGCGTGCTGTTCCCTTACTTCGCAGGTTTTAGCCAGCTGCTACGCGACGGCGCGGACTTCCGCAAAGTCGATAAAGTGATGGAAAAACAGTTCGGCTGGCCGATGGGCCCTGCCTATCTGCTGGATGTGGTCGGGATTGATACCGCGCATCACGCGCAGGCGGTGATGGCCGCTGGTTTCCCGCAGCGTATGCAGAAAGATTATCGCGACGCTATCGACGCACTGTTTGACGCCAATCGCTTTGGGCAGAAAAACGGTCTGGGCTTCTGGCGCTATAAAGAAGACAGCAAAGGCAAGCCGAAGAAAGAAGACGATACCGCCGTAGAGAGCTTACTGGCCGACGTCAGCCAGCCGACGCGCGATTTCAGCGACGAAGAAATCATTGCGCGCATGATGATCCCGATGGTCAACGAAGTGGTGCGTTGTCTGGAAGAAGGCATTATCGCCAGCCCGGCAGAAGCTGATATGGCGCTGGTTTACGGACTCGGTTTCCCTCCGTTCCACGGCGGCGCGTTCCGCTGGCTGGATACGCTCGGCAGCGCCAAATATCTCGATATGGCTCAGCAGTATCAGCAGCTCGGTCCGCTATACGAAGTGCCGGACGGTCTGCGCAACAAAGCCCGCCATAACGAACCGTATTATCCGCCAGTTGAGCCAGCCCGTCCGGTCGGCGCGCTGAAAACGGCTTAAGGAGTCACAATGGAAAAGGTTGTCATTGTCGATGCAATTCGCACCCCGATGGGCCGTTCAAAGGGTGGCGCATTTCGTCACGTACGTGCGGAAGATCTCTCCGCGCACCTGATGCGGAGCCTGCTGGCGCGCAACCCGGCGCTGGAAGCAAGTGCGATTGATGATATTTACTGGGGCTGCGTGCAGCAAACGCTGGAGCAAGGTTTTAACATTGCGCGTAACGCGTCTCTGCTGGCGGAAATCCCACACTCCGTTCCGGCGGTTACCGTCAACCGCCTGTGCGGATCGTCTATGCAGGCCTTGCACGATGCTGCTCGTATGATCATGACCGGCGATGCGCAGGTGTGCATGGTCGGCGGCGTGGAACATATGGGTCACGTCCCGATGAGCCACGGCGTGGATTTCCATCCGGGCATGAGCCGTAACGTCGCTAAAGCCGCGGGCATGATGGGGCTGACCGCTGAAATGCTCTCCCGCATGCACGGTATCAGCCGTGAAATGCAGGACCAGTTCGCCGCGCGTTCTCACGCCCGTGCCTGGGCCGCGACGCAATCCGGTGCATTTAAGAACGAAATTCTGCCCACCGGCGGCCACGATGTTGATGGCGTGCTGAAACAATATTACTACGATGAAGTGATTCGCCCGGAAACAACGGTTGAAGCGCTTTCCGCCCTGCGTCCGGCATTCGATCCGGTAACCGGCACGGTTACGGCGGGAACGTCATCGGCGCTTTCCGACGGTGCTGCCGCCATGCTGGTCATGAGTGAAAGTCGTGCACGTGAGCTGGGTCTGACGCCGCGCGCGCGAATCCGCTCCATGGCGGTAGTCGGCTGCGATCCCTCAATAATGGGTTACGGTCCGGTTCCGGCGTCAAAACTGGCGCTGAAAAAAGCCGGGCTGACCGCCAGCGAAATCGACGTATTTGAGATGAACGAAGCCTTCGCCGCGCAGATCCTGCCGTGCATTAAAGATCTGGGCCTGATGGAGCAGATCGACGAGAAGATCAACCTCAACGGCGGCGCAATTGCGCTGGGGCATCCGCTGGGCTGTTCAGGTGCGCGTATCAGCACCACGCTGATTAACCTGATGGAACGCAAAGACGCTCAATTTGGTCTGGCGACGATGTGCATCGGGCTGGGTCAGGGGATCGCGACGGTATTTGAAAGGGTGTAAACAGATGTGAAACGCCATCGTCAATAACGCTGGCGTTATCTCAAAGCCATTGATGTCAGAACAAGGCGGCAAGCAAACAAATCCCGATGAGCTTACACAGGTAAGCGATTCGGGTGAGTGAGCGTAGCCAACGCAGTTATGGCATTAATGGCGAAGAGAGAAGGTTTAGTTGCCGTTCTTCCCGCCTGTCAGGGGCGGGTTTTTTATTCTCAGATAAACGCAAACGCATCGCCAAACAGGCGATCTTCACGCGCATCACGTTCGTTACAGAACAGATCGCGGGCAATTTTTGCCATCTCAAAACGGCCTGCAATATAGATATCGTGTCCGGCCAGCGTGCCGTGATCCTGCAACACCGCCGTCAGAACCGTACCGCTGCGCCCACGCCATCCCTCTTCCGGCTGCTCGACAACCGGCTCGATGCGCAGATTTTGGTGGGTCACGCTCAGCGCTTCTAACTCAGACAGATCGTACAGGTGTTTTTCTTCACGACCGCCCCAGTAGATGGTGATATCGCGGTCAGGATTCTGCGCCAGCGCGGTAAGCAGAATAGAACGCACGTAGGAGAACCCAGTACCGCCCGCGATCAGAATCAGCGGACGGTCTTCGTCTTCACGCAGCCACGCTTCGCCGTGCGGAATGTCGACCTGAATTTCATGCTCTTTCAGGATGCGATCCATAACAGCCATGGCATAAAGATTAAGCTCTGACGCACCTATGTGTAACTCAATAAACTCCTGCTCCGCTGGCGTAGACGCCATAGAGAAAGGACGCTTATCACGCTCATCCATCACAACCATCAAATATTGGCCCGCGCGGAAAGAAAATGCCGCCTCAGGAACCAAACGGACGCGATATACGGTGTCGGTAATAGCATCTACCGAGGTCACTTTACAGCTTAAGGTTGTCATTCGCTCTCTCTGTCGGGAAGTCTAAAGGGCTTAACGGTCAGACTCAGGCTTACCGTCATTCAATATGGCTAGCTCGTCCCATATCGCGTCAATTCGCGCCGTCACTTCTGGGTCTTTTTGAATCGGACGACCCCATTCGCGCGAGGTTTCGCCGGGCCATTTATTGGTGGCATCCAGTCCCATTTTTGAGCCAAGACCGGAAACCGGCGAGGCAAAATCCAGATAATCAATTGGCGTATTTTCAACTAACACCGTGTCACGCGCCGGGTCCATCCGCGTTGTGATCGCCCAGATAACATCATTCCAGTCACGGGCGTTAACGTCATCATCACAGACAATAACAAATTTGGTGTACATAAACTGGCGCAGGAAAGACCATACGCCCATCATTACGCGTTTGGCGTGACCCGCATACTGCTTCTTAATGGTTACAACGGCCAGGCGATATGAACAGCCTTCCGGCGGCAAATAGAAATCGACAATTTCCGGGAACTGCTTTTGCAGAATCGGCACAAACACTTCGTTCAGCGCCACGCCCAACACGGCGGGCTCATCCGGCGGACGGCCTGTGTAAGTCGAATGATAAATGGCATCGTCACGCTGAGTAATGTGCGTGACGGTAAACACCGGGAAGTTATCAATTTCATTGTAGTATCCCGTGTGATCGCCATATGGCCCTTCCGGTGCCATGTCGCCCTGTTCGATATACCCTTCCAGCACGATTTCCGCGCTGGCCGGTACTTCCAGGTCGTTGGAAATACACTTCACCACTTCGGTTTTCGTGCCGCGCAGCAAGCCAGCAAACGCATATTCCGAAAGGGTGTCAGGCACCGGCGTGACCGCCCCGAGAATGGTCGCGGGATCGGCACCCAACGCGACTGAAACCGGGAAGCGTTCGCCCGGATGTGCCGCGCACCACTCCTGGAAATCAAGCGCGCCGCCGCGATGCGACAGCCAACGCATAATCAGTTTATTTTTGCCGATTAACTGCTGACGATAAATACCCAGATTTTGGCGTTCTTTGTGCGGACCGCGGGTCACCGTCAAACCCCAGGTAATCAGCGGCGCGGCATCTTCTGGCCAGCACTGCATGATCGGGATACGAGTCAAGTCGACCGCATCGCCTTCGAGGATTTTCTGCTGACACGGCGCACCGCGCAGGCGTTTGGTTGGCATGTTCAACACTTGTTTGAACTGCGGCAGCTTATCGAACAGATCGCGGAAGCCTTTTGGCGGTTCCGGCTCTTTCAAAAAGGCGAGCAATTTGCCGACCTCACGCAACGCCGACACGTCTTCCTGCCCCATCCCCATCGCCACGCGTTTAGGCGTGCCGAACAGGTTGCAAAGCACCGGCATGGAATAGCCTTTCGGATTTTCAAACAGCAGCGCAGGGCCACCGGCACGCAGTGTGCGGTCAGCGATTTCTGTCATTTCCAGATAGGGATCAACAGGAAGCGTGATGCGTTTGAGTTCGCCCTGCTTTTCCAGCAGCGCCAGGAAGTCGCGTAGATCGTGGTATTTCATGCAGTTAGTCATGGCCTCTCTGTAAGCGCTTCATTATACGGCGTTCGTCACCAGTACGCTGTAATTTTGTTAAATTAGCGTGAACTTCCACGTCATCATCCCCTTTTGGCCATTATAATCACCTTAGCGATCCCGCCAGGGTTTTGATATGCTTGCGCCGCAAACAAAGGGAAAGGGTAATTATGCAAGCGTGGTATTTACTGTATTGCAAACGTGGGCAGCTCCAGCGTGCGCAGGAACATCTTGAGCGTCAGGCCGTTAATTGTCTGACCCCTGTTATCACGCTCGAAAAAATCCAGCGCGGTAAGCGCACTATGGTCAGCGAACCCCTTTTCCCGAACTACCTGTTCGTCGAGTTTGACCCGGAAGTGATTCACACCACAACCATCAACGCCACGCGTGGCGTCAGCCACTTCGTTCGCTTTGGTGCGCAACCCGCCACCGTTCCTTCTACGGTTATTCACCAGCTTTCTGTCTATAAACAGCCGGACGATATTACCGATCCCGACACGCCCTTCTGCGGCGATGATGTGGTGATCACCGAAGGCGCATTCGAAGGATTGCAGGCGATATTCTCTGAGCCGGACGGCGAAGCCCGCTCAATGCTGCTACTCAACTTGCTGAACAAACAAGTGCTCCAGAGCGTTGCAAACACCGCCTTCCGCAAAGTTTAAAATGTTATCCCGAACAGGCGACGCACGTTTTCATCAGTCTGCGCGTCAAGCCTCTGCCGCTCTTCTCCGCGCCAGTGCGCAATACGCTCAACAATATGCCCAAGATAAGCCGGTTCATTGCGTCGCGACGCGGGTTTCGGCTTCATATCGCGTGGCAGAAGATACGGCGCATCCGTTTCGACCAACAGTCGATCGGCAGGTATCACCGGCAAAAGCTCGCGCAATTCGAGACCGCGTCGTTCGTCACACACCCAACCGGTAATGCCCAGATACAGCCCGCGATTCAGGCACTCCACCGCCTCCTGTCGCGAGCCGGTAAAGCAGTGCAACACCGCGCCCGGCAGTTTATCCCGCCACGGCTCCAGCAAGGTCAGAAAGCGCTCATGCGCATCGCGGCAATGCATAAACACCGGCATTTCTAATTCGGCTGCGATGGCGAGCTGAGCGGTGAACGCCGCTTCCTGCTCAACGGGCGTGGAAAAGTTACGATTGAAATCAAGACCGCACTCGCCGATGGCAACGACTTCCTCGGTTTTCGCCAGCTTATAGAGCGTTTCAGCACTTTCGTCAGTCCACTGGCTGCTGTCATGCGGATGGACTCCCGCCGTTGACCAGCAGCGCTCGTAGCCTTGAGCCAACTGTTGTGCATGCTCACTTTCGTGAAGATTCGTTCCCGTTAGCAGCAGTCCTTTTACCCCTGCGGCAAACGCGCGCGCCACAACGTCATCGCGGTCGTTGGCAAATTGAGGGCTGGTCAGATTCAATCCGATATCAAACATGCGGTCTCCCATATGACAACCGCCCTTTCGGGCGGCTGGTTTTATTCTTCTGTCGTTTTTTCTGGCTCGTCTTCTTCGTCTTCCTGCGGACGTCGCTTGCCCACATAGAAGCGCGAGAAGAATACGCCGACTTCAAACAGACAATACATCGGTATGGCCAGCAGCGTTTGCGAGAAAACATCCGGCGGCGTCAGCAGCATGCCGACAACAAATGCGCCGACCAGCATATACGGGCGCTTCTTGCGCAGATCATCAGGCGTGGTCACGCCCATCCAGCACAGGAGAACGATAGCGACGGGCACTTCAAACGCCACGCCGAACGCCATAAACAGCGCCATGACGAAGCTGAGATAGCTGGCGATGTCGGTCGAGACCTGTACTCCTTCTGGCGCGGTATGCGTCAGGAAGCCAAACGCCAGCGGGAAGACCACGAAGTACGCAAAGGCCATGCCGATATAAAACAGCAGCGAACTGGAGACCAACAGCGGGATCACCAGCTTTCGTTCATGCTTATATAACGCCGGTGCCACGAATGCCCACACCTGATACAAAATGACGGGTGCGGAGGCGATCAGCGAAACCCAGAAGGTCAGCTTGATTGGCGTGAAAAACGGCGAGGCCACATCGGTCGCAATCATCGTTGCGCCCAGCGGCATTTGCTTAATCAACGGCGCGGAGACAATCTGATAGATGTCGTTCGCGAAATAAACCAGGCACAGGAAAATCAGCAAAACTGCAATGATGCAGTTTAACAAACGCTTACGCAGCTCAATCAGATGCGCAATGAGTGGTTGAGTATCATCTACTGCCATGTTTACGCTTTATCACTCGACGAGGGGGATGATTCGGAAGCGGGTGCGGTAGCTTTCACTTCTGCGGGCGTCACTTTCGCAACGGATTCTGCCGCAGGTAACGGCTCTTGCACTTCAGGCGCTTGCGACGGCGCACTGGCCTGATGTTCTGCACCCGCAGGCGTCACGCCTTCATGCTGCGCTTCATTACCCTTCACCAGCGGATTACGAATGGTGTTGGCTTCATCGCTCGCTTTTTCAGGATCGTTGACGCTGTAGGAACGTTTCATGGATTCAGCGGCCTCGCGCAACTCATCCATCGACGCTTTCAGCTCCGGCGATAAATTGCTCATGCTCGCTTTTTCAACCTTTTTCAGGCTGTCCTGAAACTCCTGCATTTTGAGTTCCTGCGCCAGTTCATTTTGAACCGTCGTCGCCAGCGAGCGCAGCGCGCGTACCCAGCCTGCAACAGTTTTTACTGCTACCGGTAAACGCTGCGGACCTAAAACGATAAGGCCGATCACGAATACCAGTACCAGTTCACCAAAGCCAATGTCGAACACGAATTACACCTGCTCTTTATCGTGGCGTTTAGCGTCTTCCTTTTTGGCTTCGTCTTGTTTATCAGCGATAGACTTGGCCGTGAAATCCGCATCCTGGTTGGATTTATCCTGCTTATCTTCATCATCACTAATGGCTTTCTTAAAGCCCTTGATGGACGCGCCAAGATCGGAACCGATAGAACCAAGCTTTTTGGTACCAAACAGCAGAACGACGATGACGGCAATGATCAACAATTGCCAGATACTGATACCACCCATACAACATCCTCGATAGATGATTAATTAATCAGGTCACATTATACGTATGCAACCCGGTGATAGCGACGCTAATTCAGCGCGTTTTTCGCCACCCAATAAGCCAAACCACAAGGCCGCCGGCCATCAACCAGGCGGGCATCATTTGCCAGTCTGGTCGATTAATGAGTAGCAATGTTCCGCTCAGCAACAGGGTTGCGCCAATACCAAAGAGATAGCGCGATTGCCCCTGCCGCACGCGGTTAGACTGAAGCTCGCGGGTGATTTTATCCATACTGTGCTGAAGGTTCTTGCTGTGACGCAAACTGTCATAAATCAGCTCAGGAATCTCCGGCATTTTTTCAATCCAGAACGGGGCTTTCTCTTTAAAAGAGCGCACCAGCGCAGGCAGCCCGACCTGATCCTTGATCCATGACTCAAGGAACGGTTTCGCTGTTTTCCATAAGTCTAACTGAGGATAGAGCTGTCGGCCTACGCCTTCGACGTAAAGTAATGTTTTCTGAAGTAAAACTAATTGCGGTTGTACTTCCATATTAAAACGTCGAGCCGTGTTAAACAGATTCAGCAGGACGTGACCAAAGGAGATTTCGGAAAGCGGTTTCTCAAAAATGGGTTCACATACGGTGCGAATCGCAAATTCAAACTCTTCAACGTTGGTATCGGGCGGAACCCAACCGGAATCAACGTGCAACTCTGCCACCTTGCGATAATCGCGATTGAAGAAGGCGATAAAGTTCTCCGCCAGGTAGCGCTTATCTTCTTTGTTCAACGAGCCGACGATACCGCAGTCAATGCCGATATATTTCGGATCTTCCGGGTGCTCGTAACTGACAAAGATATTCCCTGGGTGCATGTCGGCATGGAAAAAGCTGTCGCGGAAAACCTGGGTGAAGAAGACCTGCACGCCACGTTCGGCCAGCAGTTTCATGTTCGTTCCCTGGTTTTCCAGCGCCACGATATCCGACACGGGAATGCCGTAGATACGCTCCATCACCATCATATTCTGGCTGCAATAGTCAGAATACACTTCCGGCACATACAGCATTGGGCTGTTTTCAAAGTTACGACGCAGCTGGATGGCGTTGGCTGATTCACGCAGCAAATTCAGTTCATCGATGAGCGTTTTTTCATACTCGCGCACCACTTCCATCGGGCGCAGTCGACGGCCATCCGGCAGTAAACGCGGAACCCAGCGCGCCAGGCGATAAATCAGTTTCATGTCCGCTCTGATAACCGGCAGGATATCCGGGCGAATCACTTTAATAACGATCTCTTTGCCATTCTCTTTCAGGCGCGCGGTATGAACCTGCGCAATGGAAGCGGACGCCAAAGGCTTAATATCAAAATCATCAAACCAGGTTTCGACAGGGATATTGCCCATCGCCTCTTCGATCTGCTGCTTAGCCCGCGCACCGTCAAAGGGAGCAACACGGTCCTGCAGCAAGGCCAACTGATCGGCGATTTGCGGCGGGAAAAGGTCGCGGCGAGTGGAAAGCATCTGCCCAAACTTAATCCATACCGGGCCAAGCTCCTGTAATGCCAGTCGTAACCGTTCGCCCAGCAGCTTGTCCTTGTGACGATTAGGCATCCAGAACAGCATGCGCCGCCAAATCCGCAACGGCAGAGTGATTCGCATTTTGGGAATGAGTTCGTCGAGCCCGTAACTTAAAAAGGTGCGAACGATAAAATAGAGGCGCCGAATTTCACCAGGCGTCATTTGCCCTCCAGTTTTTCCAGCCGTTTGGTTAGCGCGTCGACGGCACGTTCAACGGCAGACGTTTCTTCCGCAAACCATGCTAATTCCAGCGTGCCTGGCGCCATACGCCACTCTTCAGTAATCACCTCAGCAACATAGCGTTGCTGACGCTGTAACCCTTTACGCAGGAATGACGAGCCGCCGCGAAGGACCTTGCTAATGCTTTCAGCCGCAATGTCGCCAATGTAGGGCGCCAGCAGTTCAGCCGGATCAAACTCGGCCAGATCGGCAAGGGCAACAAAGTTCTGCACAACCTGCAAATCGCCTTCCACTTCCAGTTCGCCACTGCGAATCAGCGCGGTGAGTTGCTGACGGTCGCGTAACTTCGGTAACACGCTCATATGGGTGATGACTGAGCAGTCGGCCTCGCCTTCCCACTCCCCGACCACATCAAGCTGGCGTTCACTAAAGACCAGCACCAGCGGCGTGGAGAACTCCTTCAAGACAATGCGAAGGACCTTACCGTTCAGACGCTGTCGAGCTGTTTTTAGCGCCGGAGAGCGATATAGAAACGTGTTCAGGACATTTTCGATGCCTGCGGTGACTAAGGGTTTAATAGGCATAGGCCGCTTCCACTCAGAACTTGTAGCCGCGATGCAAGGCAACAACACCGGCCGTCAGGTTGAAATACTCAACGTTCTCCAGCCCAGCATCCTGCATCATCGCTTTTAAGGTGTCCTGATCAGGGTGCATACGGATAGATTCCGCCAGATAGCGGTAGCTTTCGCCGTCATTTGCCACCATTTCACCGATACGCGGTAAAACGTGGAACGAATAGGCATCATAGGCTTTGCTCAGCGGTTCGATAATAGGTTTGGAGAATTCGAGCACCAGCAAACGTCCACCGGGCTTAAGCACGCGATACATAGAACGCAGCGCTTTTTCTTTATCGGTGACGTTACGCAGACCAAAAGAAATAGTGATGCAGTCAAACGTATTGTCCGGGAATGGCAGGGCTTCGGCATTCGCCTGAACATATTCAACGTTGCCGACAACGCCAATGTTACGCAGCTTTTCACGCCCCATTTTCAGCATGGAGTCGTTGATATCTGCCAGCACTACGCGGCCAGTGTCGCCAACCATGCGGGAGAATTTCGCGGTTAAATCACCTGTACCACCCGCCAGATCCAGCACGGTTTGACCACGACGAACGCCGCTACAGTCGATAGTGAAGCGCTTCCACAAGCGATGAATTCCGAATGACATCAGGTCATTCATAACATCGTACTTTGCCGCCACGGAATGGAATACGTGGGCAACCATGTCAGCTTTCTGCGCTTTGGCGACAGTCTGAAAGCCAAAGTGTGTCGTATCTTGTGAATCGTCAACCATCTCAGTGCCTGCTAATCCGTCAAATGTTCGTGAAGTGTAACAGATTGGGCGCGTTTGCCCTACGATTCAACCACCCCGAAAGAATCGGTCTGCCTGCGTTTCGGACGATGCTTGTGCGTCTAAATCGTTGTCTTGATTGCCTGTATTTTGCTCACCTGCCCCGTCCCGCAGACGATATTCTTCGTCCTGAGCCGTAGCCTGCTCCGCCAATTCCGGATTAATCTCGCGCTTGACTTCAACGCCCAGGCTGCGAAACGCCTCAGCTTGTGAAAGCAGATTTCCTCGGCCCGACGAGAGTTTTTTCATCGCCTGGCGGTAATTATCCTGCGCCCTGTCCAGGCTTTGCCCAACGGAGGTCATGTCGTCTACAAACAGGCGCATTTTGTCGTACAGCTTGCTGGCGCGATCGGCAATTTGCTGCGCGTTACGGCTTTGATGCTCGTAGCGCCACAGGTTAGCGATAGTGCGTAGCGCCACCAGCAGCGTGGTGGGACTGACGAGCATGATGTTGTTTTTCAACGCTTCGGTGATAAGTTCAGGTTGTCTGTCGAGCGCCAGCAAAAATGCCGGTTCGACCGGAATAAACATCAGCACATAATCCAGCGAGCGCAGCCCTGGCAACTGCTGATAATCTTTTCGCCCCAGCAGGCGAATGTGATTTCGCATGGAGGCAATGTGCTCCTGTAGCGCGGATTCTCGGGTGAAGTCATCTTCGGCATTGAAGTAACGTTCGTAGGCCACCAGCGTCATTTTGGCATCAATCACCACGTCTTTACCTTGCGGGAGACGCACGATGACATCAGGCTGCATCCGCGACCGAGTGTCGGTTTCTATGCTGACCTGCGTTTCGTATTCATATCCCTCTCGCAGACCAGAGGCTTCCAGCACGCGGGTAAGCACCACTTCGCCCCAGTTACCCTGCGTTTTATTGTCGCCCTTGAGCGCACGGGTCAGGTTGACCGCCTCTTGCGCCATCTGCGCATTCAGTTGCTGGAGGTTACGGATCTCATGCGCCAGCGTGTGGCGTTCGCGCGACTCCTGGCCAAAGCTGTCCTGCACCTGGCGACGAAAACCATCCAGTTGTTCACGCAAGGGGGTTAGCAAACCATTCAGGCTCTGGCGATTCTGCTCATCAACGCGGCGATTGCTCTGCTCAAAGATACGGTTAGCCAGATTTTCAAACTGCTCGCTCAGGCGCTGCTCGCTGTTGATCATCTGACGGATTTTGTCTTCAGCATGCAGCTGGGTGGATTCCAGACGGGTGGTGACTTCGCGCAGATCGGCTTCTAAAGAGGTGTTGATATCACGCAGATTACGCAATTCATTGTTGAGCAATTCGCACTCGTCACGCCAGTGTGCGCTCAGTGTAAGCTGTTGTTTTGCAGCGCTGAGCTCAGCCACCATCTCTTCACGATCGGCCAGCTGATCGGCTTTATGTTGCGCATGCTGGTAGCCGGACATCAGCCAGCCCACACCCGCGCCCACCAGCGCAATCACTGCATAAATTAGGATTGAGATATCCACAACGCCCCCTGCATCAAACCATTACCCGCACAAAATAGAATTGTGCTGTATAAACGTCCAGTTTGAAAGGGGTTTCCTGCGAGGCGCTACGCAAAAAGAAAAGGCCGAACGCGTCGGCCTTTTATCTGAAAGGGGAAACTAGATTAGGCGGCGAGCCGCTTCAACCACGATTTTCACCGCATGGCTTTCGGTTTTCTTCATGGTTTCTGCATTTGGAATTTCTTGCTGGGTGCGGTTAACGATAACACCCGCCACCATACCGGCACGCAGACCCTGGCTTGCGCACATGGTCAGCAGCGTTGCAGATTCCATTTCGTAGTTCATTACGCCCATGGACTGCCACTCTTCCATCGAACCCTTGAAGCGGTTCACTACGCGACCGGAGAAGGTGTCGTAACGCTCCTGGCCTGGGTAGAAGGTATCAGAAGAGGCGGTCACGCCGATGTGGGTCGTTGCGCCCACGGATTTCGCGGCTTCAACCAGTGCAGTGGTACATTCAAAGTCCGCTACAGCTGGATATTCCATTGGCGCAAAGTGCAGGCTTGCCCCGTCCAGACGCACAGAAGCCGTGGTCACCAGCACGTCGCCGACGTTGATGTGCGGCTGAATAGCGCCAGTTGTCCCGATACGCAAGAAAGTACGAATGCCCAGCTGTGCCAGCTCTTCAACGGCGATAGAAGTAGACGGGCCGCCGATACCGGTCGAACACACGATAACCGCTTTGCCATCCAGCTCAGCACGCCAGGTGGTGAATTCGCGATGCGCAGCCAGCTTGACCGGCTTATCCATCAGCGCGGCGATCTTTTCCACACGCTCAGGATCGCCAGGGACGATAGCCAGCGTAGCCCCTTGTAAATCGTTTTTAGTGAGGCCGAGATGAAAAACATCAGACTTAGACATAGGTGACTCCTCTGTGGGTCGGGTTGTCAGAAGAAGTAAAACGGTACTTTACAGAAGCACCGGGTACATTTTCGTGACAGACCTCACCACGAATGAAAATGATTGCAGTTAATTACCATAAAATAGTGACATGCATCACACTAACAAGTTATATCGTTTACTACTGCACAAAAGATAGCCCGTTTCGGGCACTGTGAATTGTTAACTTGAGGTCTATATTTATTTGCACCAACGGGTACGGAGAATACCATGACTCAAAAAACGAATTTTGCACCTGCCGCCGCCCCTCTCGCGTCAACCATTGTTTCAACATCTGAAGACGCCATCACGGCAGGCGAAACCTCGATCCCTTCGCAGGGTGAAAACATGCCCGCGTATCACGCGCGTCCAAAGGATGCGGACGGGCCTTTGCCGATCGTCATTGTGGTTCAGGAGATTTTTGGCGTTCACGAACATATTCGGGACGTCTGCCGTCGCCTGGCGCTGGAGGGTTATCTGGCCGTCGCGCCGGAGCTGTACTTCCGTCAGGGCGACCCCAATGAATACAGTGATATCCCAACGCTGTTCAGCAATCTGGTCAGCAAAGTACCGGATGCGCAGGTGCTGGCCGATCTCGATCATGTCGCCAGTTGGGCGGCGCGTAACGGCGGCGATGCGCATCGATTAATGGTCACGGGCTTTTGCTGGGGCGGACGTATCACCTGGCTATACGCCGCGCACAATCCGCAGTTGAAAGCCGCCGTGGCCTGGTACGGCAAGCTGGTTGGCGAAAAAACGCTGAATTCACCCAAGCACCCGGTGGATATCGCGGTCGATCTCAACGCGCCCGTTCTTGGCCTGTACGGTGGCGAAGATACGGGTATTTCGCTGGAGAGCGTGGAGACCATGCGTCAGGCGCTGCGTGCCGCGAATGCCAAAGCAGAAATCGTGGTTTATCCGGAGGCGGGACATGCCTTTAACGCCGATTATCGCCCAAGCTATCACGAAGAGTCTGCCAAAGACGGCTGGCAGCGAATGTTGGCGTGGTTCCGGCAGTATGGCGCGAAAAAGGGTTAAGCCGCTCACAATTTAGCGCACGAAGCACAACGGTTGTTTGACTTTTAAACAGCTTTTGGCCGATATAAAAAGCACAGGCGTGTCACTACGTTCCGTAGGCAAGACCTGAAGCCCATTTCTCCTCCCCGGGGGAAATGGGCTTCAGGTCTTTTTTTTTGCTCTGGAGACAGGGGCCAGACATGAATCATTTGCAGACAGCACTGGACGTCATCGCCCATGTGGGTGGCGCTGAGAATATCGAACATATCGAACATTGTTCTACCCGTTTGCGGTTGAGCCTGTATGACAACAGCAAAGTGAATGAAACCGCGCTGGCGAAAATTGACGGCGTGCTGGGCGTGCGCGTCAACGTACAGTGCCAGGTGATTATCGGACATGAAGTGGTTCAGGTTTTTGAGGCGGTGCGTTCTCTGGTCGGCACGACGCAGGGAAGTGCCCACCCACACGCCAATAAACCCAACCGCTGGGCGCAAGCCGTTGATTTTGTGATCAGCGTTTTCCAGCCTTTGGTTCCCGCCATTGCTGGCGGCGGCGTACTGAAATCACTGCTGCTGTTGCTGGATGTCGTGGGCTGGCTCAGCCGCGACAGCTCCACGTACAAAGTGCTGGATAATATCGGCTCTGCCCCACTCTATTTCCTGCCGATCCTGGTGGCTATCACCACCGCAACCAAGCTCAAGGTCAACGTGCTGGTTGCCGTCTCTGCCGTTGCGGTCATGGTGTTACCGGCGATGACCAAACAGCTGGCCGATGGCGCAGAGTTTATGTCCTTCGATCTGCGCAACGTGGCCTACGCCTCGCAGGTTTTCCCGGCCATTCTGTGCGTGCTGTTTTATGCCCAGACGGAAAAGTTCTTCAACCGTTACTCACCCGGCGCGCTGCGCATTTTCCTTTCGCCAATGCTGTCGTTGCTGGTCACCGTTCCCGTCACGCTGCTGATTTTGGGGCCTTTGGGCTATGAACTCGGCGCGGGCCTGGCAAAGGTGATTCTGTGGCTTTACGGGAAATTAGGGTTTGTGGCGACAGGATTACTCGCCGCCGCCCTGCCGTTTATGGTCGCATCCGGAATGCACAAACCGATGCTGCCCTACGCCGTGGCATCCATGAGCCAGTTTGGCCGCGAATTGCTGTATCTCCCCGCGTCGCTGGCGCACAACATTGCGGAATCGGGCGCGTGCCTGGCCATTGCGCTGAAAAGCAAAGACAAAGTGCTGAAATCGACCGCGTTTTCGGCGGGCATTTCCGCGCTGTTTGGCATTACGGAACCCGCGCTTTACGGCGTCACGCTGCTGAATAAAAAAGCGCTCTACAGCGTGATCCTCGGCAGCATCGTAGGGGGCGCTTTTATCGGCTGGATGGCGGTTGAAGCCTTTGCGATTGTAGGGCCAGGCCTCGCCAGTATCTCCATGTTCGTCTCGCCAGATAACCCACTGAATATCCTGTGGGCGTTTGCCGGTGCGGGTCTGTCATTCGCCATCGCCTTTATCAGCGCCCTGCTGTTGTGGCGCGACAAAGTGACTGAGCAAACCGAAGAATTGACGTTCACCCGTCCGATAGAAGGGCAAATCATTGCGCTGGAAAACGTGAATGACGATGTTTTCTCGCGCAAAATCATGGGTGACGGTATCGCGATTGTCCCTTCTCAGGGCGTGCTGCGTGCCCCGGCGGACGGCACCATCATTAACGTGTTTGAGAGCGGCCACGCGCTGAGTCTTCTCACCGACGCGGGTGTGGAACTGATTTTCCATATCGGGATCGACACCATCAAGCTGCAAGGCGAAGGGTTTTCCCCAAAAGTGCAGGAAGGCCAACACGTCAAAAGCGGCGAAACGCTGATTGAATTTTCTCTTGATACCCTCACCGCAGCAGGTCTCGATCCGGTGGTGATCATGGTGGTCACTAACGGCGAACGTTTCTCGCTCACGCCACAAAGCCACAACGACAACAATCCAAATCCTCACATCATCATGACGCTAAAGGAGTCCGTGTAATGGATAAATCCCTCCCGTTCCCGCAAGGTTTTTTATGGGGCGGCGCAATTGCCGCTAATCAGGCCGAAGGGGCCTGGAACGTTGATGGCAAAGGACCGTCGGTGGCGGATGCCATCACCTGGAAACCCAATCTGTCGCTGAAAGATTATGACGGCCACATGGCGCTGACGGATGAAAATATTCAGGATGCGTTTGAAGGCAAAAACGACACACTTTACCCGAAACGTCGCGGCATCGATTTCTATCACCACTATAAAGACGATATCGCGCTGTTTGCCGAGATGGGCTTTAAAGTGCTGCGCGTGTCCATTGCCTGGTCACGTATTTTCCCGGACGGCGAAGACGCGGCGCCGAATGAAGCGGGCCTGCAATTTTACGAAGAGATGTTCCGTGAACTGCGTCGCCATCACATCGAGCCGCTGGTGACGCTTTCTCACTACGAAATGCCGCTGGCGCTGAGTGAGCGATATAACGGCTGGGTGCACCGCAACGTGGTGGACGCGTTCGTGCGCTTCAGCAATGTCTGCTTCGACCGCTATAAAGATCTGGTGCGCTACTGGCTCACGTTTAACGAAATCGACAGCATCCACCGCCACCCGTTTACCACCGCCGGTATCCGCGAAGAGAAAAGCGCGCCGGGCAAAGCGAAACAGGATATTTATCAGGGGCTGCATCATCAGTTTGTCGCCTCGGCGCTGGTCACCCGTGACTGCCACGCCAAAATCCCTGGCAGCCAGGTCGGGTGTATGCTGACCAAACTCACCACCTATCCGCACAGCTGCCGCCCGGAAGACGTTGAAGCGACGCTGAAAAAGAATCTCGAAAACTATTTCTATGCGGATGTGCAGGTCTTTGGGGAATATCCGCCGCTGATCCTGCGCGATCTGGCGAGCCGCGATATTCAGATTGAAATGCAAGCCGACGATCAGCGCATTTTAAAAGATCATACCGTCGATTTCGTCTCGTTCAGTTACTACATGTCGCTGACCGAATCGACGCAGCCGGACGTGGAACGCATCCCGGGTAACACCATTCTTGGGGTGAAAAACCCGTATCTGCCTGCGTCTGAATGGGGCTGGCAAATCGATCCGGTCGGGCTAAAAATTTCCCTGCTCGAACTGTACGACCGTTACCAAAAGCCGCTGTTTATCGTTGAAAACGGGCTGGGTGCGAAGGATATCGTTGAAGATGGCAAGATTCACGACAGCTACCGCATCGACTATTTCCGCGCCCATTTCGAGCAAACTTTGGCGGCTATCAATGAAGGGGTGGATGTGATGGGATTCACCACCTGGGGATGCATCGACATTATTAGCGCAGGCACGTCCCAGATGTCCAAGCGCTATGGCTTTATCTATGTCGATCAGGATGATGAAGGCAACGGCACGTTAAAGCGCCTGAAAAAAGATTCTTTTGGGTGGTATCAGAAAGTGATCGCCAGCAATGGCGCTGACATGAGCTAAACGGCCAAGCCGCAGGAATAACCGTGATTACGATAAAAAAATCGCTCAATAACAGCATGCTGCTGGTCGACAACGATCGGCGGGAGATGATTTTGTTTGGTAAAGGGATTGGCTTTGGCGCGAAAGCGGGGAGCCAAATCGACCTGACGCAGGTGGAGAAAGTCTTCCTGCCGCTGAGCGATCTCAAGTCCCGTCACTTTTTATCGCTCACGGACACCATTCCTGCGGCATTCTTTGAAATAAGCCACGAGATTCTGACGCTCGCCCGCACGCTTTGCGGCGACAAACTTAACTCAGTGCTGCTTTTCACCCTCGCAGAGCATCTGCACTTTGCGGTAGAACGCAGCCGCAGCGGGCAGGTGATTCTCAATAAGCTGAGCTGGGAAGTGAAGCGCTACTACCCGCAAGAATACAGCGTTGGGATGCAGGCGCGGGCAAACGTCAACGCGCAGTTTGGCGTTGACCTGCCGGAGGACGAAGCGGTGAACATCGCTTTTCACCTGATTAATGCCAGCGGTCAGACTGACGACAGTTCGGCGCATCAGCAGGTTGAGTTGGTCAATCGCATCGCCGAAATCGTGCGCTATAAACTGAGCAAAGCCATTGATACGCAGTCGGTCAATTACATGCGGTTTATTACCCATCTGCGCTACTTTGCCGAGCGGGTATTGACCGGGAAAATTGTGGTCAGCGAGACCGAGGATTTTTATCAGGAATTAATGCGCCATCGCCCGGATGCCATGACCGTCGCGTGGGTGATTCGCGATTATGTGCAGGAAAAATATCAACTCACGCTGCCAAAAGATGAACTGACCTGGCTGAGCATTCATATTAGCCGATTGATGGAAGGTCAGGCGTAGGGCTGGCGTTTTCGCCCCCTGCCGCCTGTTTCCCCTCTCCCCAAAGAGGAGAGGGTCATTCGGGCAATTAACCCTGACGCAGGTTCTGCGCGGCTTTCACCATATTCGCGAGCGCGGCGCGGGTTTCCGGCCAGCCACGGGTTTTCAGGCCGCAGTCCGGGTTCACCCACAAGCGCTCTGCCGGAATACGCTGAGCGGCTTTCGCCAGCAACGCCTCGATCCATTCTACGCTTGGCACATTAGGAGAGTGAATGTCGTACACGCCCGGACCGATTTCGTTCGGATAGTCGAACTCCTCAAACGACTCCAGCAGTTCCATATCGGAGCGCGAAGTTTCGATGGTGATCACGTCGGCATCCAGCGCTGCGATGGAATCCATGATGTCGTTAAATTCGCAGTAACACATATGGGTGTGGATCTGCGTGTCGTTCTTTGCCACCGCGGCGTTGATGCGGAAAGCCTCCACGCCCCATTGCAGGTAAGCATCCCAGTCGCTACGGCGCAGCGGCAGGCCTTCGCGCAGGGCCGGTTCGTCAATCTGGATGATGCCGATTCCTGCGGCTTCGAGATCCGCCACTTCGTCACGCAGCGCCAGCGCAATCTGCTTGGCGATGGTTTCACGCGTCACATCCTCTCGCGGGAATGACCAGCAAAGAATGGTCACCGGGCCGGTCAACATGCCTTTCACCGGTTTGTCGGTCAGAGACTGTGCGTACTTCGCCCACTCCACGGTAATCGCTTCCGGACGGCTGACGTCGCCAATCACGACCGGCGGCTTCACGCAGCGGGAGCCATAGCTTTGCACCCAGCCGTTTTGGGTAAACACAAAACCATCGAGGTGCTCACCGAAGTATTCCACCATGTCATTACGCTCGGCTTCGCCGTGCACCAGCACGTCCAGACCCAAACGTTCCTGCTCAATAATCGCCTGCTTAATGTGTTCCGCAATGCCGGTGCGGTAGTTGTTGGCGTCGAGATTGCCTTTTTTGAAGTCCAGACGCAGGCCGCGGATTTCAGTGGTCTGCGGGAATGAACCGATAGTGGTGGTCGGCCACGCAGGCAAGTTGAAGCGCGCACGCTGCGCTTCGGCACGCACTTCATAGGCGTTTTCACGCTGGCTGTCTTTCGCGGTGATCGCCGCCAGACGTTTTTCTACCGCCGCATTATGCACGCGAGTCGAATGGCGGCGCGCCTGAATCGGCGCACTCCACTCGACCAGCTTCGCGGTGTCGCCGCTATTCAGCGCATCGCGCAGCAGAGCCAGCTCTTCACATTTTTGCAGGGCGAAGGCGAACCAGCTTTTCACTTCTGCATCCAGTCGCGTTTCGACACTCAAATCGATCGGGCTGTGCAGCAGAGAGCACGAAGAGGCAACCCACACGTCACGTTTGCCGACGATATCTTTAATCTGCGCGTATTTCTCGGTCAGATCGGCGCGCCAGACGTTACGCCCGTTCACCAGGCCCGCAGACAGTAGCCAGTCGGACGGCAGACGTTTGTTGAGTTCAGCCACCTCATCTTTGCCGTGAACCAGATCCACGTGCAGACCCTGCACGGGCAGCGCGGTGATGGTATCGAGATTCGGCGTGACGCCTTCGAAATAGGTGGTCAGCAGCAGTTTGGTCTGGCCCGTCAGTGCGTCGTAAGCCGGTTTAAACGCATCCAGCCATTCCTGCGGCAGCTCCAGCACCAGCGCGGGTTCGTCGATTTGTACCCACTCAACGCCGCGTTTTGCCAGTTCAGCCAGCACCTGTTGGTATACCGGCAAGATGTCGTTCAGCAGGCTCAGGCGGTCAAACTGCTCGCCTTTCACTTTACCCAGCCACAGATACGTTACCGGCCCGAGCAGAACCGGTTTAATGTTGTGGCCCAGCGCCAGCGCTTCGTCAACTTCATCCAGCAGCTGCGTCCAGGTCAGTTTGAACTGCTGGCCTTTCACGAACTCTGGAACCATATAGTGATAGTTGGTGTTAAACCATTTGGTCATTTCCGCCGCCGCCGCTGGCTCGCCGGTTGGCGCACGTCCACGGCCCAGGCGGAACAGGGTGTCGATATCCACCGATCCATCTTTGTTCTGATGACGAGCCGGCACGTTGCCAAGCAGCAGGCTGGTGGTCAGAACATGGTCGTACCAGGCAAAATCGCCCACCGGCAGCAGATCAATCCCCGCCTGTTTTTGCTGATCCCAGTGGCGAGCACGCAGCTCGCGGCCAACGGCCAACAGATCTTCGCGGGTGGATTGACCCGCCCAGTAACTTTCTTGTGCTTTTTTCAGTTCGCGGCGCAAGCCAACGCGAGGGAAACCGAGAGTGTGGTTGATTACAGTCATGTGTCATTCCTCTAAGAATTCATTGAATCTGAAGGCAAACTCTAAATAGTTCGGCTGGCAGGAAGGCGGCCCCGCAGCGCATCCCCAGGAGCTTACTGAAGTAAGTGACTGGGGTAAGCGAGGACGCCAACGCATCTGCAAGTCGAAATATGACGAGTTTGGACGTCCAGATGTTTACACATCCATAATTGGCGGTTACTGTATATTCCTCAAGCGCAAAATACTCATGCCGAAGTGAAGGACTTTCATGATCGAGATAAAACACCTGAAAACGCTACAAGCGTTGCGGAATTGCGGGTCGCTCGCTGCGGCGGCGGCTACACTGCATCAGACGCAATCCGCGCTGTCACACCAGTTCAGCGATCTGGAACAACGCCTTGGCTTTCGCCTGTTCGTGCGTAAGAGTCAGCCGCTGCGCTTTACGCCGCAGGGTGAAATTTTGCTCCAGCTCGCCAATCAGGTGTTGCCGCAGATCGCCACCGCGCTGCAGTCCTGCAATGAGCCGCAGCAAACGAAATTGCGCATCGCCATTGAGTGTCACAGCTGTATTCAGTGGCTGACGCCTGCGCTTGAGAATTTCCGCCAGCACTGGCCGCAGGTGGAGATGGACTTTAAATCGGGCATGACGTTTGACCCCCAGCCGTCTCTTCAGCAGGGCGAACTGGATCTGGTGATGACGTCCGATATTCTGCCGCGCAGCGGGCTGCACTACTCACCGATGTTTGATTATGAAGTGCGTCTGGTGCTGGCTCCGGACCATCCGCTGGCGGCGAAAACGCGCGTCACACCGGAAGATTTGGCGACCGAAACGCTGCTGATTTATCCGGTGCAGCGCAGTCGTCTGGATATCTGGCGGCATTTCCTGCAGCCGGCGGGCATCAGCCCGAACCTGAAAAGCGTCGATAACACGCTGCTATTGATTCAGATGGTGGCGGCGAGAATGGGTATTGCGGCGCTGCCGCACTGGGTGGTAGAGAGTTTTGAGCGCCAGGGTCTGGTGGTCACCAAAACCCTGGGCGAGGGATTATGGAGCCGGCTGTACTCCGCCGTGCGCGATGGCGAGCAGCGTCAGCCGGTCACGGAAGCGTTTATTCGTTCAGCGCGGAATCACGCTTGCGACCATCTGCCGTTTGTTCGGAGCGCGGAGCGACCCAATGGCGATGCACCCACAGTGAAGCCAGGATCACCGTTCCCCCAATGATAAAGCTCGGCCAGTGCGGCTGTTCCTGCCAGATGGCCAGGTTCACCAGCAGGCCGGCGGGCACGTGAACGTTGTTCATAATGCCCAGCGTTCCGGCGTCTACCTGCGTAGCGCCGTAGTTCCACATAAAATAGCCCAGCCCCGACGCGACCACGCCCAGCCAAATCAGCACGCTCCACTGCACCGTGGTGGTCGGCAATTTCTGCGGATTACCCAGCATGAACCACGCTACAACCGCGACAATAAGCGCCCCCATGTAGAACCACGCAAAGGCATTGTGCTGGGGCATCGGCCGGGTTTCCATCAGGCGTTTATAGCCAACCATACCAATCGCGAAGCTGATGTTAGCGAGCTGAACGAACATCAGCCCGGTCCAAAAGTGATCGCTCACTTTGTCGTAGCGAATAATCGCTGCGCCCGCCACGGCCAGCAGCGCGCTCAGCACGTAGCCCCAGCGTAAGCGTCGCTTGCTCAGCAAATCATAAATGAGCGTGATATAGAGCGGCGTCAGCACGGTGAACAGCAGGAATTCTGAGACTGACAGATAGACATACGCGCGGAAGCTGAACAGATACATAATGCCGAGCTGCATCGCGCCCACCAGCATATACAGCAGAATGGTTTTGAACGTTTGCCCGCGCAGACGCAGAAATGGCAGGAACACCAGCGCCGCCAGCCCTACGCGCATCAGCACGGAGAAATAGCTATCGACATGCCCGGCAAGATATTCACCGATCAGGCTGAACGAGAAGGCCCACAGAATAGTGGTGATAATGAGTAGCGCCACAATGCTTGTCTCTCCGGAAGAAGGACAGGCATTGTAGCGGACTCTTCGGTTGACAACTGAGCGTTAATTAGTCAGTCGCGACGTTATGACAATTATTCAAGAAATAACTTACGCAGATAATTCGGTACGGCGTTGTCGCCGTTGGTGCCGATCACTTCCAGCTCCGGGTGCAGATCTTTCAAACGCTGGTGCGCGTTTTCCATGATGCAGCCTTTGCCCGCCATGGAGAGCATTTCAGCGTCGTTCATGCCGTCGCCAAAGGCGATGCAATCTTTCAGCTCAAAGCCCATGCGTTTGGCAACCGCTTCCAGGGCATGGCCTTTAGACACACCGCCCGCCATCACTTCAAGACAGGTCAGCGTCGAGAAGCTAACGTTCACGCGGTCGCCCCACCGCGCGTTAATCGCCTGTTCCAGCGGCAGCAGCTCTTCGTGGGTTTCGCAGACGAAAAACACTTTGCTGATCCCTTCCGGCTCCAGCAACGCGGGCTCATACAGCGTGTAGTTAAACACGGCTTCTTTGAAGAAACGCATCTCATCCGGGCGATGACGGTTCATAAACCAGTCGTCGTTGCGATAGACGTTAGTGACGATATTCGGGTTGTCATGCACAACGCCGAACAGATCGGCAGCGATATCGCGATCCAAATCGTGAGTGAAAATCAAATTGCCATCGGTGTCGTGCACGCGCGCACCGTTGGAGGTGATCATGTACGCCTTAATCTCCAGGCCGTCGCGGATTTGCCCGACGTCAACATGGTGGCGACCTGTCGCGAAGACAAAATTCACGCCACGCGCGGTCAGGAGTTTTAAGGTCTCTTTCGCGTACGGCGATAGGGTGTGATCGGGGGAAAGCAACGTGCCATCTAAGTCAGATGCAACAACCTGGTACATAGGGAAATTTAACCTCAATAGGAAATCAGTTATGCCTGTCGAAAAATTCAACAATGGCGTTTAGCGCGACTGAGCGCATGGCGTCCTTTTCAAAAAGGATCTCATGGAACGCACCGTTTATAACCAGCGGTTTCCCCCCTTCGCAAGGGTGACCCGCCGCAGCGCGCAGTTCGCAAAAGCGTTCATGCATGCGGTTATCCACCACACGCTCCTCTTCTGCCTGAATCAATAATGTCGGCGTATTATCGTCACCCACGCCTGCCAGCGCAGACTCACCCGCGAGAATACCTTCACGGACCCAGTGATACGTTGGGCCGCCCACGCGCAAACGCGGTTCATCGGCATAAAAACGCAAATTACGGCGATACCGCTGCCGACTGTGGGTGAGCACGTTGATCGCAAAGGGCAACGCGCGCCAGCGCCCGGTGCCGATCGCGTAGCCTTCGCGAATGCGCTGATGGCCCTCAGCCCAGTCAAGAATATGGCGCACCATCCAGTCCGGAAAACGCATGACGATGCCGAACATGGGCGCCGAGAGCGCAATGGCGTCGCACTGATGATGGGGATAGCGCTGTAAAAACAGCGTGGCGATCGCGCCGCCCATAGAGTGCGCAAGAATATACCTTTTACGCCACGGACCTGGCTGCACTTCCTGTTGCCAGAACGCGGCGAGATCGTCGACATAATCACTGAAATGATCAACGTGGCCACGATGCGAGTCCGACAGCAAACGCCCGGACCGCCCTTGCCCACGATGGTCGATAATCAGGACATCAAAACCCTGATGGAACAGGTCGTAAGCCAGTTCAGCGTATTTGACGTAGCTTTCAATACGGCCAGGGCACACGACGATCACGCGATCGTTTTTGCTGTCCCGAAAACGCACAAAGCGAACCGGGACATTGTCCACGCCCATGATCTCGGCTTCTTCGCGCTGACGCCAGAAATCGGTCAGCGGCCCCATGGAGAAAGCAGCAAATGCGTTCTCGCGTGTTTCCCAGTCCTTTTTCTGCTGAAACATTGGGTTTCCACCCCTGTAAGCCATGGAATATCGTTTTTTCGTGACGCATCACAAAATGCGCTAACAATAGCGTATTGTGGCATAAAAATAGACGATTCGGGAGTTTCAAATGACCTTCGAGTGGTGGTTCGCTTACCTGCTGACATCCATTATCCTGAGCCTTTCACCGGGTTCTGGCGCAATCAATACCATGACCACCTCCATTAGCCACGGTTATCGCGGTGCAGCGGCGTCAATCGCCGGCTTGCAGACGGGTTTGGGGATCCACATCGTGCTGGTCGGCATCGGTTTGGGCACGCTTTTCTCGCAATCAATTCTGGCCTTTGAAGTACTGAAATGGGCGGGCGCGGCGTATCTGATTTGGCTGGGCATCCAGCAATGGCGCGCGGCGGGTTCAATTGACCTGAACACGCTGGCGCACACGCAAACCCGTGGGCGACTGTTCAAACGCGCCGTGTTCGTCAATCTGACCAACCCGAAAAGCATCGTCTTTTTGGCCGCGCTGTTCCCGCAGTTTATCGTCCCGCATCAGCCGCAGGTGATGCAGTACATCGTGCTCGGCGCGACGACGATTATTGTCGATATCATCGTGATGATTGGCTACGCGACGCTGGCGCAGCGGATTGCGGGATGGATTAAAGGGCCTAAGCAGATGAAGGCCCTGAATAAAGTCTTTGGATCGCTGTTTATGCTGATTGGCGCGCTGCTTGCGTCAGCGCGTCATGCTTAGCGAGAGATGATGAGATGGATGCCAAAGCCGGCGAACAGTGCGCCGGCAAAGCCGTCGATCCATTTCGCCAGGCGCTGATAGCCGCGACGCATTGACGGGAGCGCAAACAGGCTTGCCACCACGGTAAACCAGGCGAACGTTTCCACCACGATCAGCAGGAAAATCCCCCAGCGCGCGCTTGCGCCCACGTCATCACCGACAAACAGGGAGAAGACGGAGCCAAAATAGATAATCGCTTTCGGGTTCGCCAGATTGGTCAGCAGACCTTTCAAAAAGCTGCGGCCACCGGTTGCCAGTTCGACATGAGGTTCGTCCGCCACTTTCTCTTCTTTTTTCAGCGCCCCGCGCAGCATCTGATAACCCATCCAGCACAGGTACAATCCGCCGCCGACCATAATGATGTTATGCAGCCAGGCCATTTTTGCGAGGATCAGATTCAGGCCAAGCAGCGCGACAGCGGCCCACACCATTACGCCCATGGTGATGCCGAGCACACCCATCATCGCTTCTTTGCGGGAACGGCTGACGGCGGTCTGGGATACGAAGAAAAAGTCTGGGCCAGGGCTCATCAGCGCAACGATATGCACCAATGCCACGGTGAGAAAAAGCATTAACATAGTTAACTCGCGGGGAAATAATTCACAGAGCAATCATCCTGGCACTTTTTCGCCGGTCTGACTACTCCTCATCATCACCGTCGGCATGTGAACGAATCAGCGCCATAAACTCTTTACCAAAGCGCTCGAGTTTGCGCGTACCGACACCGTTGACGCTGAGCATTTCGCTGGCGCTGAGCGGCATCTGCTCGGCCATTTCGATAAGCGTTGCATCGTTGAACACCACATACGGCGGAATGTTCTCTTCATCGGCAATGGCTTTACGCAGCTTGCGCAGTTTGGCGAACAGCTTGCGGTCGTAGTTTCCGCCGTAGGATTTCTGCATCACGCGTGGTTTCAGGGCGATAACGCGTGGCACGGCGAGCTGGAGCTCGATATCACCGCGCAGCACCGGACGTGCGGCTTCGGTCAGCTGAAGCGCAGAGTGCTGGGCAATATTCTGTGTCGCGAAACCCAGGTGAATCAGCTGGCGAATAATGCTCACCCAGTGCTCGTGGCTTTGCTCTTTGCCGATGCCGTAGACAGGCAATTTATCGTGGCCCATTTCGCGGATACGCTGGTTGTTCGCCCCGCGCAGGACTTCCACCACATAGCCCATCCCGAAGCGCTGATTGACGCGCCCGATAGTCGACAGCGCCTTACGTGCATCCATTAAGCCATCGTACTGCTTCGGCGGATCGAGGCAGACATCGCAGTTACCGCACGGCTCCTGACGTCCTTCGCCAAAGTAGTTGAGCAGCACCAGACGGCGGCAGGTTTGCGCTTCGGCAAACGCACCCATCGCGTTGAGCTTGTGACGCTCGATATCCAGCATCTGCCCTTGCGGTTTCTCTTCAAGACAGCGACGCAGCCAGGCCATATCCGCCGGATCGTAAAACAGCATCGCTTCCGCAGGCAGGCCGTCACGCCCGGCACGGCCCGTTTCCTGATAGTAGGATTCGATATTGCGCGGGATGTCGAAATGCACCACAAAGCGCACGTTGGGCTTATTGATGCCCATTCCGAAGGCGACGGTGGCGACAACAATTTGCAGGTCGTCGCGCTGGAATTTCTCCTGCACGTCGGCACGAATGTGATTTTCTAATCCGGCATGATAGGCCGCAGCGCTAAATCCACGGGTTTGCAAACGCGCGGCGGTGTCTTCCACTTTCGCGCGGCTGTTGCAGTAAATGATGCCCGATTTGCCGCGCTGCTCCTGCACGTAACGCAAGAGCTGATCCAGCGGTTTGAATTTTTCCATCAGCATGTAGCGGATGTTGGGGCGATCGAAGCTGCTAACCTGGCTAAACGGATCGTTAAGCCCAAGAAGACGGACGATATCCTGACGGGTCGTGTCGTCAGCCGTGGCGGTAAGCGCCATAAACGGCAGCGCCGGGAAGCGCTGACGAAGCTGACCGAGCGCGGCATATTCCGGGCGGAAATCGTGTCCCCACTGCGAAATACAGTGCGCTTCATCCACCGCCAGCAGCACCGGATTCCAGTGCGCTAAATGCTCAAGGAAGTTATCCAGCATCAGGCGTTCCGGCGCGATATACAGCAGGCGAATTTGTCCGGTACGGCAGCCTGCCATCACGTCCTGCTGCTGTTCGCGGGTTTGCGTGGAGTTGATACAGGCGGCGGCAACACCGTTCGCCAGCAGCTGGTCCACCTGATCTTTCATCAACGAGATTAGCGGTGAAACCACGACCGTAAGGCCGTTCAGCACCAGCGCGGGCACCTGATAGCACAGGGACTTTCCGCCGCCGGTCGGCATCACCACCAGACAATCGCGGCCTTCCAGCACGGTTTCAATGATGGTTTCCTGGCCAGGGCGGAATTGCTGATAGCCAAAGGTTTCTTGTAAAACCTGTTTAGCCAGCGATTCCTGATTCAAAACTTCCGCCTGCGCCACGTTAACCCCATTTGCCAGAAATAAAACAGGCGCTATTTTCAGCGCCTGAGAGAGAAACTTCAACGTTTAACGCAAAAACATTCTTGAGCTTAGAAAAGATCGTTCAGCATCACGCCCACACCCACGCGGGTCTGGTTGAAGTTATAATCGATGAGCGATTCACCGTAACCGCTGTAAACCTGCGTGTAGATGCGCATATGCTTAGTCACCGGATAGCTCAGGCCCAGTTCCGCCCCGCCGTAGCCAGTGTTCCAGTTATATTGCCCCTTCGCACTCAGTACCGCATCACCCAGCTGATAGCCCACTTTAAGTTGATAGTAGCCCATGTACTTGGTGATATCCGGATTATCGTCGGTGCTTCCCAGCACGTACCACGGCTTAACTTCCACCATCCAGTTACCGTTTTGCGCCATCAAACGCGTATAGAGACGGTTCCAGCTGCGGGAAGTGGGGTCGGCGCGGCCATTCGAATCGTGGTTATAACCAAATTCGACGTCGCGTAAGGTCCAGCCAGCAAACTCGTCATCCGTTGCAAAGCCGAGGAACAGCTGCGGCTCGTAGTTGGTTTCGCGGAAGGGGGAAGACTCACCGCTGTTAGACAGCTGCCACCAGGATTTCTGCGTATAAGACGCGCCCAGCACGGAACTCGGCCCTAAAATACCGCGCCAGAGCGGAAACGCCAGGCTGAGCTGGAATTTAACTTCGTCTTTGCGCGCGTTATCTGACCAACTGTAAGAGCTAATAGCCTCTTTATTGATGTCGCTGGTTTGGGTGTAAATCAGATAGTTAGTGTCATACGGGTAAAGCGTGAACGGATTGTCATGCTCCTGAAGAAGGTTCGCAATAATGCTGCCGTGAACGGCGGGCTTATCATGAACTTCCTTAATCGTGGCTTCCTGCGCAAATGCCGTAAAGGGCAGCGCAATCGCCGCCAGTAACCAACCCAGATACGTCCGCATCGGTGGTGCTCTCCTGCGAAATAAAATTTTGTGAATATTATGAGCAGCTCATTTTACCTATTTCTTCGTTTACGTCTCCCCCTCGTTTCCGAAAGTGGAAATTCGTATGTCAGAAGCATAAAATCAACATCTCATTAACAATAAGGATGTGATTTCTGATGTCAGCCACGCTTACCGCTGAAGACGCTTTGAAACTTGTGGGCGAGATTTTTGTTTACCATATGCCTTTTAACCGTGCGCTCGGGCTTGAACTGGATCGTTACGAGAAAGGGTTTGCCCAACTCAGTTTCAACAATCAGCCGATGATGGTCGGCAACTGGGCGCAAAGTATTTTGCATGGCGGCGTGATCGCCTCCGCGCTGGATGTCGCCGCAGGGCTGGTTTGCGTGGGCAGTACGCTGGCGCGTCACGACACCATCAACGAAGATGAGTTGCGTCAGCGCTTATCAAGGATGGGCACCATCGATTTACGCGTGGACTATTTACGCCCAGGCCGTGGCAATCGCTTCACCGCCACCAGCAGTTTGCTGCGTGCGGGCAATAAAGTCGCCGTCGCCCGCGTCGAATTGCACAATGAAGAACAAGTTTACATCGCCAGCGCAACGGCCACTTATATGGTGGGTTGAGGCGGCAAAATCGGGTAAAATTACTTCACTTTCTTGTCACGGATTTTACCGATGGATGCTAAACAGACGCGGCAGGGCGTTTTACTCGCTCTTGCCGCTTATTTTATTTGGGGTATCGCACCCGCCTACTTCAAGCTGATTTACTACGTACCAGCCGACGAAATCCTTACCCACCGCGTAATCTGGTCATTTTTCTTTATGGTGGCGCTGATGAGCGTCAGCCGTCAGTGGTCAGGCGTGAAAAAGCTGCTACAAACGCCGAAGAAAATTTTTCTGCTCGCCCTTTCAGCGGTGCTGATTGGCGGAAACTGGCTGCTGTTTATCTGGGCGGTTAACAACCATCACATGCTTGAAGCCAGCCTCGGTTACTTTATCAATCCGCTGGTCAATATCGTGTTGGGGATGCTGTTCCTCGGCGAACGTTTCCGCCGCATGCAGTGGGTGGCAGTACTTCTGGCGCTGTGCGGCGTGCTGGTTCAGCTCTGGACGTTTGGTTCGCTGCCGGTCATCGCGTTGGGTCTGGCGTTTAGCTTTGCGTTTTATGGTCTGGTGCGGAAAAAAATCGCCGTCGAAGCGCAAACCGGGATGCTGTTCGAAACCCTGTGGTTGCTCCCGCTGGCAGCGATTTACCTGTTCGGCATTGCCGACAGCAGCACCAGCCATATGGGCAGCAATCCGTGGTCGCTGAATTTGATGCTGATCGCCGCCGGGGTGGTCACCACCATCCCGCTGCTGTGCTTTACCGGCGCGGCGACGCGTTTGCGCCTGTCGACGCTGGGCTTCTTTCAGTATATCGGCCCAACGCTGATGTTCCTGCTGGCCGTAATGTTCTACGGGGAAGTGCCGGGGGCCGATAAAATGGTGACGTTTGCGTTCATCTGGGTGGCGTTGGCGGTATTCGTTGCCGATGCGCTTTATACCCAGCGCAGAGTGAAGAAAGGATTGTAGTGTTTAGCCCTCTCCTGCTCGGGAGAGGGCATCTGCATTAAAGCCAGTTGCGGCGCTTGAAGTACAGATACGGCGCCAGCCCGGCAAGCAGCATAAAGATAATCGCGCCAGGGTAGCCAAAGCTCCACTTCAGTTCCGGCATAAACTCAAAGTTCATCCCGTAGCTGGATGCCACCAGCGTTGGCGGCAGGAACACCACGGAGACCACCGAGAAGATTTTGATGATGCGGTTCTGCTCGATGTTGATAAAGCCCATCGCCGCCTGCATCAGGAAGTTCACCTTCTGGAACAGGGATTCGTTGTGTGGCAACAGGGATTCGATATCGCGCAAAATTTCACGCGCCTGCTCAAGCTGACCACTCGGTAAACGCGCTTTACGCACCAGGAAGTTCAACGCGCGCTGGGTATCCATCAGACACAAACGCACTTTCCAGCCGATATCTTCCTGCTCCGCCAGCGTCGACAGCGCTTCGTCATATTCATCGCCCTGATGGCCTTCCATGATCACGCGGCTCAGCTTTTCCAGATCGCTGTAGATGTTTTCGATTTCATCCGCCAGCTGTTCAATTTTGGTTTCGAACAGATCGAGCAGCAGCTCGTAGGCGTTGCCGTCGACCATCGCCTGGCTACGGGCGCGCATGCGGTAGAGCCGAAATGCCGGTAGTTCGCGCTCACGTAAGGTGAACAGGCGGCCATCGCGAATGGTAAATGCCACGGTGGAGTTACCGGCGTGGTCGTCCGCATCTTCATAAAAGAAAAAGGAGTGAATATGCAGGCCGTCTTCGTCTTCAAAAAAACGCGCGGATGCTTCGATATCTTCCAGTTCAGGACGGGTTGCCAGGCTTTGTCCGAGTTCTGATTGTACGCGCAAGCGTTCATCGTCGTCCGGCTCGACAAGATCCACCCATACGGCATCAATGAGGGGCTGTGACTCTTCAGCTTCAAGCCGAATCAGTCGGTTTTTTTCGAGTTGAAATGCGCTCAACATGACCGGGACTCCCAATGCAAAAAATATCGGACAGTTCGGTGGGCACACAGAAACAATAAGG
Source organism: Enterobacter sp. 638 (assembly GCF_000016325.1). Classification (NCBI taxonomy): domain Bacteria; kingdom Pseudomonadati; phylum Pseudomonadota; class Gammaproteobacteria; order Enterobacterales; family Enterobacteriaceae; genus Enterobacter; species Enterobacter sp. 638. The sequence continues at coordinate 4,311,948 of NC_009436.1, forward strand.
GTTTCAGACCATTAAACAGCCTGACTCAGCGCGACGGGAAAAAACAGATCGCTGACAACCACTAAGGCCATCAGCAAGAGGAGATAGCCTTAGGAGTTGTTCCTGGATGACAGGGAATTGAGCCAGTATGTACTGGGTGTGTCCAAGGCGAATGTCCTCTTAGCGTAATCGTGCGCGCATGTTACGCCAGCTGTAATAGTGGCGTCAACACGCAGCGGAACGCTGAAGGGCATTTAATAGCCGCCAGCTATTAAGGCTAGCAGATTATTACAAAATAATGATATTTTTCTGAAAGTTACACATTTTCCAGACGCGCATAAGCGGCGACCAGCCATTTGATACCCTGTCCCTGGAACGCCACCTGCAGGCGACTGTGCTCGCCGCTCCCTTCCAGATTCACAATGGTGCCTTCGCCAAATTTCGAATGGCGGACGCGCTGGCCCAGCTTGTAGCCGGTGTCATTTTCCGAGATCGGCGTTCCCATCCGCTGATGGTTAACCGGACGGCTGATGCTGGCGCGCAGGCGCACCTCTTCGACGCAGGCTTCCGGTAGTTCGCCGATAAAGCGAGACGGACGGTGATAGACCTCTTTGCCATACAGACGACGCGTTTCGGCGTAGGTCAGCGTCAGCTTCTCCATCGCACGCGTCACGCCCACATAGGCCAGACGACGCTCCTCTTCCAGACGTCCGCCTTCATCCAGCGACATCTGGCTCGGGAACATCCCCTCTTCCATCCCGACAATAAACACTTGCGGGAACTCCAGCCCTTTGGCGGAGTGCAGCGTCATCAGTTGAACCGCATCCTGCCAGGTATCCGCCTGCCCTTCGCCCGCTTCCAGCGCCGCGTGGGAGAGGAATGCCTGCAGCGGCATCAAATCTTCGTCTTCTTCGTTGTAGCTGAACTGACGCGTTGCCGTCACCAGTTCCTCTAAGTTCTCGATACGCGTCTGGCCCTTTTCGCCCTTTTCCTGCTCATACATCATACGCAGGCCCGAATCCTTCACCACACGGTCCGTCTGAACGTGCAGCGGCATATCGGCGGTTTCTTGTGCCAGGGCGTCAATCAGTTCAATAAAGCGCTGTAACGCGCTTGCTGCGCGCCCGGCCAAGGCTTTTTCCTGCAATAGCTCACGGCACGATTGCCACAGCGTGAGCTGACGCTCACGGGCAGCCTGACGCACCACGTCCAGGGTGCGATCGCCGATTCCACGCGTTGGGGTATTCACGACACGCTCAAACGCCGCATCGTCGTTACGGTTAGCAATCAGACGCAAATACGACAGCGCGTCTTTGATTTCCTGGCGTTCGAAGAAGCGCATGCCGCCATAGATGCGGTACGGCATGCTGACCTGCAACAGCGCCTCTTCGAGCACGCGCGACTGGGCGTTACTGCGATAGAGAATGGCGCATTTTTCCAGCGCGCCGCCGTTGTCCTGCCAGGTTTTGATGCGATTGACCACGAAACGCGCTTCGTCCAACTCGTTGAACGCGCAGTAGATTGAAATCGGTTCGCCGTCGACGCCGTCGGTCCACAGCTTTTTGCCCAGTCGCCCGTTGTTGTTTTCAATCAGGGCGTTGGCGGCGCTCAGAATATTGTTCGTCGAGCGGTAGTTTTGCTCCAGACGAATAGTTTCTGCACCAGGGAAATCATTGAGGAAGCGCTGAATGTTTTCGACCTGCGCACCACGCCAGCCGTAAATCGACTGGTCATCATCGCCCACGATCATCACTTTACCGGTGTCACCCGCCAGCATGCGGATCCACGCGTACTGAATGTTGTTGGTATCCTGGAATTCATCCACGAGGATGTTGGTAAAGCGTTCGCGATAATGCTGAAGAATATGCGGCTTGTTCAGCCACAGCTCATGCGCGCGCAGGAGCAACTCGGCGAAATCCACCAGACCCGCGCGATCGCATGCTTCCTGATAAGCCTGATAAACCTTCTGCCAGGTTTGCTCAACCGGATTGCCGAAGCTTTGAATATGGTGCGGGCGCAGCCCTTCGTCTTTTTGACCGTTGATGTACCACATCGCCTGACGCGGCGGCCATTGCTTCTCATCGAGGTTCATCGCCTTGATCAGACGTTTCAGCAAACGCAGCTGGTCTTCGCTGTCGAGGATCTGGAAATCCTGTGGCAGATTAGCGTCCATATGGTGCGCACGCAGCAGTCGGTGCGCCAGCCCGTGGAACGTGCCCACCCACATGCCGCCCTGGCTGGTGCCCATCAGCTGGGCAATACGATGGCGCATTTCCGCCGCCGCTTTGTTGGTAAACGTCACGGCCATAATGGAATACGGCGAGCTGTTTTCTACGCTCTGCAACCACGCGATGCGGTGAACCAGAACACGCGTCTTACCACTGCCCGCCCCTGCCAGCACCAGCATATTGGTCCGCGTCGCGGCGACCGCTTCACGTTGTTTGTCATTAAGGCTGTCGAGCAGGTAAGAAACGTCCATTGGCACCGCCAGAAGTCATCTGCCCGGCGGCGTTTTATCTGCCGGACATACTGTTGATTTATACAATACTGCTGGTGATTATATCAGCGTGGTGAGGGATGCCAACCGCGAAATTTCTACGTGTGGCAACAGGCGGCTGTCGACGGTCTGCATCAGGTCGGCGTTTTCAGGTTTGATCCAGCAGGCCTGCATGCCACAGCGGATCGCCCCGGCGACATCAGTCGTCAGATCGTCGCCGACGTGCAGGATTTCGCCCAGCGGCAACGCCAATTTTTCTGCCGCCAGATGATACATATCGCTAAACGGTTTGGAACGCCCGTGCGGGCCCGCTCGGAAGACAAACGTAAAATAGTCGCCAAGCCCGAACAATTCCGGCTGGGCGTTGCCGTTGGTGATCGCCACCAGCGGCCATTTTTCGGCCAGTTTCGCCAGCGTATCGTGCGTCTCTTGCGGCACGTCGATTCGGCTGCGCCATTTGGCAAAATTGGCCATTGACGCTTCCGCGCCCAGCGCGGCTTCGGCTGCCGTGAGACCCGCATTGATCATCGCCTGTTCCACCGCACGACGACGCCATTCGGTCACGTCGTGATAAATGTCTGGCTCCGTCTCGCGCAGCGTCTGACGCAAACGCTGAAAATCGGTGTTTTGCAGGGTTTTTAAGGACGGATGATAATTTTGTACAAACGCCAGCGCTTCCTGTTCGGTGCGTAAAATCACCTGACGGTTGTCATAAAGCGTGTCATCAAGATCAAAAGTCAGCGCAGAAATCTGACCTAATGGGCGGTAAAAACGCATTATTTCCCCCGTTTGGCGCGCGGATGCGCCGAGTCATAGACTGACGCAAGATGTTGAAAATCAAGATGGGTATAGATCTGGGTGGTGGATAAATTGGCGTGACCTAACAGCTCCTGCACGCCGCGCAGGTCACCGCTGGATTCAAGCATATGCGTCGCGAAAGAATGGCGCAGCTTGTGCGGATGGACATGGCTGTTCAGCCCCTGCTTTATGCCCCACTCGGCAAACCGTTTTTGCACGTTGCGCGCCGAAATTCGCTTCCCCAGCTTCGAGAGAAACAGCGCGTTTTCCTCTGCGCCAAACAGCCCGCGCAGATCCAGCCAGTGTTCAATCCAGGCCACCGCATTGCGGCCAATCGGCAAGCGTCGCTCTTTGCTGCCTTTGCCCATTACCCACACTTCGCCGGTATCCAAATCGAGGTGTTTGAGATCTAAATTCACCAGTTCAGACAGACGCAATCCCGCACCGTACATCACTTCCAGCATGGCGCGATCGCGCACTGCCAGCGGATCGTTAAGGTCGATATTGAGCAGGCGATTCACATCATCAACGTCGATATTTTTCGGCAGATGACGCGGGGCTTTGGGGGTAGAAATACCTTTTGCCGGATTGGCGTTGAGTTCGCCCTGGCTGACCAGCCAGTCGAAGAAACTGCGCAACGCCGACAGACGCAGCGCCAGGCTCGCCGGACCCAGACCTTTACGGCGACTGCGCACAACAAGGGCCCGCACGGTCGCGGCATCGCAAAGCGGCCAGCTTTTCAGGCCAATCTCTTCCGCCAGCTGCATGATCGCATCCAACTGGCGCTGATAGTTCAGCAGCGTAATCGGACTGAGCTGGCGTTCGATGCCGAGATAACGCAGAAAACGCGCGACGAAGGAGCTAAGAGGAGCGTCCGTCATACGCGCTCAATCCAGCGCTCCAGCAGCTCAGGCAGCATTAGGGCGATTTCCTGCAGCAAATGCGTGCCCTGCCCCTGTTCGTAGTGGTGCGCGTCGCGGCTGGTGAATAACATTACGCCCAGATCCCCTTCGCGCCCCATCAGCGACATCGCCACTGAGCCAATCGCTTTGGCTTCCGGCAGTACCACCAGCAGTTCAGGTCCGTTCAGTGGCCCAAGATAGTGATGCTCATGCCCAAGACGCTGGATGCGCAGCGGTTCAAACGTTTGACGATTCAAGGCCAGATGGGTAAAACCAGACGGCGCGCCGATGCGCCAGCGATCGGGGAACAGACGAATGGTCGCTCCCGCCAGGCCTATTTCGCGCGCCCAGCGGTGGAAACGGCTGAGAAACTCTTCCAGGCTGTGCGCCGACGCGAGCCGCGCCTGCAAATTCAGCAGACGATAAAACAGGCTTTCGTTATTGCTGGCCTGTTCCATCAGCAGCGTCATGTTTTCTTCAAGCTGATCGATGTGTTTACGCGAGCGCGCCATGTGCCATTCAACCAGCGACACGGTATCGCGCACGGGATGCGGCACGCGCATTTGTTCAACCACGCGTGCATTGCGGATAAAAAACTCAGGATTGCGCAGCAGATAATCAACAACAGCCCGGTCATCCAGTTCCGTCATTATTTCCTGCAGTTCTTCCCCTGGTTGTTTCATAGATGGATAAACCCGTCATAAACATGTGCCGCCGGGCCAGTCATAAACAGCGGATGACCCGGACCTTTCCAGGCGATATCAAGACGACCGCCCGGCAATTCCACGCGAACCTCTTCTGCCAGTAAACCTTGCGATATACCGACAGCCACGGCCGCACAAGCGCCGCTGCCACAGGCTCGCGTTTCGCCCGCGCCGCGCTCGTAGACGCGCAGGCGGATGTGTTCACGCTTCATCACCTGCATAAATCCGATATTCGCCCGCTCCGGAAAGCGCTCGTGGCTTTCCATGATGGGGCCGAGGATTTCCACGGCGGCCGTATCAACATCATCAACCTGAATCACGCAGTGGGGATTTCCCATCGAGACGACGCCGCACAATACTGTCTGCTCGGACGCGCGCATAATATAGGTCTTTTCCGCTTTGATGGCGCGAAACGGTACGGCTGATGGCTCGAAGTTGGGCTCGCCCATGTTCACGCGCACCAGCTCATCGTCTGTGACGCTTAATATCATGCGGCCATTCGCCGTGCTCACGCAGATATCGCGCTTATTGGTCAGGCCTTTCAGACGCACAAAGCGGGCGAAACAGCGCGCGCCGTTGCCGCACTGTGAGACTTCACTGCCGTCAGCATTAAAGATGCGATAGTGAAAATCGAGATCCGGATCGTACGGCGGCTCGACCACCAGCAGTTGATCAAAACCGACGCCCACATGCCGATCCGCCAGGCGGCGAATCAGCTCTGGTGAGAAAAAGACATTCTGCGTTACCGCGTCGACGACCATAAAATCGTTGCCAAGGCCATGCATTTTAGAGAACTGCATCATCTACTCCATTGCGCGGGTACCGAAACTGGTTCTCAGTAATTGACCTGGCTTGGGCCACCGTTATCGCCGCGATCGTTGCTCACAGGCGTGGTTGACTCAATCTGACTGTTCACCGGTTTCGTCGGCGGTGGCGCAGATTTATCCGCAGGCGGGAAATAGAGCGGTCCCTTCAGTCCACAGCCGGTCAGGCTAAACAGAGTGACAAGAACGGCAAGCGTTCGAAAAACGTTTTTCATTAGTGGTGGCCCGTAAGTTCATGCTTTCTGTTTCTATCATCGCAGGAGAAGACACAAAAGCAAGAGTTTGCCGCTTTCCTGCAACGGGATTTATTTAGCGTTATACTCCCGCCATCACGAAAAACAGGAACAAAACCATGAATGACAGTGAATTTCATCGCCTTGCCGATAACTTGTGGCAGACCATTGAAGCGCGTCTGGACGACTGGGATGGCGACAGCGATATTGATTGTGAGATCAACGGCGGCGTGCTGACACTAAGCTTTGAGAACGGCAGCAAAATTATTATTAATCGCCAGGAGCCGCTTCATCAGGTGTGGCTGGCGACAAAACAGGGCGGCTACCATTTCAATCTGAAAGGGGACGACTGGATTTGCGACCGTAGCGGCGAGATGTTCTGGGATTTGCTGGAACAGGCGGCGACGCAACAGGCAGGCGAAGAGATCAGTTTCCGAGGTTAACAGTCACTAGCTTCTCGTCAGAGACGGTTTTTGCTGTTAGCACCCTCTCCCGTGGGAGAGGGTCGGCCCGCACTCAGGAAAAATACTGCTGTAACAGCGGCTGGTTTTCGTCCAGGTTCTCCGGTGGGGCTGCAACCATCTGATTGCGGAACGGAAGCACCTGTGCGCGCCCATCGACTTTCACGATCTGATAGAACTGCGGCAAGTTGAAGTTGATGAAGCTTGAGCCGTAGGTAAAGCGATCGTGCGATGACGAATAGAAGCGGCTCACATCGCGAACCAAATCTTCTTTGCTCCCTTCGCAGTGGTGATAAACCTCTGCACGGTTGGTTTCATCCAGAATGTAAATGTTAAATCCAGATTGATCATCCGCTTCTTCGAAGAAGAACTGAATAATCCCTTCGCTGGCAAAACCATCCACCACCTGCGGCAAACTCACCGGATTGGTTTCGACCTGCACGGACAGGCTGTGCAGCTTGTTGTGCGAGATAGCGCCGTAAAACTCGATCGCGTTTTCCAGTTTTTGCACGGACACATTCAGGCGCTCAAAGAACAGGCCCCAGGTCTGGCCAGAAACGCGCAGCGCTTTGAAACGCCCGGTTTCATGGCGGGTGCTCGAAAGACGCAGTTCAATACACTCAGAGACAAGCTGCTGGACGCGAGTACGAATCAGGCCCCGCAGATGCTGGCTGTAGCAGAACACTTCGACGCTGTCTGGCGGCGCGGCATCCTGATGCATCTTCCCGAGAATTGTTTTTAACGCCTCGATCATCGCCTGCTCGCCGTTGAAATGCAGCGTTCGCACTTCGTTCCACGAGTTGCGATACAGCAGGTCCACGCTGCCAATCAGGCAATTTTGCTGCTCGCCAAAGCTGAAGACATCCAGTTTGCGGAAATCAAAATGGACAACCTGATTGCGGAACGCCGCCGTCGGGTCGTATTCCAGGTTAACGATAATCGCCAGATGACGAATTTCGCACGGGCTGTAGAGCGCTTTCGGCGTCGGCGCAGGCAGACGCAGCGGGAAGTGATGCGACACATCCGCGACCATTTCCTGCAGCTTGGCTAAATCAACGACCTCGTTGCCTTTGATAAACAGGCGGGTGCGAGAAGTCAGCAGACCGTTAAACCAGGCCCAGGCCACCAGCTTGTTAAGATAGCGGTTATATTCCAGCGGCTGATGGCTGACGATCGAATCCATGCTTGGGGCACGGTTGTAGAGATACCAGCCGGTGCGGTTCGCGCGACCCGGCGGGACGTAAATAAAGGTCAGATTGAGTTCTGACAGATCCGGTGAAATCTGCGGGTTAACCAGCGTGACTTTGCCTGGCAGCGCTTCAAACGCCGCGTACAGTTTACGGGTCAAGACACCGATATCCTGCGGGCTGGCGGAAACGCTGAGATTATTGCGGCGGGCAAAGCGAATCAGGTTACGGTAGCTCTGCATCATCGCATCGAGCAATTCGTTGTGCGCTTCACGCACCTGATCGATTTTCCAGTTGGCGCGGTTATCGAGCATGGACAGACGTTCTTCGTCCCATCCCCACTCTTTGACAAGCTGACTGACCACTTCACGACGCCAGCCAACGCATGCGCGTTCGCGGCTGAGTTTTTCACAAACTTTGAGATAGAAACATCGACGCACCAGATCGAGACGCGTGTGGTCATCAATGGCTTTCAGGTATTCGGTAACGCGTTCCAGCATCATGCAGTAAGCATCAAGCCCGAAGGAGACGATTTCCCCGTCGTGCAGGCGCTGTTTGATATCTTTTGCCAGCAGACGTGGCGTGGGGTATTCCCAGGAATACGCCTCAAGCAGCAGCGTTTTTAACACCGCTTTGTACGGTGAATCGATGCTTTTGTAGAGCTGCCACAGGCTTGCGCCAAAGTATTCTTCAGCAGACAGGGAGCTTAAGCCGCCCAGATCCAACCATTCGTTTGGCGTTAATACACCTTGTGAATAGAGCGACATGACGTAATCGTCATAATGCTCTTCCTCTTCGCACGGCACCATATTCCACAGAATACGCTTACCGGCGAGGCGCACAGCACTGCGATAAAATTCATCCAGCAGTAAAATGTGCTGCGTTGAGCCGCAGTCTTCACCACCCAGACTGCCACTTTCATTATGGCGGAAACGGTTTTCGTCAATCAGGAAGAAGCTCACTTCTACGCCCAGCGACGCCGCCCAACTTTCGAGCAGGCTGCATTTACGCTGCAACAGCTGACGCTCTTCGTTATCAAGCCAGGACTGATGACAAACCCAGATATCCAGGTCAGAAGAACAGCTTTGTCCTACCGATGAGGTACTCCCCATGGTGTAAATGCCGGTAATAGGCAACTCACCTTCTGGAGATTCCTGCGTCGGCATACCGCGGTAGAGTTCGAGTTCGCTGAGGTAATGCTGTTGGGTTTCATCAGGCGTGTAAATGCAGATGCCCTTGGGAACGTTACCGTCAAGGTAGCCCGGCATCAGCGGATGGTGGTAGTGCAATAATGTAGGCAGCAGACTGTAGACCTGTTGGAAAGCAGGTCCCATGGCAGCAAGCGCACGATCCACGCGCAATTGATTTATGGCATCCAGTCTCTGTTTCAGAGTCTCAATATAGAGGTACAAGACATATCGCCTGATGTTTCCGGACGTAGCAACCGTTCAAAACAGCGAAAGATTACGAGCCCGCAGTATTTCAAAAAAGAACCGTTACCCTTTTTCGCCCTTATCATTATGGTGGTACAGACGAAAAAATGGTCTAAAACGTGATCAATCTAACACCTTGCCGATTGACCGTAAAGAAAGATGCGCTACAGACAAGTGTAGCATCGATCTTAACGTGTAAATTCCTTAATACGGCTGCGGATGGCCAGAGCACCGCCTCGTCCCTCTCCCCCTCATCGACCGTAAAACTGACATCCCAGAGTCAACAATGTTAGGATGGGCGGCGGACGATAAGGACGGTAACAAGCATGTTAGACAATGTTTTGAGAATTGCCACACGCCAAAGCCCACTCGCGCTTTGGCAGGCACAATATGTGAAGCAGCGCCTCGAAGCCTGCCATCAAGGGTTGCGTGTTGAACTGGTTCCGATGGTGACGCGCGGCGATGTGATTCTGGATACGCCCCTGGCAAAAGTGGGTGGAAAAGGCTTGTTTGTCAAAGAGCTGGAAATCGCACTGCTTGAGAACCGCGCCGATATCGCCGTCCATTCAATGAAGGATGTGCCAGTCGAATTCCCAGAAGGATTAGGGCTGGTGACAATTTGCGAGCGCGAAGATCCCCGCGATGCTTTCGTCTCAAACCGCTACGCTTCTTTGGATGATTTGCCCAAAGGAAGCGTGGTTGGCACGTCAAGTTTACGCCGTCAGTGTCAACTGGCTGAACGCCGCCCAGACTTGGTCATCCGCTCTCTGCGCGGAAACGTCGGCACGCGCCTCGGCAAGCTCGATAATGGTGATTATGATGCCATTATTCTGGCGGTCGCTGGCCTTAAGCGCCTTGGGCTGGAATCACGAATTCGCGTCGCGATGCCACCAGAACTGTGCCTGCCCGCCGTCGGTCAGGGTGCCGTGGGGATTGAATGTCGTCTCGATGACGACCGCACCCGCGCGCTGCTCTCGCCGCTAAATCATGATGAAACCGCTATTCGCGTCCAGGCTGAGCGGGCAATGAACATGCGACTTGAAGGCGGCTGTCAGGTTCCGATTGGCAGCTATGCTGAATTGATTAACGGTGAGCTTTGGCTGCGCGCATTAGTGGGCGCACCAGACGGTTCACAGATGGTGCGTGGTGAACGCCGCGGCTTGCCGCAAGATGCCGAAATGCTGGGCATATCACTGGCCGATGAGCTGCTGAACAATGGCGCGCGCGCGATCCTGGCAGACGTTTATAACGGAGAACCACCAGCATGAATATTCTCGTCACCCGCCCGTCTCCCGCAGGAGAGCAGTTAGTGAGCCGTCTGCGCGCACTTGGGCAGGTGGCATGGAGCTTTCCGCTGATTGAGTTCTCCCCGGGTCGCGAGCTTTCTACGCTCGCCGACTCTCTTTATGCCCTGCAAGAAGGCGATCTCGTTTTCGCATTGTCACAACATGCCGTGGAATTTGCGCAAGCCCAGTTGCAGCAAGAAAACAAACGCTGGCCGACTGCACCGCGCTATTTTGCCATCGGGCGTACCACCGCGCTGGCATTGCATACCGTCAGTGGAATTGACGTTCGCTATCCATTAGATCGGGAAATCAGCGAAGTCTTGCTACAATTACCTGAATTACAAACTGTTGCTGGAAAGCGCGCGCTGGTTCTTCGCGGAAACGGTGGGCGTGAATTATTGGGCGAAACCCTAACGGATCGCGGCGCAGAGGTCACTTTTTGCGAGTGCTATCAGCGCTGTGCGAAATATTATGACGGGGCAGAAGAGGCGATGCGCTGGCATCTGCGCGGCGTGGATACGCTGGTGGTCACCAGCGGCGAAATGCTGCAACAACTCTGGTCGCTGATCCCGCAATGGTATCGTGAAAACTGGTTACTCCGCTGCCGACTGCTGGTCGTCAGTGAGCGTCTGGCGAACCTCGCCCGGGAATTGGGCTGGCAAGATATTCGGATCGCTGATAACGCCGACAACGATGCGCTGCTGCGCGCATTACAATAACTCTCATAATGGGAAGCCATAATGACGGAACACGAAAAATCCTCCGCCGTGGTTGAAGAGACCAGGGAGACTGTGGAGATCACGCCACAGCCAGAGATGACTGAGAAAACAGTTGAGAAGAAAAACGGCAATAACAAAACCAGTCTGGCGCTGAGCGCTATCGCGATTGCCATTGCGCTGGCGGCGGGCGTTGGCTTATATGGCGTGGTGAAAAAACAAGCGACGAATCAGTCTGCGACCAGCGATGCGCTGGTGAATCAGATAACGGCCCTGCAAAAAGCGCAAGAAACGCAGAAAGCCGAGCTGGAAAGCGTGATTAAGCAACAATCGACGCAGCTTGCCGAAGCCAATACGAAGCAGGAAGAGCTGACAAAACAGCTCGGTGAAGTGCAAGAAAAAGTTGCGACGATTTCGGGGACAGATGCCAAAACCTGGCTGCTGTCCCAAGCGGATTTCCTGGTGAAACTGGCTGGGCGCAAGCTGTGGAGCGATCAGGATGTCACCACTGCCGCTGCACTGCTGAAGAGCGCGGACGCCAGCCTGGCTGACATGAACGATCCAAGTCTTATCACCGCACGTCGTGCTATTACCGAAGATATCGCCAGCCTGGGTGCCGTCTCGCAGGTCGATTACGACGGCATTATTCTTAAAGTCAATCAGCTGTCGAATCAGATTGATAACCTGCGTCTGGCCGATAACAACGATGACGATACCCCGATGGATTCTGACGGCACTGAGCTGTCGAGTTCTCTGAGCGAGTGGCGCATCAACCTGCAAAAAAGCTGGCAGAACTTTATGGACAGCTTCATTACTGTCCGCCGTCGTGACGAGACCGCCGTGCCGCTGTTAGCACCGAACCAGGATGTCTATCTGCGCGAAAACATTCGTTCCCGCCTGCTGGTCGCCGCACAGGCCGTACCACGTCATCAGGAAGAGACGTACAAACAGGCGCTGGATAATGTGTCTACATGGGTGCGTGCTTACTACGACACCAGCGATGCCACTACGACGGCGTTTTTGGATGATGTTGATAAGCTGAGTCAGCAGAACATCACGATGAACGTGCCGGACCAGCTCGAAAGCCAGCCAATTCTGGAAAAGCTGATGCAAACACGCGTGCGTAATTTGCTGGCACAGCCCGGCGTTGCGGCAGAACCCGCAGCCGAAGCGCCAGCCGCTGCCGCTGAAAGCGCCCCGCAAGGAGAGTAGCGATGCTTAAAGTTCTCTTCCTCTTCTTATTGTTGATCGCCGGGATCGTACTGGGGCCAATGCTTGCGGGCCATCAAGGCTACGTGCTGATCCAGACCGATAACTACAATATCGAAACGAGCGTCACGGGCCTGGTGATCATCTTGATCCTCACCATGGTGGCGCTGTTCGCCATCGAATGGATCCTGCGCCGTATTTTCCGCACGGGCGCACATACCCGCAGCTGGTTTGTTGGCCGCAAACGCCGTCGTGCACGCAAGCAGACCGAACAGGCGCTGCTGAAACTGGCTGAAGGCGATTATCAGCAAGTTGAAAAGCTGATGACCAAAAACGCCGATCACGCTGAGCAGCCGGTGGTTAACTATCTGCTAGCCGCAGAAGCCGCCCAGCAGCGCGGCGATGAAATGCGTGCCAATCAGCATCTTGAGCGCGCGTCCGAACTGGCTTCTAACGACCAGATTCCAGTTGAAATTACACGCGTGCGTCTGCAACTGGCGCGAGGTGAAAACCACGCAGCGCGTCACGGTGTTGACCGTCTGCTGGAAATCACGCCACACCATCCGGAAGTGCTGCGTCTGGCAGAGCAGGCTTATATCCGCACCGGCGCCTGGGGTTCATTGCTGGATATTATTCCTTCTATGGCAAAAGCCGACGTGGGTGATGATGAACACCGTGATGCGCTGCAGCGTCAGGCGTGGATTGGCCTGATGGATCAGGCGCGGGCCGATCTGGGTAGCGACGGTCTGAAAACCTGGTGGAAGAATCAGAGCCGTAAAACGCGCCAGCAAGTTCCATTGCAGGTGGCGATGGCAGAACATCTCATCGAATGTGACGATCATGACACCGCGCAGGCGATCATTCTTGATGGCTTGAAGCGTCAGTATGACGATCGTCTGGTGATGGTGATCCCGCGTCTCAAGACCAACAATCCTGAGCAGATGGAAAAAATGTTACGCCAGCAGATCAAGACGGTGGGCGATCGTCCGCTGCTATGGAGCACGCTGGGTCAGTCGCTGATGAAGCACGGCGAATGGCAGGAGGCGAGCCTCGCTTTCCGCGCTGCGTTGAAACAGCGCCCGGATGCGTTTGATTATGCATGGCTTGCCGACTCGCTGGACAAACAGCACAAGCCAGAAGAAGCCGCGGCGATGCGTCGTGATGGCCTGCTGCTCACCTTGCAGAATAACGGCAGTCAGGTGTAAGCATCATAAAGGAGGCCAAAACGGCCTCCTTTTTTTATTCCCTTTCTCCTGCTACATTCTTTGCAACGTCATTAGAGAACGCCCCCGCCAATGTAACGATGTCTTTTCATTAACCTTTTTCCCTACACGCGCATTTTGCCGCGTGGAATAAATCGTTCTTGAAAGGACCGTTTTTATGAATACCCTTTTGTATGCGCTTTTTGAAGCGCTGCGACGCCACCGTTGGCTGCGCATGCTGGCCTGTGCATTCGTCTTTACCTCTCTGGGGAATGGCTTAACACAGGTCGTTATCTTTGGCTTGCTGTTGAGCTGGAAAGCCCCCGCCTCATTGCTCACAGTCGCCTATTTGTTCGCGACCTTACCCGGATTTATTGGCAGCCTGATAGGAGAAAAACTCTGTCGAGTTTACTCGCCTGTACACCTGCTAATACTGACGGAACTCTTAGGCCTCACGGCTCTACTCTTTCCCCTGCTAGGCATTCATTATCACAGCGTCACGGCATTATTAGCCGTTCAATCAACGGAAGCTCTCCTTACCGGGATGAGCTGGCCTGCCCTCACCCTGCTGTTCAAGCGGGCTTTAACCACGGCCGAACTCCCTGCCGCAACCTGTCTGGAAAATGTGATTTTTGCTTCGCAAGTGTTGCTAGGGATGGGGTTGGGGATTGTGCTGTTTGACTATCTGTCGGTACTGACTTTGTTGGCGATAGACGCCGCCAGCTTTGTCGGATCTCTCGTGATGTTATCGCTGGCGGGAAGCGCGCTGACGTTAACTGCTACAGATCCTGTAAAAATCACTACGCCAGAACCGTTGCACTGGAAGAAACTTTCCCGGCGACAAAAGCGTAGCCTCCTGCTGCTTCCGGCTCTGGCAGCCGTGGGTGCGCCTGCGATGGCGCTGCTTCCCGCTCTAGCGCAGCATATCAACCCCACCAACGCCGCGGGGCTAGCACTCCCCTTGCTGTTCGCCCGTAGCCTCGGGCAATTGTGCGGACCGATGATGATGAACAGAGACAGTCTTCCGCGCTACGCAAATCGCAATCGTCCTTTGCTGACCTGCCTGAGCATCTTTTTACTGGCTTATGGACTGCTCCCGCTTTTTGCGGGAGTGCAGACGGCGGCCCTGGGGATGATTTTTGTCGCGCATCTGGCATCAAACATTGTGTTTGCAGCCGGAACGTACGGGGTATTGAGCCATTTTGAGACGCTACAGGTTTCAGCCGCGAGCGGTAAGGCATGGCGATGGCAAACCTTTAGCGCGTCAGTGTTTACCTGTTTTGCAGCAACGCTTGCCTCAACGCTTGGGGCGGTTCAGGCATTGTATATCGTGTCCGCCAGCGCGTTAATCATTGTGGCGGCAGTGATGGCGCGTTACCGGGAATAATCCATAAAAAAACGCCTGCTAAAAAGCAGGCGTTAAACAGATCTATTCGACAACATATTTGGTGCTTCACTCAACGTTGTGTCCATGGTGTTTGATGAGGCCGAAGCGACATCTGTCGGTGGACGATAAGCACCGTAAATGGCTCTGCGTCATTCCTGAGTTTATGAGGCACTAAGGCGAACATAAGAGGTGGAATGAGCATCTACATGTATATTATTGCATGTTACGTGCCAAGGTTGCATCCAGAACTTATTCGCTTTGCAACATTTTAAGAATTAAGGAATTTTTTCTTTTTGGAGTGAGTACGTGCAGAAAGAGAGAGCGCAAAGCTAACCAAGATGTCTCCTGGCAGAGACACTATAATCCAGTTATGATAATTACCTTATAAATCAGATAGCTATATGTCTCTGAATGGCGACAAACCGTGATAACGTTGTCGGGAAATGACTACAGATTAAGGAATCGCAGAAAACAAAAAACCCCGCCGAAGCGGGGTTCAAAATTGGTCGGCGAGAGAGGATTCGAACCTCCGACCCACTGGTCCCAAACCAGTTGCGCTACCAAGCTGCGCTACTCGCCGAAATACTGCTTTTTTTGAATTTCTAGTTCAACTCTTTAAGTCGTGGTGCGAGGGGGGGGACTTGAACCCCCACGTCCGTTAAGACACTAACACCTGAAGCTAGCGCGTCTACCAATTCCGCCACCGTCGCATGTCACAACTTATAATAATGGGGTGGCTAATGGGACTCGAACCCACGACAACTGGAATCACAATCCAGGGCTCTACCAACTGAGCTATAGCCACCACAACTTATTCTTTCACGCGGTTCTGTCTACTTAACAGACCACCGCAGCTCTAGCACCGGGTAAATGGTGCGCCCGACAGGATTCGAACCTGAGACCTCTGCCTCCGGAGGGCAGCGCTCTATCCAGCTGAGCTACGGGCGCTTAGCGCCGTTGCGGGGCTGGATATTACGGAGGTCTCGGCCTGCTGTCTAGTGCTTTTTCAAAATAAATGCGCGTTTGGTTATGCTTTGCGCATTTTACTGTTTCTAACGCTACTTTTTAGCGTTGAGCGTGTCGACTCAGTCCAAAAAGCTTATACGCGACCGATACCGCAGCCATGAAGATCATGCCGACAAACAGCGACATGCGAGTGTCTTCATTGAAATACATGCCGATCAAAACGCAAACCAGGAATGCCATCGTTAAATAGTTCGCCCACGGGAACATAATGGAGCGGAACGGGTGGCTGGCAATTGCTTCTTTATGCGCCTGGCGGAAACGCAACTGGCTGATCAGGATAACAAACCACGGCACCATGCCCGGCAATACGCTTGCGCTATAGACGTAGACAAACACGCGCTGCGGATTCGGAATAATGTAATTCAGGCACGACCCTATCAGCAGAATGGCAATAGAAATAGCCACGCCCGCGACCGGTACGCCAGCGCGAGAGACTTTTCCGACGGCTGCCGGAAGCTGACGATTGTTGGCTAATGCATAGAGCATACGCCCGCAGCTGTACATTCCGCTGTTGCAGCCTGAGAGCGCCGCAGTCAGCACCACAAAGTTAATGATACCTGCTGCTGCAGTGATACCGATTTTGGCGAAGGTCAGCACAAACGGGCTGCCGGTGGTGCCAATTTGGTTCCATGGGAAGATCGTGACGATAACGAAAATCGCGCCCACATAGAAAATCAGAATACGCCACAGAACTTTGCCCACTGCGCTGCGCAGCGTGACCTGTGGATTTTTCGCTTCACCAGCGGTGATCCCAATCAGCTCTACGCCCTGATACGACGCGACCACAATGCAGAGCGCCGTCAGGAAGCCTTTCCAGCCGCCCGCAAAGAAACCGCCGTGCTCGGTCAGATTGCCAAAACCAATCGCCTGACCGCCGTTACCAAAGCCGAAGAAAATCACGCCAAGGCCCACGACAATCATTACGATAATTGTCGTGACCTTGATCATCGCAAACCAAAACTCAATTTCACCGTATAAACGCACGGCAGCGAGGTTCGCTAATGCCACCAACCCCACGGCTATCAAGGCGGGTATCCACTGCACCATATCCGGGAACCAGAACTGGACGTAGACCCCTATCGCGGTAATTTCTGATATCCCCACCGCCATCCACATAAACCAGTAGGACCAGGCCGTGAGATAGCCAAAAAACGGGCTCATGTAGCGATGCGCGTAAACGGCAAATGATCCGGCAACCGGCTCAAGGAACAGCATCTCGCCCATCGATCGCATGATAAAGAAGACGAACAGCCCGGCGACAATATACGCCAACAAAACGGACGGACCAGCCCATTTCAGCGTACTGGCTGAGCCCATAAACAGGCCAACGCCGATGGTACCGCCAAGCGCTATTAATTCAATGTGTCGAGCTTCCAGCCCACGCTGTAGCTCAGGTTTTTTCTCTGCCATAAATCCTCGGTTGTGTTTGCTTCTTCCGGGCCTACGCCGGTTATTGTTATGGGTAAAGATTTCGCCACAACAGGCCATGCGGCACCGACTGTCGAGATTAACGGTAGGCGCAAAAACACCATGGCACTGCGATGAGCGTGAGAATGGTTTCTTAAATTCTGCCAAATGGCAAACGATGCATTAAATAAATGAATGCATTGCACACAAACGCAGCAGTTTTGCAGGGGAGTTGCAGCGCGAATAGCATATCGCGCTACATTTTGATTACATTTTGCCGGTGTAATGCCAGGCGAGGTATCGCAGGAGTTTAATCTGTCGTGTGATGCGGCTTGGCTGAGACAAGAGACGATACAGCCACTCAAGCCCTAAGTTTTGCCACACTTTCGGTGCACGCTTTACATGACCGGTAAAGACATCGTAGGTGCCGCCCACGCCCATATAGAGCGCGTCGGGGCAAATCATCCGGCAGTCGCGCATCAGGATCTCCTGACGCGGTGAGCCCATCGCGACGGTCACAATCTTTGCACCGCTGTCACGGACGCGTTCAAAAAGCGCCTGACGGTCTTCCGGTTTGAAGTAGCCGTCCTGGCTTCCGACGATATTCACGTTCCACTGCGCACGCAGTTTTTGTTCTGTTTGTGACAGCACCTCTGGCTTGCCACCGATAAGGAATACTGGCGTATTGGCAGCGCCGGCACGTGCCATTAAGGCTTCCCACAGGTCCGCTCCTGCCACGCGCGAGACGCGTGCCTGCGGGTATTTCTTACGTATCGAGCGCACAACGCTGATGCCATCGGCATATTTGAACTCTGCCGCCTCGATGAGGCCTTTTACTTCAGCGTTATCCTCAATGGCCAGCATCTTTTCCGCGTTAATCGCCACCAGCGTACCGGATTTAATCTGTCCATCTGCAGCGCATAAAAAATCCAGCGCATGCTGCATATCACGCCAGCCAATGAGTTGCAGGCCGCGCAACGTGTACATTGGCGCAGAAGTATTGTCAGTCATTATTATCCTTACTCAGACTTGGGAAAGCGTCCTGGCAGTCCGCAGCTCACGTTTGTGAACCAGACCAGCAACATCAAACAGCCAGTACAACAGCTTCGCCAGTAGCAGGCAGACGCCGAAAACCACCATAAAGAACACCACGCGCGAAACGAATGAATCCAGCCCTTCGCGCGCCAAAACAATCATATTGAAAATGGCACCAAAGCAGAAACTGTGCAAAATCGCTGCCTTGTAACGATTCGGCTCCTCGTTTCCACGGAGGTATAACCAGTCAAACCATTTGATGATTAAACCGACCGCCACCGCGCCTGGCAAAATAAACCAGACGCCCCCCATGACGACCAGAGAGCCGATTAACGTGGGGGAGATCGCCAGCCCAGAGTGGTTGTTCAGCACTTCCCAGGTGAAATAATTCGCCGTGTTCAGCACAATTCCTGGTCGGTCTGGCCATAGCCAGGTGGGGATGAAGACGTAGAAATCGCGCACGATCGGCGCCAGCCCCTGAAATTCGATTTTGTCGTAATTTTGCAGCAGCAACGCCAGGTTTTCCCACGGAGAGAAAGTGTCACGGGTGAGGTACAGGAAGGTATAAAACGCTTCGTCACCGCTCACGTCCAAGCTATAGCGTTTCAGCGCTAGCCAGAACATACCGACAATGCCAAACACACCTGCCGCGACCAGCATCCACAGTGAAATCCAGCCGCGAATGATGCCGATAAACAGGAAGATGGCGAAGGCGATGATGATGTTTGCGCGTGTGCCGCCGACAATCATGTAGGTGAGCATGCCAAATGCCACGGTGCTGACCAGGAAAAACAGCCACGCCTTGCTGTCCTGACGCAGAAAATAGACCACCAGCATCGCCGGAATGAAGAAATAGAAGAAGCGTTTAAGCGCTACGCCGGAGACTTCTGCGGAGAAAATCTGGCTATACGAATGCAGCTTAAACAGCAAAAAGCCGTTATGCATAAAGAAGATACCGACGCTAACCAGCGCGATAATCATCAACATTACCCACGTCAGGTGCGTTTCCACCCGATTCATGGTGAACAGCGGGCGACGCGGGGCGTGGTTTACCGTGCGTAAACGCGTTTTATAGGTCACGTAATAAACCGCGTAGAAACAGGTCGCCGATAACAACGCCTGCATCAGAATTTCGGGCGGTGCGACACCCACATCAAAACGGAAGGCCAGGATGCTAGTCAGCGGAAAACCGAAGAAAAACGTCAGTAAAAACAACAGCGAAAAGAAGACGTTAAAATTAAAGCGCACACGGCGAAACTCGAACCAGGTCAAGGTCGCGATGAACAACGAGCTCAGAAGCCAAATCACCAACAGGCCGCTAAATTGCAACTGGCTCATGCGTTGTCTCCCGCAGCAATTCGCAGCGCCCGGTGCCACGGCGTGAGATAGTTAGGGCTGAAAAAGTCGATGGCATTTTTGTCCACCAGCGCCAGTTGACGTTGCGCTTCACGCACCACGTTTTCATTCAAATCATCCGTCGTAAACAGGACGGGAATGTTTTGCTCCGCCATATCCTGCCAGAACGGATTTTCACGGTTGAGCACGCACGGGATGCCGGCCTGAATCAGCAGGCACAGCGTTCCAATCCCCTGCTGACGCGCAAAGATGAAGTAACCGAGATCGCATTGACGCAGCAAAGCCAGGTATTCATCAAACTCCAGCTTATCGCTGAGAACCTGCAGATTTTGCGGGCTAAAGAGTGCCAGACCGCTCTGCCGTACCTCGGCAATGTACGCGCCGTTATTAGCAGGATAGCCCATCGGGACGATCACGTTCACCGTATCGCCAAACTGCTGATGCACCGCTTTCAGTGCCGCAATATGTTCGTTGCTGCGATCGCCAGAATTGCCCACAAGGACGGTGAGCTTGCCTTCGCGCCGGGCGTTGATTGCCATCCCATTCAGCGCAGGGTTCATACGTGTCGGGAAATAGAGTAACTCTCCACGAACATTCGGGTGCTGCTTCGCAAAATAATTGAGATCGCCGCGCGTCGCAAACACACAGCCCACACGCCCCTGGGCCATACGGCGCAGCGGATAGAAGAGGCGGAATTTCCAGCCGCGCGACGCTTCATACAGGTCCGCGCCCCAGATATGCCAGCTAAACTGCGCAGGTTTAATACCGCCACTCAGCAATGCCAGCCACAAACCGGTGTTGAACTGTCCATGAAAGAAGAAACGCTGATCGCGGTTAGCTTTCGCTTTGGCGATAACGGCTTTCGCCAGCGTCGCTTTGTCCGCAAAGCAGGTCAACGATAGCGCCGGGTAAGCGTCGCTTAAGCCATTATCCTGCCCAACGAGCATAAATACGCGCGCATCGGCGCTCGTACTCGCCAGCTCATCATTGAAGAACCGCATAACGGTTTGGTTGTGGTGCGGGATATTCGATCCCAACACATGAATCAGTGCAGTCATGCGCGTTTACGCCAAAGTAAAAATACGCCGCAACAGGCAGCGAAATAAACGATGTAAGTCGCCATATAGGCCTGTGATGCCCCCAGCGCGCCGTGCGCAGGGATCAGCCAAAGAGAGAAAGCGGTTAAGAGCGAAAACTGGCTGATTTCCGCCAGGATGTACAAGCGCAGCGACGCTTTAGCAATCACCAGATAGCCAAAAACGTAAGCCCCCACTTTCAGTACATCGCCCACCAGTTGCCAGGCAAACAGATCGCGCATCGCGGTAAATTTTGCCGAGAACAGCAGCCAGATGGCTACATCTCGCAGCAACCAGACGGTCAAACTCGCGACAGCCACGGCAGGAAGAACAAAACGCAGAGAGCGGCCAATCTCGCGGGTAATGTCCTGTTTTGACACCAGGCGCGACAAGGTTGGCAGCAAATAAACGCTAAAAGACGCAGTGATAAACTGGAGATAGGCGTCAGAAATACTGCTCACACCTTGCCAGATCCCCACTTCATCCCAGCTGTAGTGCGCCGCCAGCAGGTTTCGCATCATCACGTAGGCCACGGGTAACGTGACGGATGTGATGAGTGCCATCAGGGTAAATTTCCCCAATTGCCCCGCCAGAATTTTGTCCCACTGCGGTTTGAGATAGCTTAGCGGAATCGTGCGTCTGCGCATCAACATCAACGCAGCGGGGATCACGACCAACGCGGGAACCAGCGCCAGGCCAAGCAATGCGCCTTCGTAGCCGCCCAGACGATAGCAAAAGTAATAGGCGATGACGCCAATAAAACTGCCCGCAATCAGCGCCAGCGCGTTCCCGGCCGCATCCCGAAAACCCTTCATTAAGGCTAACAGCAGGTTGGCCCAGGCAATGCCCATCTGCACCAGCGCAACCAGGCGCACCAGGCCCTGATAATGGGTGTTGCCGAAAAGCCCCTGACTGATTGGGGCCGCCGCAAGAAGAAATACAACCGCCAGCAACGTCGAGAAACCCAATACCATCGCGGACGAGGTACCGATCACCTTGCGAAGCGATGCGGTATCGTCATGATGCTGTGCAACGTATTTGGTCACGCCGTTGAAAATACCGGCACCTGCGAGAACCCCAAGCACGGTCACAAGCTGGCGGAAATTGCCGGCCTGACCAACACCTGAGGGGCCGTACGAGACGGCCAGAAGTTTAACCACTAACAGCCCGGTGCCAATCTTTACGAGCGTGGACGCGGCGGTCCACACCGATGCTTTCGCCAGAGACATATCAGTGGAAATAGCTCAGAAGCGTATTAATCACCGTGCGCTGATTGACCGGCGCGAGGTTGTAGAACAGCGGCAGACGAAGCAAACGCTCACTCTCTTTCGTGGTGTAGCGGTCTTCACCGGCAAATCGGCCGAACATTTCTCCTGCCGGGCTGGAGTGAAGCGGGATGTAATGGAACACCGCCATAATTTCGGCTTCTTTCAGATAGGCAATCAAATCGCTGCGATCGTCGTTATCGCGCAGTTTGATGTAAAACATGTGGGCATTGTGTACGCAATCCGCCGGGATCGTCGGCAGTTCAATCCGCCCTTTTTTCGCCAGCGGAGCCAGAGCGTCGTAATAGGTTTGCCACAAGGACAAACGCTGCTGATTGATACGCTCGGCGGCTTCGAGCTGCGCCCACAGGAATGCAGCCTGCAGATCGGCCATCAAATAGCTGGAGCCGATATCGCGCCAGGTATATTTATCGACCTGACCACGGAAGAACTGGCTACGGTTGGTGCCTTTTTCGCGGATCACTTCCGCCCGCTCCACCAGCGCGCGATCGTTAATCAGCGTCGCACCGCCTTCACCGCCCGCGGTATAGTTTTTGGTTTCATGGAAGCTAAAGCACCCGATGTGACCAATCGTCCCCAGCGCACGGCCTTTATAAGTCGACATCACGCCCTGCGCGGCATCTTCTACCACAAACAGATCGTGTTTTTTGGCGAGCGCCATAATGGTGTCCATTTCACAGGCCACACCCGCGTAGTGAACCGGAACAATCGCTCGCGTTTTGTCAGTTATCGCGGCTTCAATCAGGGTTTCATCAATGTTCATCGTATCCGGGCGGACATCAACAAACACGATTTTCGCCCCGCGCAATACAAAGGCATTCGCCGTGGAAACGAAGGTATAACTCGGCATGATGACTTCGTCACCCGGCTGGATATCCAGCAGCAGCGCAGCCATCTCCAGTGATGCCGTGCAAGATGGCGTCAGCAACACCTTGGCGCTGTGGAAACGCTGCTCCATCCACTGCTGGCAGCGACGGGTATAGCCGCCGTCTCCGCAAAGCTTACCGCTGCCCATGGCAGACTGCATGTATTCGAGTTCGGTTCCCACAACGGGAGGTGCGTTAAATGGAATCATCAGGTCACCTGTAAAGCCAGTAAGCGGTTGTGTCAACGTTGGCACCACTCGCAATATAACGTTTAAGCGCGGCGGTGTTGCCCATCTGGGTCGCCACCCGCAAAGTTGATAGCTGACGCGCCGCCGCCCAATGCGCTGCGGCATGCATCAGTTTGTCACCCATACCGCGTCCAGCGAGCAGACCGATGCGCGCTTCGCTGTCATTCAACTGGCGCAGGGAAACAAACGCCTGAATCTCACCGTCGGTTGCGCGAAAGACCAGGCATTCATGATCAAACGTGCCTTTTACCGCGTTTTCGATCCACTGGGCGTAAAAGCGGCCACTGTCATCCGCCGCATACCACGGCGCACGAAAACGGCTCTGCGCAAAAGCGCGTGCAGCCATCTGGCGCAGCACAGGAATATCCTGCTCCGTTGCCCTTTCAGCAGCGGACGGGGCCTGATGGGCGATCGCCATTTTCAGGTCTACTTCACCTTCGACAAGCTGGAAGCCCACCAGTTGAAGTGCATCAAGACAATCGGCATCTGCGGCAGGAATTTTTGCCTGCACGCGCTGCCACGGCGCGAAATCGGCCACCGAAAGTGCCGGTGCGTTATCGCGAAAGCGCACAACCCCCGACGGGATGCCAAAAAACTGGCTTTCCCATTCGAGTGGCTCAAGCACGCCGTGCAGTTGACTCAACGCCACACCCCTTTGGTGTCGACAATGTGGTTCTGACGCACGGCATCGCCGCTGATTGCTTTAAATTCTTTGTGATCGACCAGCAGGACCAGTACATCGGCGGTTTTCAGCGCGTCGTCTAAGGTCGCGAGCTGGCAAATGCTGGTCAGTTTCTTCGGCAACGTGTGAATATTAGGCTCAACGACCAGCGTTTCACCCGTATGCCAGGTGGCAATCATCTCAGCAATCCCCATCGCTGGGCTTTCGCGGAGATCGTCGATGTTTGGCTTGAACGCCAGGCCAAAGCAGGCAATTTTTACGTCGCTGGCACGTTTGCCGCTGTCAGCCAGAAAATCTGCCACCGTCGCTTTAACCTGATTCATAACCCAATGCGGTTTGCCGTCGTTCACTTCACGCGCGGTGCGGATCAGACGCGCCTGGTCAGGGTTTTGCGCCACGATGAACCACGGATCAACCGCGATACAGTGGCCGCCTACGCCAGGGCCGGGCTGAAGAATATTGACGCGAGGATGGCGATTCGCCAGACGGATAAGTTCCCAGACGTTAATCCCCTGATCGGCGCAAATCAGCGACAACTCATTGGCGAACGCGATGTTCACATCACGGAAGCTGTTTTCCGTCAGCTTGCACATTTCAGCCGTGCGGGAGTTAGTGACCACACACTCGCCTTCGAGGAAGATGTTATAAAGCTCGCTGGCGCGCGTCGAACAGACGGGGGTCATCCCGCCAATAACGCGGTCATTTTTGATCAGCTCAACCATCACCTGACCTGGCAGCACACGTTCCGGGCAATAGGCGATATTGATATCAGCCTGCTCACCCTGTTGCTGCGGGAAGGTTAAATCCGGGCGAGCCTCTGCGAGCCACTGGGCCATTTGCTCAGTCGCCCCGACGGGGGACGTTGACTCCAGAATCACCAGCGCCCCTTTTTTCAGCACGGGTGCAATCGATTTTGCTGCCGCTTCGACGTAAACCATATCTGGCTCGTGATCGCCCTTGAACGGCGTCGGGACAGCAATCAGATAAGCATCCGCTTCAACGGGTGCGGTCGTTGCTTTCAAAAAACCGTCTTCAACCGCGGTTTTTACTACTTTGTCGAGATCGGGCTCCACAATATGAATTTCACCCCGGTTGATGGTATCAACCGCGTGCTGGTTGATATCCACTCCGACAACCTGCTTTTGACGCGATGCAAAGGCTGCCGCAGTAGGCAGTCCAATGTAGCCAAGACCAATGACAGAGATGGTTGTAAAACTCATAGCGATACCCGATTGTGTTTAAGTGCATGCAAAATACGGCTGCAGGCCTCACCGTCACCATAAGGATTATGGGCGTGGCTCATGGCCTGGTACTCTTTTTCGTCGCGCAGCAGGTTCGTCACCTCGTCCACGATACGTTTCATGTCTGTGCCCACCAGACGCACGGTTCCGGCTTTCACAGCCTCTGGCCTTTCAGTGGTTTCGCGCATCACCAGCACCGGTTTACCCAGCGATGGGGCCTCTTCCTGAATACCGCCTGAGTCGGTCAAAATTAACCAGGCGTGATTCATCAGCCAGACGAATGGCAGATAATCCTGCGGCTCAATCAAAATGATATTGTCGATATGGCCCAGAATGCGGTTGACCGGTTCGCTGACGTTCGGGTTGAGGTGGACAGGATAAACAATCTGCACATCACTGTTCTGCGCGGCGATCTCCGCCAGCGCGTGACAGATTTGCTCAAACCCGCGCCCAAAACTTTCGCGGCGATGTCCCGTCACCAGAATCATTTTTTTGTCAGGAGAAAGGAATGGATAACGCTCGGATAAGTCTGCGCGCAGCGTTTCGCTGGCCAGAACGCGATCGCGAACCCAAATCAGCGCATCAATCACCGTGTTCCCGGTGACAAAAATTTTGTTATCCGCGATATTTTCGCACAGCAGATTCTGGCGGGAGTTTTCGGTTGGCGCAAAGTGATACATCGCCAGATGCCCGGTCAGCGTACGGTTCGCCTCTTCTGGCCACGGAGAATAGAGATCGCCCGTGCGTAAACCCGCTTCGACGTGCCCGACAGGAATGCGCTGATAAAAAGCGGCCAGGCTCGTTGCGATGGTGGTGGTGGTATCACCATGAACCAGAACAACGTCCGGCTTAAATGACTCCAGAATGGGTTTTAACCCTTCCAGAATGCGGCAGGTAATTTCGGTCAATCCTTGTCCCGGTTTCATAATATTGAGATCGTAATCCGGGACAATAGAAAAGAGATTTAAGACCTGATCAAGCATCTCCCGATGCTGCGCAGTGACGCAAACTTTCGCCTCAAACCAGGGATCATTTGCCAACGCATGGACCAGCGGCGCCATCTTGATGGCTTCCGGCCTTGTGCCAAATACGGTAAGTACTTTCACATCGATTCTCTTCGATTAGGCGATGAAGGCCGAAGCCTTCATCGTAGACGGCGTTCTTAAATTGTGCGACGACGCGTGAGTGCCACCCCTGCGCCAATCAGCGCGCCCACAATACCCCACATAATCATCAGGAATGCGCGACGCGGACTATCGCGTTTTACAGGTTCTTCAGGCGTTCGCAAATAACGATAGGTCTGAAAACGTGGGTCGAGCGTAGGCCCTACATTCAGCGTGTTCAGCATGGCGCGGTTTTGATCGTAATCGAGGTCAAAATCGGGCCCAACGGCCTGCAAATTCTCCAGGCGAGCCTGAAGCATAGGGCGTCCCAGCAGGAACATCTCTGAATCTGGTAATTCGTCGGCAGGTACATCGGTTTCACTGCGAGAAATATTGCGTTGTTCAGCAATTTTCAGAGCCTGTTCGATGTTGTGTACACGGCGGGAGAAAATCGTTTTAGCCACTTCTTCCTGGCGTTTGACCTGCGCTTTCATCTGGATAGTTCGCGCAGCCCAGGCACCTTTGAGCTCATCGTTCAGATGACTGGCCGCCCGCTGGCTGGCAAAAGCGACGTACTGACGCAGCAGATTGTTGGCGTCTGGCGCGGTTTCAGCGATCAGCTTCACGTTATCATTGATGTTACGTATAGCATCGCCAGGCATAAACTGGATGTTATCAATCATATCATCAAGAAGCGCGGCATCCGCTTTGCTGTTACCGACCATGCGTTGCTTGTAATAATCCGTCTGCGACCAAAAATCACGACGGGTATCCCATGAAGCCAACTGCATGATGAACTCTTTGTAAGACTCATCCATCACCGAAGGTTGATCGGTAGACGCAAGACTTGCCTTGATGTCGAGATTGCGCAGAAATTGCTGCTGGGAGTAAAAACCACCCAACATATTCACCGTTGGACGGTCAGTAATCGCTGTCGCGCTCCATTCTTGTTTTGCAAAAAAGGTATACGCCAACGCGAGCAGCGCGAACGCCAGCGCAATTCCTGCAATCCAAAGCTTGCCCGCCCACAAAACACGAAACAAACCACGAATATCCAGTTCATTCTCAGTTACTACTGATTTCGATCCTGCCAACGGTTGAGTCATCACAATCCCGGTTTTACTTAGTTAGTGTTTGATTTTTACCACTGTTTTTACGCATCCGGCGTTTTACACGTTTGATAAAGCGCGCGACTTTCCATGCGCGTTTAATACAGTATCCGTACAGGAAGAAAGCTAGCAAGAATAATGCCAACATCACCCATTCAGGAATGAAATGCGCATATTCTGCAGCCACACCAATACCCGCCAGAAGCGCGGCGGCAAGGGTGATCAGCACAAATGCCTGACGTGAAGTGAAGCCCGCACGCATGATCAGATGATGAATATGCTGGCGGTCAGGAGAAAAAGGGCTCATCCCTTTGCGCAGTCGACGGTACATGATCGCGACCATGTCCATCAGGGGAATAGCAATAATCCACAGCGCCGTGACCGGGCTGATGGGGTGCGTTTTTCCCTGCGTGGTTTCTAACAAAATCCAGATAACGGTAAAACCAATCAGCGTACTGCCCGCATCGCCCATAAAGACTTTATAGCGACGTCCAAGCACACCCAGGTTTAGGAGGATGTAAGGAAGGATGGCGGCGATCATGGCGAAACACCACATCGACAGGCTGTACTGGCCATCAAACCATAAAATAATGCCGATAGCGGCAAACGAAACGGATGACAGCCCACCGAGCAAACCATCGATTCCATCAACCATATTAAAGGCATTGATCGCTGCCCAAACGGCGAAAAGCGTCAGGAAGAAACCGAACGGCCCGAGAACCATTTCCCAGGTGCCAAAAATATAGCCGAGACTGCTGAGATACAGCTTGCCGGCAACCATCATAATGATGCCGATGGCAGCCTGAACCGATGCACGGAATTTTACACTGATATCGAATCGGTCATCGAGGGCGCCTACTAACACCAGCACGCCCGCACAGGCCAGATAAAGCGCCGCGTGAGGAATATAATAATCTGCGATACCGAACGTGAAGCAAATGCCTGCATAAACGGAGATTCCCCCGACTAAGGGGATCAGACCTTGATGACGTTTACGATAGTTAGGCTTGTCCACTAACCCTATTCTCTTTGCCACTTTTCGGGCAAAGAATAAAAAACAGGTTGTGAATAAAAAAATACTGATTAGCTCAGTAACCGCCGTGAGTAGATTCACAATGCTTGCTCTCAACAAATGTTAGTCCTGGAAGTATAACCATGAAGCCATCGCTCCCGAAGGATTAAACTGGCCTCGCACAACTCCCTTTGTATGTTTTTCAATCAATTAATCTTTGACGTTACAAACATTCTGATTGTCGCATTGGCAGGTCAAAAATGGGAGTCTGCGGTTATAGCGTATAGTCCAAAAAAAGAAAACGCCACGTAAAAACGTGGCGTTTGCTGGGTTTATTTTTTTTACGAGCGTTTCATCATGTCGAAGAAATCATCGTTGGTCTTTGTCATTGCCAGCTTATTGATGAGGAACTCCATTGCGTCGATTTCGCCCATCGGGTGAATGATCTTACGCAGGATCCACATTTTCTGCAGCTCTTCCTGAGTGGTGAGCAGCTCTTCTTTACGCGTCCCTGAACGGTTGTAATCAATCGCTGGGAAGACGCGCTTCTCGGCGATTTTACGTGCCAGGTGCAGCTCCATGTTACCGGTGCCTTTAAACTCTTCGTAGATAACTTCATCCATTTTAGAGCCGGTATCAACCAGAGCGGTTGCGATAATCGTCAGGCTTCCTCCCTCTTCAACGTTACGCGCGGCACCAAAGAAACGCTTCGGACGGTGTAATGCGTTCGCATCCACACCACCGGTCAGTACTTTACCGGAAGCAGGAACTACGGTGTTGTAAGCACGCGCCAGACGAGTGATGGAGTCGAGCAGAATAATAACGTCTTTCTTGTGCTCGACCAGACGCTTAGCTTTCTCGATAACCATTTCAGCAACCTGAACGTGGCGAGAGGCTGGCTCATCAAAGGTAGATGCAATCACTTCACCTTTCACCAGACGCTGCATCTCTGTTACTTCTTCTGGACGCTCATCGATCAGCAGAACCATCAGTACGCAATCAGGATGGTTGTAAGCAATGCTCTGCGCGATGTTCTGCAGCAGCATGGTCTTACCTGCTTTCGGTGGTGCCACGATCAGGCCACGCTGACCACGACCAATTGGAGACGCCAGATCCAGAACGCGAGCCGTCAGGTCTTCGGTAGAACCGTTACCACGCTCCATGCGCAGGCGAGAGTTCGCGTGCAGCGGCGTTAAGTTTTCAAACAGGATCTTATTGCGCGAGTTTTCAGGTTTATCGTAGTTAACTTCGTTAACTTTCAACAGCGCAAAGTAGCGTTCACCCTCTTTAGGAGGACGAATCTTACCTGAAATGGTGTCACCAGTACGGAGGTTGAAACGGCGGATTTGGCTAGGGGATACGTAGATGTCATCAGGACCGGCGAGGTAGGAGCTGTCTCCAGAACGGAGGAAACCAAATCCGTCTTGCAATATCTCCAGTACACCGTCGCCAAAGATATCTTCGCCACTCTTAGCATGCTGCTTCAGGATGGCAAAAATGATGTCCTGCTTGCGCATACGAGCCTGGTTTTCAAGGCCCATGTTTTCGCCGAGAGTAATCAGCTCAGAAACCGGCGTATTCTTTAATTCGGTAAGATTCATAATGGTGTGGGTTCTTAAACTCGGGGTAAATCTCGAACTTAATTTGTGAATGGTATGGAAGGGTCATCCATGCCTGTTTGCGGCCATCAACTCATGTCTGTTCGCTGTCTGGTTACAGGGAAAGAACGCAGCTCTGAAACGACAAGACGGATTGAGTGACAAGCCCGGAATCTAGCAACTTCACGCACTGTGAGTGTCAACAATGGGAAGCATCGGGTAAAACAAGAACGACAAGGTATGTTTAAATCGAAGTCATAAGTAACTTAGCACGACTAAAGCCGGGCGTCCAGAGATCCGAATCAATTCGGAATTCCAGACGCCACAGGCCGAGAGACCTTACGCCAGATTCGCGTCCAGGAACTCTTTCAACTGACCTTTGGACAGTGCGCCCACTTTGGTCGCAGCCACTTCGCCGTTTTTGAACAGCAGCAGTGTCGGGATGCCACGAATGCCGTATTTCGGCGCGGTGCCCGGGTTCTGGTCGATGTTCAGCTTGGCAACCGTCAGTTTGCCCTGATATTCGTCAGCGATTTCATCCAGAATCGGAGCAATCATTTTGCAAGGACCACACCATTCAGCCCAGAAATCGACGAGGATCAGCCCGTCAGCTTTAAGTACGTCCGTGTCAAAACTATCGTCAGTCAGGTGAATAATTTTATCGCTCATATATAACTCCACAGGAATAAGCCTGGCGTGTTGGTGTAGGATTAATCAACGACGTGTTGATGTAGCATTAACCAACTAAAGGTTGACTTTATTTCACCGGATACGCTTTCGTAAAGCAATAGTAAGCTGATATTCTACCACACTATGAGCAAAACACATTTAACAGAACAGAAGTTTTCCGACTTCGCCCTGCATGCAAAAGTCATCGAAGCCCTTGAAAATAAAGGCTTCCATTACTGCACGCCCATTCAAGCTCTCGCCCTGCCGCTCACGCTGGCGGGTCGCGATGTTGCAGGGCAGGCGCAAACCGGTACTGGCAAAACGATGGCGTTTTTAACGTCAGCGTTCCATTATTTACTCTCAAACCCGGCAATGGCTGACCGAAAAGTTAACCAACCGCGTGCGCTGATTATGGCCCCAACGCGAGAACTTGCGGTTCAGATCCATGCTGACGCAGAACCCCTGGCGCAGACTACTGGCTTAAAGCTGGGTCTGGCTTATGGCGGCGATGGTTACGATAAACAGCTGAAAGTATTAGAAAGCGGTGTTGATATTCTGATCGGCACCACTGGCCGTCTTATCGATTACGCTAAGCAAAACCACATTAACCTCGGTGCAATCCAGGTTGTGGTACTCGACGAAGCAGACCGTATGTACGATCTGGGCTTCATTAAAGATATCCGCTGGTTGTTCCGCCGCATGCCGCCTACGCCGCAGCGCCTGAATATGCTTTTCTCTGCCACCCTCTCTTACCGCGTCCGTGAACTGGCGTTCGAACAAATGAACAACGCCGAATACGTCGAAGTTGAGCCGGAGCAGAAAACGGGCCACCGTATTAAAGAAGAGCTTTTCTATCCTTCTAACGAAGAGAAAATGCGTCTTCTGCAGACCCTCATCGAAGAAGAGTGGCCAGATCGCGCCATTATTTTTGCGAACACCAAACACCGCTGCGAAGATATCTGGGGCCATTTGGCTGCGGACGGTCATCGCGTAGGCCTGCTGACGGGCGACGTCGCGCAGAAAAAACGTCTGCGTATTCTCGAAGATTTCACCCGTGGCGATCTGGATATTCTGGTTGCGACTGACGTTGCTGCACGCGGCCTGCACATTCCAGCCGTTACGCACGTCTTCAACTACGATCTCCCTGACGATTGCGAAGATTACGTTCACCGTATCGGCCGTACCGGTCGCGCTGGCGCAAGCGGTCACTCTATCAGCCTGGCCTGTGAAGAGTACGCGCTGAACCTTACCGCGATTGAGACCTACATCGGTCACTCTGTTCCGCAGAGCAAGTACAATCCGGACGCGTTGTTGAGCGAACTGCCACCGCCGAAACGCCTGACGCGTGCACGCTCTGGCAATGGTCCGCGTCGTACTGGCGCGCCGCGTAATCGCCGTCGTCCGGGCTAAAAATGATGATCACCGGTTCCTCGCTCTATGCCGCTATTGATTTAGGTTCGAATAGTTTTCATATGCTGGTAGTGCGCGAGGTGGCGGGGAGCATTCAAACCCTGACACGCATTAAGCGTAAGGTCCGTCTCGCGGCGGGCCTGAGTCAAGATAACCACCTTTCTCCCGAAGCGATGGAACGCGGCTGGCAATGCCTGCGTCTCTTCGCTGAACGTCTGCAGGACATCCCGCACAATCAAATCCGCGTTGTGGCGACAGCTACCTTACGTCTGGCGGTCAACTCTGTTGATTTTATTGCTAAAGCGCAGGAGATTCTCGGCTGTCCGGTACAGGTGATCAGCGGCGAAGAAGAAGCGCGTCTGATTTACCAGGGCGTCGCCCATACCACTGGCGGCGACGATCGTCGTCTTGTTGTGGATATTGGTGGTGCAAGCACGGAACTTGTCACCGGTACAGGTGCCCAGGCAACGTCACTGTTTAGCCTATCGATGGGATGTGTAACCTGGCTCGAGCGCTATTTTACCGATCGTAATCTCGCCCAGGAAAATTTCGACGAGGCGGAAAATGCCGCGCGTGAAGTGCTGCGCCCGGTCATGGACAAACTGCGTTATCACGGCTGGAAAGTGTGCGTCGGGGCGTCGGGTACGGTTCAGGCACTGCAAGAAATCATGATGGCGCAGGGTATGGACGAGCGTATTACGCTTGCCAAACTGCAACAGCTCAAACAGCGCGCCATCCAGTGTGGTCGCCTTGAAGAGCTGGAAATCGAAGGCTTGACGCTGGAGCGCGCGCTGGTTTTCCCAAGCGGCCTGGCGATCCTGATTGCCATTTTCTCCGAGTTGGACATTCACTGTATGACGCTTGCGGGCGGTGCGCTGCGCGAAGGGCTGGTTTACGGTATGTTGCATTTGGCGGTAGAACAGGATATTCGCAGCCGTACGCTGCGTAATGTCCAGCGCCGCTTTATTGTCGATACTGAACAGGCACAGCGCGTTGCACAGTTGGCTTCCAGCTTCGCGAATCAACTCAAGACAACGTGGGCACTTGAGCCTTTAAGTCAGGATTTGCTCATCAGCGCTTGTGCGCTGCATGAAATGGGTCTGAGCATTGATTTCAAACAGGCGCCCATTCATGCCGCCTATCTGGTACGAAATCTTGATCTGCCTGGATTTACCCCAGCGCAGAAAAAACTGCTCGCCACCTTGCTTCTGAACCAAACCAATACTGTCGATCTTTCCTCTTTGCATCAGCAAAATGCCGTACCACCGCGCGTTGCCGAACATCTCTGCCGGCTTCTGCGTCTGGCGATTTTGTTTGCCAGCCGCCGCCGCGACGATTTGCTGCCCGCAATCAAGCTTGAGGCCGAAGGTGAAAACCTGACGCTCACGCTTCCAGAAGATTGGTTAGATAATCATCCACTTGGCGCAGAAATGATTGAGCAGGAATACCAGTGGCAAAGCTATGTCCACTGGGCTTTAGAGGTAAAATAGCGGGTTATTTCTCTTTCGCTTTTGCCAGCATCGCGCGGATATTCGCCACGTTCGCCTGCCCTTTGTGCATTCTTTCTTCCGCGGTAATCACTTTGCGTTCTTGTTCCCACTGCAAATCATCCTGAGGTAACTCCAGCAGGAATCGACTCGGTTCTGGACGCACCATTTCGCCATATTGACGGCGCTCTTTGCACAGCGTAAAGGTCAGCTCTTTCTGGGCGCGTGTGATTCCTACGTACGCCAGTCGCCGCTCTTCATCGACGTTATCTTCGTCAATGCTGCTCTGATGCGGCAGTAATCCCTCTTCCATCCCGATTAAATAGACATACGGAAATTCCAGCCCTTTAGACGCGTGCAGCGTCATCAGCTGAACCTGATCCGTCTCTTCATCGCTCTCCCCGCGTTCCATCATATCGCGCAGGGTAAATCGGGTGACGACCTGCGTCAGCGTCATTGGCTCATCAATTTCGGAGCCTTCCAGCATTTCGGTCATCCACGTAAAGAGCTGATTGACGTTTTTCATGCGCATTTCCGCCGCTTTAGGGCTCGCGGAGGTCTCATACAGCCAGGATTCATAATTGATACCGTGAATCAAATCGCGCACCGCAGAGACCGGTTCGCGCTCGGCGAGACGTTGGATTTCGCCCAGCCACTGAGTAAAACGCGTGAGCGATTCATAACCGCGCCCGGTCAGCGACTGACTAAGGCCCATATCAAAGCTGGCGGTGAACATACTTTTATTGCGCGTCATCGCCCACTCACCCAGCTTTTGCAGCGTCGCCGGGCCAATTTCACGCTTCGGTGTATTCACGATACGCAAAAACGCACTGTCATCATCCGGATTGGTGAGCACGCGCAGATAAGCGAGTAAATCTTTGATTTCCGGGCGAGAGAAAAACGACGTGCCACCCGAAATTTTGTACGGGATGCGGTTTTGCATCAGCATCTTTTCAAACACGCGTGACTGATGGTTACCGCGGTAGAGAATCGCATAGTCTTTGTAAGCGGTTTTATTGACGAAGTGATGGGCAATCAGCTCCCCTGCCACGCGCTCAGCCTCATGCTCTTCATTGTTGGCGCTAAGCACTTTGAGTTCCGTGCCGTAGCCCAGTTCGGAGAAAAGCCGCTTTTCAAAGACATGGGGGTTATTGGCGATCAGGATGTTTGCCGCCTTCAGGATCCGCCCTGAAGAGCGGTAGTTCTGCTCCAGCTTAACCACCTGTAATGCCGGGAAATCTTGGCTCAACAGCACCAGGTTTTGCGGGCGAGCACCACGCCAGGAATAAATAGACTGGTCGTCATCGCCGACCACAGTGAAGCGCGCGCGCTGTCCCACCAGCAATTTCACCAGCTCATACTGGCTGGTGTTGGTGTCCTGATACTCATCCACCAGCAGATAACGAATTTTGTTTTGCCAGCGCTCCCGCACCTCTTCATTACGCTGTAAAAGCAGCGTCGGCAGCAGAATTAAATCGTCAA
Source organism: Enterobacter sp. 638 (assembly GCF_000016325.1). NCBI lineage: Bacteria > Pseudomonadati > Pseudomonadota > Gammaproteobacteria > Enterobacterales > Enterobacteriaceae > Enterobacter > Enterobacter sp. 638. The sequence goes on from NC_009436.1 coordinate 4,346,859, forward strand.
AATCGAGAACATTACAGGCTTTGAGGTGGTCGTCGTACAGGCTGTAGCAGTGCGCAAAGATCCGATCGCGCTCGCCTTTGGCACTCGCGGCAGCCTGAGAGGGCGTCATCAGGTCGTTTTTCCAGTTTGAGATCGTCGAGATCAGCTGCTGGAGGATCAGCTTGTCGTCTTCGATCCGCCCTTCAGTCAGTTCTTTGAGCAGCGCCACCTGATCGGTATCGTCAAATAATGAGAAATTGGATTTCATCCCCAACGCGGCATATTCGCGCTTGATGATATCCAGGCCCAGCGTGTGGAACGTCGAAATCATCAGGCCGCGCGCTTCTTTGCGCCCCAGCGTTTGCCCGACGCGCTCTTTCATCTCGCGCGCGGCTTTGTTGGTAAAGGTCACTGCGGCGATATGACGTGCCTGATAGCCACAACCACGAATCAAATGCGCGATTTTATTGGTGATCACGCGCGTTTTTCCGGATCCCGCCCCCGCCAGCACCAGGCAAGGTCCGGTGACGAATTCGACAGCTTGTTGTTGTCCGGGGTTTAAACGCATATGCAGGTCACTCAATGAAAGTCGGGAGAGGAGGAAAACGCGTGGTAGTATAGCGAGCCTAATCCATACCACTCAAGGCACGATCATGGCAAAAACAGCAGCAGCACTGCATATCCTTGTTAAAGAAGAAAAACTGGCATTAGATCTTCTGGAACAGATCAAAAACGGCGCAGACTTCGAGAAGCTGGCGAAGAAACACTCTACCTGCCCATCCGGTAAAAAAGGCGGCCACCTGGGTGAATTCCGTCAGGGCCAGATGGTGCCGGCGTTTGATAAAGTGGTGTTCTCCTGCCCGGTGCTGGAGCCAACTGGCCCGCTGCACACCCAGTTCGGTTACCACATCATTAAAGTGCTGTATCGGAATTAATAAAAAAAGCCCGGTGAATTCAAGTTCACTGGGCTTTTTTAATAGTGAAAAGCGATTCCTCTAAGTATTTCGATTTGCCGCCAATGCATCGGCAAGTCGAAAGGCGACGAGGAATCAGCCTGCGACGGCAATACGCTTCATATCTTTCATATAACCACGCAGCGTATGGCCCACGCTTTCGATTGCATGGCTGCGAATCGCTTCATTCACGTCACGCAGCTGAGCGTTATCTACCGCGCCTTCAGCAACCGCTTTACCCAAGTCGCCTGTCTGCAGGGTCGTCATGAACTCTTTCAGCAACGGTACACAGGCATAAGAGAACAGATAGTTACCGTACTCGGCGGTATCAGAGATAACCACGTTCATTTCATACAGACGCTTACGCGCAATGGTGTTCGCGATCAGCGGCAGCTCGTGCAGTGATTCGTAGTAAGCAGACTCTTCGATGATGCCGGAATCAACCATGGTTTCGAACGCCAGCTCAACGCCCGCTTTCACCATCGCGATCATCAGAACGCCTTTATCGAAGTACTCTTGCTCGCTGATTTTACCGTCAAACTGCGAAGCGGTTTCGAACGCGGTTTTGCCGGTCTCTTCACGCCAGGTCAGCAGGTTTTTATCGTCATTTGCCCAGTCAGACATCATACCGGAGGAGAATTCACCGGAGATGATATCGTCCATGTGTTTCTGGAACAGCGGAGCCATAATCTCTTTCAGCTGCTCTGACAGCGCATAAGCACGCAGTTTTGCTGGATTAGACAGACGGTCCATCATCAGCGTAATTCCGCCCTGCTTCAGCGCTTCGGTGATGGTTTCCCAGCCGAACTGAATCAGTTTTTCTGCGTACGCCGGATCGGTACCTTCTTCCACCAGCTTGTCGAAGCACAGCAGAGAACCGGCCTGCAGCATGCCGCACAGAATGGTTTGCTCACCCATCAGGTCAGATTTTACTTCTGCCACGAATGATGATTCCAGAACGCCCGCACGGTGACCACCGGTTGCAGCAGCCCAGGCTTTGGCAATCGCCATGCCTTCACCTTTTGGATCGTTTTCCGGGTGAACGGCGATCAGCGTCGGAACACCGAAACCACGTTTGTATTCTTCACGCACTTCGGTGCCTGGGCACTTCGGCGCAACCATCACCACGGTGATGTCTTTACGAATTTGCTCGCCCACTTCAACGATGTTGAAACCGTGAGAGTAACCCAGCGCAGCGCCGTCTTTCATCAGCGGCTGAACGGAACGCACAACGTCGGAGTGCTGTTTGTCTGGCGTCAGGTTAACAACCAGATCCGCCTGCGGTACCAGCTCTTCGTAAGTGCCCACTTTGAAGCCGTTTTCGGTCGCTTTACGCCATGATGCGCGCTTTTCAGCAATCGCTTCTTTACGCAGGGCGTAAGAGATATCCAGACCGGAGTCACGCATGTTCAGGCCTTGGTTCAAACCCTGTGCGCCACAGCCGACGATGACCACTTTTTTACCCTGAAGGTAGCTTGCGCCATCGGCAAATTCGTCGCGCGCCATGAAGCGGCATTTGCCCAGCTGCGCCAGCTGCTGACGCAGATTCAGTGTGTTGAAGTAGTTAGCCATGGTGGAACCTCGTGATGTTGTGTTGTGGTGCTTATTATTCGGTGTACTTCGCTTATGCGAGAATGAACTTACTATATGACAGGAAATTTATTGCGGAAATTGATATATTCACAACGTCACGTTGCAATTTCTGCAACGTAAAATCGTGGAGGGCGTCCTGTGGATTTACGCGATCTGAAAACCTTTCTGCATCTGGCGGAAAGTCGTCATTTTGGCCGCAGCGCACGGGCGATGCACGTCAGTCCCTCCACGCTTTCCCGGCAAATCCAGCGCCTCGAAGAGGATCTTGGTCAGGCACTGTTTGTTCGCGATAACCGCACCGTCACGCTCACGGAAGCGGGCGAAGAATTGCGCGTCTTCGCCCAGCAAACGCTTTTGCAATATCAGCAGTTGCGCCACACCCTCGATCAGCAAGGCCCATCGCTATCGGGCGAACTCCATATTTTTTGTTCTGTGACGGCGGCGTACAGCCATTTACCGCCCATTCTTGATCGCTTCCGCGCAGAGCATCCGTCCGTTGAAATAAAGCTCACCACCGGCGATGCCGCCGACGCGATGGAAAAAGTGGTGACGGGTGAAGCGGATCTGGCGATTGCCGGTAAACCGGAAATGTTGCCCGGCGCGGTGGCGTTCTCGATGCTGGAAAATCTGGCAGTGGTGTTGATCGCCCCGGCGCTGCCCTGCCCGGTACGTAATCAGATCTCTGTGGAGGAGCCTGACTGGTCAACGGTGCCGTTTATCATGGCCGATCAGGGCCCGGTTCGCCGCCGCATCGAGCTATGGTTCCGTCGGCAGAAAATCAGCAATCCGTCCATTTACGCCACGGTAGGCGGGCACGAAGCAATGGTGTCGATGGTGGCGCTTGGATGCGGCGTGGCGTTGCTCCCGGAAGTGGTGTTGGAAAACAGTCCGGAACCGGTGCGTAATCGCGTGATGATTTTAGAGCGCAGCGATGAGAAGACACCGTTTGAACTGGGTGTGTGCGCACAAAAAAAGCGGCTGCATGAGCCGCTTATTGACGCTTTCTGGCAGATTTTGCCGAACCACTAGCCCGCCAGGAAGAACCTGAACGCCGGATTATGGGTTTCGTCATGACAATCGTAGCCCAACTCGTTCAGCCGCGTTTCGAAATCTGGCTCGTGCTCGCCCAGCTCAAAGGCGGCCAGCACGCGTCCGAAATCCGTACCGTGGCTGCGATAATGGAACAGGGAAATGTTCCAGTGCGTTCCCAGCGTATGAAGGAATTTCAGTAACGCACCCGGTGATTCCGGGAACTCAAAGCTGAACAAACGTTCCTGCAACGGCTTAGACGGGCGTCCGCCGACCATGTAGCGTACGTGTAGCTTCGCCATTTCATCATCGGAGAGATCCACCACGCTGTAGCCGCCGTCATGCAGCAAACTCAGAATCTCTTTGCGCTCTTCTACGCCACGGCTCAAACGCACACCAACAAAAATACAGGCGTCTTTGGCATCGGCAAAACGGTAGTTAAATTCGGTGACCGAACGCCCGCCGAGCAGTTGGCAGAATTTCAGGAAGCTGCCCTTCTCTTCCGGAATGGTCACCGCCAGGAGCGCTTCACGCTGTTCGCCCAGCTCGCAGCGTTCGGAAACGTAACGCAAGCCGTGGAAATTGACGTTAGCGCCAGACAACACATGCGCCAGACGTTCGCCGCGAATGTTGTGCTGCGCGATGTATTTCTTCATCCCCGCCAGCGCCAGCGCACCGGACGGTTCCGCGACCGCACGAACATCTTCGAACAGATCTTTCATTGCGGCGCAAATAGAATCGCTGTCGACGGTGATGATGTCGTCGAGATATTCCTGACACACGCGGAAGGTTTCATCGCCAATACGCTTCACGGCAACGCCTTCGGCAAACAACCCCACCCGCGCCAGATCGACAGGATGACCCGCATCCAATGCCGCTTTCAGGCACGCAGAGTCTTCCGCCTCAACGGCGATGACTTTGATTTGCGGCATTAACTGCTTGATGAGCACCGCGACGCCTGCGGCAAGGCCGCCGCCGCCGACCGGGACGAATATCCGATCGAGGTGCGCATCCTGCTGCAACAGCTCCAGGGCTAGCGTTCCCTGGCCGGCAATGACCATCGGATGATCAAACGGCGGTACCCAGGTAAAACCCTGTTGCTGCGCGAGGTCGATCGCTTTCGCTTTGGCTTCGTCAAAGTTGGCGCCGTGCAATAACACTTCGCCACCAAAGCCGCGCACCGCATCGACTTTGATATCAGCGGTTGCTACGGGCATCACGATGAGCGCTTTCACGCCCAGACGCGCGGCAGAGAATGCCACGCCCTGCGCATGGTTGCCCGCAGAAGCCGTAATTACACCGCGTGCTTTTTGCTCCTCGTTCAGCCCGGCCATCATCGTATAAGCGCCGCGCAGCTTGAAGCTGTGCACAGGCTGACGGTCTTCGCGCTTCACCAGAATCACATTATCGAGACGTGACGAGAGCTTGTCCATTTTTTGCAGCGGTGTGACTTGCACTGCCTCGTAGACTGGCGCACGTAGCACCGCCCGGAGATATTCCGCCCCATCGGGGGCGGCGGATAAGGGTTGTGATTCGGCCATCATTAGCCCCCAAGTTTGGATTTATCGCGCACCGCGCCTTTGTCAGCACTGGTGGCAAGCGTGGCGTAGGCACGCAATGCGTAAGAAACCTCACGCTGGCGATCTTTCGGCGTCCAGGCTTTATCACCGCGAGCGTCTTGCGCTTCGCGGCGCGCTGCAATTTCTTGATCGCTCAACTGGAGCTGAATGCCACGGTTTGGAATGTCGATTTCAATCAGATCGCCGTCTTCGATAATCGCGATATTCCCGCCGCTCGCCGCTTCCGGTGAAACGTGACCGATAGAGAGTCCAGAAGTGCCGCCCGAGAATCGGCCGTCGGTAATCAGCGCACAGGCTTTGCCCAGGCCCATCGACTTCAGGAAGGTCGTTGGGTAAAGCATTTCCTGCATGCCCGGTCCGCCTTTTGGCCCTTCGTAGCGAATCACCACCACGTCACCTGCAACCACTTTACCGCCCAGAATCGCCTCAACGGCATCGTCCTGGCTTTCATACACTTTCGCCGGACCAGTGAATTTCAGAATACTGTCGTCGACGCCTGCGGTTTTAACGATACAGCCGTTTTCGGCAAAGTTACCGTACAGAACCGCCAGGCCGCCCTCCTGGCTGTAAGCATGCTCCAGCGAGCGAATGCAGCCTTCGGCGCGGTCATCATCCAAAGTATCCCAACGGCAGTTTTGCGAGAATGCTTTGGTGGTACGAATCCCGGCAGGGCCCGCGCGGAACATGCTTTTCACCGCATCGTCTTTGGTGAGCATGATGTCGTACTGCTCAAGCGACTGCGGCAGCGTCAGCCCGAGAATGTTTTTCACTTCACGGTTCAACAGCCCGGCACGATCCAACTCACCCAAAATCCCCAGAACGCCACCGGCACGGTGAACATCTTCCATGTGATATTTTGGCGTGCTCGGCGCGACTTTACACAGCTGCGGCACTTTGCGGGAGAGCTTGTCGATATCACTCATCGTGAAGTCGATTTCGGCTTCCTGCGCCGCCGCCAGCAGGTGCAGAACGGTATTGGTTGAACCGCCCATAGCGATATCCAGCGTCATGGCGTTTTCGAATGCGGCTTTGTTGGCGATGTTACGCGGAAGAGCGCTGGCATCGTCTTGCTCGTAATAGCGTTTGGTCAGCTCAACGATGCGCGTCCCGGCACTCAGGAACAGCTGCTCGCGATCGGCGTGCGTCGCCAGCAGTGAACCGTTGCCCGGCTGAGAAAGACCCAGCGCTTCGGTCAGACAGTTCATGGAGTTGGCGGTGAACATACCGGAACAGGATCCGCAGGTTGGACACGCGGAACGTTCCACCTGATCGCTTTGTGCATCGGAGACTTTTGGATCCGCGCCCTGAATCATCGCATCGACGAGATCGAGCTTGATAATTTGGTCAGAGAGCTTGGTTTTACCGGCTTCCATCGGACCGCCGGAAACAAAGATCACCGGAATGTTCAGACGCAAGGACGCCATCAGCATCCCTGGGGTGATTTTGTCGCAGTTGGAGATACAGACCATGGCGTCGGCGCAGTGGGCGTTCACCATGTATTCCACGGAGTCGGCGATCAGTTCGCGCGACGGCAGGGAATAAAGCATGCCTCCGTGGCCCATGGCGATACCGTCGTCCACCGCGATGGTGTTGAACTCTTTTGCCACGCCGCCGGACGCTTCGATTTGCTCAGCGACCAGTTTGCCGAGATCGCGCAAGTGCACATGGCCCGGCACAAACTGGGTGAAGGAGTTCACCACGGCGATAATCGGCTTACCGAAGTCGTCGTCGGTCATCCCGGTTGCGCGCCACAGCGCGCGGGCACCGGCCATATTGCGGCCGTGAGTGGTGGTGGCAGAACGATACTTAGGCATGCTTAATCTCTCTCATTAGTGGGACGGTGCGTGCCGCCCCAAAATTATGCTTATGAATTAACTTGATCCAACCAGCCCCATTTATCTTCCGTTTCACCGGTGAAGAGGCCAAAGAATGCTTGCTGAATACGTTTGGTGACCGGGCCACAGCGGCCTTCACCTACCTGGATGCCGTCAACGCTGCGAACGGGGGTGATTTCTGCCGCCGTTCCGGACATGAATACTTCGTCGGCCAGATACAGCGATTCGCGGGACAGTACCTGCTCGCGCACTTCAATATCCAAATCTTTCGCCAGCTTGATGATGGCGTCGCGGGTGATACCCGGCAATGCAGATGAGGTAAACGGCGGCGTGAATAAGATGCCATCTTTCACTTCAAACAGGTTTTCACCCGCACCTTCAGAGATGTAGCCATTCACATCCAGGGCGATACCTTCCTGGTAGCCGTGGCGGCGCGCTTCGCTACCCACTAACAGTGAAGAAAGGTAGTTACCACCGGCTTTCGCAGCGGTTGGGATGGTGTTTGGCGCCACGCGATTCCAGGAAGAGACCATGGCGTCGATCCCCTGATCCAGCGCGTCAGCACCTAAATATGCCCCCCATGGGAAGGCGGCAATGATCACATCGGTGGTGTAACCGTCTGGCGGGTTTACGCCCATTCCGACATCACCCACGAAGACCAACGGGCGAATATAGGCGCTGGTCAGGTTGTTTTGACGAATCACGGCGCGGCACGCTTCCATCAATTCATCAACGCTCTGAGAGACAGGAAAACGGTAGATTTTGGCCGAGTCACGCAGACGCTGCATGTGTTCGCGATGACGGAACACCACCGGTCCTTTGTGAGAATCGTAGCAACGGATACCTTCAAAAACGGAGGTGCCGTAGTGCAGGGCGTGGGACATTACATGGATCTTCGCGTCTTCCCAACGCACCATCTCACCGTTGAACCAAATGTAATCCGCTTTCTTCGTGGTCATTTTTCTTCCTATTGCGCTCAGGCGCGAATTTGTTGTGATGCGGTTGTGCTCTGGCAGATGGCGACGTGGGCAACATCAACCAGTTTACTTAGCTGACTAAACAGTAAGTCGACCGACCGTGGGCTGGCAACGGTCAATTCGATATTTATGTTCTGGGCATCGGTGGCGGTTTCCATATTCATGGCGCAAATCTGAAAACCACGATGGCGTACCACGCGCAACACGCGCTCTAACGTTTCCGGGTTGAAGCGAGCCTGCACGGCGACTTGATGTTGCATCATGATAATTTCTCCAGCATTTGTGCGTTACTGGCACCGGGTGGTACCAATGGCCAGACATTCTCAAGCTCGTCGATTGAGACATGAAGCAGATAGGGCCCCTCGCTGGACAGCATGGTGTCGAGTGCCGCTTCAACCTGGTCTTTACGGGTGATGTGTTGGCCTGGGATGCCGAAGGCGCTAGCTAACACGAGGAAATCGGGGTTATCGGTAAGGGTCGTTTCACTATAGCGTTCGTTGAAGAACAACTGCTGCCACTGGCGAACCATCCCCAAACGCTGGTTATCCAGTAACAGGATTTTCAGCGGTAACTGTTTACGCTTAACGGTGCCCAGTTCCTGAACGTTCATCATGAACGAGCCGTCACCCGAGACGCAGATAACCGTATCGTTGGGACGCGCAACCTGCGCACCCACCGCTGCGGGTAATCCAAATCCCATGGTGCCTAAGCCGCTTGAGGTGATGAAATTTTCCGGGCGGGTGTAGGTCATGTGCTGTGCGGACCACATCTGATGCTGACCGACATCAGTGGTGACCACGCTGTTAGCCGGTTTGCGATCCGACAGCTGCTTTAACAGCAATGGCGCGTAGATTGCTTCGCCCGGGTGGTCGTAACGCCAGGCATTTTCTGTGCGCATCTGCGCCGTATGTTCACGCCATTTGTTGATCGACAAAGACTGCTGCAGTGCTGGCAATAAAGCATTCAGGTCGCCCTGCAGTGTCACATGAGCCTGACGCAGTTTGTGCATTTCGGCGGGGTCAATATCCATGTGGATCACTTTCGCATTCGGCGCAAACGTATTCAGCTTACCGGTCACACGGTCATCAAAGCGGGCGCCCACTGCGATAAGTAAATCGCACTCTTGAACGGCCAGATTAGCGGCTTTCGTCCCGTGCATACCCAACATACCCAGATAGTACGAGTAATCAGCATCCACCGCGCCGAGGCCTTTCAGCGTGCAGGTTGCAGGCATTTGAGTGACGTCGATAAACTCCCGCATAGCCGGAACCGCCTGCGCCATGCCTACGCCACCGCCGATATACAGGATGGGCTGCTGCGCCAGCGCCAGCATCTGCCGGGCTTCTTCTACTTCCGAGTACGGGAAAGCATCTTTCGTTTCAACCGTGGAAAAATGGGGCTCCAGATCGCCCATTGCGAGCTGGATATCTTTAGGAATGTCGATCAGGACCGGACCCGGACGGCCTGAGTTTGCCACCTCAAAGGCTTCTGCCATTACGCGTGGCAGTTCTTCCAGAGACTGCACCAAAAAGCTGTGCTTGGTGCAGGCCAGTGACAAACCCAGAACGTCCACTTCCTGAAACGCATCTGTACCAATCAGGGGCAACGCCACCTGACCGGTGATTGCCACGACAGGAACGGAATCGAGTAACGCATCAGCCAGGCCAGTGATCAGGTTAGTCGCCCCAGGACCGGAAGTCGCCATACAAACGCCGGTTTTCCCCGTGGCTCGGGCGAAACCAATCGCCGCCATTGCCGCGCCCTGCTCGTGTCGGCACAACAGATGTTCCACGCCGCCGTCATACAGTGCATCGTAAATCGGCATAATTGCGCCTCCTGGATATCCGAACACCATCTCGACTCCCTGCGCGCGCAACGCATGTACTACCCACTGTGCCCCATTCATAGTCAGTTCCCCGTCATACTTCGAGAGAAACAGTATTTTATGCTAGTCATCATTATCTGCTCCTCGTTTAAGTTTTTAAGTCATAAAAAAACCCCCGGACCTTTCGGTGCGGGGGTCTTAGTTCGTTAAGGCTTGTTTTTTAAGCCTTTCCTCGTCCAAGTGCAGCCCCGCACGGTGGGATAATAATCACCACCACGCTAATTACGACTAGGCTAATCACTTGTAGAAGGGCTTTCATATTCAGTTATTTTTGCATCTTGTTCGAAGGAATACCTAAAGAGGTAACACAGATATTGATTTGAAGACAAGGAATATTTACGGCGCATTCATTTGGCTAACGAATCGTTTTGTTAAAAATGATTGTTTTATATAAGAAATTTATAAAATGAAGATTTTTCATTATTTTTTTCAATCTGGCGTCAGGCGATACACCGGCTTACTTCGAGTTGCGAGCGTGATTCAAGCATTATGCAAACATTGCATAATGTCTTAAAAAAACGTGAAAGCACCTCGTAATGCTACAAATTGCTGCTAAAAAACGAAAAATAATCCAGGCATAGTGACATCAAAAGGAGGCGTTCATGTCACTGTCTGTTGTTTATACCCGCGCTGCTTTAGGAGTGCAGGCCCCGCTCATCTCTGTTGAGGTTCATTTGAGTAACGGTCTCCCAGGCTTAACGCTTGTCGGGCTGCCCGAAACGACAGTGAAAGAAGCCCGAGATCGCGTTCGTAGCGCCATTATCAATAGTGGTTATACCTTTCCGGCAAAAAAGATAACCGTCAACCTGGCGCCTGCAGACTTGCCCAAAGAAGGCGGGCGATATGATTTACCTATCGCTATAGCGCTTCTCACCGCCTCTGAGCAACTTAACGCCCCCAGACTGAACACGTACGAGTTTGTGGGCGAACTAGCGCTTACAGGTGCGTTACGTGGCGTTCCAGGCGCAATCTCCGGGGCGTTAGCCGCCTTAAAGGCGGGAAGAGAGATTATCGTTGCTGCCGAGAATGCATCAGAGGTCAGCCTGATCGAGAAAAAGGGTTGCCTGATTGCCAATCACCTACAAGAAGTCTGTGCTTTTCTCGAAGGCCGTCATGAGCTTGCCGAACCCGAGGAAAATCGTTTAGTAGTATCAGACTCTCTTGACGACCTGAGCGATATCATTGGCCAGGATCAGGGAAAGCGTGCGCTGGAAATCACCGCGGCCGGTGGTCATAACCTTCTGCTTATCGGGCCGCCAGGGACAGGAAAAACGATGCTGGCAAGTCGGCTGAATGGTCTGCTCCCACCACTAAATAATCAGGAAGCGCTTGAGAGTGCCGCAATCATAAGTCTGGCGAATTCAATATCATTGAAGAAGCAATGGAAGAGACGACCGTTTCGTTCTCCTCATCATAGCGCCTCACTCTGTGCGATGGTCGGCGGCGGCTCTATTCCTGAGCCCGGTGAAATCTCTTTAGCTCATAACGGAATTCTTTTTCTTGATGAGTTACCGGAGTTTGAACGACGGGTTCTGGATGCATTACGTGAGCCTATCGAGTCCGGACAGATCCACATTTCGCGTACACGAGCGAAGATTAGCTACCCCGCGCAGTTTCAGCTCATTGCCGCCATGAATCCAAGCCCATCAGGGCATTATCAGGGCAATCACAACCGGAGTACGCCTGAACAAACGCTTCGCTACCTGGGGAGGTTGTCAGGGCCCTTCCTTGACCGTTTTGATTTGTCCCTGGAGATCCCGCTGCCACCACCGGGAGTGCTTAGCCAGACAAATTCTACGGGTGAAACCAGCGTGACCGTGCGGGAAAGGGTGATCATCGCACAGGAACGGCAGTTGAAGCGCCAAAATAAGCTTAATGCACGTCTCGATAACGCCGAGATTCGCCAGCGTTGTCGTTTGTCAGAGGAGGATTCCCGTTGGCTAGAAGAGACGTTAACGCGGCTTGGGCTTTCAGTGCGGGCCTGGCAACGCTTATTGAAGGTTGCACGCACTATTGCAGATTTGGAGAGTTGTGGTGATATCGAGAGGAGGCATTTGCAAGAAGCATTAAGCTATCGCGCGATAGATCGTCTGCTGCTGCATCTGCAAAAGATGCTGACGTAGAAAAGGGGCCTAAGCCCCTTTCTCATTATATCAATCGTCCGATTCGGTGTAGTCTTCTGCACCTTCTACCTGTGGCTTACCGCCAGACAGTGTATGAAAACGCTTTGGTCGCTTAATACGACCCATATACTTGATCCATACACGTTCTATTTCAGATTCCGGCTCACGTTCCCCACGGCAAACGGCAACAAACTGTTTTTCGTCTTCCGTTGCAGGCTCACGTTTCCCCAGATCTAACTCGTTAAAAGCGTAACCATGACGTTCAAGCAGTTGCGCTTCTTTAATGGTGAAGTCACCGTGACGAGAGAACCCACGCGGATAATTTTTATTGTCAAAAAAACGATTAGTCGTCGTAAAGCTTTCCGCCATCCTACACGCTCCTAATTCTTTGGCCGAGCTATTTATGGCGCGGAGTATTAGTTACGCTTGACAGAGTGTAAAACAAAAGATTTAAATCATAACGACAAATAATTTTGCGGAGAAAGATGTGGATACGGAATTGCTAAAAACTTTCCTCGAAGTGAGCAGAACGCGTCACTTTGGGCGGGCAGCAGAAGCGCTTTATCTGACGCAATCAGCCGTCAGTTTTCGTATTCGCCAGCTAGAAAACCAGCTTGGTGTGAATCTTTTTACCCGCCATCGCAACAATATTCGCTTAACTGCTGCCGGGGAAAAGCTCCTCCCTTACGCAGAAACATTGATGAACACCTGGCAGGCCGCGCGAAAAGAAGTCGCCCACACCTCGCGATACAATGAGTTTTCCATTGGGGCCAGCGCGTCTTTGTGGGAATGCATGCTAAGTCAGTGGCTTACCCGTTTATACCGGTCACATGATAATTTGCAGTTTGAGGCCAGGATCGCACAGAGACAATCGCTTGTGAAGCAGCTGCATGAGCGCCAGTTGGATCTTTTGATTACTACCGAAGCCCCTAAAATGGATGAGTTTAGCAGTCAGATCCTTGGACAGTTTAGTCTCGCACTCTATGCCTCTGCGCCTTCAATGATGAAAGCGGATCTGACCTATTTGCGCCTGGAATGGGGACCTGATTTTCAGCAGCACGAAACGGGTTTGATTGCTGCGGATGATATCCCGGCTCTGACAACGAGTTCAGCTGAGATGGCTTGTCAGCAATTAGCGACTCTTAAAGGGTGCACCTGGTTGCCTGCTCGTTGGGCCGATGAGAAGCCAAATTTGCACACTGTTACGGATTCAACAACGCTATCCAGACCGCTTTACGCCGTTTGGCTTCAGAACAGTGATAAGCAGGTGCAAATAAAGGATCTTTTAAAAATCAATGTGATGGATTGATAGCTGAAGGCTTGCAAGGATGCAGGTTTTGGGGATTTCGAAACAAAAAAAATCCTTTGCCTAAGCAAAGGATTATATATGGCAGGGGCGGAGAGACTCGAACTCGCGACACCCGGTTTTGGAGACCGGTGCTCTACCAACTGAGCTACGCCCCTAAATTTTCTTACTATTAAGCCTGCTTGTTTAGCAGGCTTAATTTTTATAATAAGTGGCGGAACGGACGGGACTCGAACCCGCGACCCCCTGCGTGACAGGCAGGTATTCTAACCGACTGAACTACCGCTCCACCGAAGACTGCTGTAACCACCGGATTTATGCACCGGCTTACTACTTAATTTGATGCCTGGCAGTTCCCTACTCTCACATGGGGAGACCCCACACTACCATCGGCGCTACGGCGTTTCACTTCTGAGTTCGGCATGGGGTCAGGTGGGACCACCGCGCTAAAGCCGCCAGGCAAATTCTGTTATCAACATGCATCTCTGCACATCAATTAATCTGTTATCAAGCTGAATATCGTGTCTCTTTCCGCCAAAACAGCTTCGGCGTTGTAAGGTTAAGCCTCACGGTTCATTAGTATCGGTTAGCTCAATGCATCGCTGCACTTACACACCCGACCTATCAACGTCGTAGTCTTCAACGTTCCTTCAGGACTCTCAAGGAGTCAGGGAGAACTCATCTCGGGGCAAGTTTCGTGCTTAGATGCTTTCAGCACTTATCTTTTCCGCATTTAGCTACCGGGCAATGCCATTGGCATGACAACCCGAACACCAGTGATGCGTCCACTCCGGTCCTCTCGTACTAGGAGCAGCCCCCCTCAATTCTCCAGCGCCCACGGCAGATAGGGACCGAACTGTCTCACGACGTTCTAAACCCAGCTCGCGTACCACTTTAAACGGCGAACAGCCGTACCCTTGGGACCTACTTCAGCCCCAGGATGTGATGAGCCGACATCGAGGTGCCAAACACCGCCGTCGATATGAACTCTTGGGCGGTATCAGCCTGTTATCCCCGGAGTACCTTTTATCCGTTGAGCGATGGCCCTTCCATTCAGAACCACCGGATCACTATGACCTGCTTTCGCACCTGCTCGAGCCGTCACTCTCGCAGTCAAGCTAGCTTATGCCATTGCACTAACCTCCTGATGTCCGACCAGGATTAGCTAACCTTCGTGCTCCTCCGTTACTCTTTAGGAGGAGACCGCCCCAGTCAAACTACCCACCAGACACTGTCCGCAACCCGGATTACGGGTCTACGTTAGAACACCAGCCATTAAAGGGTGGTATTTCAAGGTTGGCTCCACGCAGACTGGCGTCCACGCTTCAAAGCCTCCCACCTATCCTACACATCAAGGACCAGTGTTCAGTGTCAAGCTATAGTAAAGGTTCACGGGGTCTTTCCGTCTTGCCGCGGGTACACTGCATCTTCACAGCGAGTTCAATTTCACTGAGTCTCGGGTGGAGACAGCCTGGCCATCATTACGCCATTCGTGCAGGTCGGAACTTACCCGACAAGGAATTTCGCTACCTTAGGACCGTTATAGTTACGGCCGCCGTTTACCGGGGCTTCGATCAAGAGCTTCGCGTTGCCGCTAACCCCATCAATTAACCTTCCGGCACCGGGCAGGCGTCACACCGTATACGTCCACTTTCGTGTTTGCACAGTGCTGTGTTTTTAATAAACAGTTGCAGCCAGCTGGTATCTTCGACTGATTTCAGCTCCGTGAGCAAGTCACTTCACCTACCATCAGCGTGCCTTCTCCCGAAGTTACGGCACCATTTTGCCTAGTTCCTTCACCCGAGTTCTCTCAAGCGCCTTGGTATTCTCTACCTGACCACCTGTGTCGGTTTGGGGTACGATTTGATGTTACCTGATGCTTAGAGGCTTTTCCTGGAAGCAGGGCATTTGTTACTTCAGCACCGTAGTGCCTCGTCATCACACCTCAGCGTTGAATAAGCGTCCGGATTTACCTAAACGCTCCGCCTACATGCTTAAACCGGGACAACCGTCGCCCGGCTAACATAGCCTTCTCCGTCCCCCCTTCGCAGTAACACCGAGTACAGGAATATTAACCTGTTTCCCATCGACTACGCCTTTCGGCCTCGCCTTAGGGGTCGACTCACCCTGCCCCGATTAACGTTGGACAGGAACCCTTGGTCTTCCGGCGAGCGGGCTTTTCACCCGCTTTATCGTTACTTATGTCAGCATTCGCACTTCTGATACCTCCAGCACCCCTCACAGGACACCTTCGACGGCTTACAGAACGCTCCCCTACCCAACAACGCCTAAGCGTCGCTGCCGCAGCTTCGGTGCACAGTTTAGCCCCGTTACATCTTCCGCGCAGGCCGACTCGACCAGTGAGCTATTACGCTTTCTTTAAATGATGGCTGCTTCTAAGCCAACATCCTGGCTGTCTGTGCCTTCCCACATCGTTTCCCACTTAACTGTGACTTTGGGACCTTAGCTGGCGGTCTGGGTTGTTTCCCTCTTCACGACGGACGTTAGCACCCGCCGTGTGTCTCCCGTGATAACATTCTTCGGTATTCGTAGTTTGCATCGGGTTGGTAAGCCGGGATGGCCCCCTAGCCGAAACAGTGCTCTACCCCCGAAGATGAGTTCACGAGGCGCTACCTAAATAGCTTTCGGGGAGAACCAGCTATCTCCCGGTTTGATTGGCCTTTCACCCCCAGCCACAAGTCATCCGCTAATTTTTCAACATTAGTCGGTTCGGTCCTCCAGTTAGTGTTACCCAACCTTCAACCTGCCCATGGCTAGATCACCGGGTTTCGGGTCTATACCCTGCAACTTAACGCCCAGTTAAGACTCGGTTTCCCTTCGGCTCCCCTATACGGTTAACCTTGCTACAGAATATAAGTCGCTGACCCATTATACAAAAGGTACGCAGTCACCCTGATAAATCAAGGCTCCCACTGCTTGTACGTACACGGTTTCAGGTTCTGTTTCACTCCCCTCGCCGGGGTTCTTTTCGCCTTTCCCTCACGGTACTGGTTCACTATCGGTCAGTCAGGAGTATTTAGCCTTGGAGGATGGTCCCCCCATATTCAGACAGGATACCACGTGTCCCGCCCTACTCTTCGAACTCACAGTGTATGTACTTTTGTGTACGGGAGTATCACCCTGTACCCTGCGACTTTCCAGACGCTTCCACTAATACATACGCTGATTCAGGTTCTGGGCTGTTCCCCGTTCGCTCGCCGCTACTGGGGGAATCTCGGTTGATTTCTTTTCCTCAGGGTACTTAGATGTTTCAGTTCCCCTGGTTCGCTTCGTTAAGCTATGTATTCACTTAACGATAGTGCAACGGATTGCACTGGGTTTCCCCATTCGGAAATCGTCGGTTATAACGGTTCATATCACCTTACCGACGCTTATCGCAGATTAGCACGTCCTTCATCGCCTCTGACTGCCTAGGCATCCACCGTGTACGCTTAGTCGCTTAACCTCACAACCCGAAGATGTTTCGTAAAACACCCGCAGTGTTGCGAAAATTTGAGAGACTTGAACACACCGCTTATCTGCTCTTATTACGGAGAGCAGACACAGTGTGTCGTTTCAATTTTCAGCTTGATCCAGATTTTTAAAGAGCAAAACTTCGCAGCGCACCTTTTCAGGTACACTCTGAAGTTTTCTTATTTTCAGCAGTAAAAGGATGGTGGAGCTATGCGGGATCGAACCGCAGACCTCCTGCGTGCAAGGCAGGCGCTCTCCCAGCTGAGCTATAACCCCATCGTAAAGACTAATCTCTGTACCGCAATTCGATTCCGGTCAAGGCGTGGTGACACAAAACATACTGAGGTATGTGAGCGTCACTGCAACGCAGAGCGGTAGCGAATTTGGTAGGCCTGAGTGGACTTGAACCACCGACCTCACCCTTATCAGGGGTGCGCTCTAACCACCTGAGCTACAAGCCTGCAGAGATTCTTTTACTGCTTATTTTTCATCAGACAATCTGTGTGGACACTACAAAGGCAGGTTCTTTAGGTAAGGAGGTGATCCAACCGCAGGTTCCCCTACGGTTACCTTGTTACGACTTCACCCCAGTCATGAATCACAAAGTGGTAAGCGCCCTCCCGAAGGTTAAGCTACCTACTTCTTTTGCAACCCACTCCCATGGTGTGACGGGCGGTGTGTACAAGGCCCGGGAACGTATTCACCGTAGCATTCTGATCTACGATTACTAGCGATTCCGACTTCACGGAGTCGAGTTGCAGACTCCGATCCGGACTACGACATACTTTGTGAGGTCCGCTTGCTCTCGCGAGGTCGCTTCTCTTTGTATATGCCATTGTAGCACGTGTGTAGCCCTACTCGTAAGGGCCATGATGACTTGACGTCATCCCCACCTTCCTCCAGTTTATCACTGGCAGTCTCCTTTGAGTTCCCGGCCGAACCGCTGGCAACAAAGGATAAGGGTTGCGCTCGTTGCGGGACTTAACCCAACATTTCACAACACGAGCTGACGACAGCCATGCAGCACCTGTCTCAGAGTTCCCGAAGGCACCAAAGCATCTCTGCTAAGTTCTCTGGATGTCAAGAGTAGGTAAGGTTCTTCGCGTTGCATCGAATTAAACCACATGCTCCACCGCTTGTGCGGGCCCCCGTCAATTCATTTGAGTTTTAACCTTGCGGCCGTACTCCCCAGGCGGTCGACTTAACGCGTTAGCTCCGGAAGCCACTCCTCAAGGGAACAACCTCCAAGTCGACATCGTTTACGGCGTGGACTACCAGGGTATCTAATCCTGTTTGCTCCCCACGCTTTCGCACCTGAGCGTCAGTCTTTGTCCAGGGGGCCGCCTTCGCCACCGGTATTCCTCCAGATCTCTACGCATTTCACCGCTACACCTGGAATTCTACCCCCCTCTACAAGACTCTAGCCTGCCAGTTTCGAATGCAGTTCCCAGGTTGAGCCCGGGGATTTCACATCCGACTTGACAGACCGCCTGCGTGCGCTTTACGCCCAGTAATTCCGATTAACGCTTGCACCCTCCGTATTACCGCGGCTGCTGGCACGGAGTTAGCCGGTGCTTCTTCTGCGAGTAACGTCAATCACTGCGGTTATTAACCACAATGCCTTCCTCCTCGCTGAAAGTACTTTACAACCCGAAGGCCTTCTTCATACACGCGGCATGGCTGCATCAGGCTTGCGCCCATTGTGCAATATTCCCCACTGCTGCCTCCCGTAGGAGTCTGGACCGTGTCTCAGTTCCAGTGTGGCTGGTCATCCTCTCAGACCAGCTAGGGATCGTCGCCTAGGTGAGCCATTACCCCACCTACTAGCTAATCCCATCTGGGCACATCTGATGGCAAGAGGCCCGAAGGTCCCCCTCTTTGGTCTTGCGACGTTATGCGGTATTAGCTACCGTTTCCAGTAGTTATCCCCCTCCATCAGGCAGTTTCCCAGACATTACTCACCCGTCCGCCGCTCGTCACCCAGGAGCAAGCTCCCTGTGCTACCGCTCGACTTGCATGTGTTAGGCCTGCCGCCAGCGTTCAATCTGAGCCATGATCAAACTCTTCAATTTAAGTTTGATGCTCGTGAATTAAACTTCGTAATGAATTACGTATGTTCACTCAGAGACTTTGGTATTCATTTAGCGTCTTGCGACGTTTAGAATCCATGTCACTTTGAGTGCCCACACAGATTGTCTGATAAATTGTTAAAGAGCAGTGCAACGCGGCTTTCGCTCACCGTTGCGAGGTCCCGTATAATACGTTTTCCTCATTCAGAGTCAAGCGTTTATTTTCGCTTTTCTCTGCCGGCGTTCATCGCTGAACCCCGCTGACCCGGCGGCTTGTGTTCCGTTGTTCCGTGTCAGTGGAGGCGCATTATAGGGAGTTATTCTGAGGTGACAAGAGGAAATTTAAAATTAATTTCCAACCGTCTCTTTTTTACCCAAAAGCGCGTTAAAGCGCTAGTTTTTCGAGCGTTTCAAAGCCGTAACGCTGTAAAACGGGTAAAAGTTGCTCAGTCTCAGGGGTTAACGCCATACAAAAGGCAATGTTCTTATCACTGGATTTAGCCTCTGGTGCTTCATGTTCCAGCAACCAGGCTGTACGACGGGCGATTGCCGCGCCGGAATCCACAAGACGCGTCCCTTCCGGCAACACCTCCAGTAGCTCTTCCTGTAATAGAGGGAAATGCGTGCAGCCCAGCACCACCGTATCTGGCGGTTCAGCCATCCGCAGCCATGGGCCGAGAATGCGTCGCAACTCTTCGAGCGAAACGGGTTCACCGTGCAGCTTCGCTTCGGCCATCTCCACCAGCTCAGCTGAACCTAACATTGCAATCTTGCATTCATTGGCAAAGCGGTCGATGAGCTCACGCGTATAAGGACGCTTCACCGTTCCGCGTGTCGCTAATAATCCAACGATGCCATTCGCCGTCAGACGAGCTGCAGGCTTAATCGCCGGAACGACACCCACAACCGGGAACGGGAATTTTTCACGCAATGAAGGAAGAGAAACGGTACTCGCCGTATTACAGGCAATGACGGCTAATGCTAAGGGGTAGCGCGCCTGAACGGCTGTGACGATTTCAACCACACGTTCGACAATAAAGTCCTCGCTCTTTTCCCCATACGGAAAGGCGACATTATCGAAAGCATAGATGTAATGAAGATCCGGCAGAAGATGCCGAATCTCATCATAGACCGAAAGCCCACCGACGCCGGAGTCAAACACCAGCACGGTGGGACGTGGATCAGAAGGTGTAGCTGCCAGACAAGGTGTATTCCCGTCCTGCAGTTTCGTAGCCATAAACTGTCTCGTAATCTTTATCGAACAGGTTGGCTATTTTACCACGAACTGTGAGATGTGAGGTGACCGGATATGAAACAGCGAGATCCCACAAGCTTACGCCACCCATTTTGACTTTCTGATACGGATAGCTACCGAAGTCAGTGTCATAACGCGTCCCAAGATAGTGATATGTCAGACTCCAGTCGAAATCATAGACCTGCGTATCAAGCTGATACTTCACTTGCTGCTTAGCACGACGATCCAGCAGCTCGTTGGTTGCTGCATTACGGGCATCAACATAGTCGTAGCCTACAGTATGCGTCAGCGGGCCAGTATCAAACGATGCCGTGGCTTCCACACCTTTGATACGCGCTTTTCCAACGTTGTAGTATTGCTGGAGATTACTGTCGAAATCGATAAGGTTATCAACGTCGTTACGATAAGCGGACACACGCCAGCTCACACCCGCCGTCAGACCTTCGAATGCACCTTCCCACTGTTTGCTCTCTTCAGGGTTAAGATGATCGTTGCCATAGAAGCCGTAAAGTTGGCCCAAGTTTGGCGCTTTATAGGCCGTGCCATAAGAGGCAATGAAACGATAACCTTCGATGAACTCCCAGGCCGCGCTACTCTGCCAGGTGCCGTGGCGACCAAACTGTGAGTTGTCATCGCTACGGGCTGCACCTTCCAGCGTGAAATCGCCAAATTTTTGCAACGCGGTCAGGTAGACGCCGGTATTTCGCAGGTTGGTATCATTGGTTACATAGTTTGTGCCCGGTTCGGTGCTCTGCTTCTGCCAGTCGACACCCGCACCGACGTTGCCGTGGCCAACATCAACGGAGTTTGTCCACTGAACGTTATATTGTTTAATTTCATCCAGCGTAGCGGTTGAGTCATAACGACCTAAATGCGGATCGTAGTTATAGTCTTTACTGTGGCTATAGCTGGAAAGTAATTGTGAATGGAAGATGCCGTCGTTGAAACGCAGCCCGGTATCCCAGGTCTGGCTATATAACTGGCGAGTATCGACCAGTACATCAGGCGTAAATGAACTGTAGTAGGCGTCATAAGCGGTACGGTTGCTGTAGCCAAAACCGCGAACAAATCCACTCCACTGGTCTGAGAATGCATGCTCCAGTGCGCCGTAGATCGTTTTATTCATATAGCCATCGCGATCGGTCTGAGCAAGGCCACCATTATTACCGTCGGCCACCACGTCAAAGCCTTTGGTATAGGTGTAATCACCCGCAAGCGTCACACGGGTGTTATCACCCAAGGTTTGCTGGGTGCTACCGCCGTAGTTTTGATAACCATGAGACCCAACACCCGCATTCAGCGTCGTGCCGTCCTTCGCACGCGTAGTGATAATGTTCACCACGCCGCCAATGGCATCAGAACCATAAACAGCAGAACGTGGTCCGCGGATATACTCGATACGTTGTACCAGCGAGATAGGGAACTGGCTGAGATCCGACGAGCCCGTCACACCCGCCTGGTTAAGACGAATACCATCAACCAAAATGAGTACGTGGCTGGAGTTGGTACCACGGACAAAGAGAGAAGAGGCCTGTCCCATTCCGCCGTTTTGCGCGGTATCCACGCCAGGCAATCGACGCATCACGTCAAGGACAGTTGTTGATTGCCAGCGTTCAATATCTTCACGCGTCACAACAGAAGTTGGTGCTAGAACGGTATTTGCCGGTTGTTCGAAACGGTTTGCTGTGACCACCAATGAGTCAGCGCTATCCTGCGCCCAGCCCGAAAATGCCGTGACGGAGAGAGCCGTCATCAGCGATACTTTTTTAATCATTTTTAAAGCATCCACAATATAAGAAGGATGCCGCAGGCGTCATCTATAGCACGCGATGATGAAACCAGATGCGACGTAATTCCGGCAGGTCTTCGGGCTTAGTGGCGTTTTACGGATGAAGACTTCCCATTTTCACAGTGTCTACAACTCTCATCCCGCCAGTCTTTACCGCTGCGCGTCAGCTCCAGATTTGCACTGGATTCCCTTTTCACTTACATGAGACCGGAAACAGAATGCTACAATCAGAAACGTATGGATGTCCAGACAGCTATGCATGATTAAATCTGGACATCCCCTGTACAGTGCTTACAATCCCCGCGAAATTCTTTACCACTCAGGATGCATGATGACACCCGAACACCTCCCGACAGAACAGTACGACGCGCAGCTGGCAGAAAAAGTTGTCCGCCTGCAAAGTATGATGACGCCTTTTGCCGCGCCCGTTCCCGAGGTGTTTCGTTCTCCTGTCAGCCATTACCGCATGCGTGCTGAGTTCCGTATCTGGCATGACGGCGACGACCTGTACCACATCATTTTCGATCAGCAGACCAAGTCCCGCATCCGCGTAAACAGTTTCCCGGCAGCCAGCGAATTAATTAACCAATTAATGACGCTGATGATTGAAGGCGTGCGCAATAACCCCCAGTTGCGCCATAAACTGTTCCAGATTGACTACCTGACTACCCAAAGCAATCAGGCCATCGTCTCGATGCTGTATCACAAAAAGCTGGGCGACGAATGGCGCAAAGAAGCCGAAGTTCTGCGCGATGCGCTGCGGGCGCAGAATATCAACGTCCATCTGATTGGCCGCGCGACCAAAACTAAAATCATGCTCGATCAGGATTACGTGGATGAACGCCTGCCGGTGGCCGGTAAAGAGATGATTTATCGTCAGGTCGAAAACAGCTTCACTCAGCCGAATGCGGCCATGAATGTGCAAATGCTGGAGTGGGCGCTGAGTGCAACGGAAGGGTCAAAAGGCGATCTGCTGGAGCTGTACTGCGGTAACGGCAACTTCTCGCTGGCGCTGGCGCGTAACTTTGAGCGCGTGCTGGCCACCGAAATTGCCAAGCCGTCTGTCGCCTCCGCGCAATACAATATTGCCGCCAATCATATCGATAACGTGCAGATCATTCGTATGGCGGCAGAAGAGTTTACGCAGGCAATGAACGGTGAGCGTGAATTCAACCGTTTGCAGGGTATCGATTTGAAGAGCTACCAGTGCGAGACGATTTTCGTCGATCCTCCGCGCAGCGGGCTGGACAGCGAAACCGAGAAGATGGTGCAGGCGTATCCGCGTATTTTGTACATTTCCTGCAACCCGGAAACGCTGTGCAAGAACTTGGAAACATTAAGCCAGACGCACAAGGTTGAACGTCTGGCACTGTTCGATCAGTTCCCCTACACGCACCATATGGAGTGCGGCGTACTGTTAACGTTGAAATAACGCCATCATTCAGGGAGCTGGTGCTTACGGTGACGCATTTTGATGCCAATCCAGAACACCAGCGCCACAGACAGCACGGCGGGCAGGAAATTGGAGCCGATATCCGGATACTCCGCGCGCACGACGGTGCTATACAACAGGACACCCAGAATAAAGAACGCCGCCGCCAGGCCCGGTAAACCTACCGGCATGGTGCGGTTCTGATAACGCTGGTGCAGACAGTAAACCGTCAGTACCAACGCGATCATCGGGAAAATCGAAAACGGCACAATTGAGCTAAACACCGCTGCAAACGTACCATTAATTGATAAGCCAGCGATCAATGCCAGCAACAACGTACCTTTATCCTGACCTGACTGTTTCATTACTCACCCTTCGTCGATTTGATGCGCCGACCTTTCTTGTTCACGGCGATACCAGTAATAAGCGCCTTTGGAAATCATCCGCAGTTGCAATACCAGTCGCTCTTCGAGTTGTTTGCGTTGTTCAACGCCCACATCCAGTGCTTCGGCACCCGCACTGAAAACAATGGTCACCATCGCCTCGGCCTGCGCTTCCGTGAAGGCACGTGGCATATGGTTTTCGAGTTCCAGATAGTCGGCAAGTTCCGCGATAAAATGCTGAATTTCTCGCACCACAGCGGCACGGAAAGCAGCCGACGTTCCCGAACGCTCCCGCAATAACAGGCGGAATGCGTTAGGGTTGTTGCCAATAAATTCCATAAAAGTAGAGACTGACGTGCGGATTACGCTACCACCCTTGGCAATACGCTGACGCGCCTGGCGCATGAGCTGGCGCAGCATTAACCCGCTCTCATCCACCATAGTCAGGCCCAGTTCATCCACATCCCGGAAATGACGATAGAAAGACGTTGGCGCAATCCCGGCCTCGCGTGCGACTTCGCGCAGGCTCAAACTGGCAAAGCTTCGCTCAGCACTCAGTTGACTGAATGCCGCTTCCACCAGCGAACGCCGGGTTTTCTCTTTTTGTTGTGCTCTTACGCCCATCACAATAGTTGAATCCTTCCAAAGGCCTTAAGGCACTATACCAGAGAATAAAATTAATCTGTTTGCACAGCTTTGTGAATGATTGTTTACGCGAGGTTTGTGCTCCACAGCTCGAAAAGAGCACAACGATAATTGGGTTATCCCACCAATGATGTTACTATTCTGTTGCTTTTATGTATAAGAACAGGTAAGCCTTGCCATGTCACATTCCTACGATTACGACGCAATAGTTATTGGTTCCGGCCCCGGCGGCGAAGGCGCTGCTATGGGTCTGGTGAAACAGGGAGCCAGAGTAGCGGTCATTGAGCGCTACCATAATGTTGGCGGCGGTTGTACCCACTGGGGCACCATCCCTTCAAAAGCCCTCCGCCACGCCGTTAGCCGCATTATCGAATTTAACCAAAACCCTCTTTACAGCGATCACTCCCGTCTTCTTCGTTCCTCTTTTGCCGACATCCTCAATCATGCTGATACCGTAATTAATCAGCAAACGCGGATGCGCCAGGGGTTTTACGAACGCAACCACTGCGAAATCCTGCAGGGTGACGCGCACTTTGTTGACGAGCATACGCTGGCGCTGAAATGTCACGACGGCTCCGTCGAGACCATTACCGCCGAGAAATTTGTCATCGCCTGCGGTTCACGCCCCTATCATCCGGACGACGTCGATTTTTCACATCCGCGCGTTTATGACAGCGACTCCATTTTGAGCCTGCATCATGAGCCGCGCCATGTGCTGATCTACGGCGCAGGGGTCATTGGCTGCGAATACGCCTCCATTTTCCGTGGGATGGAGGTCAAAGTTGATTTGATCAACACCCGCGACCGCCTGCTGGCGTTTCTCGATCAGGAGATGTCCGATTCGCTCTCGTACCACTTCTGGAACAGCGGTGTGGTGATTCGCCACAACGAAGAGTACGAAAGAATCGAAGCCTGCGACGATGGCGTGATCATGCATCTGAAGTCCGGCAAAAAGCTGAAAGCCGATTGCCTGCTGTACGCGAATGGCCGTACCGGTAACACCGATTCACTGGCGCTGGAAAACATCGGTCTTACCACCGACAGTCGTGGCCAGTTGAAGGTCAACAGCATGTACCAGACGGCGCTGCCGCATATCTACGCGGTAGGCGATGTGATTGGTTATCCGAGTCTGGCCTCTGCCGCTTACGATCAGGGTCGCATCGCGGCACAAGCGCTGGTGAAAGGTGAAGCCACCGCCCATCTGATTGAAGATATTCCCACCGGCATTTATACCATTCCGGAAATCAGTTCTGTGGGTAAAACTGAGCAGCAGCTGACGTCGATGAAAGTGCCATACGAAGTCGGTCGTGCGCAGTTTAAACATCTGGCGCGGGCGCAAATCGTGGGAATGAGCGTGGGAACGCTGAAGATTTTGTTCCATCGCGAGACGAAAGAGATCCTCGGCATTCACTGCTTCGGTGAACGTGCGGCGGAAATCATTCATATCGGCCAGGCAATCATGGAGCAAAAAGGTGGCGGTAACACGATCGAGTACTTCGTTAACACCACCTTTAACTACCCGACAATGGCGGAAGCCTATCGGGTAGCCGCGCTGAACGGCTTAAACCGCCTGTTTTAACGCGTCGTCAAAATGGCCATCCATCGAACTGCGGATGGCCTCTGCCAGCTGCTCATAGCGGCTGCGCAGGGGTGATCCCGGACGATAAACCAGGCCCACCGTGCGACGCGGCTCCGGTTTAATGCACGGCAGATAAACCACGCCATCGCGTCGACGCTCGCGCGGTACGGCCAGCGCAGGCAGCAGCGTAATACCACTTCCCGCCGCCACCATATTACGCAGCGTTTCCAGACTGGTTGCGCGGAAATGGGTATCTTCCTCAGCACCCGCTTCAAAGCAGAACCCCATCGCCTGATCGCGCAGGCAGTGACCGTCTTCCAGCATCAGCAGCTTTTCACCCGCCAGATCGCCCATCGGTACGCGATCGCGATTGGCCCACGGGTGATCTTCGTAGATCGCCAGCATCATCGGCTCATCAAACAGCGGCACCTCAATAAACGCTTCGCTCTCTTTGACCAGCGCCAGGATCGCGCAGTCGAGCTTGCCGCTGTCGAGCTGGGCCAGCAACTGATGTGTCTGCGCTTCATGCAGATACATTTCGAGTTTCGGGAAGGTCTGATGCAGCATCGGAATGATGAGCGGAAGTAGATACGGACCAACGGTTGGAATCAGGCCAATATGCAGCGGACCGGACATCGCCTCGCCCTGCTGGCTAGCCATTTCCTTGAGCACTTTGACCTCGCGCAACACGGTGCGCGCCTGATCCACCAGCAGCAGACCGGCCTGGGTGAACAGCACTTTACGGCTGGTGCGCTCTAGCAGCATGACGCCCAGCTCATCTTCCAGCTTGCGGATCTGACCGCTCAGCGTAGGCTGGCTAACGTGGCAGGAATCTGCCGCGCGGCGAAAATGTCGGTGCTCAGCGAGTGCCACCAGGTATTCAAGATCACGAATATTCATTATTCATCCTCTATCGCCATGATAGTTCATGGCGATAGATAGCATAGCAACGAACGATTATCCCTATCAAGCACTCTGTTGAATAATACACCACATAGACGAGGCGGCACGTATTTGACCCTTGACGTCCCCGCCGAGTCAGACGAGTTTATCCCTAACTCGAACAACTAAAGCCAACGTGAACTTTTGCGGACCCCGTGGTCCGCTTTTTTTTTGCATAAAAAAGCCCGGCTTTAAGCCAGGCTGCATATTCTTTCCTCACCCTCTCCCAGAGGGAGAGGGGACTGATCGAGCCTCTTCCACGGTGAGAGGCTCGGGATGAAATAACGTAAAAGCAAATGGCAACCAACGTTGCCATTTTTAAGTGCTTGCTCCCTCTCCCAATGGGAGAGGGCTGGGGTGAGGGCATCAGCCCGCACAAATCCTACACAAGACGCGATTTCGCATCCGCAATCGCCTGCGCAACTTGCTTCGGTGACACGCCGCCTTTCGCCGCGCGCTTATCCAGACAGGATTGCAGCGAAAGAATCGGGTACACGTCATCGCCAATCACGGCGCTAAATTTCTGCAAATCGGCTAGCGTCAAATCTTCCAGCGGCTTGCCCTGGCGAATCGCCTCAACCACGGCTTCGCCCACAATATGGTGCGCCTCACGGAACGGTACGCCTTTGGCGACCAGATAATCCGCCAGCTCGGTGGAGTTTGCATAGCCCTGCTGCGCTGCTTCCTGGCAACGCGGACGTTTCACCTGAATGCCGTCCAGCACCAGTGCGCCCATATGCAGACAATCCAGCCAGGTGTCGAGCGCATCGAACAGCCCTTCTTTATCTTCCTGCATATCTTTGTTGTAGGCCAACGGCAGACCTTTCAAGGTCATCATCATTCCCGTCAGCGCGCCCTGCACACGGCCACACTTACCGCGAATCAGCTCCAGCGCATCCGGATTTTTCTTCTGCGGCATCAACGAAGAACCAGAAGTGACACGATCGGACAGCTCCACAAAACCGGCTTCCCCGGAGTTGAAGAAAATCAGATCTTCGGCAAAACGCGACAAATGCACCATGCCGATAGAGGCGTTCGACAGCAGCTCCAGAACATGGTCACGATCCGACACGCTGTCCAGACTGTTGCGGGTCGCAGAAGCAAAGCCTAACCAGCCCGCCAGCTGTTCACGGTCGATTTCATAAGCGGTTCCGGCCAACGCACCGCTGCCCAGAGGGCTCACGTCCAGACGCTTCAGCGTATCCTGCAAACGGCTTTCGTCACGCGCCAGCATCTCGACATACGCCAGAGACCAGTGAGCAAAGGTAACAGGCTGCGCACGCTGCAGGTGGGTATAACCCGGCATCACCGCGTCCTGATTGTTCTGCGCAGTTTCAACCAGCGCATTCTGTAGCTGACGGTTCGCCGACAGCAGTTCCACGATAGTGTCTTTACACCACAGCTTCAGGTCGGTCGCCACCTGATCGTTACGGCTACGTCCGGTGTGCAGTTTTTTACCCAACTGGCCCACTTTGTCGATCAGCTTGCCTTCCACCCAGCTGTGAATATCTTCCGCATCGCTTTCGAGGATTTGCTGCGGATTCAGGCGTACTTCTTCCAGCAGATTGTTCAGCGCCTCTTCGAGCTGTACTTGCTCATCGGCACTTAACACCCCGACGGTGACCAGCGCTTTGGACCAGGCCACAGAGCCGACGATATCTTGTTCGGCCAGGCGGTAGTCGAAGCGCAAAGAGTCGTTGAACTGTTTGAACCGTTGATCCGCTGCCTGTGTAAAACGCCCACCCCAAAGTGCCATAACATGCTTCCTTAAATTCGTTTATTGATACCCCTCTGATGAGGGGGAAAATGCTTATGCCAGAATACGCGTGCCAATCGGCGTGCCGTTAAACAGCGCCGGAAGTTGTTCCGCGTGCCGCCATGAGGCGATGTCCACCGGACGTCCTAACGTGCGCGCAGCGTCCAGCGCTGCGTTCACTTTCACAATCATGCCATCCGTAATGATGCCCTGAGAAATCAGCTGCTCGGCTTTCGCCGCCGTCATCTCGGCGATACGCTGGCCTTTACCGTCCAGAATTCCGCTCACGTCGGAAAGCAGAATCAAGTCAGCACCCAGCGTGGCGGCCAGAGCCGTTGCGGCCTGGTCGGCGTTCACGTTCATCAGTTGCCCTTCTTCGGTGACACCGATAGAGCTCACCACTGGCAGGAAACCGCCTTCCAGCAGCGTGTTAATCAGCTTAGGCGAACCCGGCTGCGCAAGTCCAACATGGCCCAACTCTTCATCGAGCTGTGTCACTTTTACGCTGTCGCCATCGCCCAAGTACAGGCCAACCGACGCGATATGATGTTTCTTCGCCCATGACAACAGCGTTTTGTTTGCCGTTCCCGCCAGCGCACCGGTGATGATGTCAATCTGATCGGCAGGCGTCACGCGCAGGCCGTTCTTCTTTTTCACCGGCAGGTTAAGGCCTTTCATCAGCTCATCCACTACGCAGCCGCCGCCGTGAACAATCACCAGCGGACGCTGATGGGATTCACGATAGTCAACCAGCGCGCTAAACAGACGCTCCAGCGCTTCTTCGCTGTCCAGCAACACGCCACCGAGTTTGATAATTAATGGATTCATCATCACACCTTAAATAAGAGACTGGGTTTCAGCGTAGCCAAAACGAATATTTGCGCACTGCATCGCCTGAGCGGCAGCGCCTTTAAGAAGGTTATCTTCCGCCGCCACCACAATCAGATGCTCGCCCTGAACGGCAAAGCCGATGTCGCAGAACGGCAGACCGACCACGTTTTTCAGCGCCGGAACGCCTTTATCGTACAGACGCACCAGCGGTTTGTTGGCATAGGCCTGCGTAAAGGCTTCAGAAATCTGGTCTTTGGTCACGCCCGGCTTCAGACGGCAGGTGATGGTTTCCAGAATCCCGCGCGGGAAATTGCCCAGATGCGGTGTGAAAATCACCTCCGCGCCCAGATGCGTGGTGATCTCCGGGTGATGACGGTGATTGAACACGCCATACGGTTGCAGACTCACTTCGCAGAAACTGTTGGCCATCGCCGCCTTGCGACCGGCACCGCTCACGCCGCTGGTGGCGTTGATCACCGGCCACTGATTCAGATCCAGCAGGTCGGCGTCGATCAGCGGTTTAAGCGAAAGCTGCGCCGCCGTTGGATAACAACCCGGAACGGCAATCAGATTGGCTTCTTTTATCTTGTCGTCGTTCCACTCCGCCAGGCCGTAAACCGCCTGCTCAAGCAGATCGGTATGCTGGTGAGTGAAACCGTAATATTTTTCGTAGAACGCACTGTCGTTAACGCGGAACGCGCCGGAGAGGTCAAACACCACGCAACCCGCCGCCAAAAACTGCGGGGCCAGATCGTGGCTGACTTCGTGCGCGGTTGCCAGAAACACCACATCCACGCCGCCAACAAACTCACTGATATCGGACATCGGCTGCAATGGCAGATCGACGATTCCCTTAAGTTGCGGATGCAAATCGGAAATTAACTTTCCCGCATCATTGCTTTGCGCTGAGACAGTCAAAGCGGTTATGGTCATATGAGGATGGCGATTCACGTAGCTTACAAGCTCTGCGCCCGCATAACCGCTAGCGCCCACAATCAGCGTATTCAACATCGGGTTCCTTTACGATCAACGTTAGTGTATTTTTATTCACATTTAGTGCATGAATATTGATACTATCACGACCTAAGGTATGTCAACAATGAAAATGAATTTACCACCCTTTATCGAGATTTACCGCGCCCTGATTGCCACGCCGTCCATCAGTGCGACCGAAGAAGCGCTCGACCAGAGCAATGAGTCTTTAATCAATATGCTGGCTGGATGGTTTAGCGATCTCGGCTTTAAGGTGGAAGTTCAACCCGTTCCTGGAACCCGTCATAAATTTAACCTGCTGGCCAGTGCCGGACAGGGTGCAGGCGGTCTTTTACTGGCTGGCCATACGGACACCGTGCCCTTTGATGATGGGCGCTGGACGCGCGATCCCTTCACGCTCACCGAGCATGACGGCAAGCTTTACGGCCTGGGCACCGCCGACATGAAAGGCTTTTTTGCCTTTATTCTCGATGCGCTGCGTGACGTTGATGTGAAGACGTTGAAAAAACCGCTCTACATTCTGGCGACCGCCGACGAAGAAACCAGCATGGCGGGCGCACGCTATTTCTCTGAAAATACCGCCATTCGCCCGGACTGCGCGATTATTGGCGAGCCGACGTCCCTGCAACCGATTCGGGCGCATAAAGGCCATATCTCTACGGCGGTGCGCGTGTTGGGCCAGTCGGGTCACTCCAGCGATCCGGCGCGCGGCGTCAATGCCATTGAGCTGATGCACGACGCCATTGGCCGCATTATGGTGCTGCGCGACTCCCTGAAAGAACGCTTCCACCACGATTCCTTCACCGTGCCGTATCCCACGCTGAATCTCGGTAGTCTGCACGGCGGTGACGCATCCAACCGTATCTGCGCCTGCTGCGAACTGCACATGGATATTCGCCCGCTGCCGGGCATGACGCTCGACGATCTCAACGGCTTACTCAGCGAAGCGCTGGCCCCGGTGAGTGAACGCTGGCCTGGCCGTCTGACCATTTTCGATCTGCATCCACCGATTCCAGGTTACGAATGCCCGCCGGATCATCAATTGGTGCAAGTGGTCGAGAAACTGCTCGGCGAGAAAACGGACGTGGTGAACTACTGCACCGAAGCGCCGTTTATCCAGACGCTGTGCCCAACGCTGGTGCTGGGTCCGGGCTCCATCAATCAGGCCCACCAGCCGGATGAATACCTGGAAACACGCTTTATTAAGCCCACGCGCGAGTTAATTACGCAGGTTGTGCATCACTTCTGCTGGCATTAAAACGCCCCCAGTGGTTCCCTCTCCTCATGGGAGAGGGTTTCGGTGAGAGCAATAAAACGCATGATCCCCATCACATTCCCATAAGCATCT
Organism: Enterobacter sp. 638; assembly: GCF_000016325.1. Classification (NCBI taxonomy): domain Bacteria; kingdom Pseudomonadati; phylum Pseudomonadota; class Gammaproteobacteria; order Enterobacterales; family Enterobacteriaceae; genus Enterobacter; species Enterobacter sp. 638. The sequence goes on from NC_009436.1 coordinate 4,378,615, forward strand.
CTTATCTGACGCGAAGCGAATTAAATTTCGTAAATTGCCTGCATTTATTCGTTTGCTGAACCGTTTTCGCAGCAATTGACGACAGGAGTTTTACGTGGCTTTATAAAGAGAGATGACAAAATAATGTCCAAAAGATTTTTGAATGGACATAAAACATAATGATGGGGTGTCTGGGTTTATATGAACGAACAATATTCCGCGTTGCGTAGTAATGTCAGTATGCTCGGCAAAGTGCTGGGAGATACCATCAAGGATGCGCTAGGAGAGACCATTCTCGACCGCGTCGAAACAATCCGTAAGCTGTCCAAATCATCCCGTGCAGGAAATGAAGCCAATCGTCAGGAGCTGCTCACCACGCTGCAAAACCTGTCAAATGATGAGCTTCTGCCCGTGGCGCGCGCGTTCAGCCAGTTCCTGAATCTGGCTAACACCGCCGAGCAATACCACAGCATTTCGCCAAAAGGCGAAGGTGCCAGCAACCCGGAAGTGATTGCCCGTACGCTCAGAAAACTCAAAGACCAGCCTGAACTGAACGAAGAGACCATCAAAAAAGCGGTTGAGTCCCTTTCGCTTGAGCTGGTGCTGACTGCGCACCCGACCGAAATCACCCGCCGTACCCTGATTCACAAAATGGGCGAAGTGAATAGCTGTCTCAAGCAGTTAGATAACAAAGACATCGTCGATTACGAACGTAACCAGCTGATGCGCCGCCTGCGCCAGCTGATTGCTCAGTCCTGGCACACCGATGAAATTCGCAAATATCGCCCAAGCCCGGTTGATGAAGCTAAATGGGGTTTTGCGGTTGTCGAAAACAGCCTGTGGGAAGGCGTGCCGAACTACCTGCGTGAATTGAACGAACAGCTGGAAGAGAACCTCGGCTATCGCCTGCCGGTGGATTTTGTTCCGGTGCGTTTCACCTCCTGGATGGGTGGCGACCGCGACGGCAACCCAAATGTGACCGCCGAAATCACGCGTCATGTGCTATTGCTCAGCCGCTGGAAAGCCACCGATCTGTTCCTGAAAGATATTCAGATTCTGATTTCTGAGCTGTCGATGGTGGAAGCCACGCCAGAATTGCTCGAACTGGTCGGCGAAGCCGGTGCAACCGAACCGTACCGCTTCTTGCTAAAAGGTCTGCGCGGCCAGCTGATGGCGACTCAAGCCTGGCTGGAAGCACGTTTGAAAGGCCAGCGTCTGCCAAAACCAGCCGGGCTGCTGAGTCAAAACGAGCAGCTGTGGGACCCGTTGTACGCCTGCTATAAATCACTGCAAGCGTGCGGCATGGGCATCATCGCCAACGGCGAACTGCTCGACACCCTGCGCCGCGTGAAGTGTTTCGGCGTGCCTTTGGTGCGTATTGATGTGCGTCAGGAAAGCACCCGCCATACCGAAGCGCTGGGCGAGTTGACCCGCTATCTCGGCATTGGCGATTACGAAAGCTGGTCAGAAGCCGACAAACAGGCGTTCCTGATCCGCGAATTAAATTCCAAACGTCCGCTTCTGCCACGCAGCTGGGAACCAAGCGAAGAAACCAGCGAAGTTCTCAACACCTGTAAAGCGATCGTCGATGCGCCAAAAGGATCGGTTGCGGCCTATGTGATCTCCATGGCCAAAACGCCGTCTGACGTGCTGGCCGTTCATCTGCTTCTGAAAGAAGCCGGTATCAGCTTTGCGCTGCCTGTCGCGCCGCTGTTTGAAACCCTCGACGACCTGAATAACGCCAACGACGTGATGACCCAGTTGCTGAACATCGACTGGTATCGCGGCTTTATTCAGGGCAAACAGATGGTGATGATTGGCTATTCCGACTCCGCAAAAGACGCGGGCGTGATGGCGGCATCCTGGGCGCAGTACCAGGCGCAAGATGCGCTGATCAAAACCTGCGAAAAAGCAGGTATCGAATTAACGCTGTTCCACGGACGCGGCGGCTCTATCGGTCGCGGCGGTGCGCCAGCTCATGCTGCACTGCTCTCTCAACCACCGGGCAGCCTGAAAGGCGGTTTGCGCGTCACCGAGCAAGGCGAGATGATCCGCTTTAAATACGGTCTGCCAGAAGTAACAATCAGTAGCCTGTCGCTCTACACCAGCGCGATTCTGGAAGCTAACCTGTTGCCACCGCCAGAGCCGAAAGACGCATGGCGTCACATCATGGATGAGCTGTCGGATATCTCCTGCGACTTGTACCGTGGCTACGTGCGTGAAAACAAAGACTTCGTGCCGTACTTCCGCTCGGCTACGCCTGAGCAGGAGCTAGGCAAACTGCCGCTGGGTTCTCGTCCGGCAAAACGCCGTCCGACCGGCGGTGTGGAATCTCTGCGTGCGATTCCATGGATCTTCGCCTGGACGCAAAACCGCCTGATGCTGCCCGCCTGGCTGGGTGCGGGTGCGGCGCTGCAAAAAGTGGTGGAAGACGGTAAGCAGACTGAGCTTGAGACAATGTGCCGCGACTGGCCGTTCTTCTCCACGCGCCTTGGCATGCTGGAAATGGTGTTCTCCAAAGTCGACCTGTGGCTGGCGGAATACTACGATCAGCGTCTGGTGAAACCCGAACTGTGGGCGTTGGGCAAAGAGCTGCGCGAACTGCTGGAAGGCGACATTAAAATTGTGCTGGCTATCGCCAACGACTCGCATCTGATGGCCGATTTGCCATGGATTGCCGAGTCTATTCAGCTGCGTAATATCTACACCGACCCGCTGAACGTTCTGCAGGCTGAGCTGTTGCATCGCTCACGTAAGGCCGAAGAAGAAGGTAAAGAGGCGGATCCACGCGTTGAACAGGCGCTGATGGTGACGATTGCGGGCGTTGCAGCAGGCATGCGTAACACCGGCTAACGGTTTTCTGAATCAAAAGGCCACACTCCGTGTGGCTTTTTTTTGCCCAAAAATCCCCCCTCCTTAGATGTAGCGCAACAAATACCGACTGCTGTGGCGGTAAAGTCCAAAGAGTGACGTTCGAGCACGACGGGAAAAACGCGTTTAGTAACCTCAACCTCTAAGGGAGAAATGTTATGGACCGTATCATTCAATCACCGGGCAAATACATCCAGGGTGCAGATGCCCTCACCCGACTCGGCGACTATCTCAAACCGCTGGCGAAACGCTGGCTGGTGGTCGGGGATAAGTTTGTTTTAGGCTTTGCGGAAGACACCTTGCGTCAAAGCTTCAAACAGGCAGAACTGCACGTGGAAATCGCGCCATTTGGTGGCGAATGTTCACAAAATGAGATTGACCGTCTGCGCAAGCTGGCCAAGGGCGCTGACTGCCAGGCCGTGCTAGGTATCGGTGGCGGTAAAACGCTCGATACCGCCAAAGCATTAGCGCATTTTATGGATGTACCGGTGGCTATCGCGCCAACCATTGCCTCCACGGATGCGCCGTGCAGCGCCCTTTCAGTCATCTACACCGACAGCGGCGAGTTCGATCATTACCTGATGCTCCCACACAATCCCAATATAGTTATCGTCGATACCAAAGTCGTGGCGGGTGCGCCTGCGCGTCTTTTGGCCGCAGGGATTGGCGATGCGCTGGCGACCTGGTTTGAAGCGCGCGCCTGCTCACGCAGCGGAGCCACCACCATGGCCGGGGGGAAATGCACGCAGGCGGCTCTCGCTCTGGCGGAACTCTGCTACAACACCCTGATCGAAGAGGGAGAAAAGGCGATGCTGGCAGCGGAACAGCATGTCGTCACGCCAGCCCTTGAGCGCGTCGTCGAAGCCAATACTTACCTCAGCGGCGTGGGCTTTGAAAGTGGCGGACTGGCCGCTGCCCACGCGATTCACAACGGCCTGACGGCTATTCCGGATGCACACCATTTTTATCATGGTGAAAAAGTCGCGTTCGGCACACTCACCCAGTTGGTACTGGAAAACGCGCCGGTAGAAGAGATCGAAACGGTTGCCGCGCTGTGTCACAGCGTTGGGCTGCCCATCACCCTGGCACAGCTGGATATCAAAGAAGATATTCCCGCCAAGATGCGCCGGGTGGCCGAGACGGCCTGCGCCAAAGGCGAAACCATCCACAATATGCCGGGCGGTGTGACGCAAGATGAGGTGTACGCTGCGCTGCTGGTCGCCGATCAATATGGTCAGCGTTGTCTGCATGAGTGGGAATAACGTCTGACATAAAAAAATCCCCGCCGAGGCGGGGATTTTTATTTATGACTGATGCCTGATTACTTCACATCAAAACGATCAAGATTCATCACTTTGGTCCATGCCGCGACAAAATCTTTGACAAACTTCTCGCTGGCATCCTGGCTGGCGTAAACCTCCGCCAGCGCACGCAGAACCGCGTTAGAACCAAACACCAGATCGGCACGCGTTGCGGTGTATTTCACCTCGCCACTTGCACGGTCGCTGCCCGCAAACAGTTCGTTGGATTCGTCTGTGGCTTTCCACTGGGTTCCCATATCGAGCAAATTCACAAAGAAATCGGTGGTCAACACACCAACGCGATCGGTGAACACGCCATTCTGGCTGCCATCAAAGTTAGCACCCAGCACACGCATTCCCCCAACCAGCGCGGTCAGTTCTGGCGCGGTTAACGTCAGCTGTTGCGCTTTATCAATCAGCAGCGATTCCGTTGTCGAAACATCAACCTGAGCGCGATAGTTGCGGAAGCCATCGGCAATTGGCTCAAGCAGATTAAACATCTCGATATCAGTCTGATCCTGACGCGCATCGACGCGGCCCGGCGTAAATGGCACGGTGATGTACACACCCGCCGCTTTTGCCGCCTGCTCAACGCCAACAACACCCGCCAGCACGATGATATCGGCCAGTGACGCTTTGTTGGTCGTGCGTTGAATCGCTTCTAAAGTCGGTAACGCACGCACCGCTGCGGCGTTCACGTCCCAGTCGCGCTGCGGAGCCAGCGCCAGACGCGCGCCGTTGGCACCGCCACGTTTGTCACCGCCGCGGAAGGTGGAAGCAGACGCCCAGGCAACCGACACCAGCTCGCTAACAGACAGCCCGGAAGCCACAATTTCCGCTTTCAGACTCGCAATATCTTCTTGTGACGGATTGAACACCGCTTGCGGCAGCGGGTCCTGCCAGATCAGATCTTCTTTCGGCACTTCAGGACCGATGTAACGTGCTTTTGGCCCCATATCTCGGTGCGTCAGTTTGTACCAGGCACGCGCGAATGCTTCGTTAAACGCCTGCGGATCGTTCAGGAAGCGACGAGAAATTTTCTCGAACTCTGGGTCGAAACGCAGCGTCAGGTCGGTCACCAGCATGGTAGGTTTGCGTTTTTTCGACGGGTCGAACGGATCGGGAATAATTTCCGGCGCGTCAACGGCTTCGAACTGGATCGCGCCAGCCGGGCTGCGGGTCTGTACCCACTCGTATTTGAACAGGTTTTCGAAGAAGTAATTACTCCACTGGGTTGGCGTCTGTGACCAGACGACTTCCAGACCGGAGGTGATCGCATCTGCGCCCACGCCCGTTCCGTGTGTGCTGGTCCAGCCTAAGCCCTGGGATTCAATCAAAGAGCCTTCCGGATCGACACCCACATGCGTGGCCGCCGCTGCGCCGTGCGTTTTGCCGAGCGTATGCCCGCCCGCAATCAGTGCGACGGTCTCTTCATCGTTCATGCCCATGTTGCCGAACGTTGCGCGAATCGCTGCGGCTGCCGACAGCGGCTCACCGCTGGCGTTTGGCCCTTCAGGATTGACGTAAATCAGCCCCATTTCAGTGGCCGCTAACGGACGTTTTGCCAGTGATTCAGGATCGCGATGGGTCAGCCAGGCTTTTTCATCGCCCCAGTTAACGTCCATATCTGGCTCCCAGACATCTTCGCGCCCGGCACCAAAGCCAAACGTACGGAAGCCTGAATTCTCCAGCGCCACGTTCCCCGCCAGGATATACAGATCGGCCCAGGAAATTTTCTGCCCGTATTTTTGTTTAATAGGCCACAGCAGACGGCGTGCTTTATCAAGACTCACGTTATCCGGCCATGCATTCAGAGGGGCAAAGCGCTGCTGACCGCGACCGGCACCGCCACGACCATCCACGGAACGGTATGTCCCTGCGCCGTGCCATGCCATACGTATAAACAGGCCCACGTAGCTGCCCCAGTCGGCAGGCCACCAGGATTGAGAATCGGTCAGAAGAGCTTTGATATCGCCTTTGAGAGCGGAATAGTCGAGTTTGCTGAATTCTTTGCGGTAGTCGAAGTCTTCACCCAAGGGGTTCGAACGGTTGGAATGTTGGTTTAAGAGTTCAACGCGTAGCTGCTTGGGCCACCAGTCGCGACTGCCTGTCCCCTCGCCTGCGCTCTGATCAGACCCTCCATGGTGAAAAGGACACTTGCCGCTGGATAACGAATTATTGGTCTCTTCTGACATGCTCATCTCTCTGCTCCCTCTATAGTGTTCTTTTTAAGATATACACGCTTGCTGATAAGGTATAGTTGAGATAACCCACAGATTCGATAGTTAAATCCTTTTAATTAACCTCGGATATTGCATGGCTTTTGCATAATGCCGCGCGGAAGCGGGCGGTATCGGGGGGAGGCGGAAATGAAAAACCCTCCGAAGAGGGTCTTGGTATTACAGTCCAGGGCGAACGCCGAGAGTGTGGCAGATGGCGTAACTCATCTCGGCGCGGTTAAGCGTGTAGAAATGGAAATCCTTCACCCCTTCACGACTCAAAATTTTCACCATGTCCATCGCGATATTAGCCCCCACCAGCTTGCGGGTTTCAGCGTCGTCATCCAGCCCTTCGTACATTTTCTGCATCCACAGCGGGATACGCACGTTGGTCATGTCCGCAAACTTCTTCGCCTGCTTGAAGTTCGAGACCGGCAGGATGCCCGGGATAATTTCCAGGTCGATTCCAGCGTTAACGCAGCGGTCACGAAAACGCAGATAGCTTTCGACGTCGAAGAAAAACTGGGTAATCGCGCGGTTGGCACCGGCATCGACTTTACGTTTCAGGTTGAGCAGATCGGCCTGGGCACTTTTCGCTTCCGGATGCACTTCCGGATAAGCGGCGACGGAGATATCAAAATCGCCCACGTCCTTGAGCAACGTGACCAGATCGGTGGCGTACATTTCCGGCTTACCGCTGCCCGGCGGCAGGTCACCGCGCAGGGCGACAATGTGGCGAATCCCGTTATTCCAGTAATCCTGGGCGATAGCGCGCAGTTCGTCACGGGTCGCATCCACGCAGGTCAAATGCGGCGCAGCTTCAAGTCCCGTGCGGTCCTTAATGCCTTTAATAATGCTGTGCGTACGGTCGCGCTCGCCTGAGTTTGCCCCGTAGGTGACGGAGACAAATTTCGGCTTCAGGCTGCTCAGGCGATCGATAGAGCTCCATAGGGTTTGCTCCATTTCACTGGTGCGCGGCGGAAAGAATTCAAAAGAGACGTTAATCTGGCCCTGCACTTCAGCCAGGCTCTGATTCAGGGCTTCCCGCTGGTTGGCGTGAAAAAAGCTCATACCTTACCTCATCAATCGCGTGATAATTATTGCTAGTTATAAACATCTATCCATTTAGACGTCTGGATGTAAAAATGACGGAAAACGCGAATGCCGTCAACTGAAATAATCAGTCATGACGGTGAGGAATGTTCAGGCAAGATGAAAGAAGTTCATGATGGTGGGGAAAGTGCGGTCTGATGCCCTCACCCCAGCCCTCTCCCACAGGGAGAGGGAGAAAAGAATCCCTTCACTACGTTGTGAAAAGGGAGACGATAATCCCTTCGCCACGTTGTGAAGAGAGAGAAAAAGTCTCTTCGCCACGCTGTGAAGGGAGAGAAAACACTCCCTCTTATCTGCGAGGATTGAGGGAAGACCGCCCCGAGCGATTCCCTCTCCCGTGGGAGAGGGTTAGGGTGAGGGCATCAGACGATACAGAGCAAAAACTACAGCAGTTGCGCCAGACGGTTAATATCCGACTGAATGGCACCTGCAGTCACATCACGCCCCGCGCCTGGCCCACGAATCACCAGCGGGTTATCGCGATACCAGCGGCTTTCGATGGCAAAGACGTTATCGCACGGCAGCAGCGCCGCCAGCGGATGCTCAGGACGCACCGCTTCCACACCCACGCGCGCTTTACCGTTGGCATCGAAACGCGCCACGTAGCGCAGCACCAGTCCCATTTCTTGCGCGGCTTCCAGGCGTTGCACCATCTGGTCGTTCAGCTCATCACCGTTCTCAAAGAAATGATCGACGGAACCCTCTTCGCAGCCCGCAGGAACTAACGATTCCACACGCACCTGGCCTGGCTCGATATCGTAACCCGCCTCACGCGCCAGAATCACCAGCTTGCGCATCACGTCTTTCCCGGCCAAATCCACACGCGGATCGGGTTCGGTCAACCCCTGCTGCCACGCCTGATCGACCAGGTCGGTGAACGGCACCGTGCCGTCGAATTGCAGGAACAGCCACGACAGCGTCCCGGAGAAAATCCCGCTGATGGCTAAAATGCTGTCACCGCTGTCGATCAAGTCCCGCACCGTATGGTTGACCGGTAAGCCCGCGCCCACAGTAGCGTTGTACAGCCAGTGACGCCCGGTTTTTTCAAACGCATCGTGAATCTGACGGTATTTATCGGTGCTGCTCGCGCCTGCCAACTTGTTCGCGCTGATGACATGGAAACCATGGCTAGCAAAATCCAGATACTGATCGGCAAGCTGTTCGCTGGCGGTGACATCCAGCACCACTAAATCGTCGTACGGGTGCGCGCGCATCCACAGGAAGAGCGACTCTTCATCCTGTTCAACGGCTTCGTCATTGAAGAACGCGAGCGCACGGCTGGCGTCCAGCCCTTCGTAATTGAGCAGGCTGCGGCGACTGTCTACAACGCCTGCCAGGACAAATTCAAATCCGGTACGCGCCGACAGCGTCGTTTGCTCGCGAGCAAACAGCTCCAGCCAGCGGGAACCGATATTACCTTTACCAAACAGCACCAGACCGATACGTTTTTCCGCGCGGAACAGCGTGGTGTGCAGGCCCTGAATCAGACTCTCGGTTGGCCCTTTACGCAGCACGGCGACCAGGCTGATGCCCTCTTCCGACTGCCAGGTAAATTCTACCGGCTGCCCCTTCAACTGTTGCCAGAAACGGTGGCAATGCAGCGGATTACGGGAGACGCCTGCGCCGACCATCGCCACCAGCGCCAGGCCCTGACGCAGACGGAGTTCGCCCGGCAAACCGGCTTCGTCCAGCGTTTTAAGCGCGCTATCGGCCACTTCTGCGGTGTAGCAGAACTGCAGTAAATGACGATCGCTGTGCACGCCAACCGCCAGCGGACGCACCTGCGCACGCTTGAGAATCAAATCGATATCTTTATGCGCCAGCTTGACGTCCTGGCCCGCAGGCACCTGGAACTCAATCAGGCAAATATCATCGTGACTGGTGACAATGCGCGCGCCCGTACCCGATGCCAGAACGCGTTCGATGCGTGTGGAACCCTGATCCGGCGTGTAGCTGCAGCGCAGTTGCAGATCGATATCGCTCCCGGAAACGGGCTGCAGTGTACGGGCGTGCAGAACCGGGGCGGCGAGACGTGCCAGCTCGCTGGCTTCGTCCAGGCGCAGCAGCGGCAGCAGACAGGCATCTTTGACTTTGCGTGGATCGGCACTGTAAACGCCGGCCACATCGCTCCAGATGGTGACGCGAGACGCCCCGGCCAGCGCACCGATTTGCGTGGCGGAATAGTCAGAACCGTTACGGCCCAGCAGCACGGTTTCACCCGCGTTGCTGCGGCTGATAAAGCCGGTAACGACGATACGTTTCCCCGGATGCTGCACCAAAAGCTGTTGCAGCAGCGGATAAGACAACCCTTCGTCAACCTGCGGCTGCGCAGCGCGTTCGGCGCGCAGGAAATCGCGTGCGTCCAGCCACGCGGCCTCCAGACCTTGCTGTTCCAGCACTGCGGCCATCAGGCGTGCAGACCAGACTTCACCGTGGCCGACCACTTCCGCGTAAACCGCTTCGGTAATGCCGCTGTCCAGCAGCGCCGCCAGACGCTCCAGATCGTGAACAAAAGCGCTGATCAGCCCGTCCGCCGCTTGCGCGGGCAGCAGGCCGGAAATCAAATCACTCTGATAACGGCGTAACGTTTGTTGAACCTGATGCGCAGAAAGGCGATCGGTCTGACTCAGTTTGAGCCAGCTAATCAACTGGTTGGTAGTGCTGCCCGCCGCCGAGACAACCATCATGTCGCCCGGCATCGAATACTCCGCCATGATCCCTGCGACACGCAGGTAACATTTCACATCAGCAAGACTACTACCACCAAACTTATGCAGTTGACGACCCTTCGCCCCTGCCTGCGCTATCACACTCATGATTACCCCTTGGCTGCGACCTGGAAGGCATTTTCCAGATCGGCAATTAAATCTTCACAGTCTTCAATACCGGTTGAGATGCGAAGCAGCGTCTCAGAAATCCCGGCGGCGGCACGCGCTTCTGGCGCCATGCCTGCGTGTGTCATTGTTGCGGCGTGAGAGATCAAGCTTTCGACTCCCCCTAATGATTCCGCCAGCGTAAACAGTGACAACGCACTCAGGAAGCGACGCAGCGTTTGCTCATCGCCATCCAGTTCAAAACTTAACATCGCGCCAAACCCTTTCTGCTGGCGCGCGGCGATCTCGTGGCCCTGGTTTTCCGGCAACGACGGGTGATACAGCTTTTTCACCAGCGGCTGGTTTTTCAGGAAATCGACAATCGCCTGGGCATTGCGTTGTGCCACTTCCATACGTGGCGACAGCGTGCGGATCCCGCGCAGCAGCAAATAGCTGTCGAACGCGCCCGCAGTCACGCCAATGTTATTGGCCCACCATGCCAGTTCGGTGACAACTTCCGGATCTTTTGCAATCACCACGCCCGCGACCACGTCAGAGTGACCGTTCAAATATTTCGTGCATGAATGCAATACCAGGTCCGCACCCAGGGAAAGTGGGTTCTGAAGCGCCGGACTGAGGAACGTATTATCCACTACACTTATCGCTCCCGCATCCCTTGCGAGCTGACAAATTTTCGCAATATCGACAACACGCAATAACGGATTGCTTGGGCTTTCCACCAGAACGAGCTTAGGCTTTTCGGCAAGTGCTTGTTTTAGCGCCTGTTCGTCATTTTGATCGACAAAAAGAACGCGATAACAGCCACGTTTTGCCAGGCTATCAAAAAGTCGGTAGCTGCCACCGTAACAGTCGTGTGGAGCGAGCAACAAATCGCCAGGTTTCAGGAATACCGTGGTCACCAGATGAATGGCCGACATACCGGTATTGGTCAGAACCGCACCTGCGCCGCCTTCGAGTTCCGCCAGCGCGCGCTGGGTAACGTCACGCGTCGGGTTGCCACGACGTGAATAGTCATGCGCACGAGGTTCATTAAATCCGGTGAAATTATAGGTACTGGAAAGATGAATCGGCGGGACAACGCAGCCGTACTGCTCGTCATCATTCAATCCGCTACGCACTGCGATCGTGGCCTGTTTACGCGTCATGGTGAAGGCTTCCTGGCTAATAAGGTGAAAAGTCAGGCACCAGAGTAAACACTGAACTTATGGACGTCAATACATCTGGACATCTAAACTTCTTTGCGTATAGATTGAGCAATGCGAGAATAGCCGTTAAAATGACATGCTTTAGTGCACGCTAAAGGCGCAATACCCGTGTCACGGTATCGTCCTTACGGTAAACTACGCGAGATTACGGTATAAAGCCCCATACAACTTATGGCTTTATGCCCTTATAAATGACAGAGAGGATTAAAGGTATCTCATGGCTGAATGGAGCGGCGAATATATCAGCCCATACGCTGAGCACGGTAAGAAGAGTGAGCAAGTAAAAAAAATTACGGTTTCCATTCCTCTGAAGGTGTTAAAGATCCTCACCGATGAACGCACGCGTCGTCAGGTGAATAACCTGCGTCACGCGACAAACAGCGAACTGCTCTGCGAAGCATTTTTGCATGCGTTTACTGGCCAACCCCTGCCGAATGATGAAGACCTGCGCAAAGAGCGTAGCGATGAAATTCCGGAAGCGGCGAAAGTGATCATGCGTGAACTGGGTATCGACCCGGATACGTGGGAATACTGAAGTGCAGAAACAAAAAAAGCGCCTTTCGGCGCTTTTTTTTCGGGTAGCTTATTTAGCGCCCGGGATGCTGAAACGCTTGTTGAAGCGGTCAACACGGCCACCGGTTGCAACATCACGCTGCTTACCAGTGTAGAACGGGTGGCATTGGCCGCACACGTCCAGGTTCAGATCGTGACCCACTGTAGAGCGGATTTTGATCGCGTTACCGCAAGAGCAGTTTGCAGTAATAAAATCGTATTTCGGGTGAATATCTTTTTTCATGGGGAGAACCTCAGTTAAGGCCGCGTCGCTCTTCCAGCCCTAACGCCAGACACCACGCGATGTTGATAGTAAATTCTTTGGCGTAATGTTACACCAAAGGCGGCGAATCATACAGAATCCATTCGGTGGATGCAAACTGATCAGCACGTCTATAGCATCTAATGTGTATACTAACGCGCCACATTTCAAGTCAGGAAGATTCGATGCCCGTTGCTCACGTTGCCCTGCCCGTTCCGCTTCCCCGCACCTTTGACTATTTGCTGCCCGACAGCATGAGCGCCAAAGCGGGCTGTCGCGTAACCGTGCCTTTTGGCAAGCAGCAGCGCGTCGGCGTGGTGGTGTCGGTAAGCGACAAAAGCGAGCTGCCGATCAATGAATTAAAAGCGGTGGTGGAAGTGCTCGACGTTGAGCCGGTTTACTCCGCAAGCGTCTGGCGGCTGCTGCTGTGGGCGGCGGATTATTATCACCACCCGATTGGCGACGTGCTGTTTCACGCGCTGCCGATTTTGCTGCGTCAGGGTAAAAGCGCCAGCCATGCCCCGACGTGGTACTGGTTTGCGACAGAAGACGGACAAGCCGTCGATATCAACAGCCTGAAACGATCGCCTAAGCAGCAGCAGGCGCTGGCCGCGCTGCGTCAGGGCAGAATCTGGCGTCATCAGGTTGAAGAGCTGGAATTTAATGACGCAGCGCTGCAGGCATTGCGCAAAAAAGGATTGTGCGAGCTTGCCAGCGAAGCCCCTGCGCTGGTGGACTGGCGCGACGGGTTTAGCGTGGCCGGTGAGCGACTGCGTCTCAACACGGAACAAGCGACCGCCGTGGGCGCGATTCACAGCGCATCTGATAGTTTTTCCGCCTGGCTGTTAGCGGGCGTGACCGGTTCCGGCAAGACCGAAGTGTATCTGAGCGTACTGGAAAATGCGCTCGCGCAGGGTAAACAAGCGCTGGTGATGGTGCCTGAGATCGGCCTGACGCCGCAGACCATCGCCCGTTTTCGTGAACGTTTTAACGCCCCGGTCGAAGTGCTCCATTCCGGCTTGAACGATACGGAACGTTTAAGCGCCTGGCTGAAAGCCAAAAACGGCGAAGCGGCGATTGTGATTGGTACCCGCTCGTCGCTATTTACCCCGTTTAAAAATCTCGGCGTCATCGTGATCGACGAAGAACACGACAGTTCCTATAAACAGCAGGAAGGCTGGCGCTATCACGCCCGCGACCTGGCCGTTTACCGCGCGCACAGCGAACAAATCCCGATTATTCTTGGCTCGGCAACGCCCGCCCTGGAAACGCTGCACAACGTGCGCCAGCGCAAATACCACATGCTGCGCCTGACGCGTCGCGCGGGTAATGCGCGCCCAGCCATTCAGCATGTGCTGGATCTGAAAGGCCAGCAGGTACAGGCCGGACTCGCGCCCGCGTTAATCACCCGCATGCGTCAGCATTTGCAGGCCGATAATCAGGTGATTCTGTTCCTGAACCGCCGTGGATTTGCGCCGACGCTACTGTGCCACGACTGCGGCTGGATAGCGGAATGCCCGCGCTGCGATCATTACTACACGCTGCATCAGGCGCAGCATCATTTGCGCTGTCACCACTGCGACAGCCAGCGCCCGGTGCCGCGCCAGTGCCCATCATGCGGCTCGACGCATATGGTTCCGGTCGGTCTTGGCACCGAGCAGCTCGAACAGGCGCTGGCACCGTTTTTCCCCGGCGTACCGCTTTCGCGTATTGACCGCGACACCACCAGCCGTAAAGGGGCGCTAGAGCAACAGCTGGCTGAGGTTCATCGCGGCGGCGCGCGTATTCTGATTGGTACACAGATGCTGGCGAAAGGGCATCACTTCCCGGACGTCACGCTGGTGGCGCTGCTGGACGTCGATGGCGCGCTGTTTTCTGCCGATTTCCGTTCCGCTGAGCGCTTCGCCCAGCTTTACACGCAGGTGGCCGGGCGTGCCGGGCGTGCAGGCAAACAGGGTGAAGTGGTGCTGCAAACTCATCACCCTGAACACCCGCTGCTGCAAACATTGCTCCATAAAGGCTATGACGCGTTTGCGGAGCAGGCGCTGGCTGAGCGTCAGACCATGCAGTTACCCCCGTGGACCAGCCACGTGATTATTCGCGCGGAAGACCATAACAATCAGCAGGCACCGCTGTTTTTGCAGCAGTTACGTAATCTGCTGCAGGCCAGCCCGCTGGTGGATAATCAGCTGTGGATTTTAGGCCCCGTTCCTGCGCTTGCGCCTAAGCGCGGTGGCCGGTATCGCTGGCAAATTTTGCTCCAGCACCCTTCTCGCGTGCGTTTACAGCATGTGATTAGTGGCACGCTGGCGCTCATCAACACCTTGCCAGAAGCGCGAAAAGTGAAGTGGGTTCTGGATGTCGACCCCATCGAAGGATAGAAACGATGCGAGAGGGATCGAAAAATCAAACGCTCCTCACACTTTTTATGAAAATTCTGTAACCGCTTCCATTCACTATCTGTAAAAATGAATCAGTCAGTAGTTGGTGGTCCTGCGAGGAGAAGACGTTGAAGTCCAGGAAAGAGGTTGCCCCGGCGACCATGAAAGACGTTGCCCAGAAAGCCAAAGTGTCCACGGCAACGGTGTCCCGCGCGTTAATGAACCCGGATAAAGTCTCTCAGACGACGCGTAATCGCGTTGAGCAGGCGGCGCTGGAAGTGGGCTATTTACCTCAGGCGATGGGCCGTAACCTCAAGCGAAATGAGTCGCGGACCATTCTGGTGATTGTGCCGGACATTTGCGATCCCTTCTTTAGCGAGATTATTCGCGGCATCGAAGTCACCGCCGCCGCACAGGGTTATCTGGTGTTGATCGGCGATTGCGCGCATCAAAATCAGCAAGAAAAAACCTTTATCGACCTCATCATTACCAAGCAGATCGACGGTATGTTGCTGCTCGGATCGCGTTTGCCGTTTGATGCCAGCATCGAAGAGCAGCGCAACCTGCCGCCGATGGTGATGGCGAATGAATTTGCGCCAGAGCTTAAACTGCCAACGGTGCATATTGATAATCTGACTGCCGCGTTTAACGCCGTGAACTATCTCCAGGATTTGGGGCATAAGCGCATTGGCTGTATCGCCGGACCGGAAGAGATGCCGCTGTGCCATTATCGTTTGCAGGGCTACGTTCAGGCACTGCGTCGTGCTGGCGTGACGGTCGATCCGCATTACATCGCGCGCGGTGATTTTACGCTTGAAGCCGGAGGCCTGGCGCTCGAGCAACTACTGTCGCAGTCTGTGCCGCCAACGGCCGTTTTCTGCCACAGCGACGTGATGGCGTTGGGCGCGTTGTCGTATGCCAAACGCCGGGGCCTGCGCGTGCCGCAAGATTTGTCTATTATCGGGTTCGATAATATTTCCCTTTCCGAGTTTTGCGATCCTCCCCTCTCGACCGTCGCGCAACCGCGCTATGATATTGGGCGCGAGGCCATGCTGTTACTGCTTGATCAACTGCATGGGCAAACCGTCAGCAGCGGCTCGCGGTTACTGGATTGCGAACTTATTATTCGGGGCTCTACACAGGCGCTTACTTAAAGTAAACGGCTTTAAGACTCCCTCATCTGGTCAAAGGCCCGCCGCTTAAGTAACATGGCGGGCTGACGAATGCATAAATACAGCGAAACGATAGTGGCACAACGAGATTATGTACGTCGCGGCCAGCCGGCACCTTCGCGACGCAAAAAGAGCACCTCACGGAGCAAGAAAAGTAGCCTGTCCTCCGTCTCGCCCGCTATGGTCGCGATAGCCGCGGCTGTGCTCGTGGCCTTTATCGGCGGTTTATACTTTATTACTCACCACAAAAAAGAAGAGTCTGAAGCGCTTCAGGGCAACAAAGTGGCCGGTAATGGTTTGCCGCCAAAACCTGAAGAGCGCTGGCGCTATATCAAAGAGCTGGAAAGCCGCCAGCCAGGCGTGCGTGCCCCGACCGAGCCTTCTGCCGGTGGTGAAGTGAAAAATGCCGATCAGCTAACGAATGAGCAACGCCAGCTTCTGGCGCAAATGCAGGCCGATATGCGCCAGCAGCCAACGCAGCTGACCGAAGTGCCGTGGAATGAACAGACGCCGCAGCAGCGTCAGCAAACGCTGCAACGTCAACGTCAGGCACAGCAGCAAGTTCAGCAACCGCAGTTGACGCAAACGCAGCCGGTACAGCAACCGCGCGCACAGCCGCGTGTGACCGAACAACCGTATCAGCAGCCACAGCAGCAGACGCGTACCGTGCAGACTCAGCCTGTCCAGCAGCCGCGCCAGACGCAGCAGCAGAAACAAACCGCATCAGCACAGCCGTATCAGGATCTGCTGCAAACGCCAGCGCATAACACCGCGCAGCAGCCGAAAGCGCAGCCACAGCAGAGCGCACCGGTTACGCAGCCAGCCGAAGCACCGAAACAAACGGCCGAGAAGAAAGACGATCGTCGCTGGATGGTTCAGTGCGGATCGTTCAAAGGCGCAGACCAGGCAGAAACCGTGCGTGCGCAGTTGGCCTTTGAAGGTTTTGATTCACGCATCACCACCAACGGCGGCTGGAATCGCGTTGTAATCGGCCCGGTGAAGGGCAAAGAAAATGCAGACGGCACCATTAGCCGCCTGAAAATTGCCGGTCACACAAACTGCATTCGACTCGCCTCTGGGGGTTGAAACCCCCAAAATCCCCCCCATCTATCATTCTATTCAGCCCTGAGTATCAGCTCAGGGCATCTGTTTCGAATTTGTAACCAGGGGGTCTGCTCGTGACAACAATAGTAAGTGTACGCCGTAACGGCCATGTGGTAATCGCCGGTGATGGCCAGGCCACGCTGGGTAATACCGTCATGAAAGGCAACGTGAAAAAAGTGCGCCGCCTGTATAACGACAAAGTGATCGCCGGTTTTGCGGGCGGTACCGCTGACGCCTTCACGCTCTTCGAACTGTTTGAACGCAAGCTTGAAATGCACCAGGGCCACCTGGTCAAAGCGGCCGTTGAGCTGGCGAAAGACTGGCGCACCGACCGCATGCTGCGCAAACTCGAAGCGCTGCTGGCCGTCGCGGATGAAAATGCCTCTCTGATTATCACCGGGAACGGTGACGTCATTCAGCCAGAAAACGATCTGATTGCTATCGGCTCCGGCGGTCCTTACGCCCAGGCCGCTGCGCGTGCTTTGCTTGAAAATACTGAGCTGAGCGCCCGCGAAATTGCCGAGAAGGCGTTGGGAATTGCAGGTGATATCTGCATTTACACCAACCACTTCCATACCATCGAAGAATTGAACTCTAAAGCGTAAGGATCTCCCATGTCTGAAATGACCCCACGCGAAATTGTCAGCGAGCTGAACAAACACATTATCGGCCAGGACAATGCCAAGCGTTCCGTGGCAATCGCCCTGCGTAACCGCTGGCGTCGTATGCAGCTTGATGAAGAGCTGCGCCACGAAGTTACCCCAAAAAATATTCTGATGATCGGCCCGACCGGCGTCGGTAAAACCGAAATCGCCCGTCGTCTGGCGAAGCTGGCAAACGCACCGTTCATCAAAGTTGAAGCCACCAAGTTCACTGAAGTGGGCTACGTCGGTAAAGAAGTGGACTCGATTATCCGCGATCTGGCCGATTCAGCGATGAAAATGGTGCGCGTACAGGCCATCGAGAAAAACCGTTATCGTGCTGAAGAAATGGCCGAAGAACGTATTCTCGACGTGCTGATCCCACCGGCAAAAAACAACTGGGGTCAGAATGAACAACCTCAGGAGCCGTCCGCCGCGCGTCAGGCATTCCGCAAAAAACTGCGTGAAGGCCAACTGGACGACAAAGAGATTGAAATTGATCTGGCTGCGGCACCAATGGGTGTAGAAATTATGTCTCCTCCGGGTATGGAAGAGATGACAAGCCAGCTGCAGTCGATGTTCCAGAACCTGGGCGGTCAGAAGCAAAAGCCGCGCAAGCTGAAAATCAAAGACGCAATGAAGCTGCTGATTGAAGAAGAAGCGGCCAAACTGGTGAATCCAGAAGAGTTGAAACAAGACGCAATCGACGCGGTTGAGCAACACGGCATCGTGTTTATCGATGAGATCGACAAAATCTGTAAGCGCGGTGAATCTAACGGTCCGGACGTGTCTCGTGAAGGCGTTCAGCGTGACCTGTTGCCGCTGGTCGAGGGCTGTACCGTTTCGACCAAGCACGGCATGGTCAAAACCGATCACATTCTGTTTATTGCTTCTGGCGCGTTCCAGGTGGCTAAGCCTTCCGATCTCATTCCTGAATTGCAGGGCCGTCTGCCAATTCGCGTGGAGCTGCAGGCGCTGACCACCGACGATTTCGAACGCATTCTGACTGAGCCAAATGCCTCGATCACCGTGCAGTACAAAGCGCTGATGGCCACCGAAGGTGTGACCATTGAGTTCACCGCAGACGGTATCAAGCGTATCGCTCAGGCCGCATGGCAGGTTAACGAAACCACCGAAAACATCGGAGCGCGTCGTTTGCACACCGTGCTGGAACGTCTGGTCGAAGATATCTCTTATGAAGCAAGCGATCTGAACGGCCAAAGTATTACCATTGACGCAGATTATGTGAGTAAACATCTGGATGCGTTAGTGGCAGATGAAGATCTAAGCCGTTTTATCTTATAATCGCGGTTAATGCATTTTCATCACTGTTGATGGGGGCTAATGCCCCCATTTTTATTGGCTAAATAAAATGACTGATATCAGCCGTACTCAGGCGTGGCTCGAAAGCCTGCGTCCCAAGACATTACCTCTGGCCTTTGCCGCCATCGTCGTTGGCACCACGCTTGCCTGGTGGCAAGGTCATTTCGATCCGCTGGTTGCCGGACTGGCGCTCATCACGGCCGGTCTGCTGCAAATCCTCTCTAACCTTGCTAACGACTACGGCGATGCGGTTAAGGGCAGCGATAAACCCGATCGTATTGGGCCGCTGCGCGGCATGCAGAAAGGGGTGATAACTCAACCACAGATGAAACGTGCACTGATTATCACCGTGCTGCTCATCTGTCTTTCAGGTCTGGCGCTGGTGTCGGTGGCCTGCAAAACGACGGCCGATTTCATCGGCTTTATGGTGTTGGGGATTCTGGCGATTATTGCTGCGATTACCTATACCGTCGGCACGCGCCCTTATGGTTATATCGGTTTGGGTGATATTTCCGTGCTGGTTTTCTTTGGCTGGCTGAGCGTGATGGGCAGTTGGTATTTGCAGGCGCATACGCTGATTCCCGCGCTATTCCTGCCCGCTACTGCCTGCGGATTACTGGCTGCGGCGGTTCTCAACATCAATAACCTGCGCGATATCGAAAGTGACCGTGAGAACGGTAAAAACACCCTGGCGGTACGGTTAGGACCGGTCAACGCCCGTCGCTATCACGCGGGCCTGTTGATGGGGGCGCTGATCTGCCTGGCACTGTTTAATCTGCTTTCATTGCAAAGCCTCTGGGGCTGGCTGTTTGTTCTGTCTGCGCCGCTGCTGATCAAACAGGCGCGTTTCGTGATGCGCGAGCTAAACCCCTCCGCGATGCCGCCCATGCTCGAACGTACGGTAAAAGGCGCATTACTGACTAACCTGTTGTTCGTACTTGGGATTATCCTGAGCCAGACGCTGCGTTAACTGACAAATATCAATTAACAATTGATGATTTTGCCAACAACGCGTTTAGCGCGATATACTGAACACATTCGCAGCAACCGAGCGTTAAACCTATGAAATACGATACTTCCGAGCTTTGTGACATCTATCAAGAAGATGTCAACGTCGTGGAACCGCTGTTTTCCAACTTTGGGGGACGGTCGTCATTTGGCGGACAAATCATCACGGTAAAATGTTTCGAGGACAACGGGTTGCTGTATGAGCTGCTCGAACAAAATGGCCGTGGCCGTATTTTGCTGGTTGATGGCGGCGGCTCTGTCCGTCGTGCGTTAATCGACGCCGATCTTGCCCGTCTGGCCCTGCAAAACGAGTGGGAAGGAATTGTGGTGTACGGCGCTGTCCGTCAGGTTGACGATTTGGAAGAGCTGGATTTGGGCATTCAGGCCATTGCAGCTATCCCCGTGGGTGCCGCAGGCGAAGGCATCGGCGAAAGCGATGTGCGCGTTAACTTCGGTGGCGTCACTTTCTTCTCCGGCGACCATCTCTACGCCGACAATACCGGTATCATCCTTTCCGAAGATCCTCTCGATATCGAGTAATAAAAAAGGCACCGAAAGGTGCCTTTTTTATGCGTTCTACGCAGTGGATTACCCAGTATCTATCCACCTTCCACGCTGATTATCATGTCTTAATTCTCTAAATATTTCGCGTTAGGGCAAGGCGGCAAGCGAGTGAATCCCAGGAGCATAGATAACTATGTGACTGGGGTGAACACGCGCAGCCAACGCCGCCATTACGTGAAATATGACGAGGATTAAACTTCTTCCATGCGGCCAAGCAATGCCTGCAGACGATCCTGCCAGCCGTTCTGCTGTTCGCGCAGCTGCTGATTTTCGCGCTCGAGCTCTTCACGACCGTTCTGAGCAGAATGCACTTCCTGCGCCAGAGCGTTGTTCTTTTCTTTCAGTTCTTCGATTTCCATCTGCAGCAGTGTGATGGTGTCGATCGCCTGCTGTACTTTTGATTCAAGTTTCTCAAACACTTCTAATGACATGGTCATACCTCTTCTGAATGGCAAGGCGACGCTTCGAACTTACGCTACATCGTTCACATTTCATCAAGGAGGAGGAAAACTGAACAATGGCGTGTAAAACGCGCACAACATATTTAATGTCGATTGTATGGAGCGCGGCGTCCCCTGTCCAGCGGCATGCCGCGCAGATCGCGGTTTGCAACACTTTTCGGTCTGGTCCTGGTGCATTCGCGTCATCTACCCCTAAATTGTTAATACTTTAGTTAATGAAATGATTCAGCTCACATTTCTCTACTGCTGCTAAAACACGCTTTATAGCGCGAAAACGCTCATTTTATTGACACAGCACACACATTTTGATTTCGATATTTCTCGTTTTTGCTCGTTAACGATAAATTAACAGCATGTCTACAGGACATCGTGGCTGTTCGTTGTCGCTGCGCTAACAATAAACATTCATCTTTCTTCAGGATTCCGATTATGAGTCAGACATCAACCTTAAAAGGCCAGTGCATCGCCGAGTTCCTTGGTACCGGGTTGTTGATTTTCTTTGGGGTAGGCTGTGTTGCTGCCCTGAAAGTGGCTGGCGCGACCTTCGGCCAGTGGGAGATCAGCATCATCTGGGGTTTGGGCGTGGCAATGGCCATTTACCTGACTGCAGGGGTTTCCGGCGCACACCTTAACCCGGCGGTGACCATCGCGTTGTGGCTGTTCGCATGCTTTGACGGACGCAAAGTTGTGCCGTTTATTATTTCTCAATTTGCCGGCGCCTTTTGCGCAGCGGCATTAGTTTACGGGCTTTATTACAATCTTTTCATCGACTTCGAACAGACGCATCATATGGTGCGCGGCAGTGTCGAAAGTCTGGATCTGGCCGGTATCTTCTCAACGTATCCAAACCCGCATATCAATTTTGTGCAGGCATTCGCAGTTGAGATGGTGATTACCGCTATTCTGATGGGCGTTATCATGGCGCTGGGCGATGATGGTAACGGCATTCCGCGCGGCCCACTGGCTCCACTGTTGATTGGTTTACTGATTGCCGTGATCGGCGCATCAATGGGTCCACTGACGGGCTTTGCGATGAACCCGGCGCGTGACCTGGGTCCGAAAACCTTCGCCTTCTTTGCGGGCTGGGGTGAAGTGGCCTTTACCGGTGCCAAAGATATCCCTTACTTCCTGGTGCCGCTGTTCGGCCCGATTGCAGGGGCTGCGCTGGGCGCATTCGGCTATCGCAAATTAATTGGTCGCCACTTACCGTGCGACACCTGTGTGGAAGACGAGAAAGAAACGACCTCTACCGCACAACAAAAAGCTTCGCTGTAATCTGACTACGGGACACATACTATGACCGACAAAAAATATATCGTTGCGCTCGACCAGGGCACTACCAGCTCCCGCGCTGTCGTAATGGATCATGACGCGAATATCGTCAGCGTGTCACAGCGCGAATTCGAACAAATCTATCCTAAGCCTGGCTGGGTAGAGCACGACCCGATGGAAATCTGGGCGACCCAAAGCTCAACGCTGGTCGAAGTGCTGGCGAAAGCCGACATCAGTTCCGATGAAATCGCGGCAATTGGTATCACCAACCAGCGTGAAACCGCGATTGTGTGGGAACGTGAAACCGGTAAACCAATCTATAACGCCATCGTCTGGCAGTGTCGCCGTACGGCCGAAATCTGCGAGAAGCTCAAGCGCGACGGCATGGAAGATTACATCCGCAGCACCACCGGTCTGGTGGTGGATCCGTACTTCTCAGGCACCAAAGTGAAGTGGATTTTGGATCACGTTGAAGGTTCCCGTGAGCGCGCAAAACGCGGCGAACTGCTGTTCGGTACCGTCGATACCTGGCTCATCTGGAAGATGACCCAAGGGCGGGTGCACGTTACCGATTACACCAACGCTTCCCGTACCATGCTGTTCAACATCCACAAGCTGGACTGGGATGACAAAATGCTGGAGGCGCTGGACATCCCGCGCGCCATGCTGCCAGAAGTGCGTAAATCATCCGAAGTGTATGGCCAGACCAACATCGGTGGTAAAGGCGGCACGCGTATTCCGATCTCCGGTATCGCCGGTGACCAGCAGGCTGCGCTGTTTGGCCAGCTGTGCGTGAAAGAAGGGATGGCGAAGAACACCTACGGTACCGGCTGCTTTATGCTGATGAATACCGGCGAGAAAGCGGTGAAATCAGAAAATGGCCTGCTGACCACCATCGCCTGCGGCCCACGCGGCGAAGTGAATTATGCACTGGAAGGTGCGGTCTTCATGGCGGGGGCATCCATTCAGTGGCTGCGCGACGAAATGAAGCTCATCAGCGATGCGTTCGATTCCGAATACTTCGCCACCAAAGTGAAGGACACCAACGGCGTATACGTGGTGCCGGCATTCACAGGTCTGGGCGCGCCATACTGGGACCCGTATGCGCGCGGCGCTATTTTCGGCCTGACGCGTGGGGTGAACTCTAACCACATCATCCGCGCCACGCTGGAATCCATCGCCTACCAGACGCGTGACGTGCTGGAAGCGATGCAAGCCGACTCCGGCATTCGTCTGCACGCTCTGCGCGTGGACGGCGGCGCGGTCGCGAACAACTTCCTGATGCAGTTCCAGTCCGACATTCTGGGCACCCGCGTTGAGCGTCCAGAAGTGCGTGAAGTCACCGCATTGGGTGCCGCGTATCTGGCAGGTCTGGCGGTTGGTTTCTGGCAGAATCTGGATGAGCTGCAGGAAAAAGCGGTCATCGAGCGTGAATTCCGTCCGGGTATCGAAACGACCGAGCGTAATTATCGCTACAGCGGCTGGAAAAAAGCGGTGAAACGCGCCCTGGCGTGGGAAGAGCACGAAGAGTAATTACCCTCACCCTCCCCTCTCCCAATGGGAGAGGGACTTTTCTGGTTTTCACTCACACGTTACCTGCCGCTTTTTTCCCTCTCCCCGTGGGAGAGGGCCGGGGTGAGGGCATCAGGCCGCACCGCATCAACCCGCACCCCCTCCCACTCTGTGATAAACTTCGTGCAATTCCTTTTGACTGCACGAGTACCCCATGAAACGTGAACTTGCCATCGAATTCTCCCGCGTAACCGAAGCCGCCGCCCTCGCAGGCTATAAGTGGTTAGGACGTGGCGACAAAAATATTGCTGACGGCGCGGCCGTTCATGCGATGCGCATTATGCTCAACCAGGTCAACATTGACGGGACCATTGTCATTGGCGAAGGCGAGATCGACGAAGCGCCCATGCTGTTCATCGGTGAGAAAGTGGGCACCGGCAACGGTGATGCGGTGGATATCGCCGTCGACCCGATTGAAGGCACGCGCATGACGGCGATGGGCCAGGCGAACGCGCTGGCGGTGCTTGCCGTTGGCGATAAAGGCTGCTTCCTCAACGCGCCTGATATGTACATGGAAAAACTAATTGTAGGTCCAGGCGCGAAAGGCGCTATCGATCTCAATCTGCCTCTGGCAGATAACCTGCGTAATGTCGCGGCCGCGCTGGGTAAACCGCTCAGTGAACTGACCGTCACTATTCTCGCTAAACCGCGCCATGACGTCACCATTGCGCATATGCAGCAGCTCGGCGTGCGTGTTTTTGCCATTCCGGATGGCGACGTCGCGGCATCTATTTTGACCTGTATGCCAGACAGCGAAGTCGACGTGCTGTACGGCATTGGTGGCGCGCCGGAAGGCGTAGTGTCCGCTGCGGTGATTCGCGCGCTGGATGGCGATATGCAGGGTCGCCTGCTGGCTCGTCATGACGTGAAGGGTGACAGCGAAGAGAACCGTCGCATCGGCGAACAGGAGCTGGCGCGCTGCAAAGCGATGGGCATTGAAGCGAATAAAGTGCTGTCCCTG
Organism: Enterobacter sp. 638; assembly: GCF_000016325.1. Classification (NCBI taxonomy): domain Bacteria; kingdom Pseudomonadati; phylum Pseudomonadota; class Gammaproteobacteria; order Enterobacterales; family Enterobacteriaceae; genus Enterobacter; species Enterobacter sp. 638. Next base: position 4,403,410 of record NC_009436.1, read on the forward strand.
GATGATATGGCGCGCAGCGATAACGTGATCTTCTCGGCAACCGGCATCACCAAAGGCGACCTGCTGGACGGCATCACCCGCAAGGGCAATATGGCCACCACTGAAACGCTGCTGATTCGCGGAAAATCACGCACTATCCGTCGCATCCAGTCGATTCATTATCTGGATCGCAAAGACCCAAATGTTCAAACTCACATCCTGTAAGGTGATTTGATCAATAGAGCTTTCCGGCCCCGCTGGGCTGGAAATCTCCCCGGCAAGAACGGAAGATAGAAACAGATATCAGCACAGGAGATCGTCATGGCGGACTGGGTAACAGGTAAAGTCACAAAAGTAACGTTCTGGACCGATGCGCTTTTTAGTATCACCGTTCATGCCCCCATTCATCCGTTCACGGCCGGGCAATTCGCCAAGCTGGGGCTGGAAATTGACGGCGAGCGCGTGCAGCGCGCCTATTCCTACGTCAATGCGCCGGACAATCCGGATCTCGAGTTTTATCTGGTGACCGTTCCTGACGGCAAACTCAGCCCGCGCCTGGCTGCGCTTCAGCCCGGTGATGACGTTCTGATGGTCAGCGAAGCCGCTGGTTTCTTTGTGCTGGAAGAGATCCCCGACTGCGACACCCTGTGGATGCTGGCAACCGGTACGGCCATCGGCCCTTATCTGTCGATTCTGCAATACGGGAAGGATCTGGAGCGATTCAAAAATATCGTTCTGGTGCATGCCGCACGCTACGCCGCCGATCTGAGCTATCTGCCGCTGATGCAGGAGCTTGAAAAACGCTACGCAGGAAAGTTGAAAATCCAGACGGTGGTCAGCCGTGAAACGGTTGATGGTGCGCTCACCGGACGTGTTCCGGCGCTGATTGAAAGCGGTGAACTTGAATCCGCCGTGGGTTTACAGATGAATGCGGAAACCAGCCACGTGATGCTCTGCGGCAACCCGCAGATGGTGCGTGATACCCAGCAGTTGCTGAAAGACACCCGGCAGATGACCAAACATTTGCGCCGCCGACCGGGCCATATGACTGCTGAACACTACTGGTAATTAGCGGAACTTCACGTCCAGCGTGTCCTTGCCGTATTTATTCTCGCTCTGGGTGCCCACGAACGCGCCCAGATCGATGATAGTCATGACAAAAATCACCGTCGGAATGAGTTTCCCTACCACCCAAGGTAGGACCGACGGCAGTATCGCCCAGTGACCCGCCACCAGCATCCACGCCAGAGGGATCAGCAGCGCCCACAAACCGGAACGGCCCCTGTCATGCAGACGTTTAACGATCACGGAAGCCGTTGGCCACAGCAGACACACCAGCGCAAACGCTGCCGTTTGGGTGCCCAGCCAGTTGCTGTAGGCCAGGCCGAAAAGCACCAGCATCGCGACAATCCACGTCACGATCCAAATCCAAAAATCACGGCGTCCAATACGCCCTTTGAATGAAAACAGCCACTGCTGTATGGTCATGTCAGGTTCCTTATTATCGTCTGCCGCGTAGTTTACCCTGGAGTGCCGACCTTTTGACAAGCCGGGCAGATATCGTTTTAATCATGAGCAATGACCGCCAGGGATAATATTGATGAAAAGATGGACTCACCCGATTCTGCTGTGTTTAACGATGCTGAGCACCAGCTTTTCCCTGCACGCCAATGACGCCTCTCCCCCTGCGACTGCGCCGTATCTTCTGCAAGGCGCACCGTCGTTCGATCAATCGATCAGTCAGTTCCGCGAAACGTTCAACAAAGACAATCCCGCGCTGGCGCTGGGTGAGTTCCGCGCGATAGACGGCGCAAAAGACACGCCTACCCTGACGCGTGCGGCCAGTAAAATTAACGAAAATCTGTACGCCTCGACTGCACTTGAACGCGGCACGTTAAAAATCAAAAGCATGCAAATCACCTGGCTGCCGATTCAAGGCCCGGAACAGAAAGCCGCCAAAGCCAAAGCGCTGGAGTATATGAGCGCGATTTTGCGAGCCTTCACCCCGATTTTGACCAAAGCGCAAAGCCAGCAAAAGCTGCAAAAATTGCTGACCGCCGGTAAAAACAAACGTTACTACGCCGAAACAGACGGCGCGATTCGCTATGTGGTCGCAGATCACGGCGAAAAGGGGCTGACCTTCGCCGTTGAACCGATTAAGCTGGCGCTATCTGACACACTCGGAGGGGCGAATTAATGACAAAAAGCAAAGCCTTTCGAGGGAAAATCTCTATACTGATTCACAGACCATGCTGCCCGTCAGGGCGGCCATAATCCTTAATTCGCTTTAGTAGCGTGGAGAATTGAAATGCGACATCCTTTAGTGATGGGTAACTGGAAACTGAACGGCAGCCGCCACATGGTAAACGAGCTGATCGCGAACCTGCGTAAAGAGCTGGCTGGCGTGACAGGCTGTGCTGTAGCGATCGCTCCACCAGACATTTATCTGGATCTGGCTAAACACGCTGCTGACGGCAGCCACATCGTTCTGGGTGCACAGAACGTTGACGTTAACCTCTCTGGCGCATTCACCGGCGAAACCTCCGCTGAAATGCTGAAAGATATCGGCGCAAAATACATCATCATCGGCCACTCTGAGCGTCGTACTTATCACAAAGAGTCTGACGAGCTGATCGCGAAGAAATTCGCTGTGCTGAAAGAGCAGGGTCTGATTCCGGTTCTGTGCATTGGTGAAACCGAAGCAGAAAACGAAGCAGGCAAAACCGAAGAAGTGTGCGCACGTCAGATCGACGCTGTGCTGAAAACCCAGGGCGCAAGCGCGTTCGAAGGCGTGGTTATCGCTTACGAACCAGTCTGGGCAATCGGTACTGGCAAATCTGCGACCCCTGCGCAGGCACAGGCTGTTCACAAATTTATCCGTGACCACATTGCGAAAGCCGACGCGAAAGTGGCTGAGCAAGTGATCATTCAGTACGGCGGTTCCGTTAACGCGGCAAACGCTGCTGAGCTTTTCACCCAGCCGGACATCGACGGCGCGCTGGTTGGCGGTGCTTCCCTGAAAGCTGACGCTTTCGCGGTGATCGTTAAAGCAGCAGAAGCCGCTAAACAGGCTTAATGGCTTGTCCCCTCACCCTCTCCCAACAAGGGAGAGGAAACCGTTCAGCGTCTTCTTTCCCGAGTGGCGAGATCAATGTCTGAAAGGTTTCTCCCTCTCCCATTGGGAGAGGGCCGGGGTGAGGGGAAATACAGCGCAGATTCTATAATTTCCCCAGCACGCTAAACCATAAGTAATCGAGCGGCAACAGGACCACATAGGTCGCCACTGCCAGCGCCAGACACAGCATCATTCCCGCCTTTGCAGGCACTTTCCCAAGTCCCATCGCTACCACAATCGGCGACGCCTGATACGGCAACAGCGGCGTGGAATAACCCAACACCTGAATCATAATCACCGACAGCAGCGGGAAACCGGTCGCGTCGGAAAAACTCTGCGCCAGCGTGGTGTACAGCGCCGGAACGCCGTTGGCGGTCATGATGAAGTTAAGCGCCGTGGTGATCCCCGTGAGCGCCAGGAAACTGGTGAAAGGCTTATCCGCGTCCAGCGGCATCAGGTGAAGCAGCGCCTCTCCTACGGCGCTCCCAATTCCCGTCTGCGTGACGGTGATAGCCAGCCCCAAAATACCCGCCACGTAGATACAGGTGCGCATATTCACGCCCGCTGAAAACTCCTCGCCAGTAATAAAGCCGATGCGCGGGAGCATCACCACCAGCGATGCCGCCAGCCCGGTCCACGCGGGGCCAATTCCGTGCCAACTCTCCGTCACCCACATCACCAGCACTACCGCCAAAAGCCAGGCGAGCCGTTTCTCATCGCGTCCCATCGGTTCCGGCGCAGAAACCTCCTGCGGATGTTTCGGTGAGCCGGGGAACAGCCAGCAGATCAGCCCAATCAGAATCAGTCCTTTCAGAATGCCGAGCACCGGCGTGTGCAGCAGGAGATAAGGCACGTAGTTCAGATGGATGCCGTATGAACCTTCCGCCGCGCCACTCATCACCAGATTGGGCACATTAGCGGGCAAAATAGTCGCGGAAAGCTGGAACGTCCCGAAACCCACCGCCAGCGCCAGACCAAACCACGCACGGGAGCCGTCCGCGATGCTGGCGCGTTTAGCCATCGCAGCCACAATCGGCATCAGCAGCGCGATGCGCCCCATGTTCGACGGCATCACAAACGCCAGGGCATAACTCAGCAGCACCACAGTTGCCACCATCAACAGCCACGAATCGGTCAGTTTTGCCGATAGCGCTCGCGCCGCCCTGTCCGCCAGGCCGGTTTTGCGAATCGCCACACCGAGCACAAATCCGCTGAAGACCAGCCAGAATGCCGATGATGCAAAGCCTCCGAAAATGACATCCGCAGGGGCAATTTTGGCGATCATCGCTGCCGTAAAGAACAGCAGCGCGGTGATAAATTCCGGCAGGAGCGAGGTCGCCCACAGCACGATGGTGATGCCAACAATGAGCGAGGGCAGAAAAAGAGGGTGAGTAAACCAGAGCGACATACCTGTCTCCTGTCGATTTTTTCAGCAAGTCTACGGCGACAGGCAGGGCGAGTAAACGCTATTTATGGTGGGGTCAATTCAGGATATCGCATTGATGATCCTGTAATTCCTCAGCAGATGCGCGGTTAAGTACCAGTAAATTTCGCTCGGTCGCCAGCAGCACAAACGAACCGTCGGACTGCTGTGCCATCGCCATGGCAAACCGCCCCATGTGCTCACGCGCTTGTGGCAGTTCTTGCGCCAGCATCATAAACGGGCTGCGTTTGACCAACTCGGCTTCCGTCACCCGCCGCGCAAGATACTCATGCCCTTCCAGTCCGCCAGGAAACGGCAGCCACTGCGTGCTAATTTGTCCCTGATTCGCATCCAGCTTTTCGCGCACGTCAGGACGCAGGCAGGAGATGTGAATATGAAAATGATTTTGCGTGCGCCCGGTCGGCGAATTAATCGTGAGTGCGATGGCGCTGTCCGGCACTTCCGTACCGCGCTTCATGCTCATAAAGTTGCGCGATTGCCACGCCAGCCAGAAGAAATTCGGCGTCTGCGGCTCGGTCAGCAGCGGGCTTTCGGTACCGTTGATACGGTACGTCGGCATTAGCAGATATTGCAGCGGCCCGTTGCGATCTTTAAACACCACGTAACCGGCATCCGGTTTCACCTGCGCGCACGGCGCGGGATTACGGTGCTGTTGCTGATTCACAAGACACTGTTCGAGAACGATATGGCGCAGTGCGTCAGGATTACCGGACTTCATCCACAACCAGCCGCCCGCTACAGCCACACTGACGACCAGCGCCAGTACGATAAGTTTTTTCATCACGCGTTCCCTGTATCCAGTTGAAGCGAAAGAGTAACGCAAAATGATGACCAAATAAAAACCCGGCGGATTTCTCACGCCGGGTCTGGTGTCATGCGGGTTGAACGCTTAGCGTTTGCTGATCTGGTCGAACGTGCCGCCGTTAGAGAAGTGCTCTTTCTGCGCTTTCGCCCAGCCGCCGAACTCTTCGTCAATGGTGAACAGCTTCAGTTTCGGGAACGCGCTATCATATTTCTTCGCTACTTCCGGGTCGCGTGGACGATAGAAGTTTTTCGCTGCGATTTCCTGGCCTTCTGGAGAGTAGAGATACTTCAGATAGGCTTCGGCCACCGCTTTGGTGTCTTTTTTCTCAACCACTTTATCGACGATAGAAACGGTCGGTTCCGCCAGAATCGATTCGCTCGGGGTGACAATTTCGAACTTATCTTTGTCCAGTTCATGGGTTGCCAGCAGCGCTTCGTTTTCCCATGCAATCAGCACGTCACCGATGCCGCGTTCTACGAAGGTATTGGTTGCGCCGCGCGCGCCGGAATCCAGCACTTCGACGTTTTTGAACAGGGACTTCACGAAATCCTGTGCTTTGGCCTGGTCACCGTTGTTATGGTGCAGCGCGTAGCCCCAGGCTGCCAGGTAGTTCCAGCGTGCGCCGCCGGAGCTTTTCGGGTTCGGGGTGATCACGGAAACGCCCGGTTTAATCAGATCGTTCCAGTCATGAATTTGTTTTGGATTACCTTTGCGCACCAGGAAGACGATGGTGGAGGTATACGGCGCGGAATTGTCCGGCAGACGTTTAATCCAGTTTTTATCAATACGACCGCGCTCAGCGATGGCGTCTACGTCATAGGCCAGCGCCAGGGTGACCACATCCGCTTCGATGCCGTTAATGACAGAGGTAGCCTGTTTACCGGAGCCGCCATGCGATTGGCGAATCACCACGTTATCGCCGGTCTCCTGCTTGTAGTGTGCCGCGAACGCTTTGTTGTATTGATCGTACAGTTCACGCGTCGGATCGTACGACACGTTCAGTAACTGGATGTCTTTTGCCAGAACGCTGGTCGATGCCAGCAATAACGTTAAACCCACGCCCCATTTGTTCATCGCCCAACTCTCTTAAAGTAGTGTTTTGATGAATGCAGCGTGCCAGAAAGAGAACCAATCATTAAAGAATAAAAAAAGATTGGCTATAACTTAGGGGAATAAACACCCCTCTCTGACGGGAAGAGGGGTGTCTGCTATCAATACAGTTTTTTCGCGCAGTCCAGCCAGTCACCTTTGAACGGACGCTTCATGCTTTCGATCGCGTCAACGATGTCATGGTGAACCAGTTTTTCGTTCTGAATACCGACGCAACGACCGCCATGACCCTGCAGCAGCAGATCGATAGCGTATGCGCCCATGCGGGAGGCCAGAATACGATCGTAAGGACCCGGGGAACCGCCGCGCTGGATGTGACCCAGAACCGTAGCGCGCGTTTCGCGCTTGGTTTCGGTTTCGATGTATTTTGCCAGCTCGTCCACATCACAGATGTGTTCGGTAATCGCCACGATGGCGTGTTTTTTGCCTTTCGCGATACCGGCTTTGATTTCGTTGACCAGATCTTCACGGCTGAATTCCACTTCTGGAACAACGATGAACTCACAGCCGCCTGCAATGGCCGCAGCCAGGGTCAGGTCGCCGCAGTAACGGCCCATCACTTCAACGATGGAAATACGCTGGTGAGAAGAAGAGGTGTCACGCAGACGGTCAATCGCTTCAACAACAGTACCGAGGGCAGTAAAGAAACCAATGGTGTAGTCGGTGCCTTTGATGTCGTTATCGATGGTGCCCGGCAGACCGATACATGGGAAGCCCATTTCAGTCAGGCGTTTTGCGCCCATATAAGAACCGTCACCGCCGATAACCACTAACGCGTCCAGGCCGCGTTTTTTCATGTTTTCGATTGCCACCTGGCGGATGTGCTCTTCGCGGAATTCCGGGAAGCGCGCGGAACCGAGGAAGGTGCCGCCACGGTTAATCATGTCAGATACGCTGTAGCGATCGAGCTGAACCATGCGGTCTTCATACAGACCCAGGTAGCCGTCATAAACGCCAAAAATTTCCAGACCTTCCGTCAATGCTGCACGCACAACACCACGAATTGCCGCGTTCATGCCTGGGGCATCACCGCCGCTTGTCAACACACCGATTTTCTTAATCATGACTACCTCTGAACTTAGGAATGCAAAATGAAATCTGTTGCCGGAAGAGGTCTATACCCGAAATATTTCAATTTGCAGGAAAGCACGGGCAACTTGAAATATAACGGGTCGATTCAACCAACCAATACTGCAAATAGTATATCAACCACTTCCAGCTGAATTGATTCAGGTCAGCCCCAATGGTGGTAATTTATCCACAAAATGCTGGCCTGGCTCACTTTTTTACAACGAATTACGAAAGCTCAAATGTCCTGGTACGACTGAGCAGGGATCCTGGTGAATAATGACGTCCGACCCCGGGAAACGCTGCAAAATCGCCTGTTCAACCTGCTCAGCAATCACATGCGCCTGAACCAGCGGCAGGTTATCTTCCATTTCTAAATGAATCTGAATAAAGCGGGTCGGCCCTGACTGCCGCGTACGAAGATCGTGAGCACCACTGACGCCCGGCCAGGAGGTGACGATATCAAAGATGTCTGCTCGTTCTGCATCGGGCAGCGCGCGGTCAAGAAGCGATTGCACAGCCTCATAACCCATTCGCAAGGCGCTGTATAAAATATAGATCCCAATCCCTAACGCAAATATTGCGTCGGCACGATGCCATCCATACCATGCGAGTCCGAGCGCAACAAGAATCGCACCATTCATCATAACATCAGACTGATAATGAAGCATATCTGCCCGTACCGCCTGACTTTGCGTTTTGCGAACAACCCAGCGCTGGAACGTTACCAGAACAATTGTGCTAATAAGTGCTATAACCGTCACGACCACGCCAACACCCGGATCTTTCATGGGGACGGGCGAGGCCAAATGCTGAATACCGGTTAAAAAGAGAAATAACGCGGAGCCCGAAATAAACATACTTTGCGCCAGCGCGGCGAGCGATTCTGCTTTGCCGTGGCCGAACGTGTGTTCATCATCCGCAGGTTGCAGAGAATAGCGCACCACCAGCAGATTGGTTAACGACGCGGCGATGTCGACGAGGGAATCCACCAGTGCCGCCAGAATACTGACCGAGCCGGTGTACCACCACGCAAAGATTTTGATGATTAGCAAACACGACGCCATAACCGTCGCGGCGATTGCGGCGCGGCTCACCAGCCGGCCATAGGATTGATTCATACACGCTCCTGTCATGCCCTGCCGCTAGTATAACGGATGCATCAGGAGGTAAAGCATGAATAAACGGTTAACAAATCAGAATGAAGCGGATAAAAACATCACCGCCATTTTTAAAGCGATCGGTTCGTCATTGCCAAAGTACCTTCCTGAAGGGTTGGGCTTTTCTGTGGCTCAAGAAGCGTCAGGATCGTCTGACCAATGTAGTTGCTCCAGTTAAAGCTATTTTGCAGCACAACCACTGCACTCTGGTTTTTTTTATCAAAACCGATATAGCTTGAATATCCGCCAATATATCCCACTTGATAGGTTATTTTCTGGCTGGCGGTTTCGTCACTGACCCAGGCGATATTAGCCGCCTCTTTTTGTCGGTAAAAATAGGTTTGCGTCACATCCGCCAGGGCGCGATCAATGGTGGGGTGTGATGTGGTACTGAAGTGCGCACGCGCATATTCAGCAAGATCGCGGGCGCTGCTGTATAAGCTCGCCGCCCCCATCATATTTTGCTGAAACACCCAGTCGGGAGTAAGTGCGCCACGCGAGATAAATTTGGGTTGATCTCCTGCGTGTCCGAGCGCGCGATAGGGATAAGTCTTGAGCGATTCCGGCGTGAAGCTGCTGTTGCTCATCTGTAACGGTTTCAGGAGTTTATCCTGCGCTAATGTCTCCATCGATTTGCCGGTACGTCGTTGCAAAATATTGCTCAGAAGGGCATAGCCGATGTTGGAATACTGCGGTACCCGATAGGCTGGCGCGTCAAAATCGCTGAGATACGTCAGCAGCGAATCATTATCCAGTTGGGCATAGAAGTTTTCACCCGTACGGAAATAGCTGAGAAGGTTCTCCAGCGTTAATAAATCCATGGGCTGACGGGGTAGACCCGAAGTATGAGTCACAAGCTGCAATAGCGTGATTTTTTTAGCATCCGCACTTAACGACGTTCCCCGTGGAAGCAGTGTTTCCAGCGTATCCGTCCAGTTAAGTTGTCCCTCATTCACAAGGAGTGTGGCAACCTCAGCGGTCACCCCTTTACTCAGCGATCCCAGTGCAAAGAGGGTATCAGGCGTAATCGCTCGCTGACTCAGATCGTCCGTTACCCCATAAGAGTGGAATTCTGCCGGCCCATTATGATGAATGATTGCAACCACCATGCCGGTAACCTGCTTTTCCTGCATATATTGGTTGATCATCGGATCAATATTGCGCCCGTAATATCCCACCGTCACCGGGGTGATATTTTGGTCAGGATTATCCATTTGCGACAACGTGCTGTTGGTGCAACCGGTCAGCGCCAGCAAGGGCGAAAGCAGCAGAGGTATTAAAAATTTCATCGTCAGAGAAAAACATCACTGTTAAATGGCAGACACAATGATGTCTGTCTAAAAAATGACGCAAAGCGTCGTTAACAGAAGTACATGAGCGAAAAAGATCAGAGCGTTATTGTTATCCCGCAAACCCAAGGCTCGTCGGTTTACTCTGTTTGAATTACTGATTTTATCTTTATATTACCGTCACTTATCTTGGGCGGTTCAGCTATATTAGTACTACTGTTAGTAATGATAACTGAATGAACTACGTCGTCCTAGTGAATTACCGTACGCAAAAAGCGCAACGCGGGAGATTTAATGTACTCTCAAGGGCGGTAATGAAATACGCAATCGGCGTTACGCTGCGGGCAGAGTCGAGAAACGACTGAATTTTGGGCAAAAAAAACCCCCTCATCATGAGGGGGAAGACAGGGATGGTGTCTATGGCAAGGAAAACAGGGTCTACTGGTTACTACGGGTATTGCTACTGAAAAGCGTCATATCAGAGCTTTGTTGCATCCGGGCAACCTCACGCAACTGATCCATTCGTTGCTGATGTTTCTCGTTCAAAACCGCTTGCTGCTCGGGCGATAGCAGGTGGAACATTTGGTTGCGAACCCTGGCCATCTCGACCTGGCGGGCAACTTGTTCCTGCGCCATCTTTTGTGCCTGAGCGCGTACAGCGCTTTCGTCAAAATTTTCTGCAGTGACAAGGCTGTGCATTGTCTCTATTTCGCTAACATTAACAGGGGGCTGATCGTGTCTTGCCCTGTGCATCAGATCTCGCATCTGTTGACGCTGGTGTTCAGTTAAATTTATGCCGTCAAACATATGGCTTTGGCCACTGTGCTGCGTAATGCCCTCAGCTGAGGACCCGTTAACGCCGGTAATGACTCCAGCAGCCTGGCTTAAAGCACTAAACGCCAGTGTTGAGGCCATGACGGCAGCGGTAACTTTGCGCATCACTTGCTCCCAAAATCTTTCGTGTCGCGATTCAACGAAGACAGATTACGATACGTGCTGCAAACATGCGTCAGGGGGTGTAAAACAACGTAAAGTCATGGATTAGATAGCCTTGATGTCGTAATTTCTGCCTCGGAGGTATTTAAACAATGAATAAAATCCTGTTAGTTGATGATGACCGAGAGCTTACATCTCTACTAAAAGAGCTGCTGGACATGGAAGGTTTCAACGTGATTGTTGCCCATGATGGGGAACAGGCGCTGAGTCTCCTGGACGACAGCATTGACTTGCTTTTGCTTGACGTGATGATGCCGAAGAAAAACGGTATCGATACGCTTAAAGAACTACGCCAGACCTATCAGACACCTGTAATCATGCTGACCGCTCGCGGCAGCGAACTGGATCGCGTTCTCGGCCTTGAGCTGGGCGCGGATGACTATTTACCTAAACCGTTTAACGATCGCGAGCTGGTAGCGCGTATCCGCGCGATTCTGCGTCGTTCCCACTGGAGCGAACAGCAGCAGAATAGCGATAACAGTTCACCGACGCTGGAAGTGGATTCCCTGAGCCTGAACCCAGGCCGCCAGGAAGCAAGCTTTGATGGCGTCACGCTGGAATTAACCGGCACCGAGTTCACCCTGCTTTATCTGCTGGCGCAGCATCTCGGCCAGGTGGTATCGCGTGAACATTTGAGTCAGGAAGTGCTGGGCAAGCGTCTCACGCCGTTTGACCGCGCCATCGACATGCACATCTCTAACCTGCGCCGTAAGCTGCCGGAGCGCAAAGACGGTCACCCATGGTTTAAAACCCTACGTGGCCGCGGTTATCTGATGGTTTCCGCTTCATGATAGGCAGCTTAACCGCCCGCATCTTCGCCATTTTTTGGCTGACGCTGGCACTGGTTTTGATGCTGGTTTTGATGTTGCCAAAACTCGACTCACGCCAGATGACGGAGCTTCTCGACAGCGAGCAACGTCAGGGCGTGATGATCGAACAACACGTAGAAGCTGAACTGGCAAACGATCCGCCCAATGATTTGATGTGGTGGCGCAGGCTGTTTCGCGCTATCGACAAATGGGCGCCGCCCGGACAACGCCTACTGCTGGTCACCAGCGAAGGCCGCGTAATCGGTGCGGAACGCAATGAAATGCAAATTATCCGTAACTTCATTGGCCAGGCGGATAACGCCGATCATCCGCAAAAGAAAAAGTACGGTCGGGTAGAAATGGTGGGGCCATTTTCCATCAGGGATGGGGAAGATAATTACCAGCTCTATCTGATTCGACCGGCAAGTAGCTCCCAGACTGACTTTATCAACTTGCTGTTTGACCGTCCGCTGCTGCTGCTGATTGTCACCATGCTGTTGAGTTCCCCGCTGCTGTTATGGCTGGCGTGGAGCCTGGCAAAACCGGCGCGTAAACTGAAAAACGCGGCGGATGAAGTGGCTCAGGGCAACCTGCGACAGCATCCGGAACTGGAAGCTGGCCCGCAAGAATTCCTTGCCGCTGGAGCCAGTTTTAACCAGATGGTCACCGCACTTGAAAGGATGATGACTTCACAGCAACGTTTGCTGTCGGACATCTCCCACGAGCTGCGTACCCCGTTGACGCGCCTGCAACTCGGCACCGCGCTGCTGCGTCGTCGTAGCGGTGAAAGCAAGGAGCTGGAGCGTATCGAGATGGAAGCGCATCGTCTGGACAGCATGATCAACGACCTGTTGGTGATGTCGCGCAATCAGCAAAAAAATGCGCTGGTGAGCGAAACGGTGAAAGCCAATCACCTGTGGCATGAGGTGCTGGATAACGCCGCGTTCGAAGCCGAACAGATGGGCAAGTCGTTTACCGTCAACTTCCCGCCGGGACCGTGGCCGCTGTACGGTAACCCCAACACGCTGGAAAGCGCGCTGGAGAATATCGTGCGTAACGCCCTGCGCTACTCGCACACGAAAATTGAGGTGGCGTTTTCGGTCGATAAAGATGGGGTCACCATCAACGTGGACGACGATGGTCCAGGCGTGAGTCCGGATGATCGTGAGCAGATTTTCCGTCCGTTCTACCGTACCGACGAGGCCCGCGATCGCGAGTCAGGCGGCACGGGGCTTGGGCTGGCAATTGTCGAAACCGCTATTCAGCAGCATCGCGGCTGGGTTAAAGCCGACGACAGCCCGCTGGGAGGATTACGGTTAACCATGTGGTTGCCGCTGTATAAGCGTTCATAGCCCTTTGCCCTCACCCTACCCCTCTCCCACAGGGAGAGGGAATGGTTCAGTGCCGTCTTTCCCCTCTCCGACAGGAAAAGGAAGGCTTCGTGCGGTCTTTCTCCCTCTCCGCCAGGAGAAGAGAGGCTCCGTGCAGTCTTTCTCCCTCTCCGACAGGAGAAGGGCGGCTCTGTGCAGTCTTTCTCCCTCTCCCCTTGGGAGAGGGCCGGGGTGAGGGGATAACAGTCGCGCTATTTCCCCCACAATCTCCGCGAATTATCCTCGATCTTGCGGGCAATTCGTCGCTTCTGCATCGTTCGGGTCCAGCTTGTCGACAGCCCCGCCGCAGACAAAAGCCGATGGTACTGTTCGTCATCAAACGGCATATGCCAGGCAATGGCGCAGGCATCGTAAACCGACACATCACTCAGACGCGACGCCAGCTCAAGCGGCGCATCGGCAAAAACCTGCCCCGCCAGCACCACGCGATACAGCCAGCCGGTTTTACCCGCGCTTTGCATCTGCGAGGACATATCGCTGATACCGAAATGGAAGTTGAGTTTAAAACACGGAGAACGCGGCTGCGTGACCTGAATCAGCGCATCGCCCCAGCGATAAATGTCGCCGATAAAGACGTCTTTTTCGGTCATCCCGTCGGTCGACAGGTTTTCACCAAACGCGGGAGCGACGAAGAGATCCGCCTGCTCGGGGAATTCACGCGCCCAATGGAGATAGTGTTCGCGGGGATAATGGCACAGCGCGCGCTCAGGCCCACCGTGGATTTTCTTTTCGGCCTGCTCGTCACCCGCCAGTCCGAGATCGGTCAGGGTCAGTTCGCCGTCGACCTGCACTTTGGCGATAGCGCTCGGACGGCTACCGTCGTAATCCCTTACCTTGCCTGTAAACACGTTAACTGGATAGCGCATGTGTCATTGCTCCTTTATGCAGAGACAAAAAAAGCGAGTCATCAGACTCGCTTCTCACAGGCGTCAATGCAACCTTATTTTTTAGCAGCGAAACGCGCGGCTGCTTCGTCCCAGTTCACCACGTCCCAGAATGCTTTGATGTAGTCTGGACGACGGTTCTGGAATTTCAGGTAGTAAGCGTGTTCCCACACGTCCAGGCCCACGATTGGGAAACCAGACACGCCAGAAACGGCTTCACCCATCAGCGGGGAATCCTGGTTAGCGGTAGAAACCACAGCCAGTTTGTCGCCTTTCAGAACCAGCCAAGCCCAGCCAGAACCGAAACGGGTCGCAGCGGCTTTCTCGAATTCCGCTTTGAAAGCATCCACAGAACCGAAATCGCGCTCGATAGCCGCTTTCAGGTCGCCCTGCAGGGTGGTGCCGGTTTTCAGGCCTTTCCAGAACAGGCTGTGGTTAGCGTGACCGCCAGCGTTGTTACGCAGAACGGTTTTCTTGTCTGCTGGCAGTTGATCCAGTTTGGTGATCAGCTCTTCAACGGACAGTTCAGCGAATTCTGGCAGGCTTTCCAGCGCAGCGTTCGCGTTGTTTACATAAGCCTGGTGGTGTTTAGTGTGATGGATTTCCATCGTCTGCTTGTCGAAATGCGGTTCCAGTGCGTCATAGGCATACGGCAGGGATGGCAGTGTATAACTCATAATCCTCTCCATTATTGTCGGGCGGCACAGCTGTTAATGCCGCGTAAGCAGTTGGTTCATTATAGTTAATTAAATGATATTGAAAATGATTATCAATGCCGTACTTTTTATAAGGTTATTTTTTTGTATCATTCGTGAAATTGTGAGTCTGCTCACGCGGTTAACGCGTTGATTGCCATTTGGAAGAAAAGTGCGGCAACCTTCTGAAGGTTCGCTCACCGCTTAATTTTTACACTCATCGGGTCGGAGGGAAGCCAACGACATATAAAAACGATGAGGATGTAAAAATGAATCATGCGATTACGATGGGTATTTTCTGGCATTTGATAGGCGCAGCCAGTGCAGCCTGTTTCTATGCCCCGTTTAAAAAGGTCAAACATTGGTCATGGGAAACCATGTGGTCCGTTGGCGGTACGGTTTCGTGGCTGATCCTGCCCTGGACCATCAGCGCCATACTTCTGCCTGATTTCTGGGCCTACTTCACCTCCTTTAACGCCTCGACGCTGCTGCCCGTTTTTCTGTTTGGCGCAATGTGGGGCATCGGCAATATCAACTACGGCCTGACCATGCGCTATCTGGGCATGTCTATGGGGATCGGGATTGCCATCGGGATCACCCTGATTGTCGGCACGCTGATGACGCCAATCCTGAACGGTAATTTCGACGTGCTGATCAACACCCATGGCGGACGAATGACGCTGCTCGGCGTGCTGGTGGCGGTGATTGGCGTGGGGATTGTCACCCGCGCGGGTCAGTTGAAAGAGCGCAAAATGGGCATCACCGCCGAGGATTTCAATCTGAGGAAAGGGCTGGTGCTGGCGGTGATGTGCGGCATTTTCTCGGCGGGCATGTCGTTTGCGATGAACGCGGCCAAACCAATGCACGAAGCCGCTGCCGCGCTCGGCGTAGATCCGCTGTACGTCGCGTTGCCAAGCTATGTGGTGATCATGGGCGGCGGTGCGCTGGTCAATCTGGGTTTCTGTTTTATTCGTCTGGCAAAAGTGAAGAATCTGTCGGTAAAAGCCGACTTCTCGCTGGCAAAACCCCTGATCGTCACCAACGTGCTGCTTTCGGCGCTCGGCGGCCTGATGTGGTATTTGCAGTTCTTCTTCTACGCCTGGGGCCACGCCAGCATTCCATCGCAATATGACTATATGAGCTGGATGCTGCACATGAGCTTCTACGTGTTGTGCGGCGGGATGGTGGGCCTGGTGCTAAAAGAGTGGAACAACGCCGGGCGTCGTCCGGTGGGCGTGCTGAGTCTGGGTTGCGTGGTGATTATTATTGCCGCCAACATTGTCGGCCTGGGCATGGCGAGTTAACTACGCTGCTTTTCGACTGCGATGACGCCACTGAACCGGCGTCATCCCTACCTCCCGGTTAAACACCACAGAAAAATAGTTACTGTCCTCAAAGCCGCAGCGCATCGCCACTTCACTCACCATCAGCTCCGTATGTTGCAGCAGATATTGCGCGTGGCAAATGCGTAGCTGGCGCAAATAGTGGTTCACGGTCATGCCCGTCTGGGTGCGGAACTGCTGGCGCAAGGCGCGTTCGCTGCACTGCTCTTGCTCGCAAAACTTCTCCAGCACAAAGCTGCGGTTCAGGCTGCCAGCCAGCGCGGTAATCAGTTTATCCAGCAGCGCCTCTTGCTCGTTCGCCGAAGGGTTATCGGTCGCATAACGAAAGCGTTTGAGCGTCATCACCAGTTGGGCGAACAGCAGTTCAGCCATCTCGTTCGCGCTCTGATCCGCCTTCAAACTCTCCTGCTCAAGCTGCGTGATAACGGGCCTGACCTGCCCCATACCATTGCTGCTTAAACGCCAGTGCGGCGCGCCGCGTGCGTCGTTAAAGCCAGGAATGTTGCTGGCCCAGTCAACGTTCAGCTTGAGCCTGTCGGGGCAATAAATAACGTTCTGCAAGACCAGATCGTTAACCGAGGCGTAGGAGTGTTTGTCTTCCGCGCGGATATAAAAAAGGTCACCGCGCGTGATGCGATAGGGACGATCGTTGAGAACGTGAAGGCCGTTGCCGCGCCATACCAGAACTAACTCGCAAAACTCGTGCGTATGCTCAGCAAAGACATTTTGCGGATAGCGGTCCGCCACCGCGACAGCCTGTCCGGCGTTGGCAAAAAAATCAGTTTTGCGAAGGATTAACGGAACGCCCACGACACACCCCAGCGGCTAATAGCCGAACATTATTAGCGGGTTCGCGATAAAAAAACGGTGATTGGCCTCGCGTTACTGAAGTGACGCATCACGACCCTGACGGATCTCGCGCGGTGACCAGCTAAACTCCCGGCGAAAAAGTGTCGAAAAGTGGTTACTGTCGCCAAAACCGCAGCGATAAGCGATGTCCGTCACGCTCTCATCCGTATGACGCAAAAGATGGCGGGCTTTGATCAAGCGCAGACGGTTCAGATAGCGCTGCGGCGTCAATCCGGTGTGCTGTTTGAGCTGGCGATGCAGAGTACGCAGGGAAAGCGAAAACACGTCCGCCACCGTCTCCCAACTCACCTCTTCGGCAAAGTGATCTTCCAGCCAGGCCATCAGTTGATTGAGCCGCGCGTCGTTATTCTCGAGACCTTCCACCAGACTGCTACGGCGCAGGAGTACCAGCAGTTGCATGAACGTCAGTTCACGACTGGCGAGCGCATGTGATTCGGTATTTTCCTCGGCCTGCTCCATCTGGGTGACGAGCTGACGTACCTGCTGCAGCGTGGATTGATTCACTCGCCAGTGCGACGGATAGTGCCCGTCTTTTTCCTGCGGCAGTAGCTGGTTTAGCCCCGATAAAAACTGGAACGCATCCGGAGAACGATAGAGCACATTCGTCAGGCACAGGTTGTCGGTATGTTCATACATGTGCCGGTCGTGGTCGCGAACAAAACAGACCGTTCCACCGCTGATGGTGTACGGCTGGCCGTTAAAAACGTGAATGCCCGTACCATGCTCAACAATCACAATTTCATGAAAATCATGGTGATGTTCCGGAAAGGCCGCCTGTGGCAGGCGCGGCTCAATCGCAACGGGCGAATGTCCGGAAGGGAAAAAATCCACGCTGTGCAGAACGGTCATAACGGCCACCACCAATGAGAAATGTTCTCAAAATAGTAATTAAGGGCCGCGATTCTCACCTTCAATTTTCGACAGCAAAGCGCGCAAAGCCTGTCGGATTTTTAAGAAACAGCGGGAAAGATCGGGAAATGCGGCAACCGTCACATGGCCTGACATCCGCGCCATAACTGGAAACTGTGAACTCCCTCACGTTCATCTTTGATTCCTTGCCAGCCGCGGATTTTGGCTGTCAGTGGCGAGAAGGTCTGTTTTTCTTTCCTTTCTTACACTCTCCGGTAATGACTTAAAGAAGGACCGGAACATGACTCTTCGCCATTGTGTCGCTGTCGATTTAGGCGCCTCCAGCGGTCGCGTAATGCTGGCCTGCTATGCCCCTGAACAGCGCACGCTGACTCTTCGCGAGATCCACCGTTTTGTTAACTGCCTGCAAAAACAGGGCGGCGTGGACACCTGGGATATTGACAGCCTGGAAGCTGAAATCCGCACTGGACTGAACAAGGTCTGCGAAGAAGGCATTCTGATTGACAGTATCGGGATTGATACCTGGGGCGTGGATTACGTCCTGCTGGACCGCAACGGCGCGCGCATCGGTTTGCCGGTGTCATATCGCGACAGCCGCACCGACGGCGTGATGGCCCGCGCCATTGAACAGCTCGGCAAAGCGGATATCTACGGGCGCAGCGGCATTCAGTTTTTACCGTTCAACACGCTGTACCAGCTGCGTGCGCTGGCGGAACAGCAGCCAGAGTTGATTAAAAACGTCGCTCATGCGCTGCTGATCCCGGATTACTTCAGCTATCGCCTGACCGGCAATATGAACTGGGAATACACCAACGCCACCACCACGCAGTTGGTCAACATCAACTCGGATAACTGGGATGAAAACCTGCTCAACTGGACCGGCGTCTCCGCCGCCTGGTTTGGCACGCCGACGCATCCCGGCAATGTGATCGGTCACTGGATTTGCCCGCTGGGCAATCAAATCCCCGTTGTCGCGGTAGCAAGCCACGACACCGCCAGCGCCGTGATTGCCTCTCCGCTCGCCAGTCAAGACGCGGCGTATCTCTCGTCCGGCACCTGGTCGTTGATGGGTTTTGAGAGCAAAACGCCGTACACCAGCGATGCGGCGCTGGCTGCCAACATCACCAACGAAGGTGGCGCGGAAGGCCGCTATCGGGTGCTGAAAAATATCATGGGGCTGTGGCTGCTCCAGCGCGTGCTGAAAGAGCAAAACGTCTCCGACCTGTCGGCGCTGATCGCCGATACCGAGACGCTGGCGGCGTGCCGTTTCGTGATCAACCCGAACGACGATCGCTTTATCAACCCGGCCAATATGAGCACCGAAATCCAGGCCGCCTGCCGCGAAACAAACCAGCCTGTTCCTAACACTCCAGCTGAACTGGCGCGCTGTATTTTCGACAGCCTCGCCTTGCTGTATGCCGACGTGCTGCAGGAGTTGGCAACGCTGCGCGGTAAACCGTTCAGCCAGTTACACATCGTGGGCGGCGGCTGCCAGAACCGGCTGCTGAATCAGCTGTGTGCCGACGCCTGCGGGATCACCGTCGTGGCGGGTCCTGTCGAGGCGTCCACGCTCGGCAATATCGGCATCCAGTTGATGACGCTGGACGAACTCACCAACGTGGACGATTTCCGCACCGTGGTCACGGGCAACTACGCCCTCACCACGTTTACCCCTCATTCCTGCCATGAAATTGCCCGCTACCGAGCGCAGTTTCAGCAAAAACGACTGACTAAGGAGCTTTGCGCATGACCACTCAACTTGAACAAGCCTGGGAACTGGCTAAACAGCGTTTCGCCGCCGTCGGCGTAGATGTCGAAGAGGCGCTGCGTCAGCTCGATCGTCTGCCGGTTTCCATGCACTGCTGGCAAGGCGATGACGTCGCAGGCTTTGAAAATACCGGCGCCGCGCTGACGGGGGGTATTCAGGCCACCGGTAACTATCCAGGTAAAGCACGTAACGCGACCGAGCTGCGCGCCGACCTGGAGCTGGCGCTGAGCTTAATCCCCGGCCCAAAACGCCTGAATCTGCATGCGATTTACCACGAAGCCCCGGAGCCGGTCGGGCGTAACGAAATCAAACCGGAACACTTTAAGAACTGGGTTGAGTGGGCAAAAGCCAACAAACTCGGGCTGGATTTCAATCCGTCCTGCTTCTCGCATCCGCTGAGCGCCGACGGTTTTACTCTGTCTCACGCAGATGATGAAATTCGCCAGTTCTGGATCGACCACGTCAAGGCCAGCCGCCGCGTGTCCGCTTATTTTGGCGAACAGCTGGGCACGCCGTCGGTGATGAACATCTGGATCCCGGACGGCATGAAAGACATCACCGTCGACCGTCTTGCCCCACGTCAGCGCCTGCTGGCCGCGCTCGATGAGATCATCAGCGAAAAGATAAATCCGGCGCATCACATTGATGCCGTGGAAAGCAAACTGTTCGGTATCGGCGCGGAGAGCTACACCGTTGGCTCAAATGAGTTCTACATGGGTTACGCCACCAGCCGCCAGACCGCGCTGTGCCTGGATGCCGGCCACTTCCATCCAACGGAAGTGATCTCCGACAAAATCTCTGCCGCCATGCTCTACGTGCCGCGCCTGCTGCTGCACGTCAGCCGTCCGGTGCGTTGGGACAGTGACCACGTGGTGCTGCTGGATGACGAAACCCAGGCCATCGCCAGCGAAATCATCCGTCACGATCTGTTCGACCGCGTGCACATTGGGCTCGACTTCTTTGACGCCTCGATCAACCGCATCGCCGCGTGGGTGATTGGTACGCGCAACATGAAAAAAGCCCTGCTGCGCGCGCTGCTTGAGCCTACGGCTGCACTGAAGCAGCTCGAAGAAAACGGCGATTACACCGCACGTCTAGCACTGCTGGAAGAGCAAAAATCCCTGCCGTGGCAGGCCATCTGGGAAATGTACTGCCAGCGCAACGACGCGCCAGCCGGTAGCCAGTGGCTGGACAACGTGCGGGCATATGAGAAAGAGGTGTTGAGCCAGCGCGGGTAATTTTGCCCTCACCCCGCCCTCTCCCACAGGGAGAGGGAGAAGACCGCACCGAACAGTCCCCTCTCCCTGTGGGAGAGGGCTAGGGTGAGGGCATCAGGCCTCACCGAATATCAGATTTTGTAGGCCGGGCAAGCTCCGCGCCACCCGGCACTTTGAAGGAAAGAGAAACTATGCAGACCATCACCAACGCCTGGTTCGTCCAGGGCATGATTAAAGCCACTACCGACGCCTGGCTGAAAGGCTGGGACGAGCGCAACGGCGGCAACCTGACGCTGCGTCTTGACAATGCGGACATCGCACCGTTCGAAGCGGATTTTCACCAAAAGCCGCGCTATATCGCGCTGAGCCAGCCGATGCCGCTGCTCGCCAACACGGCGTTTATCGTCACCGGCTCCGGTAAGTTCTTCCGCAACGTGCAGCTCGATCCGACCGCGAATTTAGGCGTGGTAAAAGTGGACAGCGACGGCGCGGGCTATCACATTCTTTGGGGACTGACGAACGAAGCGGTACCGACGTCTGAGCTGCCAGCGCATTTCCTCTCCCACTGCGAACGTATCAAAGCGACCGATGGGAAAGACCGCGTGATCATGCACTGTCATGCCACCAACCTGATCGCACTGACTTACGTGCTGGAGAACGACAGCGCGTTTATCACCCGCAAACTGTGGGAAGGCAGCACCGAATGTCTGGTGGTGTTCCCGGACGGCGTGGGCATTTTGCCGTGGATGGTGCCGGGTACCGATGAGATCGGCCAGGCGACGGCGCAAGACATGCAAAAACATTCGTTGGTGCTGTGGCCGTTCCACGGTGTGTTCGGCAGCGGTCCAACGCTGGATGAAGCCTTTGGCCTGATCGATACCGCCGAGAAATCCGCCGAAGTGTTAGTCAAAGTCTATTCCATGGGCGGAATGAAACAGACCATTACTCAGGAAGAACTGATTGCACTGGGCAAACGCTTTGGCGTGACCCCGATGAAATCGGCGTTAGAGCTGTACAAATAAGAACATCGCGCCCCGCTCACTGAGACGGGGCGAAACCACCTGCAATCCCTACACAAATCACTTATTCAGTGGAGTAAAAGCAATGAAAATAAAACTAAGCTTAATCCTCACCGTTGCCGCTCTGGCGTTGTCCGGTTCCGCAGTAGCAGAAGTTAAAATCGCCCTGGTGGCGAAATCCCTCGGAAATGGATTCTTCGAAGCCGCGAACGTCGGCGCGCAGGAGGCGGCCAAAGAGTTAGGTGATGTCAAAGTGATTTACACCGGTCCAACGACGACCACCGCCGAAGCGCAGATCGAAGTGCTGAACGGGTTGATCGCACAAGGTGTCGATGCGATCGCCATTTCCGCTAACGATCCGGATGCCCTGGTTCCGGTACTCAAGAAAGCTATGCAGCGCGGCATCAAAGTGGTGTCGTGGGATTCTGGCGTGGCGAAAGCCGGGCGTCAGATCCATCTGAATCCTTCTAATAACGCGCTGATCGGCGAAACCAACGTTAAGCTGGCGGCTGATGCATTGAAAGCCCTGAACGTGGAAAAAGGGGATGTGGCGGTACTGAGCGCGACACCAACCTCCACCAACCAGAACACCTGGATTGCCGAGATGAAAAAGGTGCTGCCGAAGTACCCGTCCGTCAATCTGGTGACCGTGGCCTACGGCGACGATCTCTCTGACAAAAGCTACCGCGAAGCGGTTGGCCTGCTGAAAACCTATCCTGATTTGAAAGTGATTGTCTCGCCATCCTCCGTCGGCATTGTCGCTGCCGCGCAGGCAGTGAAAGACCAGGGCAAAATCGGCAAAGTGTATGTCACCGGTCTGGGCTTGCCGTCTGAAATGGCGGGCGCGGTGAAATCGGGCGCGAGCAAAAGCTTCGCCATCTGGAACCCCATCGATCTCGGCTATGCCGCAACCTATCTGGCGGACGATCTGGTGAAAGGCACCGCCACCAAAGATGAAGCCAGCATGGGCAAACTGGGCAAAGTGAAGCTGGATGCCGACGGCAGCGGCGCGATGGCTGAGCCGTTCGTCTACGATGCCAGCAACATTGATAAGTTCTCTAAGATTTTCTAATCCCCTCACCCTCTCCCAAAGGGAAAGGGAACGTTACCCCCCTCTCCCTGTGGGAGAGGGCCGGGGTGAGGGCATCAGACCGCACGCCCCCTAACCCTCTTCCGAGGGGAGGCGGATACTACGGAGAACTATCATGACCCCATTGCTTCAACTTAAGGGCATCACCAAGATTTTCCCTGGTGTGCGCGCCCTTGAGAACGTGCAGCTTGAGCTTTGGCCCGGCAAAGTCACCGCCCTTATCGGCGAAAATGGCGCGGGCAAATCGACGCTGGTCAAAGTGATGACCGGTATTTACCAGCCTGAAGAGGGCGAAATCCTCTACAAAGCGATCCCCATTCAGCTCCCAACACCGGAATCGGCGCACAAAGTCGGGATCACCGCCATTCATCAGGAAACCGTGCTGTTCGATGAACTGTCGGTGACCGAAAATATTTTCGTCGGTCAGTATCTGCACAAAGGCTTTTTCAAAAAGCTCGACTGGCCGGAAATGCACCGTCGCGCGCAGGAGATTTTGTCGCGTCTCGAGGTACAGATTGACCCGCGCGCCACGCTCAAAACCCTGAGCATTGCCCAGCGTCATATGGTGGCTATTGCCCGTGCGCTGTCGTTTGAGGCGCAGGTGGTGATCCTCGACGAACCCACAGCCGCGCTGTCTCAGCATGAAATTCTCGAGTTCTATCACATCGTTGAGCGCTTAAAGCAGGAAGGCAAAGCCATTCTGTTTATCTCGCACAAATTCGACGAGATTTTCGAACTGGCGGATCACTACACCATTTTGCGCGACGGCGTGTTTGTCGGCGCGGGCGCGATGAATGAGATCACCGAAGAACGCATGGTCTCGATGATGGTGGGTCGCGCTATCACCCAAACTTTCCCAAAAGTGGAATGCGAAAAAGGCGAGACGGTACTGGAGGTCAACGATCTCTGCCATCCGACGGAATTCGCGCACATTTCGTTTTCACTGCGCAAAGGCGAAATCCTTGGCTTTTACGGCCTGGTCGGTGCAGGACGTACCGAGCTGATGCAGGCGTTGTCTGGCGTCACGCGCCCGTCTTCCGGGGAAATCGTGCTGAACGGCAAAGCGCAACAGTTCCGCCAGCCGTCCGATGCCATCAAAGCGGGGATTGTCTGCGTACCGGAAGAGCGGCAAAAACAGGGGGCGATTATTGCCCTGCCGATTGCGCAAAATATCAGCCTGCCGCAGCTCGGCAAGCTCAACCCCAACGGCGTGTTGAATGACCACCGCGAATGGGCGCTGGCGGACGAATACGCTACGCGTCTGCAGGTGAAGGCTTTTAGCTGGAAACAGCCGGTCGAAACGCTCTCTGGCGGCAATCAGCAAAAAGTGGTTATCGGCAAATGGCTGGCGACGCATCCTGACGTGATTATCCTCGATGAGCCGACAAAAGGCATCGATATCGGCTCAAAAGCGGCCGTTCATCAGTTTATGTCAGAACTGGTTGGACAGGGGCTGGCGGTGATCATGGTGTCGTCAGAACTGCCGGAAGTAATGGGCATGGCTGACCGCATCATCGTGATGCACGAGGGGCTGATGGTGGCGGAATACAGCGCAGGTGGTGCGACGGCGGAAACCATCGTCAGCGCGGCCAGCGGTGCAAAACAGGAGGCTGCGTAATGATCAAGCAACTGCTGAAGCACCGTGAGGCGCTGCTCGGCGCCGTAATCATGCTGATGATTCTCGCCATCGGCAGCCGCGTGCCGTCATTTATCGCGCCGGGCAATCTGGTGGAGATGTTTAACGACACCTCCATTCTGATCATTCTCGCGCTCGGCCAGATGATGGTTTTACTGACCAAAGGCATCGACCTGTCGATGGCGGCAAACCTGGCGCTGACCGGGATGATTGTCGCGCTGATTAATTTCCATTATCCGGATGTTCCCGTCTGGGCGCTGCTGATTCTGGCCACTGGGCTTGGGTTGCTGATGGGCGCGATCAACGGCCTGCTGGTGTGGAAGCTCGGCATCCCGGCGATTGTGGTGACGCTCGGCACCATGAGCATTTACCGCGGAATTATCTTTTTGCTCTCCGGCGGCGGCTGGGTGAACTCCAACCAGATGGGCACGGATTTTCTCGCCCTGCCGCGCACAGCGATTTTAGGTTTGCCCGTGCTGAGCTGGTGTGCGGTTGCCGCGCTGCTGTTGGTGGGCTATTTCCTGCGCTACAGCCGTACCGGGCGCGCCCTTTACACCGCGGGCGGCAACGCGACGGCGGCGTATTACACAGGGATTAACGCCGGAAAAATGCAGTTCGTCAGCTTCTGCCTGTCGGGCGCGCTGGCCGGATTCTGCGGCTATCTGTGGATCTCGCGCTTCGCGGTGGCGTACGTCGACGTGGCAAACGGGTTTGAGCTGCAAGTCGTGGCGGCGTGCGTCATTGGCGGCATCAGCACCATGGGCGGCACCGGACGTGTCCTGGGCTGCCTGTTCGGCGCGCTGTTCCTCGGCGTTATCAATAACGCGCTGCCGGTGATTGGCGTTTCGCCGTTCTGGCAAATGGCGATTTCAGGCACGGTGATCGTGATTGCGGTGCTGCTTAACGAGCGCGGCAATAAACGCAAAGGACGGCTGATCTTGCGCGATGCCGCGCTGGCACGTCAGAAACAGGCGGTGAACTCATGAGCAAAATAATAACGTCGGAAGAGATGAACAATACGCCTGTTCCAGCGGGAATTTTCCAGCGTCTGCTGTGCTGGGAAGGATTTTTGCTGGCCGTGACCCTGGCGGTGTTTGTGGTCAATGCTTTCGCCTCGCCCTATTTTCTTGATATCTGGAATCTGTCGGACGCGACGTTTAACTTCACCGAAAAGGCGATCATCGTGCTGCCGATGGCGATGCTGATTATCGCCCGTGAAATCGATCTGTCAGTGGCGTCCACTATCGCGCTGAGTTCCACGGTGATGGGCTTTTGCGCGGCGGCGGGCGTGGATACGCCGCTGCTGGTCTGTGTGGGATTAGGCGTCGGGCTGCTGTGCGGATTGTTCAACGGCCTGCTGGTGACCCGCTTTAATCTGTCGTCGATTGTCATCACCATCGGCACCATGAGCCTGTATCGCGGCATTACCTACATTTTGCTCGGTGATCAGGCGCTGAACAGCTATCCCGAAAGTTTCGCCTGGCTGGGTCAAGGCTACGTGTGGGGCGCGCTGTCATTCGAATTCGCGCTGTTTATCGTGCTGGCCGCGGTGTTTGCCTTCGTGTTGCATCGCACCAACTTTGGCCGACGCACCTACGCCATCGGCAACAATCCGACCGGGGCCTGGTATTCCGGCATCAACGTGAAACGTCACAACTTACTGCTGTTTGCGCTTGTGGGGCTGATGTCCGGGCTGGCGTCGGTATTGCTCACCTCGCGTTTAGGCAGCACGCGCCCGACGATTGCGATGGGCTGGGAATTGGCAGTGGTGACGATGGCGGTGCTCGGCGGCGTCAATATTCTCGGCGGGTCCGGCAGCATGGTGGGCGTGATTATCGCCGCCTTCCTGATGGGGCTGGTGACCTTTGGCCTGAGCCTGCTGAATGTGCCCGGCATTGTGATGTCGGTGATCATCGGCGCGATGCTGATTGTGGTGATCTCCCTGCCGATTATCACCCGCCGGATGATGCAACGCAGACGGATTTGAGTCCCCTCACCCCACCCTCTCCCAAAGGGAGAGGGTGAAAAGGCGCACCGAGCAGTCCCTTCTCCCCTCTGCGGAGAAGGTAGGGCGAGGGGAACAGGATTTCCCAAAATCAATGTTAAGGAGAATTATCATGAGCTTTATGTTGGCGCTTCCCAAAATCAGCCTGCACGGCGCGGGCGCAATCGGCGATATGGTCAATCTGGTGGCAAACAAGCAGTGGGGAAAAGCACTGATTGTTACCGACGGGCAGTTGGTGAAAATGGGGCTGCTCGACAGCCTCTTCACCGCGCTGGACGCCCATCAGATGTCTTATCATCTGTTCGATGACGTGTTTCCAAATCCAACCGAAGCGCTGGTGCAGAAAGGGTTCGCGGCGTATCAGGATGCGGACTGCGATTACCTGATCGCTTTCGGCGGCGGCAGCCCGATTGATACCGCGAAGGCGATTAAAATCCTGACGGCGAATCCTGGCCCGTCCACCGCTTATTCTGGCGTCGGGAAAGTCAAAAACACGGGCGTGCCGCTGGTGGCGATCAATACCACTGCGGGCACGGCGGCGGAGATGACCAGCAACGCGGTGATTATCGATACCGCGCGCCAGGTGAAAGAAGTCATTATTGATTCCAATATTATCCCGGATATCGCCGTCGATGACGCCAGCGTGATGCTCGATATTCCCGCGTCCGTCACTGCCGCAACGGGCATGGATGCGCTGACGCACGCCATCGAAGCCTATGTGTCTGTCGGCGCGCACCCGCTGACCGACGCCAACGCGCTGGAAGCTATTCGCCTGATCGCGCTGTGGCTGCCGAAAGCGGTTGATGACGGGCATAACCTGCACGCCCGTGAGCAGATGGCTTTTGGGCAGTATCTGGCGGGCATGGCGTTTAACAGCGCCGGTCTGGGTCTGGTGCACGCTCTGGCGCATCAGCCAGGCGCGACGCACAACCTGCCGCACGGCGTGTGCAACGCTATTCTCCTGCCGATCATCGAAAACTTTAACCGCCCTAATGCGGTCGCACGTTTTGCCCTCGTGGCCCAGGCGATGGGTGTCGAGACGCGTGGAATGAGCGACGACGCGGCAAGCCAGTCAGCGATTCAGGCCATACGCGACCTGAGCACGCGCGTCGGTATTCCATCGGGATTCAGCCAGCTTGGCGTCACCAAAGCGGATATCGAAGGCTGGCTCGACAAAGCGCTCGCCGACCCGTGCGCACCGTGCAACCCGCGTACCGCCAGCCGCGACGAGGTTCGCGAGCTGTATCTGGAGGCATTATGATCCGCAAAGCTTTTGTGATGCAGGTGAACCCAGATTCACACGATGAATATGAACGCCGCCACACGCCGATCTGGCCAGAACTTGAATCGGTGTTGAAAGACCACGGTGCGCACCATTACGCCATTTATCTGGATAAAGCCCGTAATCTGCTGTTTGCGACTGTCGAGATTGAATCGGAGGAGCGCTGGAACGCAGTGGCACATACTGACGTTTGCCAGCGCTGGTGGAAACACATGCGTGATGTGATGCCCTCAAATCCGGACAACAGCCCGGTGAGTGCAGAACTGAAAGAGGTGTTTTACCTGGATTAAGTGCTTTGCGCTGCCGCATGAACTGCGGCAGCGTCCTGGTTTTAACTGGCCTGCACCGTGTTTCCTCTGGCCGCAATCTGCTGTTTGCTACTCAGCGTAAACGCCGATATCACCGTCACCGTCAGTACAATACAGCCCAGCATCAGGTAGGTATCCTGGAAGCCGATCCGGTCATACATATTTCCGGCAAAGGCGGACAGGAAAATCGCCGCCGACTGTTTGGCAAAATTGAAACCTATCAGATAGATCGTCGCAGACAGTCGGGTATCAAACACGCCGGTAATGTATTTGAACGCGCCCACCAGCAGGAACGGCACCTCCAGCGCATGCAGCATTTTCAGAGCGATCACTTCCACCACCGTGGTGGCGAACGACGAGCCGATAATGCGCGTCGCCATGATCAGCCCGGCAATCAGCAACGTATTTTTAGCGCCAATGCGGTTAATGATCCACGGCGAGCAGAACATGATAATCGCGTTACAAATTTCCCCTGCCGTCGTCGCAAATCCAAAGGCACGTGTGCCTTCTTCTGGCGTGGCGAAGAATGATTTAAAGAAAGTGGCAAACTGCTGATCGAACACGTCATAGACGCACGCCACGCCAATCACGTACAAAATAAACATCCACATTCTGCGCTGGCGGAACAGGCTAATGACCGTTTTAGCGGTGATTTGCGGCTGGTTGGCACCGAGCGCGTTCATTACTTCAGCCGTCTGGTTTGGCTTAGGTTTGGCAACCACTAACAACAGCATAAGCAGCAGCGCCGCGCCGGACCCCATCCAGAACACCAGCGACGGATCGATGCTGAACAGCACACCACCCGTTGAGGCGCACAGCCCCCAGCCCAGACAACCGAACATGCGCGCTTTGCCATATTCGAAGAAACTGTTGCGGCTGACGCGTTCGATATAGGCCTCAATGGCGCCAGACCCCGCCGAGAAGACAAAGCCGATATACAGCCCGCCGCTCAGCGCCCCGAGCCAGATACTGGTTTTTAACAGCGGCGCGAAGACATACAGGAAGAACGGCGCGAACAAAAACAGCAGCACCGCGATTATCCACAGCAGATGTTTTTTCAGCCCCAGTTTGTCAGAAATCACGCCCAGCACAGGCTGGAAGGCGATCGCAGAAAGCGAAATACAGGAGAAAACAATCCCGGTATGGGTTTTGTTCAGGCCGATGACGTCCGACAGCCAGATCGGCAGGAACGGAAAACAGGTGGCCATGATAAAGAAGTAGAGAAAGAAGAACGCCCCGAAAATCCAGAAATTAGGGTTGTTTTTGTGGGTACAGGCAGTCGTGTTCATTATTTTTATCCTCAACTGAGGGCCGGCTATCCGGCCCGTCACCTTTACACGCGTTCAACGCCAATCAGAATGGCGGTTTCCGGATCCAGAATCGGCAGCGCAATGCCTGCCTGCATCAACCATTCACCGCTCGCGGTTTGCGGTGCTTCCATCCACGCGGGGAGTTTGCGCATGGTGTGCCCGCCCTCGCCCGTCAGACGGATATTCGGATGATCGAGCAGCGTGATGCGGTACTGCGCGCTCGCCTCAAGGCCCGGCATGCGCAGCGGCATCATTAGCGTGTAATCTGGCATCGCTAACTGGCTGACAATAAACAACCCCTGCCCTTTGTCGCCACTCACTATACCGTGCGCCAGCGTGCTGGCATCCGGCATATCCACGCGCCACTGCGTGCCGTGATGAATCACCTCGCGCCACTGCTTGTGCAGCGCGGCGTAGTGGCGATAACCGTCTCGCTCGTGCTCGTCGACGCTCAGCGGATCAAGTTCCAGTCCCATATGACCAAACAGCGCGGTCAGGCCCCGGAAGGCGATACTGTGCTGGCGGAAAGTGGCGTGGCATTTATGATGACCGATATGCGCGCCCATCACTTCCGGCGGGAAGAAATAGCTCATGCCGCGCTGGATGGTGTTGCGTTCCAGCGCGTCATTGTTGTCCGACGCCCAAAAACGGTGGCAGCGGGTCAGCACTTCGTAATCAATGCGACCACCACCCGACGAGCAGGATTCAAATTCAACCTGCGGGAAGCGTTCGCCCAGCACATCTAACAGACGGTAGAACTGGCGGGTTTGCGCGTCGGCAGCGGCTTTACCGTTATGGCCGGGCTGCACCAGCTCGCGGTTCATGTCCCACTTCACGTAATCAATCGCGTGTTCACCGAGCAGCCAGCTCAGGCGTTCGAGTAAATAATCAAAGGCTTCAGGAATGTTCAGATTGAGCACCCACTGATGGCGTCCAGTGGCCTGCGTGTAGCCCGGCAGGGCGAGCACCCAGTCGGGATGGGCGCGGTACAAATCGGAATCAGGGCTGATCATCTCGGGTTCGACCCAAATCCCAAACTCCATGCCGAGATTTTTGACGTGATGAATCACCGGCGTTAAGCCGTCAGGATATTTTTTCTCATCGAGATACCAGTCGCCCAGCGCGCCGTGGTCGTTATTGCGCCCCTTAAACCAGCCGTCGTCGATGATAAAACGCTCCACGCCCAGCCCGGCGGCTTCGTCCGCCATTCGCATGATGTATTGCGGATCGTGGTCGAAGTAAATCCCTTCCCAGGTATTGAGATGCACCGGACGCGGTTTGTTTTCCGGGAAGCGAATAATATTTTCACGCAGATAGCGGTGGAACTGCTGGCTCATACCGTTCAGCCCGTGAGCGGAATAGCTGGCGTAGAGGCGTGGCGTCCACAGCGTTTCGCCCTCCTCCACCGCCATTTCGCCCGGCAGATAGAGCGCTTCAGCCTGAACATAACGACGTCCGTCCGTTTTGGCTTCGGCGCGCAGGCGGTGGTTGCCGCTCCAGCCTAAATGTACGCCCCACACGTCGCCGTGCATTTCGTTGAACGATGGAGTGCCGGTCATCAGCGCCGGGAAGTGTTCGTGGGAAGAGCGCCCGCGACGGCTTTCGATCACAAAGCTGTTGTGCTCAAGCGTAACGCGGTGCGGTTGAAACTCGCGGATCCAGCGGCCATGAAAAGCCATCACTTCCTGCGCACGCTCGGCGATTGGCAGCGTGACGGCGAGCCTATCGACCTGCCACGGCTGCGCGCGTAAGTTCGTCAGGCCATGACGCACCACCAGCACGCCGCTGTCATCGAGGGCGATTTCACTGGTGAGACGTAACCCTGCAGTGTCATCTTCGGCGGTAATCGACAGACGTTGTCCTTCCTGCGTTACAGCAACCGTTTTGAATATCGGTGAACCGTCGAGTCCCTGACGATGGCCTTCAATGCCGGGCGCGCCAAACAATCCATGGCCCAGCTCCGCCATCAGTGTCAGCGGGATATCAACATCCAGTCGGCCGTTCGCAATGGGGCGGGAAAGGCTTTGCACATCTTGCGGGGAAAAGTGGCGAAGATGCGGCCCCCAGTAAAGAATTTCGGCGAACGGGTGCGTTTTAATCACCACGTCAACCGTATCGCTTTCGAGTCGTAAAATGAAATCGTGCATCGGACATCTCCTGTCATCAGATGTCCTGAGTGTTGATCCGAAACGTTTCGGATACCAACCCAAACGTTTCGGATTTGTGATCGGTTTACAATTTTAACGAGTTTAGGCGGTTTCGCCTGGCGAGAATTCAGGTTGCCACAGCACCTGAAGTTGGGAGAGGTCATCGCCGCCGATAAGCTGGCGCACCATGTCAGCAATTTGTTTGCCCACGCCCTGCCGGGTGGATTGGATCACCGCCGCCACCTCGGTCTCGACAATGCTGTCCTGCGGTAGCCCGTCGTACACGATCAGCGCCACCGCGTGCTCGCCGCGTAAACGCCCGGCTTGCGCCAGCGCCATCGCGGCCCCGTCACCGTGGGTGTTGCAGTCGGTGATGATGGCGGTCGGCGGTTCTGTCAGCGCCAGCAGCGCTTGCGTGGTGTTGTAACCCGCGCGACGAGAAGGCGGCATCGCGCGCAGCCATTCGCTGGACAGTCCGGCTTCACGCAGTGCATCAAGATAACCCTGACGACGCTGGGTGATGAACGCCTGATTATTGCTTTCACCGAGCAGCGCAATGCGCTGATGACCTTTCGCAATCAGCCAGCGGGTGGCGTTATACGTCCCGGCGTAGTTGTCAAAATCAAACCAGGCGTAAGGCTGCGGCAACTGGCTGCGCCCCAGCGCCAGGAAAGGGAATCCCGCCGCCTGAAGCTGCTCAAGACGCGGATCGTGATCGAGCGTATGCGCCACAATCAACGCATCCACGCGGCGGCTTTGCACCATACGCATATAGCTGTGTTTGTCGGCCAAGTCGTCGTCAGCGATCAGCAGCAAGTCGATCTCATGTCGCGCCAGTTCATGGCTAATTTCGCCGACCATGTCCATAAAAACGCTGTTATTGAGCGGAACCGGATGCACCGGAAATACCAGCCCAACGGCGTCGATTTTGCCCATCTTCAGGCGGCGGGCAAAGGTGTTGGGGCGATAGCCACGGCGCTGCGCTTCGGCTTCAACGCGCGCGCGCGTCTCGCTGGAAACGTCATCATATCCGTTGAGGGCGCGGCTGACGGTGGTAACCGACAATCCCAGTTCTTTGGCAATGGCTTTAAGCGACATGATTTTCCGTGTCCTGCTGTTTAGTTTTGTTCCGCCACCATAAGCGCATACGTATCTCGCTCAAGGGCTTTAAAGATATGCGGCTGGTCAGCGGGATAGCAAATATAGTCCCCTTCGCCCAGCTCTTCTGGGGCTTCCGTCAGGCCAACCAACGCCCGGCCCTGCGTCACAATGATATGTTCCACCGATCCTGGCGGATGTGGCTGCGAAATCCGGTCCGCGCCCGGCTGAGCCATCAGCATATACACATCGCGACGAGCACCCGGCGGGCATGCGGCCAGCAAAATCGCCTGATAATGGGCATGTTCGGCGGTCACTTTGGTCCCTTCACCACGACGAATCACTTGCGTGGTGGGCTGTTGCGGCTCCAGTAAACGGGCAAACGGAATGCCGAGCGCGACGCACAGCGACCATAATGTTTCCAGGCTTGGATTGCCGTTGCCGGACTCTAACTGGGAAAGCGTGGATTTGGCGATCCCGGCACGACGCGCGATTTCCGCCAGTGAAAGCCCGGTCCGCGTACGCTCTCGCACCAGACTTTTGGCGATAACGCTAATTGGCTGCGTCATAAAAGGGCCTCTGTTCTATAAATCGAACGAATCGTTCATCTTGTAAAACGATATTGATGCGTTCATTATAATGGAAACTCGTTCGATATGGCTAAAATTGTATGAAGCATTATTTCTCCTGCCTGAAAGGCGACACGATAAAAGCGATCGTCCTGGTGTGCCTGGCCGTGGGCGTCGTTGGGGTGTCTTATGGTTCGCTGGCGATGGCGTATGGTTTCCCGATTTGGGTGCCGTTTGTCCTTTCGCTCACCGTGCTGGCGGGCGCGTCGGAATTTATGTTTATCGGCATTGTCGCCAGCGGCGGAAATCCGCTGGCCGCCGCCGCAGCGGGTTTGCTGGTCAATGCGCGTCATGTTCCGTTTGGCGTGACGGTGCGTGAACTGGTCGGCAAACGCGGCGCGAGCTTTTTGGGCTGCCACATCATGAACGACGAAAGCGTGGTGTTTGGCCTGTCGCAAAAAACGCCGGAGCAGCGCAAAGCAGCCTATTGGTTGTGCGGTTTGGGTGTCGCCATTATCTGGCCGCTCGGCACGTTGCTGGGCGCAGGGGTTGGGAAATTATTGCCTGCGCCGGAGACCATCGGTCTGGACGCCGTTTTCCCGGCCATTCTATTGGCTTTGGTGGTGCCTGCGTTTAAGAACCGCACCACGCTTATCCGCGCCTGTAGCGGTGCGGCGCTGTCGCTGGCGGCGGTGCCGTTTGCGCCTGTCGGTTTGCCGGTGTTGCTCTCGTTACTGGGCCTTGCTGCGAGGAAGAAATAATGGGCAATATGACGATTTTCATCCTTGGCATCGCCATTTTATCGGCGGGAACGTACCTGATGCGCCTTGGCGGCGCGAAGCTGGGCAACCGTTTAGCGCTCTCTGAGCGTTCTCAGGCGCTGCTTTCCGATGCGGCAACGGTGCTGTTATTTTCCGTGGCGCTGGCAACCACGTTTTACGAAGGCGAACATTTTGCTGGAATGGCGCGGGTGACCGGTGTGGCGTTTGCGGTGTTTTTGGCGTGGCGGAAAATGCCGTTGATCGTGGTGATTTTTGCGGCGGCCATCGTCACGGCGCTGCTGCGACTGGCAGGCATAAACTAAAAAAGCGCCCCAGGGGCGCTCTTTCGACAGGTGATTCGCTTATTTAGTCAGTTCAGCGGTCATGTGAACCTGGTTACCAGTGAATGCCTGAGTAATTTTATACGATGACGCGCCCGCTTCTTGTGCCTGAGCCGCAATTTTCGCTTCTGCACCGTCGATGGTGGTTGCGGTCGCGGTCACTGACTGAGCAGCAAATGAACCGAAAGAAGTAGCCAGTGCGATTACTGCAACAAAAGTTTTGATGTTTTTCATGATATAAATCCTGTGCGTTAGTTGTTTAGATAAGGCGTTTTGCCTTGATGTGATAAATAATAGACCTCATCACCGACAACTAAAAGCGGAAGGATTTGCTCAGGTTATTCAAATTTACTGATCAACAATCAGGCGCTGTGGATGGGTATAAATTGTGACGCGCCCCGGCTTACAAAAGCCCACCAGCGTCAGATTGCAGCGCTGCGCCACCTCGACCGCCAGCGTCGTCGCTGCTGAGACCGCGAACAAAATTTCTACGCCACACATCGCGGCTTTCTGCACCATCTCATAGCTTGCCCGGCTGGACACCAGCGCAGCGCCCTGCAGCCACGCACCACCTTCACCCGCACGACGGCCCAGCAGTTTATCCAGCGCGACGTGACGTCCCACATCTTCGTGTCCACCTGCAATTACACCCGACGGTAAAACCCAGGCGGCGGCATGCGTGCAGCCACTCAGTTGACCAATGGGCTGCACGTCGTTGAGATGGTTCAGGGCATGATCGAGCTGGCGGAGATTGAACGTCTGGGTAAACGGCAGCGGGATAATCGGCTTGCCGATATCGTTGAGTTGCTCGACACCGCATACGCCGCAGCCCGTGCGTCCGGCCAGCGCGCGGCGACGTTCTTTGAGTCCCATAAAGCGGCGGCTGGACAGCTCGATTTGCACTTCCAGGCCGTTGCAGACGTTAACAACGTCCATGCCGTAGATTTCCTGAGGCTGCTCGATAATGCCTTCAGAGAGCGAAAAGCCGATGGCGAACAGCTCGAGATCTTTGGGCGAGGCCATCATCACGACATGGGAAATACCGTTGTAAACCAGCGCAACGGGCACTTCCTCCGCCAGAAAATCGGGGACGGAATGGGTAATGTGAGGGGGTCTGTGTACCGAATGTTCCACCACACCCGCAGGCAGTGGAGACGTTTGGGTATCACGATTCTGTTTTGACACAACGGTATTCCTGAGCAACCACGTAGGTGAGACCTGCTATTGCATCATAAACCGCAGGCCACGCGCATAGTATGGATCAACTTTTCGGCTCCCATACCCTTCAAGTTTACCTACTCCTTCTGGAGAGGCACAACGTTGACACCGATACATAGTCGTAACATCCCCTAAGCAAAACGTGATTGATATCACGTTTTATAATCATCACGGTGATAATACGCTCACTTTGTTTTAACACGGCGGGAACAGGCTTACCGACATTGTGGTATTCTCAACATATCCCTCGTGCAAATGGGGGAATAAATCAATTTTTCACCTTTGTGGTTATTTCTCATCCATAAAGTAAAACAATAATGCCCCTAAATAACTCGCCTAACGGGTTAAACGCCCGCTGTCCGAGGAATGAAGGGTGGCAATGTCGAAACAAGGAGTGACCCATGCAGGTCAGCAGAAGGCAGTTCTTTAAGATCTGCGCTGGCGGTATGGCAGGCACGACGGTAGCCGCACTGGGCTTTGCCCCAGGCGTCGCGCTCGCGGAAACACGGCAGTACAAACTGCTGCGCACCCGTGAAACCCGTAATACCTGCACTTACTGCTCTGTCGGTTGTGGGCTGTTAATGTATAGCCTCGGCGACGGCGCGAAAAACGCTAAAGCATCTATTTTCCATATCGAAGGTGACCCGGATCATCCGGTCAACCGTGGCGCGTTGTGCCCGAAAGGCGCAGGTCTGGTGGATTTCATCCACTCAGAAAGCCGCCTCAAATTCCCCGAGTACCGCGCACCTGGCTCTGATAAGTGGCAGCAAATCACCTGGGACGACGCATTTGATCGCATCGCTAAGCTGATGAAAGAAGATCGCGACGCCAACTTTATGCCGCAGAACGCGGACGGTGTAACGGTCAACCGCTGGCTCTCCACCGGGATGCTCTGTGCCTCGGCGTCCAGCAACGAAACCGGCTATTTAACGCAGAAATTCACGCGCGCACTCGGTATGCTCGCGGTCGACAACCAGGCGCGTGTCTGACACGGACCAACGGTAGCAAGTCTTGCTCCAACATTTGGTCGCGGTGCGATGACCAACCACTGGGTCGACATCAAAAACGCCAACCTCATCGTCGTGATGGGTGGGAATGCGGCAGAAGCACATCCGGTGGGATTCCGCTGGGCGATGGAAGCCAAAATCCATAATGGCGCGAAACTGATTGTGATCGATCCCCGCTTCACGCGAACAGCGTCAGTGGCGGATTTCTATACCCCTATTCGATCAGGTACTGACATTACTTTCCTGTCAGGCGTTTTGCTGTACCTGCTCACCAACGAAAAATATAACCGTGAATACGCCGAAGCCTACACCAACGCCAGCCTGATCGTGCGTGAGGATTATGGCTTTGAAGATGGCTTGTTCAGCGGTTACGACGCCGAAAAACGCAAGTACGACAAAACCAGCTGGAACTACGAGCTGGACGAGAACGGCTTTGCGAAACGCGACACCACGCTGACTCATCCGCGCTGTGTATGGAACCTGCTCAAAGAGCACGTTTCCCGTTACACGCCAGATGTGGTCGAAAACATCTGCGGCACGCCAAAAGCGGATTTCCTGAAAGTCTGCGAATACATTGCAGAAACCAGCGCCAAAGACAAAACGGCCTCGTTCCTGTATGCGCTCGGCTGGACGCAGCACTCCGTCGGGGCACAGAACATCCGCACCATGGCGATGATTCAGTTGCTGCTCGGCAATATGGGCATGGCAGGCGGCGGCGTGAACGCCCTGCGCGGTCACTCCAACATTCAGGGGCTCACCGACCTTGGTCTGCTGTCACAAAGCCTGACGGGCTACATGACGCTGCCAAGCGAGAAGCAAACCGACCTCCAGACCTATCTGACTGCCAACACGCCGAAACCGCTGCTGGAAGGCCAGGTCAACTACTGGGGCAACTACCCGAAATTCTTCGTCTCGATGATGAAGGCCTTCTACGGCGACAAAGCGACGGCAGAGAACAGCTGGGGCTTTGACTGGTTGCCGAAGTGGGACAAAGGGTACGACGTGCTGCAGTACTTCGAGATGATGCACCAGGGCAAAGTGAACGGCTATCTGTGCCAGGGCTTTAACCCGGTCGCCTCGTTCCCGAACAAAAACAAAGTAGTAGAGTCACTGTCGAAACTGAAATTCCTGGTCACCATTGACCCGCTCAATACCGAGACCGCGACGTTCTGGCAGAACCACGGTGAATCAAACGACGTCGATCCGTCGAAGATTCAGACCGAAGTGTTCCGTTTGCCATCGACCTGCTTCGCCGAAGAGAACGGTTCTATCGTCAACTCTGGCCGCTGGCTGCAATGGCACTGGAAAGGTGCAGACGCCCCAGGCATCGCCATGAACGACGGCGAGATCCTGGCCGGTATCTTCATGCGGCTGCGTAAAATGTATGCGACCGAAGGCGGCGCGAATCCGGAACCGGTTCTGAACATGACCTGGAACTATTCGACGCCAGAAAATCCAGCGCCAGAAGAAGTGGCGATGGAGAGCAACGGTAAAGCATTGGCGGATATTATCGATCCGGCCACCGGCACCGTGCTGGCGAAGAAAGGTGAACAGCTGAGCACCTTTGCGCATCTGCGCGATGACGGCTCAACCTCCAGCGGCTGCTGGATCTTCGCCGGTAGCTGGACGCCGAAAGGCAATCAGATGGCTAACCGCGATAACGCCGATCCATCGGGTCTTGGCAATACGCTGGGCTGGGCGTGGGCGTGGCCGCTGAACCGCCGCATTCTGTATAACCGCGCATCCGCCGATCCGCAGGGCAATCCGTGGGACCCGAAACGCCAGCTCCTGAAATGGGATGGCGCGAAATGGGGTGGCGTCGATATTCCGGACTACAGCGCCGCCGCACCGGGCAGCAACGTGGGGCCGTTTATCATGCAGCCTGAAGGGATGGGCCGCCTGTTTGCTATCGATAAGATGGCGGAAGGGCCGTTCCCGGAACACTACGAGCCGTTTGAGACGCCGCTGGGCACTAACCCGCTGCACCCGAACGTTATCTCTAACCCTGCCGCCCGTATCTTTAAAGGCGATCTGGAAGCGCTGGGTAAAAAAGATAAATTCCCGTATGTCGGCACCACTTACCGCCTGACCGAGCACTTCCACTACTGGACCAAGCATGCGCTGCTTAACGCCATCGCACAGCCGGAACAGTTTGTAGAGATCGGTGAGAAGCTGGCGAATAAGCTCGGCATCGCCCACGGCGACACGGTGAAAGTCTCGTCTAACCGTGGCTATATCAAAGCCAAGGCGGTGGTGACTAAACGTATTCGCACGTTGCAGGTACACGGGCAAGAGGTGGATACCATCGGCATCCCGATTCACTGGGGTTACGAAGGCGTGGCGAAGAAAGGCTTTATCGCCAACACCCTGACACCGTTCGTCGGCGATGCGAACACGCAGACGCCGGAGTTTAAGGCTTTCCTCGTGAACGTGGAAAAGGTGTAAGGAAGACGACTTATGGCTTATCAATCGCAAGACATTATTCGTCGTTCCGCGACTAACGGTTTCACGCCCGCGCCTCAGGCGCGGGACCACCAGCAGGAAGTGGCGAAGCTTATCGACGTCACCACCTGTATTGGCTGTAAGGCCTGTCAGGTGGCGTGTTCCGAGTGGAACGATATCCGTGATGAAGTGGGACATAACGTCGGGGTGTACGATAACCCCGCCGATTTGACCGCGAAATCCTGGACGGTGATGCGTTTTTCGGAAGTGGAACAGAACGACAAACTGGAATGGCTGATCCGCAAAGACGGCTGTATGCACTGCGCCGATCCGGGCTGCCTGAAGGCGTGTCCGTCTGAAGGCGCTATCATTCAGTATGCCAACGGCATCGTCGATTTTCAGTCCGAACAGTGCATTGGCTGCGGCTATTGCATTGCGGGTTGTCCGTTCGACGTACCGCGCATGAACCCGGAAGACAACCGCGTCTACAAATGTACGCTGTGCGTTGACCGCGTGAACGTCGGCCAGGAGCCGGCCTGCGTGAAAACCTGTCCGACTGGCGCTATTCACTTTGGATCCAAAGAGGATATGAAAACGCTGGCGGGCGAGCGCGTGTCCGAGCTGAAAACCCGTGGTTATGACAACGCCGGTCTGTACGATCCGGCGGGCGTTGGCGGGACGCATGTGATGTATGTGCTGCACCATGCCGACAAGCCGAATCTGTATCACGGCCTGCCGGAAAACCCGGAGATCAGCGCGACCGTGAAGTTCTGGAAAGGTATCTGGAAACCGCTGGCCGCCGTTGGCTTTGCAGCGACGTTTGCCGCCAGTATCTTCCACTACGTCGGCGTCGGTCCTAACCGTGCGGATGATGAAGAAGACAATCTTCATGAGGAAAAAGACACGCCTCGTGACGATCGTGAGGAGGAGCGCAAATGAGGAAACGTGACACCATCGTGCGCTACACCGCGCCGGAACGTATCAACCACTGGGTCACCGCTTTCTGCTTCATGCTGGCGGCGATAAGCGGACTGGGATTTTTCTTCCCGTCGTTCAACTGGCTGATGCAAATATTGGGCACCCCGCAGCTGGCGCGAATTCTGCACCCGTTTGTGGGCGTGATTATGTTTGCGTCGTTCATCATCATGTTTTTCCGTTACTGGCACCATAACCTAATCAATCGGGATGATATCTTTTGGGCGAAGAATATTCGTAAGATCATCGTCAACGAGGAAGTGGGTGACACCGGGCGTTATAACTTCGGCCAGAAATGCGTATTCTGGGCGGCGATTATTTTCCTGGTTCTGCTGCTGGTGAGCGGTGTGATCATCTGGCGTCCGTATTTTGCGCCTGCTTTCTCAATCCCGGTGATCCGATTTGCGCTGATGCTGCATTCATTTGCCGCAGTCGCGTTAATTGTGGTTATCATGGTGCATATTTACGCGGCCCTTTGGGTCAAAGGCACCATTACCGCGATGGTGGAAGGATGGGTTACCAGCGCATGGGCGAAGAAACATCACCCGCGCTGGTACCGTGAAGTCCGCCGGAAACAGGAAAAGTCATCTGAATGAGCATTCGCATAATCCCGCAAGATGAGCTGGGTTCGAGCGAGAAACGCACGGCGGATTACATTCCGCCGTTGTTATTCCCCAGACTCAAGAACCTCTACAACCGCCGCGCAGAGCGTCTGCGCGAGTTGGCAGAGAACAATCCGCTTGGCGATTTCTTGCGCTTCGCTGCGCTTATCGCCCATGCGCAGGAAGTGGTGCTGTATGACCACCCGCTGCAAATCGACCTGACCGCGCGCATCAAAGAAGCGAACGATCAGGGCAAGCCGCCGCTAGATATCCACGTTTTGCCGCGCGATAAGCACTGGCACACGCTGCTGCAATCACTGATTGCTGAGCTGAAGCCAGAGATGAGCGGTCCGGCACTGGCGGTTATCGAGAATCTGGAAAAAGCCTCTGCGCTTGAACTGGAAGAGATGGCGAGCGCGCTGTTTGCTGCCGATTTTGCGTTAGTTAGCAGTGATAAAGCACCGTTTATTTGGGCTGCGCTGTCGCTCTACTGGGCGCAAATGGCCAGCCTGATTCCGGGCAAAGCGCGCGCTGAGTACGGTGAAGCCCGCCAGTTCTGCCCAGTCTGTGGCTCAATGCCCGTCACCAGCATGGTGCAAATCGGTACGACGCAAGGCTTGCGCTATTTGCACTGCAACCTGTGTGAAACCGAGTGGCATGTGGTGCGCATTAAATGCAGCAACTGCGAGCAGACCCGCGATCTGAACTACTGGTCGCTGGAAAACGAAAACGCTGCGGTAAAAGCGGAAAGTTGCGGTGATTGCGGGACGTACCTGAAGATTCTTTATCAGGAAAAAGACCCGAAAGTCGAGGCCGTCGCAGACGATCTCGCCACGCTGGTACTGGACGCGCACATGGAGCAAGAGGGCTTTGCCCGTAGCTCTATCAACCCGTTCCTGTTCCCGGGTGAAGGGGAGTAATTTCCTACTTTAGTGAGTGCCGGGCGGCATACGTTGCCTGGCACTAAAGTTTATCGGGTGAAACCACGCCTGCAATCCAGTAAAGTCTTTGGTATTTCGTGAAATTAACGCGCAATTTCTGCTCTGGGTAGTAACCAAAATGATGGCATCGGGAAGTTCATCCCATGTATCTCTCGGAGCGACACGCTTCTTTCAGCAATCTCTCGCGACACATCAATAATTTCAATAGCGTCCATCACTGCCGCACCTTTAGCTTTGTGACCGTGTTTACGCGCCCCACCATGGCTTCTATCCAGATTTAGAACGGCGGTCTTCGATTCTGCGAGTCGCTTTCCATTATCTAATCCCTACCTAAATCCTCTATTTTCATCTGTAAAAAATCGCGCTATAAGACTGTATATCCGCACAGTAAAAAGGACAAATTCATGGCACTGGAAAAGGGTATTGATAAGCTGGTTCAGGATTTCATTGCAGCCGGGCGACCTTCGTCTCGAAACCAGAATATTGATGATCGGCGAGCAGGATACGTTGCCAGCAGAGTGCTATCCGGAAAAACGGAGACACGGGTAAAAGTGGAAACGTTCGATTTGGAAGGCATAACTTTCCGCGTATTTTCACCACTCAATGCATCAGAAACTCTACCCGCGGTAATCTACTACCACGGTGGCTGCTTTATCAGCGGGGGTTTTGATACCCATGATAATCAGCTCCGCCAACTGGCGTTTTACAGTCACTGTCGGGTCATTGCGGTTCAGTACAGGCTGGCCCCCGAACATGTCTTCCCCGCTGCGCATGACGACGCGGAGAAAGGCGCTAATCTGGTCTGGCAATACGCCGAATTGTTTGGTGCGGATAAACAGCGTCTCACACTTTGCGGAGACAGTGCTGGAGGCCATCTGGCGTTGGTGACGTCATTGCGGCTTAAAGCTGCAGGAACATGGCAACCCGCGCAACTTATTCTTATTTATCCTATGCTTGATGCCACGGCACTGTGTGAGAGTTATACCCGCAATGGCGTAGATTATGTCATCACCCGCGATACGCTGCAGAGCGGCTATGAAATGTATCTGCCGAATGGTGAACGCCAACATCCAGAAGTCAGTCCGATATGGCGCGATGATTTTAGCGGTCTACCGCCTGTACATATTATTACGGCTGAGTTTGATCCACTGTGCGATGAGGGCGAGGCTCTCTATGAGCGCCTGACAGAGCAAAGCGTGGTGTGCACTGCTCAGCGGTGGCAGGGCGTGATTCACGGATTCTTTCAACTGGGCGGCATAAGCCAGTCTGCACGCGATGTTATGAAAGATATCGCATGGCGAGTTGGGACAGCCCGGTAATGCACCAGGCTGGCTTGAAGCTACTCTTCCTCGTTCCCGCCCTCTTCAAAGGCACCGTACGGTTTCGCAGGCAGGACGATGTAGGTTCCCTCGAACACAGCTCCCGACGTCTCGTCGCCAAACAATTCTACCTGCATCTGCACGCGGGCTTTACGTCCGCGCGCCAGACGGTCCAGATCGCCGCTCAGACAGCCTAAATCGGCAATCGCGCTTGGTTTACCGCTGATGGGCCTGCTGTAACGGATATGCGCATCGGCAAGAATAATGGTGCCGCCAAGGTGGCGTTCGCGCAGCATTAGCCAGATCAACCCCCAGCCCGTCAGCGTCGCCAGCGAGAACAGACTCCCGGCAAACAGCGTGTGGTGCGGGTTTTGATTGCCGATTTCCGGCATGGTGGTAATGAATTTCTGCCCGGTATATTGCTGGATGCGTACGCCCATTTTCTCGCTGAGCGGAATGTGCTGATACCAAGCCTGCTGCAGCTGACCGCACCAGTCACCGCGATGCAAAATGTCATCGAGGGAGGCGATCGGTTTGATCATCAGGAAATGCCGTATCGGCGTGGTTTGTGGCGCGGTGATTTCGCCTTCGTTGACGAATCCCAGCTTGGAGAAAAACTCGACCGCATCTTCGCGGGCACTACAGGTGACGCGCTTTACGCCCTCCTGACGGGCAACGGACTCCAGCGTCATCGCCATCAGCGTGCCCAGCCCTTTGTCCTGCACGGAGGGATGAACCGCCATAAAGCGGATGGATGCTTCATAGTCGGCGTTGATGTATAAGCGGCCGACCGCAACCAGATTCCCCTCTTCATCCACCACCATCTGATGGTGCGCCATTGCATCCCAGGCATCACGCTCTGAGCCTTTCGGCTGATGCAACGGTTTGCGCAGCATTTCCCAACGGAAATGGTAGTAAACCTCTAACTCTTCTTCTGTTTGCGGTACGCGTAGATGATACATAGCGGTACTCTCTCTTGTTACCCGCGGCCAGGCCGCCAACTGGCTCATACCTGCAGCCAGAAAGTGACGGGGCCATCGTTCACCAGCGAGACCTGCATATCTGCAGCGAATCGTCCGGTTTGCGTGTTCATTTCTTGTTGGCGACAACGCTCAACAAAGTAGTCGTACAACGCCTCAGCACGATCGGGCGCAGCCCCTTTCGAAAATCCTGGGCGCATGCCACGGTCGGTATCGGCCGCCAGCGTAAATTGAGACACCACCAGCACGCTGCCACCGGCCTGCTGGACGTTGAGATTCATCTTGCCGTCTGCATCGCTGAAAATGCGATAGCCGAGCACTCGCTCGCACAAGCGATTGGCTTTTTGCTCGTCGTCATCCTTTTCGACACCTAACAACACCAAAAGTCCTGGGCCAATTTCACCCGTCACCTCGTCCTCCACGGTGACGCTGGCACGGGTTACACGCTGAATCAATGCAATCATGGTTGGTCTGCTTCTTCTTGTTCTGCGGCTAATTTGAGTTTGCGGTATTCCCCGAGAGTGACAGTTATTTCCGCCCCAAGCAAGACGATGCACCAGGTCCAGTAGACCCAGACGAACAGAATCGGCACGACAGCCAGCACGCCATAAATCAGCTGA
Organism: Enterobacter sp. 638; assembly: GCF_000016325.1. Classification (NCBI taxonomy): domain Bacteria; kingdom Pseudomonadati; phylum Pseudomonadota; class Gammaproteobacteria; order Enterobacterales; family Enterobacteriaceae; genus Enterobacter; species Enterobacter sp. 638. The sequence continues at coordinate 4,447,893 of NC_009436.1, forward strand.
TAGGAAGGGAATGTGGTGATGTAAAGTGCGAAGCCTTTTTTTCCCAATTCGAAGAGAATGGCCGCAACCAGGGCACCGACAATGGCATCACGATTAGGGACACGAAGGGTCGGCACAATGCTGTAAAGGAGCCAAAAGGCGAGCCACGACAAAATCAGCGGAAAGATCCGCAGCACGTTATCAATCACCGTGTTCAGCTCGCTGGCCCAGCGCAGAGACAGCAGATAAGAACTGATGGCCAGGCTTGCCCCAGCCAGCAGCGGGCCGAGGGTTAAAATCATCCAGTAGACGGCGAAAGAGTAAACTTTTGGCCGCACTTTTTTGCTACGCCAGATGGTATTGAGTGCGCTATCAATGGCATACATCAGCAGCAGCGCCGTGACGATCAGCCCGCAGGCGCCGACCGCCGTCATCTTGCTGGAGTTGGCGACAAACTGTTCGATGTAGCGCTGGATGACGTCGCCCGTTGCCGGCATAAAGTTAGCAAAGACAAAATGTCGCAGTTGGACGCTGACTTCCGAAAACATCGGAAATGCAGCGAACAGCGCAAAAATCACCGCCACCAGCGGCACCAACGAGAGCAACGACACATAAGCGAGATTGCCCGCCAGCGTGGTCATGTTGTCCTCATCAATGCGCTGCCAGAGCAGTTTTACCCATGCCCGAAACGGACGGGTGTGATGTGAGGCTTTTTGATGAACGTTTTTTAACATACCTGCTTCGCAAAATAGTTCGGTATCGTCTCTTTCCCGGTCACCAAAATTGAGGTGATACCCAACTGGTTAGCACCCTCTATATTATCGGCGTTGTCGTCAAAAAAGACCGCATCGGCGGCGGAGAAACCTTCGGCCTGCAAGACGGCCTGGTAAATTCGCGCTTCCGGTTTACGCATGCCCATCTCCTGGGAAAGGTAAATTTTATCGGCTGCTGCGCGGATCTCCGGATATTCCTCCGGCCAGAAAGTGGTGTGAAGACGGTTGGTATTGGACAGGACTACCACGCGATGCCCCTGCTCACGCAGTTTGTGCATGATGTCGACAACATCCGGACGTATCGCCACAAAAACTGCCTGCCAGCCGTGGGAAAATTGCTCGTAGCTCAGCGGCAAATCCATTTCATGGCACATCGCTTCTGCGAAGGCCTCATCGCTGATTTCACCGCGCTCGTGCTGATGAAACGCCTCGCCCATGGCGAAGTTCTGTTTGAGCGTCGCCAGCGGCACGCGGCTGAAATCGCTCCATGCGCCCAGCACCCGATTGAAATCGATATCAACGATGACATTTCCTAAGTCAAAGATATAAAGCATGTTTATCTCCCTTTGCGCCGTGAAGAAATAACTGTAGCGGGAAAGATAAGCTTTGGCTATGCGTCAGGTTCAGCTTAGCGCATCGGAGGGGGTCTGAATGGGTGCCAATAAAAAAGCCGCTGAAACTCAGCGGCTTTTTTTGCCGGGTATCACTTTCGCTTAGCCCGGACTACGCATCCTTAAAAAGGAGTCGTATTAGTCTTTGCTGCCACGGCCCGCACGTTTACGGTCGTTCTCAGTCAGGTGACGTTTACGGATACGTACGGAGGTAGGAGTCACTTCTACCAGTTCGTCGTCATCGATAAATTCCAGAGCCTGCTCAAGAGACATTTTCAGTGCTGGAACCAGCGTGGTCGCTTCGTCAGTACCGGAAGCACGCATGTTGGTCAGTTTCTTACCGGTCAGGCAGTTTACAGTCAGGTCGTTAGAACGACTGTGAATACCGATGATCTGGCCTTCGTAAACTTCTGCACCGTGACCCAGGAACAGCTTACCGCGATCCTGCAGGCTGAACAGTGCGAACGCAACTGCTTTACCCTGGCCGTTAGAGATCAGCACGCCGTTCTGGCGCTGGCCGATTTCACCCGGTTTAACGTCATCGTAGTGGCTGAACGTGGAGTACAGCAGACCAGTACCAGACGTCATGGTCATGAACTCGGTACGGAAGCCGATCAGGCCACGTGCCGGGATCAGGTAATCCAGACGAATACGGCCTTTGCCGTCAGGGATCATGTCTTTGACATCGCCCTTACGCTCGCCCATTGCCTGCATCACAGAACCCTGGTGCTGTTCTTCGATGTCCAGCGTCACGTTCTCGAACGGCTCTTGCAAACGGCCGTCGATCATACGGTTGATAACTTTCGGACGGGACACAGCCAGTTCGAAGCCTTCACGACGCATGTTTTCGATAAGAACGGACAGGTGCAGCTCACCACGACCGGATACACGGAACGCGTCCGCATCTTCGGTTTCTTCAACACGCAGTGCCACGTTGTGCACCAGCTCTTTGTTCAGGCGGTCAAGAATCTGACGAGAGGTAACATATTTACCTTCTTTGCCACAGAACGGAGAGGTGTTGACGTTGAAGAACATGGTAACTGTTGGTTCATCAACAGACAGCGCTGGCAGCGCTTCGACATTTTGCGGATCGCAAAGGGTGTCGGAGATGTTCAGTTCGCCCAGACCGGTGATCGCGATGATATCGCCCGCTTCAGCTTCGGTGGATTCAATACGCTCCAGACCGAGGTGAGTCAGTACTTTACCGACTTTACCGTTACGTGTTTTACCTTCGCTGTCGATCAGAGTGATCTGCTGGTTAGGTTTCACACGGCCACGTTTGATACGACCGATGCCGATTACGCCAACGTAGTTGTTGTAATCCAGCTGGGAGATTTGCATCTGGAACGGACCGTCAAGATCAACGCTCGGTGCTTTAACGTGGTCAACGATAGCCTGGTACAGCGGGGTCATGTCTTCCGCCATATCAGTGTGTTCGTTGCCCGCGATACCCATCAATGCTGATGCATAGATAATTGGGAAGTCGAGTTGCTCGTCGCTTGCATCCAGGTTTACGAACAGGTCGAAGACCTGATCCACAACCCAGTCAGGACGCGCGCCAGGACGGTCAACTTTGTTGATAACCACGATTGGCTTCAAACCATGGGCAAATGCCTTTTTGGTTACGAAGCGCGTCTGCGGCATTGGGCCATCCATTGCGTCAACGACCAGCAGAACGGAGTCTACCATGGACATTACACGTTCAACTTCACCACCGAAGTCGGCGTGCCCTGGGGTATCAACGATGTTGATACGGTAGTCATTCCATTTGATAGCGGTGTTTTTAGCGAGGATGGTAATCCCACGCTCTTTCTCCAAATCGTTGGAGTCCATCACGCGTTCGGTGGCTTCCGCACGATCATTGCTGAACGTACCGGATTGCTGTAGCAGCTTGTCAACCAGGGTAGTTTTACCATGGTCAACGTGCGCGATGATGGCGATATTACGCAGATTTTCGATCACAACTTTGCCTCAGGCATTTAGAAATAGCGCGTTATTGTACACGGATTAATCGCAGGACTAAACAGGATCACAAACATCCTCCGCAAACAAGTATTGCAGAGTTGCTTTGTGATCGCTTTCACGCAGCGTAAAAAGTGCACTTTAACGGAAATCGCACCATTATGGTGCTCAATGTTCACATCGAAGCACTATAATGGTGCAATGTGACGTTCGTGGTGCAGGTCGTTTGCACTATGGTGTGCATGATAGCGCCTTTTGGGGGTAATTTGAAAGTTGGCACAGATTTCGCTTTATAAAAATACGGCAAAAAGATGGCGACAACGCCAGCCTTACACAGAATTGAAGACCTCGTTACCACGACGACAATGACCAATCCGGGAGAGTTAAGTATGTCCGCTGAACACGTTTTGACGATGCTGAACGAACATGAAGTGAAGTTTGTTGATCTGCGCTTCACCGATACCAAAGGCAAAGAACAGCACGTCACAATCCCTGCTCACCAGGTAAATGCCGAATTCTTCGAAGAAGGCAAAATGTTTGACGGCTCCTCTATCGGTGGCTGGAAAGGCATTAACGAATCCGACATGGTGCTGATGCCAGATTCAACGACTGCGCTCATTGACCCGTTCTACGAAGAGTCTACCCTGATTATCCGTTGCGACATTCTTGAGCCAGGCACGCTGCAGGGCTACGATCGCGACCCACGCTCCATCGCTAAACGCGCTGAAGAGTACCTGCGCTCTACTGGCATTGCAGACACCGTTCTGTTTGGGCCAGAGCCAGAATTCTTCCTGTTCGACGACATTCGTTTTGGTGCGTCCATTTCCGGTTCCCACGTGGCTATCGATGATATCGAAGGCGCATGGAACTCCTCCACCAAATACGAAGGCGGTAACAAAGGTCACCGTCCTGGCGTGAAAGGTGGTTACTTCCCGGTTCCTCCGGTCGATTCTTCACAGGACATCCGTTCTACCATGTGTCTGATCATGGAAGAGATGGGCCTGGTGGTTGAAGCTCACCACCACGAAGTGGCGACGGCGGGCCAGAACGAAATCGCAACCCGCTTTAACACCATGACCAAAAAAGCGGATGAAATTCAGATCTACAAATATGTGGTGCACAACGTTGCTCACCGCTTCGGCAAAACCGCGACCTTTATGCCAAAACCAATGTTTGGCGACAACGGTTCCGGTATGCACTGCCACATGTCCCTGTCCAAGAACGGCGTAAACCTGTTCTCTGGTGACAAATATGCGGGTCTGTCTGAGCAAGCGCTGTTCTACATCGGCGGTGTTATCAAGCACGCTAAAGCAATCAACGCCCTGGCAAACCCAACGACCAACTCCTACAAGCGTCTGGTCCCAGGCTATGAAGCCCCTGTTATGCTGGCTTACTCCGCGCGTAACCGTTCTGCTTCTATCCGTATCCCAGTGGTGGCATCTCCGAAAGCACGTCGTATCGAAGTGCGCTTCCCGGACCCAGCTGCTAACCCATACCTGTGCTTCGCAGCACTGCTGATGGCGGGCCTGGACGGCATTAAGAACAAGATCCATCCTGGCGAAGCCATGGATAAAAACCTGTATGACCTGCCGCCGGAAGAAGCGAAAGAGATCCCACAGGTTGCGGGCTCTCTGGAAGAAGCACTGAACGCGCTGGACGCCGACCGTGAGTTCCTGACGGCGGGTGGTGTGTTCACTGACGATGCAATCGATGCTTACATCGGCCTGCGTATCGAAGAGAACGACCGCGTACGCATGACTCCGCACCCGGTTGAGTTCGAGCTGTACTACAGCGTTTAAGTCAGTATTAAAGAAAACCCTATTCGGCGGATTTCTTGTCGCAGCAAGGCGGCAACTGAGTAAATCTCCGGGGCATAGACAGCTATGTGACCGGGGAGAACGAAGGCAGCCAACGCAGTGGTGGCGAGAAAGACGCGAGAAGATTTTTGTTGCCGTGGAAACTTTCAGCCCATCTTCGGATGGGCTTTTTTCTCCACCAACAGACTGATCTGACGCGCTTTTCACGACGAAAAAGCTATACTGCACTAAATTAGTGCACCTACTCCAGGAGACTGCTGAATGGCAACTGGCGCGCTGCCCGATGCTGGGCAGATCCTCAATTCTTTAATCAACAGTATCTTACTTGTCGATGATGAGCTGGCGGTCCATTACGCCAACCCTGCGGCGCAGCAGTTGCTCGCCCAAAGCTCACGCAAATTATTCGGCACACCGTTACCGGAACTGTTGAGTTATTTTTCACTGAATATCGCGTTGATGCAGGAAAGTTTGGCTGCCGGTCAGGGGTTTACCGACAACGAAGTGACCCTGGTTATCGACGGACGCTCGCATATTCTCTCGTTAACGGCGCAACGCTTGCCGGACGGCCTGATTTTACTGGAAATGGCGCCGATGGATAATCTGCGTCGGCTCAGCCAGGAACAGCTTCAGCATGCACAGCAGATTGCTGCTCGCGATCTGGTGAGAGGCCTTGCCCATGAAATTAAAAACCCATTAGGCGGTTTACGCGGTGCAGCACAGCTGTTGACCAAGGCGCTGCCAGACCCTGCGCTGGCGGAATATACCAACGTCATCATTGAACAGGCCGACCGCCTGCGCAATCTGGTTGACCGTTTACTTGGGCCGCAGCAGCCGGGTATGCACGTAACGGAAAGTATTCATAAAGTGGCGGAGCGGGTCGTGAAGTTGGTGTCGATGGAGCTCCCACCGAACGTCAAACTGATTCGCGATTACGATCCGAGCCTGCCGGAATTACCGCACGATCCCGACCAGGTTGAGCAAGTTCTGCTGAACATCGTGCGCAATGCTCTTCAGGCGTTAGGCCCCGAAGGCGGCGAAATTGTTTTACGTACCCGCACGGCATTCCAGCTGACACTACACGGCGTGCGCTATCGCCTGGCGGCGAGAATCGACGTTGAAGACAACGGGCCGGGTATTCCATCGCACCTTCAGGATACGCTTTTCTACCCGATGGTGAGCGGCCGTGAAGGCGGCACCGGGCTTGGGTTGTCCATTGCCCGCAATTTGATCGATCAACACTCCGGCAAAATTGAATTTACCAGTTGGCCGGGTCATACCGAGTTTTCGGTTTACCTGCCAATAAAAAAATAAGGTGACGACGATGCAACGAGGGATAGTCTGGGTAGTCGATGATGATAGTTCCATTCGCTGGGTGCTCGAACGCGCGCTTACCGGAGCAGGATTAAACTGCACCACCTTTGAAAGCGGTAGCGAAGTGCTTGACGCGCTCATCACCAAAACCCCGGACGTGCTGCTTTCTGATATTCGCATGCCGGGAATGGACGGGCTTGCGTTACTGAAGCAAATCAAGCAGCGCCACCCGATGTTGCCGGTCATCATAATGACCGCACATTCCGATCTGGATGCGGCCGTGAGCGCGTACCAGCAGGGTGCATTTGATTATTTACCCAAGCCGTTTGATATCGACGAAGCGGTAGCGCTGGTTGAGCGCGCGATCAGTCATTATCAGGAACAGCAACAGCCGCGCAATGCGCCAGTGTTTGGGCCAACGACCGATATTATTGGCGAAGCGCCTGCCATGCAGGACGTGTTTCGCATCATTGGGCGTTTATCGCGCTCATCCATCAGCGTTTTGATTAACGGTGAGTCCGGGACCGGTAAAGAGCTGGTTGCCCACGCCCTGCACCGCCACAGTCCGCGTGCGAAAGCGCCGTTTATCGCGCTGAATATGGCGGCGATTCCAAAAGACTTGATCGAGTCGGAACTGTTTGGCCACGAGAAAGGGGCCTTTACCGGCGCGAACACCGTTCGTCAGGGGCGCTTTGAGCAAGCCGATGGCGGGACGCTGTTCCTCGATGAAATCGGTGATATGCCGATGGATGTGCAGACTCGTCTGCTGCGCGTACTGGCCGATGGTCAGTTCTATCGCGTCGGCGGGTATGCCCCGGTGAAAGTGGATGTGCGCATTATCGCCGCGACGCACCAGAACCTGGAGCAACGCGTTCAGGAAGGCAAATTCCGTGAGGATTTGTTCCACCGCCTGAACGTTATCCGCGTTCATCTGCCGCCGCTGCGCGAGCGCCGTGAAGATATTCCCCGTCTGGCACGCCACTTTTTGCAGGTTGCTGCCCGCGAATTGGGTGTGGAAGCCAAACTCCTGCATCCGGAGACCGATGCTGCATTAACTCGTCTCGCCTGGCCCGGAAACGTGCGCCAGCTTGAAAACACCTGCCGCTGGCTCACCGTGATGGCTGCCGGTCAGGAAGTGTTGATCCAGGATTTACCGAGTGAGTTGTTTGAAGCGACGGCCCCAGAGAGCAGCAACGGGCAGTCATTGCCCGATAGCTGGGCGACGCTTCTGGCGCAATGGGCGGATCGCGCGCTGCGTTCCGGTCATCAAAATTTATTGTCAGAGGCACAGCCAGAGATGGAGCGTACATTGCTGACGACCGCACTTCGCCACACTCAAGGGCACAAACAGGAAGCGGCTCGACTGCTGGGTTGGGGGCGAAATACACTGACGCGTAAGCTGAAAGAGTTGGGAATGGAGTAGTTTCAATTCAAACCGGAGGCTTGTGCCTCCGGTTTATTGCTTAAATGACTCTTGAAAACTGCTGCAGTCGTGCCTTCTGGCGCAGATAGGCGTCAAAACACATGCAGATATTACGAATTAATAAGCGCCCTTTCGGCGTCACCTGAATCGCTTTATCCGTCACATCCACCAGCCCATCTTTCGCCAGCGGGGCGAGCAGCTTCAAATCTTCGGCAAAATAATCCGCAAAGTTAAGATCCCATTGCGCTTCTACTGGCTCAAAATCGAGGCGGAAATTACAGATAAGCGCCTTAATAACGTCACGGCGAATACAATCGTCACGCGTTAAAGCAATCCCGCGCCACAGCGCGTTCCCGATGTCATCCACCTGTTGATAATACTGCTTCAGCTCTTTCTGGTTTTGCGCGTAGCAGTCGCCGATCATGCTGATGGCGGATACGCCCATGCCCAGTAAATCGCTGTCGCCCTGAGTGGTGTAGCCCTGGAAATTACGATGCAGCACGCCTTCGCGTTGGGCGACGGCCAGCTCATCATCCGGACGGGCAAAGTGATCCATACCGATAAACTGATAGCCAGTTTCCGTCAATGACGTGATGGTTTCCTGCAGGATATCGAGCTTCTGCTGCGCAGACGGCAGGTCGGCATCTTTGATTTTACGTTGCGCCGCAAACAGCGTTGGCAGATGCGCATAGTTAAAGACACTCAGGCGATCGGGATTCAGCTCTGCAACACGTTTAAGCGTAAAGGCAAAGCTTTCGGGCGTCTGCTTCGGCAGGCCATAAATCAGGTCAATATTGGTTGAGGTAAAACCAATTTCGCGAGCATGGTTCAGGAGAGCAAAAATAAAATCTTCATCCTGCTCGCGGTTAACCAGACGCTGAACCTCTTTGTTGAAGTCCTGAACCCCCATACTCAGACGGTTGAAACCTTCAGCCCGCAGGTGGTCGAGGACGTCCAGTTCAATTTCACGCGGATCGACTTCGATAGAAATTTCGGCATCAGCATCGAACCGGAAGTTTGCCCGAAGCAGATCCATCAGGCGGCTGATTTGTGCTTTATTCAGATAGGTCGGCGTACCGCCGCCCCAGTGCAACTGGCTAACGTGACGGCCAGCAAAAAGCGGTGCGCGGTGCAGAATTTCCTGCTCAAGGGCATCAAGATAGTGGTCGGCTTTATGCTGCTGGCGAGTCACGATCTTATTACAGCCGCAGAAATAGCAGAGCTTGTGGCAGAAAGGGATGTGAACATACAGCGAAAGCGGGCGCTCAGGATAACGCACCACGGCTTGCTGAAAATCAGCCTCACTGAACGTTTCGGCAAACTCCAGCGCAGTCGGATATGAGGTATAACGCGGCCCGGAATAGTTATATTTTTGGATCAGGGCCAGATCCCAGTCGATGCTCAGTACAGACATGTTCACTCCTTCCGATGGTGTCGCATTCGTATACGGCGGCCCGTTTTTACCCCATTGCGGGTCATCATTCGGGTGCGCAACAACCTCTGTCGCCGCGACAACCGTCGTAGTTTAACGAATAACCACACCAGATAACATATAACCGGAAGGGTTATAAGCAGGACGATAGAGCCTGCCGGGTGCAAATGTTAGTTTCCACCTTTCAGAAGACGCATCATGTCGTCCTGCTTCTCTTCTTCTTCGTCGTCTTCATCATCTTCATAAGAAAGACCGAGCTGCTGCATCAGTTCATCAATACGGTCTAGTTTGGCATCGACCCATTTCTGCTCTTCAGCATTCAGTTTTTCGCCTGCTTCAAGGCGTTCCAGCAGCGCGTCCAGGCGCTCATCATTCTCCAGCATATCCAGCTCAGCCTGCGGTGAAAGCATAGGTTTCTCGCTCTTGGGTTTGTGCTGCTTGACGACTGGGGTGTCCGTCACGCCCAGTGGAATTGGCGTTTTACTGCCGATGCGCGGATCTTTCTGTTTGCTGTTTTGTGCAGTAGAACCTGATGCACTGCTACCATTCGCACGGCTCCCCGCAGAATGCCCACTGTGCTTTTTAACACGTTTGCGATCGCGTGCTTCCTGATTCAGTTCTTCACGTGTTTTGCGGTGCGCTTTTGTCGGGCGTTTCGCGCCCGCTGCAGAGGTCGGTTTTTTCATGATGTCTTATCTTTAAGCCGTTTTATTCAGTATAGAATTGCGGCGAAATCTAGCAGAAAGCAAGCAAAGAAAAAAGGCGACAGAGCAATCTGTCGCCTTTTTTCCTGACTCACCACCCTAAACGGGTTTTACAATCCCTGTTCGCCAACAACTAACCCTGTTTATCCTTTAGCGCAATCATCCGTGATACGGTTCCATTTCCCTTTTAAACGCCTCCTGGCGTGTCGTCCTTGTAATCCTGAGTCTTCGCCTCCTGGCGCTCCTGACCCTCATCCTTAAGTCATAATCCTGATGGCATCCTCGCCGTGGGTGCTACTTTACCTTTTTCAGTTCTTCTGACAAGTAACGAAAGTGTACAAAAAAGGATTTTAGGAAAAATACTTAAAAACAACTCTTTGATTTTAAATGGATTGGTTATTTTAAAGCGTGGCATTAGTCTGAAATGTCCCATAGATATCATGGCGGATATCTCACAATGGAGAAGGTGTTAACGTACGCCACATTCGCGAAGGGAAAGCCTTTTGCCTGCATTCAGGTATAATCCCTTTCAGAATAAGAATTTTGGAGACAAGTACGTGACTAACTGGAACTATCAACAGACGAATTTTGTCACCAGTGCGCCTGATATTCGCCACTTACCCCCTGATACCGGGATTGAAGTGGCGTTTGCGGGCCGTTCTAATGCAGGGAAATCCAGCGCCCTCAATACGCTGACTAATCAGAGAAGCCTGGCGCGTACCTCAAAAACCCCAGGGCGTACTCAGCTTATTAACTTGTTTGAAGTGGCTGAAGGCAAGCGACTGGTTGATTTACCCGGCTACGGCTATGCGGAAGTTCCAGAAGAGGTAAAACTCAAATGGCAAAAAGCCCTGGGGGAATATCTGGAAAAACGCCAGTGCCTGAAAGGTCTGGTTGTGCTGATGGATATCCGCCACCCGCTGAAAGATCTCGATCAGCAAATGATCCACTGGGCGGTAGCGAGTGAAATCCCAGTTCTGGTGCTATTGACCAAATCCGACAAGCTGGCCAGCGGAGCGCGTAAAGCGCAGCTCAAGATGGTGCGTGAAGCCGCACTGGCATTCAACGGTGACGTGCAAATTGAGACGTTTTCATCGCTGAAAAAGCAAGGCGTCGATGTATTACGTCAAAAGCTAGACAGTTGGTATAACGGGCTGGAACCCGCTGTAGAAGCGGAAGAGTGATAAGAAGCGCGGCGATGTCCGCGCTTTTTTTGCCGAAAATTTTCTTTGCCGCAATAAAAAACGCCCCAGTCATTACTGACTGGGGCGGCTAAAATATTCAGCCAAATCCGATTACGTGAAGTAAAAGGTCTGAAAGATAGAACATCTTACCTCTGTACCCTACGCAAATAACTCTACTCTTTTTTTATCGCTGGACAAAGCACTTTTTGTAGTTTTTTTTCACTCTTTACATAGGTAAATCTAATGAATGTCACATAATGCACACTGTTATGTTGCTTACTTACATAAAAAGCGCATTACGCATCGAATCATTAGTGAGCCAAGTCCCAGTTTTCACCGCTTCCTACTTCCACCAGCAACGGCACATCTAATGTCATGCTGCCTTCCATCAGTTCATGGATCTTTTTAGAAACGGCTTCCAGATCTTCATGATGAACTTCGAACACCAGTTCATCGTGTACCTGCATGATCATGCGCACGCGCGGTTTGTCTTTTTCAAGCCACGCATCTACTGCAATCATTGCACGTTTGATGATGTCGGCTGCCGTACCCTGCATCGGTGCGTTGATCGCCGCTCGCTCTGCCCCAGCCCGACGAGCCGCATTGCTTGACGTGATGTCAGGGAGATAAAGACGACGACCATCCAGCGTTTCAACGTAACCTTTTTCCTTCGCCTGCGCGCGCGTGCGTTCCATGTATTCCAGAACGCCTGGATAACGCTCAAAGTAGAGGTCCATGTATTTTTGCGACTCTTTGCGCGGAATATTTAGCTGGCGAGAAAGGCCAAACGCGCTCATGCCGTAAATCAGACCAAAATTGATCGCTTTCGCACTACGGCGCTGGTCGTTGGTCACGCTATCCAGTGGCAAACCAAAAACTTCTGCTGCAGTCGCGCGATGGATATCTTTGCCTTCGGCAAATGCGGTCAGTAAGCCTTTATCCCGCGACAAATGCGCCATGATGCGCAGTTCAATTTGCGAGTAGTCGGCAGATACAATCAGATAATCTTTCGGCGCGATAAATGCCTGACGGATTCTGCGCCCCTCTTCATTACGAACCGGGATGTTCTGCAGGTTTGGCTCAGTAGAGGACAAACGCCCTGTCGCCGCAACCGCCTGATGATAAGAGGTGTGAACGCGACTGGTTTTTGGGTTAATCATCAACGGCAGCTTATCGGTATAAGTCGATTTAAGCTTGGCGAGACCACGGTATTGCAGAATCACTTTTGGTAATGGGTAATCGAGCGCCAGCTCTTCCAGTACCTCTTCAGACGTTGATGGTGCACCACCAGGCGTTTTCTTCAGCGGCTTGATACCTTGCTTTTCAAACAAGATAGTCTGCAACTGCTTGGTGGAGGATAGGTTGAACGGCTCTCCGGCAATCTCATGGGCTTTTTGCTCAAGCTCACTCAATCGTAGGGCAAGCTCCTCAGAATGTTTGTGCAACACCGCCGGATCAATTTTGACGCCATTGCGCTCAATGCGCGAAATAACGGGCACCAGCGGCATTTCAATATGCTCAAATACATTCAGCGGGCCTTCCTGCTTTTGCAGTTTTGGCCACATTTTCAGATGCAGTTGCAGCGTGACGTCGGCGTCTTCCGCCGCGTAACGGCCCGCTTCTTCGAGCGCGATCTGATTAAACGTCAGTTGATTCTTGCCTTTACCGGCGATCTCTTCAAAGGTGACGGTTTTATGCTTAAGCCAGCGATCTGAAAGCGAATCCATATCATGGCGGCCCGCGACACTGTTCAGAATGTACGATTCCAGCATGGTGTCATAGGCAATACCGCGCAGCTCAATGCCGTAATTTTGCAAAATGCCGCGGTCAAACTTGAGGTTTTGCCCAACTTTTTTGGCTTTCTCATCCTCGAGGAGCGGTTTCAGTAATTCCAGTACGCGCTCACGGGAGATCTGATTAGGGGCATCAAGATAGTCATGCGCGACAGGAACGTAAGCCGCCATGCCAGGCTCCGTCGCAAATGACAGACCCACCATATTGGCAGAGATGTTATCAAGGCTGTCGGTTTCGGTATCAAAAGCAAAAACGGGCGCTTTTTTCAGTTTTTCTACCCAGGCAATGAGCTGAGACTCTTCAAGCACCACTTCATAGTTATCATAAGAGAGCGTCGTCGCCTCTTCTTCCACTTCGTCTTCAGCATCGACGACGATGGTGTCTTTTGGCTTAGCGGCAGGTTTACTGCCCTTAGCTTGCATCCATTTGCCGGCTTCGACATCGGTTATCCAGCGCTTGAATTCATATTGCTTAAACAGGCCAAGCAGCTCTTCAGCAATAGGCTGCTGCACCTCAAGCTGTTCACAGGTCAGTTCCAGTTCAACGTCGGTTTTGATGGTCGCCAGTTTGTAGGAGAGGTAGGCCACCTCTTTGTTCTGTTCCAGCTTCGCGGCTATCGTTTTCGCGCCACGGAATGTTAAGCCAGCGATTTTATCTGATTCAGCATACAGGGTGTCCAGCCCACCTAACCCTTGAAGCAGCGCTTGCGCGGTTTTTTCGCCTACACCCGGCACGCCTGGGATGTTATCTGAGGAGTCGCCCATCAAGGCCAGGAAATCGATAATCAGTTCTGGAGGCACGCCATATTTGGTGGCGACTTCATCTGGCCCAAGAATGGTATTTGTCATGGTATTGATTAGGGTGATACCAGGGGTGACGAGTTGAGCCATGTCTTTATCACCCGTGCTGATTAGCACCGGACGGCCTAACTTTTCAGCTTCACGCGCCAGCGTGCCAATGACGTCATCAGCCTCAACGCCAGAAACGGCCAGCAACGGCAAGCCCATTGCTTTCACCATGGCATGCAGAGGCTCAATTTGCGCACGCAAATCGTCCGGCATAGGTGGACGATGGGATTTGTAATGCTCGAACAGTTCATCGCGGAACGTTTTGCCCTTCGCGTCAAAAACGACCGCGGCATGCGATGGCTGATACTGAAGGATGAGGCTGCGCAGCATGTTCAGCACGCCGTACATCGCGCCGGTCGGCAACCCCGCGCTATTGGTCAGAGGAGGAAACGCATGATACGCCCGATAAAGGTAAGAAGAGCCATCGACGAGAATAAGAGGGTTTTCTGGGATCTGAACCATAGTGTACGTGCCTTTAATTAATTTATGGTTCAAGGATGCCACAGACGGATGAAAACATCAGTTTTTAGCGCCGTGTCCAGGAAAAGATTTCGCGATCCTGAGGATCACTCGCAAATTTAAACTGTGGATAACTTTGTGAATACTTTCATGACATATGAATAATCGTGTCATTCCAAATATCAGTTTTAATAATTTATGCTTTATAATCAAACGACTATGAAAGTATTCTACCCGTATATTCCGGTAGCTGATTATTTACTCTGTGTGGATATTCCCTGCGCCAAAATTGTTTTGGGTGAAAACTCTGTTGCAAAATCAATTCCACATAATCGCAGAGTGAAAGCATATTCGACGCCAGGTTAACTGATAAAATCAGTGCCCTGCGTTAACGGTACCCTCATTGATTATCAGTTAACCACCTTCAAAAACCCATCATGTCGAGATTTCTCGCTTCATTCACCTTAAAGCTGAGTTCTGGTCACTCTCTTTCGCTCTGTGCCCATTATTCTCGCCGGCGTGATCAAATTATTGCTTCCGGTTCCAGTCGTTTGGCGCACAGTTTCGACATTCTGTAATTTCATGATGCATTGCTGGTGCGAAGGGTTAGCGTTGTAGAGGTGAATGAAGAGTTACACGGCGATTACATTAGCGATAAGCATTTCAAGCGTCGATTCCAGAGTTGGCTAAACACGCTATGGAATGATAAAGATGAGCTGATAAACAGGATTAAATTGCCAAACAAAAACGCCGGCTGTTAGCCAGCGTTTTCTTTTATTTCTTCTCAACCAAATATTTTACGGTGTCAGCATATTGCTGCACGAAAATGTCCATGCTGCTTGTATCCATGCCTTGCGGGTTTACTTGATATTTGCCATTAACGAACATGGCTGGAACACCCTGCAACTGAAGATCTGCGGCAGCTTTTTCCTGTTGGGCGACCAGGGATTTCACTACAAAGCTGTTCCATGCAGCGTCGTAATCTTCGCCTTTCACACCGGCATCAACAAAGACTTTGCGAATATCAGCCGTCGTCTGAACGGTTTGGGTTTTCTGTACGGCTTCAAACATTGGCGCGGTAACTTGATCTTCCACACCTAACGCCAGTGCAACAGCCCAAGCCTGGGTCAAATCTTTGCCCAATGGACCCAAGAATTCGACATGATATTTGGTCATTTTGGTGCCTTCAGGCAACTTTTTCTTCACGTTATCAGAAACGTGCAGCACTTCCTCAAACTGATAGCAATGGGGGCAATAGAATGAGAAAAACTCCAGTACCTGAGGCTCACCGGCAACCGGTTTTTCAAGGGTATTGAACTGCTTGCCATCGCTGAATTGAGCAGCGGATGCGCTAAATGCCAGAATCATACCTGCCAGCGCCAGCCATATTTTTTTCATAATCAACTTTCTCCTGATATTTCCGATTAATACATTGGCGTTAATTGCAGTGGAGGTTCATTAAGAACCTTAACCTGCTCAATAAATGTGGTTGTCTGGCTGCGCCAGTAATCTTCCCCGGTCAGCCACGGGAAGTTTTTAGGAAACGCGGGATCGTCCCAACGCCTGATTAACCATGCGAGATAATATACAAAACGCATGGCGCGTAAAGGTTCAATCAGAGCGATTTCATCTGAATTGAAGGGGCTAAATTCTTCATATGCTTCAATAATGGTTTCAAGCTGCATGCGCTGTTCCGCTTTATCACCATTCAGCAGCATCCAGAGATCCTGAACCGCGGGTCCCATTCTGGCATCGTCGAGATCGACAAACAGAGGACCATCTCGCCATAGGATATTACCGGCATGACAATCCCCATGAAGGCGCAACGTTTCTGCCTGACCATCCCAGTGCATCGCAACCGCGTTAATCAGTGCATCGGTCGCTTTAAGGAAGTTCGCTTTCAGGGCCTTGGGGATCAGCGTGGCGGTTTCGAAAACCTGGCGGGGTTCTGTTAAATATTCCTGAATACCGATCGCAGGACGGGCGTTAAAGGTTTTTTTTCGGCCAGTCTGATGAATTCGACCCAGATAGCGAGCAACCCACTCCATTTGATCGATGTTATCGGACTCAAACTGACGGCCGCCCAGGCTTGGGAAAACAGCATAAAAAAAGCCTTTATGCGTCAGTAACGTTTGGTTATCAAATTGGATCGGCGCGGCTACAGGAATCTCATCATTTACGAGATCCAGAGCGAACTGATGCTCTTCCTGAATTTGCTCAGCAGACCACCGTTGAGGCCGATAAAACTTAACGACAAAACGCTGGCGGTCTTCATCCTGGAATTGATAGACGCGGTTTTCATAGCTGTTAAGAGGTGTTAACCCGGAGTCTACGCGGATACCCTGTTCGAACAGGGCATCCATAATGGTATCCGGGTGTAATGTCTGGAAAGTAAAAGACTTGTCGTTCATCCGATCATCCGGAAATTATACCAATGATTCAGGATATCATTTCACAGAGATTTCGGTGGCGCCTCTTACAAGGTTTTACTCTTTAATTACGCCGCGGGCGCGTAGAAGTGCGGTTTTAAAATCTTCTTCGTAATCTTTCTTTATCCCCGGAATCGCAGCATCTTTTGCGGAATCGCGCATTTTGAGGTGATAGATCAGAATGTCATCAGAAAGGTCGGTCAGTTCGCCGTCATAACCTGACTCTTTCGCCAGTTTCTGTAAAAATTGGATTAGATTCAGTTCCGGCTCTTTTTGCCAGGCTGGCTGGAGGAGTTCAATAAGTTCATTCAGACGTTTACATTTCATTGCGATGCTCCTTTCGTTTATGGGAATACGTTATCAGGGTCAATCCCACAATAAAAGAGGCGATATTTGTGAATCAATGCAAGGAAGTACTCGCCGTGGTTCTTGCCGGTGGAAGAGCGACGCGAATGGGGGGAAGAGATAAGGGCTTACAAGAGCTAAATGGAAAGCCTTTATGGAAACATGTGGCCGATACGCTTCGTAAGCAAGTCGATGCCATCGCGATTAGTGCTAACCGGCATATCGATATTTACCAGCAAAGTGGTTATCCCGTCTATCAAGACAGTCTGGACGGTTATCCGGGGCCTTTAGCCGGTATGCTCAGCGTTATGCAGCAGTCTGAGTGTGAATGGTTTCTCTTTTGTCCCTGCGATACTCCTTTTATTCCAACTTGTCTTGCTGAGCGTCTGGTGAGCAATCGGAATAATGCCCCTATCGTCTGGGTACATGATGGCGAGCGAGATCATCCTACTATTGCATTGATTAACCGAAAGTTAATTGCAGAACTGAAAACGTACCTTGCATCCGGAGAACGTCGAGTGATGATGTTCATGCGTCAATCCGGCGGTCATTCAGTCGATTTTAGCGATCAGAAATCTGCTTTTATTAACGTGAATACACCTGAAGATCTGCGAAATATACAGGGGATTGTATGAAACCCGTTTTAGCCATCGCCGCATGGAGTGGCACAGGCAAAACATCGCTTCTAAAAAAACTCATTCCTGCGCTTTACGAGCGAGGTATTCGTACTGGAGTAATTAAGCATGCCCATCACAATATGGATATCGATAAACCGGGTAAGGACAGTCATGAATTGCGTCGCGCTGGAGCCGCACAAACCATGGTGGCCAGTACGCAGCGATGGGCACTAATGACTGAGACACCTGAGAACGACACACTCGATCTCAATTATCTTGTGAGTCGCATGGATCATTCCGCTTTGGATCTGGTATTAGTTGAGGGATTTAAGCATGAACCAGTGACTAAGATTCTATTATTCAGGAAAGGTACCGGGCATGGGGTCGATGAGTTAACGTTGGATCAGGATGTGATTGCTGTTGCCTGTGATGTTTTGCTGACGTTACAGGTGCCCGTATTAGATCTCAATAACACGGATGAGATTGCCAATTTTATCCAGGAATGGCTAAAGAAGCAGTAAACATCGGGCCTACTTATAATACTGGCTTATTTTCTGCGCAGTTCACCCGAAAAACAAAAGCAAAAAACCCCGGGCCTTGCGGACCGGGGTTCTTCTTTATTGATGCCTGGCAGTTCCCTACTCTCACATGGGGAGACCCCACACTACCATCGGCGCTACGGCGTTTCACTTCTGAGTTCGGCATGGGGTCAGGTGGGACCACCGCGCTAAAGCCGCCAGGCAAATTCTGTTATCAACATGCATCTCTGCACATCAATTAATCTGTTATCAAGCTGAATATCGTGTCTCTTTCCGCCAAAACAGCTTCGGCGTTGTAAGGTTAAGCCTCACGGTTCATTAGTATCGGTTAGCTCAATGCATCGCTGCACTTACACACCCGACCTATCAACGTCGTAGTCTTCAACGTTCCTTCAGGACTCTCAAGGAGTCAGGGAGAACTCATCTCGGGGCAAGTTTCGTGCTTAGATGCTTTCAGCACTTATCTTTTCCGCATTTAGCTACCGGGCAATGCCATTGGCATGACAACCCGAACACCAGTGATGCGTCCACTCCGGTCCTCTCGTACTAGGAGCAGCCCCCCTCAATTCTCCAGCGCCCACGGCAGATAGGGACCGAACTGTCTCACGACGTTCTAAACCCAGCTCGCGTACCACTTTAAACGGCGAACAGCCGTACCCTTGGGACCTACTTCAGCCCCAGGATGTGATGAGCCGACATCGAGGTGCCAAACACCGCCGTCGATATGAACTCTTGGGCGGTATCAGCCTGTTATCCCCGGAGTACCTTTTATCCGTTGAGCGATGGCCCTTCCATTCAGAACCACCGGATCACTATGACCTGCTTTCGCACCTGCTCGAGCCGTCACTCTCGCAGTCAAGCTAGCTTATGCCATTGCACTAACCTCCTGATGTCCGACCAGGATTAGCTAACCTTCGTGCTCCTCCGTTACTCTTTAGGAGGAGACCGCCCCAGTCAAACTACCCACCAGACACTGTCCGCAACCCGGATTACGGGTCTACGTTAGAACACCAGCCATTAAAGGGTGGTATTTCAAGGTTGGCTCCACGCAGACTGGCGTCCACGCTTCAAAGCCTCCCACCTATCCTACACATCAAGGACCAGTGTTCAGTGTCAAGCTATAGTAAAGGTTCACGGGGTCTTTCCGTCTTGCCGCGGGTACACTGCATCTTCACAGCGAGTTCAATTTCACTGAGTCTCGGGTGGAGACAGCCTGGCCATCATTACGCCATTCGTGCAGGTCGGAACTTACCCGACAAGGAATTTCGCTACCTTAGGACCGTTATAGTTACGGCCGCCGTTTACCGGGGCTTCGATCAAGAGCTTCGCGTTACCGCTAACCCCATCAATTAACCTTCCGGCACCGGGCAGGCGTCACACCGTATACGTCCACTTTCGTGTTTGCACAGTGCTGTGTTTTTAATAAACAGTTGCAGCCAGCTGGTATCTTCGACTGATTTCAGCTCCGTGAGCAAGTCACTTCACCTACCATCAGCGTGCCTTCTCCCGAAGTTACGGCACCATTTTGCCTAGTTCCTTCACCCGAGTTCTCTCAAGCGCCTTGGTATTCTCTACCTGACCACCTGTGTCGGTTTGGGGTACGATTTGATGTTACCTGATGCTTAGAGGCTTTTCCTGGAAGCAGGGCATTTGTTACTTCAGCACCGTAGTGCCTCGTCATCACACCTCAGCGTTAATAAGCGTCCGGATTTACCTAAACGCTCCGCCTACATGCTTAAACCGGGACAACCGTCGCCCGGCTAACATAGCCTTCTCCGTCCCCCCTTCGCAGTAACACCGAGTACAGGAATATTAACCTGTTTCCCATCGACTACGCCTTTCGGCCTCGCCTTAGGGGTCGACTCACCCTGCCCCGATTAACGTTGGACAGGAACCCTTGGTCTTCCGGCGAGCGGGCTTTTCACCCGCTTTATCGTTACTTATGTCAGCATTCGCACTTCTGATACCTCCAGCACCCCTCACAGGACACCTTCGACGGCTTACAGAACGCTCCCCTACCCAACAACGCCTAAGCGTCGCTGCCGCAGCTTCGGTGCACAGTTTAGCCCCGTTACATCTTCCGCGCAGGCCGACTCGACCAGTGAGCTATTACGCTTTCTTTAAATGATGGCTGCTTCTAAGCCAACATCCTGGCTGTCTGTGCCTTCCCACATCGTTTCCCACTTAACTGTGACTTTGGGACCTTAGCTGGCGGTCTGGGTTGTTTCCCTCTTCACGACGGACGTTAGCACCCGCCGTGTGTCTCCCGTGATAACATTCTTCGGTATTCGTAGTTTGCATCGGGTTGGTAAGCCGGGATGGCCCCCTAGCCGAAACAGTGCTCTACCCCCGAAGATGAGTTCACGAGGCGCTACCTAAATAGCTTTCGGGGAGAACCAGCTATCTCCCGGTTTGATTGGCCTTTCACCCCCAGCCACAAGTCATCCGCTAATTTTTCAACATTAGTCGGTTCGGTCCTCCAGTTAGTGTTACCCAACCTTCAACCTGCCCATGGCTAGATCACCGGGTTTCGGGTCTATACCCTGCAACTTAACGCCCAGTTAAGACTCGGTTTCCCTTCGGCTCCCCTATACGGTTAACCTTGCTACAGAATATAAGTCGCTGACCCATTATACAAAAGGTACGCAGTCACCCTGATAAATCAAGGCTCCCACTGCTTGTACGTACACGGTTTCAGGTTCTGTTTCACTCCCCTCGCCGGGGTTCTTTTCGCCTTTCCCTCACGGTACTGGTTCACTATCGGTCAGTCAGGAGTATTTAGCCTTGGAGGATGGTCCCCCCATATTCAGACAGGATACCACGTGTCCCGCCCTACTCTTCGAACTCACAGTGTATGTACTTTTGTGTACGGGAGTATCACCCTGTACCCTGCGACTTTCCAGACGCTTCCACTAATACATACGCTGATTCAGGTTCTGGGCTGTTCCCCGTTCGCTCGCCGCTACTGGGGGAATCTCGGTTGATTTCTTTTCCTCAGGGTACTTAGATGTTTCAGTTCCCCTGGTTCGCTTCGTTAAGCTATGTATTCACTTAACGATAGTGCAACGGATTGCACTGGGTTTCCCCATTCGGAAATCGTCGGTTATAACGGTTCATATCACCTTACCGACGCTTATCGCAGATTAGCACGTCCTTCATCGCCTCTGACTGCCTAGGCATCCACCGTGTACGCTTAGTCGCTTAACCTCACAACCCGAAGATGTTTCGTAAAACACCCGCAGTGTTGCGAAAATTTGAGAGACTCGAACACACCGCTTATCTGCTCTTATTACGGAGAGCAGACACAGTGTGTCGTTTCAATTTTCAGCTTGATCCAGATTTTTAAAGAGCAAATATCTCAAACATGACTGACTGTTTACACAGCGCAATCAGCTTTGAGATACAGAGGTCGGCGACTTTCACTCACAAACCAGCAAGTGGCGTCCCCTAGGGGATTCGAACCCCTGTTACCGCCGTGAAAGGGCGGTGTCCTGGGCCTCTAGACGAAGGGGACACTGAAGTCTCAATCGCAAGACGCCTTGCTATTTACTTTTCATCAGACAATCTGTGTGGACACTACAAAGGCAGGTTCTTTTAGGTAAGGAGGTGATCCAACCGCAGGTTCCCCTACGGTTACCTTGTTACGACTTCACCCCAGTCATGAATCACAAAGTGGTAAGCGCCCTCCCGAAGGTTAAGCTACCTACTTCTTTTGCAACCCACTCCCATGGTGTGACGGGCGGTGTGTACAAGGCCCGGGAACGTATTCACCGTAGCATTCTGATCTACGATTACTAGCGATTCCGACTTCACGGAGTCGAGTTGCAGACTCCGATCCGGACTACGACATACTTTGTGAGGTCCGCTTGCTCTCGCGAGGTCGCTTCTCTTTGTATATGCCATTGTAGCACGTGTGTAGCCCTACTCGTAAGGGCCATGATGACTTGACGTCATCCCCACCTTCCTCCAGTTTATCACTGGCAGTCTCCTTTGAGTTCCCGGCCGAACCGCTGGCAACAAAGGATAAGGGTTGCGCTCGTTGCGGGACTTAACCCAACATTTCACAACACGAGCTGACGACAGCCATGCAGCACCTGTCTCAGAGTTCCCGAAGGCACTAAAGCATCTCTGCTAAATTCTCTGGATGTCAAGAGTAGGTAAGGTTCTTCGCGTTGCATCGAATTAAACCACATGCTCCACCGCTTGTGCGGGCCCCCGTCAATTCATTTGAGTTTTAACCTTGCGGCCGTACTCCCCAGGCGGTCGACTTAACGCGTTAGCTCCGGAAGCCACTCCTCAAGGGAACAACCTCCAAGTCGACATCGTTTACGGCGTGGACTACCAGGGTATCTAATCCTGTTTGCTCCCCACGCTTTCGCACCTGAGCGTCAGTCTTTGTCCAGGGGGCCGCCTTCGCCACCGGTATTCCTCCAGATCTCTACGCATTTCACCGCTACACCTGGAATTCTACCCCCCTCTACAAGACTCTAGCCTGCCAGTTTCGAATGCAGTTCCCAGGTTGAGCCCGGGGATTTCACATCCGACTTGACAGACCGCCTGCGTGCGCTTTACGCCCAGTAATTCCGATTAACGCTTGCACCCTCCGTATTACCGCGGCTGCTGGCACGGAGTTAGCCGGTGCTTCTTCTGCGAGTAACGTCAATCACTGTGGTTATTAACCACAATGCCTTCCTCCTCGCTGAAAGTACTTTACAACCCGAAGGCCTTCTTCATACACGCGGCATGGCTGCATCAGGCTTGCGCCCATTGTGCAATATTCCCCACTGCTGCCTCCCGTAGGAGTCTGGACCGTGTCTCAGTTCCAGTGTGGCTGGTCATCCTCTCAGACCAGCTAGGGATCGTCGCCTAGGTGAGCCATTACCCCACCTACTAGCTAATCCCATCTGGGCACATCTGATGGCAAGAGGCCCGAAGGTCCCCCTCTTTGGTCTTGCGACGTTATGCGGTATTAGCTACCGTTTCCAGTAGTTATCCCCCTCCATCAGGCAGTTTCCCAGACATTACTCACCCGTCCGCCGCTCGTCACCCGAGAGCAAGCTCTCTGTGCTACCGCTCGACTTGCATGTGTTAGGCCTGCCGCCAGCGTTCAATCTGAGCCATGATCAAACTCTTCAATTTAAGTTTGATGCTCGTGAATTAAACTTCGTAATGAATTACGTATGTTCACTCAGAGACTTTGGTATTCATTTAGCGTCTTGCGACGTTTAGAATCCATGTCACTTTGAGTGCCCACACAGATTGTCTGATAAATTGTTAAAGAGCAGTGCAACGCGGCTTTCGCTCACCGTTGCGAGGTCCCGTATAATACGTTTTCCTCATTCAGAGTCAAGCGTTTATTTTCGCTTTTCTCTGCCGGCGTTCATCGCTGAACCCCGCTGACCCGGCGGCTTGTGTTCCGTTGTTCCGTGTCAGTGGAGGCGCATTATAGGGAGTTATTCCGAGGTGACAAGAGGAAATTTAAAATTAATTCCCAACCGTGTTTTTTTTCACCAAAACCGTTAATAACAAGCCATAAATTGTTCTATTTGTTGTTTTTGCAGCCACAATCACACTCCAGGTGGCATACTTACTAGCAAGAACAATTAAGGAATAAGAGCTATGCCCTTAAGCGCACAACAGCTGGCGGCACAAAAAAATCTATCTTATGTGTTGGCCGAAAAGCTAGCTCAACGAATTCTGGCGGGAAAATATGCTCCAGGAAGCATTCTGCCCGGAGAAATGGAACTTGGTGAACAGTTTGGGGTGAGCCGCACTGCCGTTCGTGAAGCAGTGAAAACATTAACGGCAAAAGGAATGGTGCTTCCGCGTCCTCGTATTGGTACTCGGGTTATGCCCCAAAGTAACTGGAACTTCCTCGATCAGGAGTTGCTTTCCTGGTGGATGACTGAGGATAACTTCCATCAGGTTGTTGACCATTTCCTGGTGATGCGCAGCAGTCTTGAGCCTCAGGCGTGTTTACTCGCCGCACTGTTGGGGAGCGCCGAACAAAAAGCGCAGTTGAACACCTTAATGGAAGAGATGACCTTCCTGAAGCAGCACTTTAACCGCCAGCGTTGGATTGAAGTCGACATGACGTGGCATGAGCACATCTACTTGATGAGTGGAAATCCCTTCCTGACCTCATTTGCTTCCCTGTTCCATTCGGTGTACCACACCTACTTCGCTTCGATTACCCAGGATGAAGTGGTGAAGCTCGATCTGCACCAGGCCATTGTTGATGCTATCCAGGATAGCGATGGACAACGCGCATTACACGCTTGCCAGGCTTTGTTGGCTGCCCCAAATCAGTAGCAGGTAATAGATGAACGAGAAAAAATCACGCAGCATGGCGGGATTGCCATGGATTGCCGCAATGGCTTTCTTTATGCAGGCACTGGATGCCACCATTCTGAATACGGCCCTGCCGGCCATCGCCCAAAGCCTCAACCGCTCTCCACTGGCCATGCAGTCCGCCATCATTAGCTACACGTTGACCGTCGCGATGCTGATCCCTGTTAGCGGCTGGCTGGCAGACCGTTTTGGTACACGTCGGATATTTATGTTCGCCGTCACGCTATTTACGCTCGGCTCACTGGCGTGCGCACTTTCAACCTCATTAACGGAACTAGTAAGCTTTCGTGTACTTCAGGGTATAGGCGGCGCAATGATGATGCCGGTCGCACGACTCGCGTTATTACGCGCGTATCCGCGCAGCGAACTCTTGCCCGTACTGAATTTCGTTACCATGCCCGGTCTGGTCGGCCCGATTCTCGGCCCGGTGTTGGGTGGCGTACTGGTGACCTGGGCGAGCTGGCACTGGATTTTCCTGATCAACATTCCGATTGGTATCGCCGGGCTGTGCTATGCCCGCAAATACATGCCGAATTTCACCACGCCCAAGCGCAGTTTCGATATGGGTGGTTTTTTCCTTTTCGGTGTGAGCCTGGTGTTGTTCTCCATTGGGATGGAGTTATTCGGCGAGAAAATCGTCGCGACCTGGATAGCATTGTCGATTATCGTCGGCAGCGTTCTGCTTTTCCTTCTTTATATACGTCATGCGCGCCGTCATCCAACGCCACTTATCTCATTACAGCTTTTTAAAACGCGTACTTTCTCCGTCGGAATCGCGGGGAATATCGCCTCACGTCTTGGCACAGGCTGCGTACCCTTTTTAATGCCGTTGATGTTACAGGTAGGATTTGGCTATCCAGCGCTGATCGCGGGGATAATGATGGCACCGACCGCCGTCGGATCTATTCTGGCGAAATCGATGGTAACGAAAATACTGCGTGGACTGGGCTATCGGAAAACGCTGGTTGGAATAACGGTCTTTATCGGCGCGATGATTGCGCAGTTCTCGCTACAGTCATCGGCACTGCCTGCATGGATGCTGATCCTGCCGCTCTTTATATTGGGGATGGCGATGTCTATTCAGTTCACCTCAATGAACACCATCAGTCTTGCTGACCTGACCGATGAAAATGCCAGTGGCGGTAACAGTGTCCTGGCCGTTACTCAACAGCTGTCGATCAGTTTAGGCGTGGCCGTGAGCGCAGCGGTACTTCGCGTTTATGAAGGTATAGAAGGCACAAACACCGTCGAGCAGTTCCACTACACCTTTATTACGATGGGCGTCATTACCGTTGTTTCCGCTCTGGTGTTTTTATTATTGAAACCGAAAGATGGCCGTAATCTGATTAAAGATCGCCACCCGATGAAACCGAACCGCGTTCCATCAGAACAGGAGTAAGCTGCAAGCGCTGCTGCTGCAATGTGGGCTGTGCCATTCGATGAATCAACACATCGATGGCCAGCTCCCCCAGTTCATCTTTCGGTTGATGAATAGTGGTCAGCGGCGGAGTCATGTAACGCGCCAGTTCAATATCATCGTAGCCAATGATTGCCATATCATGGGGAACGCTTAATCCCGCCTGATATAACGCCTGATAGGCACCAAATGCCATCGCATCGTTACCAATAAATACCGCCTGCGGACGCTGTTCCTGCGCCAGCAATTTTTGCATCGCTTCGAAACCACCATTGAACTCAAAATCGCCCGTGATGCGATACCCTTCAGGTACAGATAAACCGGCACGCTCCATGGCGGTCAGATACCCTTCGAGACGTAAACGTGCAGGCGTCTTATCAAGGGGTCCCGTGATACAGGCGATGCGACGATACCCTTTATCAATCAAATGTTGCGTCGCCATGTCGCCACCGAGGAGCGAGTTGTCCTGGATGAGATCGCTGGTTCCGTCGAACGGTGCCCAGTCCATCATCACGGTTGGGACTGAAGGATAGCGCTGCATAATCTCTTTCGAGGGCTGGTGCGTTTCGGTACACAGCAACAGCAACCCATCAACGCGTTTTTGCATGAGCGTTTCAAGATTACGGTTCATGCGTTGCTCATCGCCTTCCGTGTTACACAGCACCAGGCTATAACCGCGTTCAAAGCAGCTACGCTCCACGCCGCGCACCAGCTCAGAATAGAAAGGGTTGGTACTGGCAGTGATAAGCATGCCGATTGTGTGGGTCTGATTGAGCTTAAGACTACGCGCTAACGCCGAAGGCGCATAATTGAGATCTTTAACAGCGGCTTCGACTTTCGCCTTAATCGCGTCGCTGACAAAGCGATCGCTATTGATTACGTGGGAGACCGTCGAGGTAGAAACGCCCGCCATGCGGGCGACATCTTTCATTGTGGCCAAGCGTTACCTCTGCTGAATCAAAAATTCATCAATCTCTTTGCGCCATGGAACGGAAGGCTGAGCACCTTTACGCGTCACCGCAATCGCGGCTGCGGCATGGGCGAAGCGAATGGCATCATCCATCGGCTTACCTTCCAGCAACGCCGTGACCAGCGCACCATTAAAAGTGTCTCCCGCCGCGATAGTGTCAACGGCTTTAACCTTAAAGCCGGGCACGCGACGGCCTTCACCGTTAACGCTCGCCCACACGCCACGGCTACCGAGCGTGATAATCACGGTGTCGATGCCTTTCTCGTGCAATGCCTTAGCGGCTCGCGCGGCGTCGTCATCGTTTTCCACACGAATACCCGTCAGCTTTTCAGCTTCGGTTTCGTTTGGCGTAATGATGTCCACCAGCGCCAACAGTTCGTCTGATAATACACGCGCTGGCGCGGGGTTAAGTACGACAGTGGTATGATTTTCATGCGCAATTTTTGCCGCCGCCAGCACGCTTTCGACCGGAGACTCCAACTGCATCAGCAAGGCTTCAGCACGGGCAATAATTTCACGCTGCGCTTCAACGCGTTCAATGTTCAGCGCCGCGTTTGCCCCTGCGTGAATACCGATAACATTCTCACCTTCTGCGTTGACGAAAATTAACGCCACGCCGGTTGATTCCCCAGCGACCACGCTCACTGGCGCAATATCGATGTTGTCGCTTTCCAGCTGCTTGCGAACACGTTCGCCGGTATCGTCATCACCCGTACAGGCAATAAAGGCAATATTCGCACCACTGCGACCGGCCGCTACGGCCTGGTTTGCACCCTTACCACCGAAAGCCACCTGATACTGATTACCGGTGACGGTTTCACCCGGAGTGGGGAAAGATTCAAGGTTAAGAATGTGATCGGCATTGATACTGCCAAGGACGACGAGATTGCCTGCGGTTTTCATGTATGAGGTGTCCATCTAAGAGCGCCACCGGTTTGACCCGGTGGCGTGTGCCACACTTTTCTTTATTTTGAGTCCCTCAGGCCGTTATCGACGACCTGAATCGCCTATTACTGCTTGATGACCAGCTTCAGGTCAACTGGATATTTAGCCTGAACCTTTTCGCCTTTCAGCACTTTATCTGCAATATCAACGCCCGTTGCGCCAATCTGCTCAGGTAACTGCGCGATGGTCGCCGCAAGTTTGCCATCGTTTACTGCTTTTTCGCCGTCTGGCGTGCCGTCAAAACCGACCACCATCACATCTGTTTTACCGGCAGTTTGCAGTGCACGCAGCGCGCCCAGTGCCATTTCATCGTTCTGTGCGAATACGGCCTGCACGTCAGGATGCGCGGTCAGCAGGTTCTGCATTACGTTCAGACCTTTCGTACGGTCGAAGTCAGCAGGCTGGCTCGCCAGTACGTTAAATTTGTGTGCTGCAACGGCCTGCTGGAAGCCTTCGCCACGCTCACGCGCTGCGGAAGTCCCTGCGATACCCTGCAGCTCGATAACTTTTGCGCCTTCACCGGCTTTCTTCGCGATGTAGTTACCGGCGATTTTGCCGCCCAGCACGTTATCAGAAGCAATGTGGCTTACCACTTCGCCTTTAGCAGCAACGCGGTCAAGGGTGATAACCGGGATGTTCGCCTGGTTTGCCATCTTAACGGCGTTACCTACTGCGTCGGAATCCGTTGGGTTGATCAACAGAATTTTGGTGCCGCGAACGGTTAAGTCCTGAACGTTAGCCAGCTCTTTCGCCGGGTTGTTCTGAGAATCCAGCACAACCAGGTTGTAACCCAGCTTATCGGCTTCTTTCTGCGCGCCATCCTTCAGCGAAACGAAGAACGGATTGTTGAGCGTAGAAACCACCAGCGCGATGGTGTCTTTCGCCATTGCGTTAGCACTTACGGTAGCGCTCAGCGCCACAGCAGAAACCAGAATAGCCAGTTTTTTCATATTCATATCAGTGATGTCCTGTAGTGTGTCGTCAGTTACTGTTTTTTGTTGTCTACCAGAACCGCCAGCAAAATCACCACTGCTTTAACGATCATCTGGTAATAGGAAGAAACACCTAACAAATTCAAACCATTATTCAGGAATCCAAGGATCAGCGCGCCGATCAATGTCCCAACAATGCGACCTTTACCGCCTGCAAGGCTGGTACCGCCCAGCACAACCGCCGCAATCGCATCCAGCTCATAACCCGTACCCGCCGTTGGCTGTGCCGAGGAGAGACGAGCCACTTCGATGATACCCGCCAGCGACGCCAGCAAGCCGCAAAGGGAATAAACGATAATCTTCACTTTGTTAACGCTGATGCCTGACAGGCGCGTTGCCGCTTCGTTACCGCCGAGCGCATAAATATAACGACCGAGACGGGTGTGATGCAGCATGTACCATGCGGCCAGGAAGACGATGCCCATGATCCACACCGGCGTTGGAACCCCCAGCGGGCGACCAATACCAAACCAGCCAAACAGATCGGCATTGTCAGTAAAACCGGTATTCACGGGACTGCCGTTGGTATAGACCATCGTGACGCCACGCAGCAGCAGCATCATCACCAGAGTCGCAATAAATGCCTGCACCCGGCCTTTTGCCACAATCATTCCGGTAACAGCACCAATCGCTGCGCCCAATGCCAGAGCAGCCGCAATCGCCACCAGCGCGTTCACTTCAATCCCTACAATTGAAGCCGCGACCGCGCCGGTGAGTGCCAGCAGAGAACCGACGGACAGGTCGATACCCGACGTCAAAATCACCAGCGTCATCCCGACAGCCATAATGGCGTTTACAGACGTCTGCTGGAGAATATTGAACAGGTTATTAACGGTAAAAAAGTTTGGGCTCATGGTCGAAACCACCGCAATCAGCACCAGCAGTGCAATCAGCGATTTTTGTTCCAACAGCCATGCCTTAGTGAAATAGCGGCGACCAGAAACAGCCTGGGTAGTCATCTTGTTACTCCTGATTCACGCGATTAAGCTTGCCCACAGCGGCAGCCATCAGAACTTCCTGGGTGGCCTGCTCGCGAGTGAATTCACCGCCGAGATGCCCTTCATGCATGACGATAATGCGATCGCTCATGCCTAATACTTCTGGCATCTCGGAAGAGACCAGAATGATGCTCAGCCCGTCAGCCTTAAACTGGTTGATCAGCTGATAAATCTCTTTCTTGGCGCCGACGTCCACGCCACGAGTGGGCTCATCGAGGATCAGCACTTTTGGACGCGTCATCAGACCGCGCGCAATCGCCACTTTCTGCTGATTACCGCCGGAAAGCAGGCCGATAGCCTGTTCCATCGAAGGCGTTTTCACATTGAACAGGCGGATAAAATCGCTGACCGCCTGCTGTTCGTCTTTATGTTTTAAGCCACCGCCGTTACGGCTGAAATAGCGCAGCGCGGTCAGAGACATGTTCTCTTTAACCGACATGCCCAGCACCAGGCCATCGCGTTTACGGTCTTCAGAGATATAAACGATGCCGTTTGCGAGCCCATCCTGCGGAGAACGGGTAACAACTTCATGACCGTTGAGCGTGACGTAACCGCTGGTACGCGGCAGCGCGCCGTACAGCACTTTCATTAATTCGGTACGACCCGCGCCCATCAGGCCCGCCACACCCAGGATTTCACCCTGGCGCAGCGTAAAGGAGACATTGTCGACGCCAGGACCGCATAGATTATCCACCTTCAGGCGGACGTCACCCGGCGCTTTATCCAGTCGCGGATACTGATCTTCGAGCTTGCGCCCCACCATCATTTCGATCAGCGAATCTTCGGTCAGAGAGGCCACCTCGCGCTCGGCAATAAACTGCCCGTCGCGGAACACGGTAACGTCATCGCAAATCTCGAAAATCTCTTTCATGCGGTGAGAGATATAAACAATGCCACGTCCCTGCGATTTCAACTCGCGGATGACGCGGAATAAAGATTCGGTTTCGGTATCGGTGAGTGCATCAGTCGGTTCATCCATGACGATGACTTTTGACTCGAAGCTCAAGACTTTCGCGATTTCCACCATCTGCTGGTCGCCGATCGAAAGATCGCCCACCAGACGGTCGCTCTTGAAGCGCAGATTCAGTTTCGCCAGTAGTTTGTCGGCTTCGGCATACATCAACTTCCAGTCGATGTTGCCAAAGCGGCCCACGAATTCGCGGCCAAGAAAGATATTTTCGGCAATGGTGAGCTGCGGGATCAGGTTTAATTCCTGGTGGATAATGCCGATTCCGGCTTCCTGTGAGGATTTCGCTCCGGTGAAGGTGGTTTCTTTCCCTAGCCACACCAGCGAACCCGCATCGCGTTGATAGATGCCGGTCAGCACTTTCATCATGGTGGATTTGCCAGCGCCGTTTTCACCTACCAGCGCCATCACGCGACCGGCGTAAACATTCAGCGCCGCGCCAGAGAGGGCTTTTACGCCCGGGAACGATTTATCGATCCCTTTGAGTTGTAATAATGCGTCCATGACGGCCTCAGAACGTGACGCCAGCACAGAGAATGATATTCGCATACGGGGAACACTCCCCGCTGCGAATCACCGCCTGACTGTCTGCGGTTTGTTGTTTGAACTGTTCGTGCGTCGTGTAACGAATTTCTATGGTGTTTCCCTGGTGTTGTTGCAGTTGCTCTATGTGGCCGAGCAACGTTTCGTGGAGTTGCGGATTATGTTGTTTAATTTCCGTCGCGAGAATGGCTGTCTCAACCTGCATCTCCGCCGTCACCACATCAAGTACCTGCATAAACGAGGGAACACCCTGCGTTAATGCCATATCAATACGTGTTGTGCTGTGCGGAACCGGTAAGCCTGCATCGCAAACCACCAGCGTATCGGTATGCCCAAGACGGGAAATAACCGATGAGATTTCAGAATTGAGTACCGTGCCTTTCTTCATTTTCTTGCTCCACTAGCGAAACGTTTCGCTGAAATAAGTGTAGCCGTAAGAGTGTTCAGAAAACCATCATGACGTAACAGAATTGTGATCGACGTCGAAACGTTTCGCTAAGTAAAATCTGAAGGGAAAAACACAAAGAAAAATACCGGGTGAGCGTTGCGCTTCCCGGCATTCATGCGGCGATTTAAATCTCGACCTGCGTTCCTAATTCAATCACACGGTTAGGCGGAATCTCAAACTGATCCGGCGCACGCAGGGCGTTACGTTGCAGAATAAGATACAGCTTGCCACGCAGGCGCAGATACCATGGACGTTTGCCGACAATCAGCGACTCGTGCGACATAAAGAACGAGGTTTCCATCATGCGACAGCTCAGCCCTTCGAGACCGCAGCGGTGGAAGACCTCTTCCACGTTTGGCGTTTCGCGCCAACCGTAGCTTGCCACCACGCGCCAGAACGTCGGGGATAATTGTTCTATCTGTACGCGACGAACGTTATGCACGTAAGGCGCATCTTCGGTCCGAAGCGTCAGCAAAATCACGCGTTCGTGCAGCACTTTGTTGTGCTTGAGGTTATGCATCAGCGCAAACGGAATAACTTTTTGCGCTCGTGACATGTATACCGCGGTGCCAGGTACGCGTACCGGCGGTGATTTCTCCAGCGAGGCAATCATCGCCTCGAGAGAATTACCATGCTCATGCATGCGACGCAGCAGGCGGAATCGCTCGCTTTTCCACGTTGTCATCACGATGAACATCACCAGACCCAGCGTCAACGGCAGCCAGCCACCCGAGACGATTTTATCCAGGTTTGCCGAGAACAGTGGCAAATCAATACACAGCAGCCCCACCAGAATCAGCGCCACCAGGAACTTATTCCAGTGCCAGTTCCGGTACGCCACGGTGGTCGACAGAATCGACGTAAGCACCATCGTGCCCGTGACGGCAATACCGTACGCCGCCGCCAGATTGCTGGAGTGTTCAAAGCTGACAATCACGATCACCACGGCAACATAAAGCAGCCAGTTAATGAACGGGATGTAGATCTGACCGGATTCCATCTCAGAGGTATGAATAATGCGCATCGGCGACAAATACCCGAGGCGAACCGCCTGACGTGTCAACGAAAACACGCCAGAGATCACAGCCTGAGACGCGATAACGGTCGCCAACGTGGCGATAATCAACATCGGCACCAACGCCCAGTCCGGTGCCAGCAGGAAGAACGGGTTTTTGATTGCCTCAGGGTTTTTCAGCAGCAGCGCCCCCTGACCGAAGTAATTCAGCACCAGAGACGGCAAGACCACGGTAAACCATGCGAGGCGAATCGGCAGCTTCCCGAAGTGACCCATATCCGCATATAGCGCTTCGACGCCGGTAATAGAAAGCACGACCGCGCCAAGGGCAACAAACGAAACGGTTTTGTATTCCAGGAAGAAATGGACCGCCCAGATAGGGTTAAGGGCCTGCAGCACTTCTGGGTTGCCCATAATTCCGCGCAAACCCAGTGCCGCCAGGATCAGGAACCAGGCCAGCATAATCGGGGCAAACAGCTTACCCACCAGCCCTGTTCCATGTTTCTGAATCGCAAAAAGCAGGGTCAGGACAATAATGGCGAGCGGAACCACCCAGGTATCGAGCTGCGGCGCGATAATCTCCAGCCCCTCGATCGCCGAAAGCACCGAAATCGCAGGGGTGATCACCACTTCCCCATAGAAGAAGCTGCCACCAATCAATCCGATGATCACCAGGAAAGAGGTCATTCTTGCCGACGTGTTACGACCCGCCAGGGACATCAACGTCAGGATCCCGCCTTCACCGGCGTTATCCGCGCGCATGACAAACGAGAGATATTTAAGCGAGACCACCAGAATCAGCAGCCAGAAGATGAGTGACAAAAAGCCAAACACGGCGTCACGTTCGACACCAAAACCAAACTGACCGGACAGACATTCGCGAAGCGTGTAAAGCGGGCTGGTGCCAATGTCACCGTAGACAACCCCAATAGCCGCAAGCGTTATAGCGCGTAATGATTGCTTATTATCAGTGCTCATAGACTAGTCTTTTCGTTGTAGAACAAATGTGTGCTGAGTCCCTTGGCCCACAAAAAGGCGCACAGTATGCACGATTAATCGCAAGATCGTATCCCTAAATGCAACCGCTTTAATTTAGCGCAAAGAAAATAGCGCCGTACTTCAGTCTATTACCAGCCCATGCCGAAACGTCTATACTCGCATCAAATAGCTGCAACGACAGCGAAAGGACGCAAAACTATTATGGCTCACTCACATTTATTAGCAGAAAGAATTTCCCGCCTCAGCAGCGCGCTGGAGAAAGGCCTTTTCGAGCGTAGCCATGCGATTCGCTTGTGTTTGTTGGCCGCGCTGAGCGGTGAAAGCGTCTTTTTACTCGGCCCTCCCGGCATAGCAAAAAGTCTGATCGCCCGCCGCCTGAAGTTCGCCTTTCAAAATGCACGCGCCTTTGAATATTTGATGACCCGTTTCTCCACGCCAGAAGAGGTGTTTGGCCCGCTGTCGATTCAGGCGCTCAAAGATGAAGGGCGCTATCAGCGTTTAACGGCTGGCTATCTCCCCGAAGCAGAAATCGTTTTTCTGGATGAGATCTGGAAAGCTGGTCCCGCCATCCTGAATACGCTGCTCACCGCCATCAACGAACGCCGCTTTCGCAACGGCGCGTACGAAGAAAAAATCCCGATGCGTTTGCTGGTGGCCGCATCCAATGAACTGCCGGAAGCAGATAACAGCCTTGAGGCGTTGTATGACCGCATGTTGATTCGCCTGTGGCTGGACAAAGTTCAGGACAAATCCAATTTCCGCTCGATGCTCGTGAGCCAGCAGGATGAAAATGAAAATCCGGTTTCGCCTTCGCTACAGGTGACTGACGAAGAGTATCAGCAGTGGCAGCAGGATATCGGCAAGATAAAGCTGCCCGATTCGGTGTTTGAGCTGATCTTCATGCTGCGCCAGCAGTTGGATTTACTGCCGTCAGCACCCTATGTGTCAGACCGTCGTTGGAAAAAAGCCATTCGCCTGTTGCAGTCGAGCGCGTTATTCAGTGGGAGAGATGCCGTCGCCCCGATCGACCTTATCCTGCTAAAAGACTGCCTGTGGCACGATGCAGAAGGCATGAATCTCATGCAACAGCAGTTGGATGTTTTGATGACCGGGCACGCATGGGGACAGCAGACCATGCTTAACCAGCTGGGAGCCATCACTCAGCGACGCATCCAGCTTCAGCAGCAGCAAAGTGATAAAACTGCGCTTAAAGTCAGTCGCCTCGGCGGGATGTTCTCGCGTAAACCTCACTATGAACTCCCCACGGAACTGACTGAAACCTCGCTGACGCTTCTGCTCCAGCAGCCGCTGAAGCTCCACGATATGCAGGTGGTGCACATCACTTTGGAGCGCGAAGCGCTGGCGCAGTGGCTGGACAAAAGCGGCGAGATCCGCGGAAAGCTAAACGGGATCGGCTTTGCGCAGATCCTGAATCTGGAAGTGGATACCAGCCAGCATCTGGTGATCCGCGATGTCAGTCTACAAGGATCACGCCTTGCCCTGCCAGGCAACGCTGCCGAGAACGTGCCGGAAGAGATCAAACAGCAGCTGGAAGCGCTGGATACCGAGTGGCACCAGCAACATACGCGCTTCAGTGAGCAGCAAAAATGCCTCTTTGTGCACAGCGACTGGTTGGGTCGTATCGAAGCCAGCCTGCAGGATGTCAGCGCGCAGATTAAACAGGCGCGTCAATGCTAACGCTGGATACGCTGAATGTGATGCTGGCCGTTGGAGAAGAGGGGTTGATCGAAGAGGTCGTGCTTACCCTACTCGCTTCTCCGCAGCTGGCCGCTTTCTTTGAAAAATTCCCCCGTATCAAAAAGGCCGTTACCGACGACCTGCCGCGCTGGCGCGATAGCCTGCGCAGACGTCTCAAAGAGACCGAAGTCCCGCCTGAACTGACGGAAGAGGTGGAGTGCTATCAGCAATGCCAGCGGTTATCAACACCCCAGTTCATGGTTCAACTACCTCAAATCCTGACGCTACTCGATAAGGTGCACTCTCCTTATGCGGCTCAGGCCCGCAAGCTGGTGACGGACAACGCGACATTCACCCCGGCGTTGCATACCCTGTTTCTGCAGCGCTGGCGGCTGAGCCTGGTAGTACAAACCACGTCACTCAACCAGCAGCTTCTGGAAGAGGAACGTGAACAACTGCTTAGTGAAGTTCAGGAACGCATGACGCTGACCGGGCAACTGGAACAGGTGCTGGTGGAAAATGAAAATTCTGCCGGACGTCTGTGGGATATGAGCGCCGGACAAATCAAACGCGGTGATTATCAGCTGATTGTGAAATACGGCGATTTTCTGGCGCAACAACCCGAACTCATGCAGCTCGCAGAGCAGCTTGGTCGTTCGCGAGAAGCCAAGTCAGTGCCGAAAAAAGACGCCCCAATGGAAACCTTCCGCACGCTGGTGCGCGAGCCCGCCACCGTACCGGAGCAGGTGGACGGGTTACAGCAGAGTGACGATATTTTACGCCTGTTGCCGACCGAACTGGCGACGCTGGGCATCACCGAACTGGAATATGAATTTTACCGTCGCCTGGTGGAGAAACAGCTGCTCACCTATCGCCTGCAGGGTGAATCCTGGCATGAGAAAATCAGCCAGCGCCCGGTCGTTCATCAGGATTTTGACGAACAGCCACGCGGCCCCTTTATTGTCTGCGTTGATACCTCGGGTTCGATGGGCGGTTTCAACGAGCAGTGCGCCAAAGCGTTTTGTCTGGCACTGATGCGCGTCGCCCTCGCAGACCGGCGTCGCTGCTTTATTATGCTGTTTTCCAGTGAAGTCGTAGGCTATGAGTTAACGGCTGAACAAGGCATCGAACAGGCGATCCGCTTTTTGAGCCAGCGCTTTCGCGGCGGGACGGATATCGCCAGCTGTTTTCGTTCCATCATCGAACGAATGCAGGGCGGCGACTGGTATGACGCCGACGCAGTAGTGATTTCTGATTTTATTGCCCAGCGATTGCCGGACGACGTGGTGGCAAAAGTGAAGTCTTTGCAGCGGGATCAACAACATCGCTTTCATGCCGTGGCGATGTCTGCACATGGAAAACCCGGCATC
This sequence comes from Enterobacter sp. 638, assembly GCF_000016325.1. Lineage (NCBI taxonomy): Bacteria > Pseudomonadati > Pseudomonadota > Gammaproteobacteria > Enterobacterales > Enterobacteriaceae > Enterobacter > Enterobacter sp. 638. The sequence continues at coordinate 4,484,833 of NC_009436.1, forward strand.
ATGCGCATTTTCGATCATATCTGGCGCTTTGATACCGGGTTACGCAGCCGTCTTATCCGACGCTGGAAACGCTAATTAAAGAAGAGAATCCACGCTCGCACGAACCTGCTGTGGCCATACTCCGCACTGAACCTGGCCAATATGGGAAAGTTGCAGCAGCAGCATCGTTAAACGAGACTGACCAATCCCGCCGCCGATAGTCTGCGGCATCTCACCGCGAAGCAGCGCCTGGTGCCACTCGAGTTTCAGGCGATCTTCATCACCCGTCACCGCAAGCTGACGTTTAAGCGCATCAGCATCCACGCGGATCCCCATTGAAGAAAGCTCAAACGCATCTTCAAGAATAGGGTTCCAGACCAGAATGTCGCCGTTCAACCCCGCGCGTTCGCTTTCACCGGAGGTGCTCCAGTCATCATAATCTGGCGCACGTACGTCATGACGTTTGCCGTCAGACAGTTTGCCCCCGATACCAATCAGGAATACCGCGCCAAGCTCTTTAGCGATCGCACGCTCACGGCCTTTTGCATCCAGATCCGGGAAACGGCTCAGCAGATCCTGACTGTGAATAAAGTGGATCGTGTCTGGCAGGAACGGTGTCAGACCGAACTCTTTACTGACGGCCGTTTCCGTCGCTTTGATTCCCGCATAAATCGCTTCTACGGTGGATTTCAGCGTACCGACATGGCGTTCGCCATCACCCATGACGCGCTCCCAGTCCCACTGGTCAACGTAGACAGAATGAATGGCTGTTAGACGGTCTTCATCGGGGCGCAGGGCTTTCATGTGCGTGTAAAGCCCTTCCCCCGCGCTGAAGTCGTGTTGTCCTAAGGTTTGACGCTTCCATTTCGCCAGTGAATGAACCACTTCGAACTGGGCGTCTGGCAATGTTTTCACTTTGACCTGTACCGCTTTTTCGCAACCAGACAGGTTATCTTGCGTCCCATCACCTACGCGGCTGAGGATCGGTGCCTGCACTTCAATCAGGCCCAGCTTCTCTTCAAGCTGACGTGAAAAATGGGATTTAACGAAGCTGATCTGGCGTTGTTTTACGATGTAAGCGGTTTTCATTTTTATACTCCTGCGTCCTGTTGGTATTGATTAAGCAACAAAACAGGGCCTCAATTCAATAATCCAACAACAAAAAGCCACGTTCACTTTTGATTCGATAAAATAAGAGGCTAGAATAGAGTGATTACTCATTCTTCATAAGAAAAAATGATGGAAAATTATCAGATCGATAATCTGGACCGCGGCATCCTTGAAGCATTAATGGCGAATGCGCGTACCGCTTACGCCGAACTGGCAAAACAATTTGGCGTGAGCCCAGGCACAATTCACGTTCGGGTAGAGAAGATGAAGCAGGCCGGGATCATTACCGGAGCGCGAATTGACGTCAGCCCTAAGCAGTTGGGTTATGACGTGTGCTGCTTCATTGGCATTATTCTGAAAAGTGCAAAAGATTATCCGTCAGCGCTGGCAAGACTCGAGAGCCTGGAAGAGGTGACAGAAGCCTATTACACCACAGGGCACTACAGCATCTTTATTAAGGTCATGTGCCGATCGATCGACGCCCTGCAACAGGTACTTATCAACAAGATCCAAACAATTGATGAAATTCAGTCCACCGAGACACTGATCTCCCTGCAGAACCCGATCATGCGTACCATCCGCCCGTAACAGGGCGTTTTAATCACCACATTTTCCACAGGTAGATCCCAGCTCACTCACAGCGTACAATGATCCCCTCTTTATATGAGCGAGCGATCATGGCAGATATAACTCTTATCAGTGGCAGTACTCTTGGCGGCGCAGAATACGTTGCAGAACATTTGGCCGAAAAGCTCGAAGATGCTGGGTTTTCGACCGAAACACTGCACGGCCCGTTACTGGAAGATCTTCCTACTGATGGGATTTGGCTGCTGATCACGTCAACGCATGGCGCTGGCGATATCCCGGACAATCTGCAACCTCTTTATGATGAGCTACTTGAGCAGCAACCGAGCCTGACCGCCGTGCGTTTTGGTGCAGTGGGTATCGGTAGCCGCGAATATGACACTTTTTGCGGTGCTGTAGAGAAAGTAGAAGCTGCGATCGCGTCCTGCGGTGCAAAACAGATCGGCGAAACACTGAAGATCAACGTCCTCGATCACGATATTCCAGAGGATCCAGCCGAAGAATGGTTGAGTGAATGGAAAAATTTACTCAAAAATGATTAAATATCACGCGATCAGATGTGGATAAGTCTGGTTAAAAGCTTGGATTAAGCAGTAGTTATCCAACGTATAACTATTGCTTCCTTTTTGAGCTGTGGATAAGGTCACGATCTAACCCCAGCTTATACTGTCCAGGATCACCGATCATTCACAGCAAACGATCCTTTCTAACGTTATGATCTTCCTAATGAGATCCCGCTTATCCACAGAAACGTGCGATCCTAATAAGAGATCATAGTAAAACAGATCTCTAAATAAGAAGATCTTCTTTTTAATAGCCAAGATCCCAATACTTTCTTGAAAGACTAAACTTGAGTAGAATCCACGGCCCGGGCTTAAATCCATTTTCAAACCGCTTTACGCAAGGCAGGAAAGCATGTTTTATCAGGATCCTTTTGACGTCATCATCATTGGCGGGGGTCATGCAGGCACTGAGGCCGCCATGGCCGCAGCGCGTATGGGTCAACAGACCCTGCTTTTGACACACAATATCGACACGCTGGGACAAATGTCCTGTAATCCGGCGATTGGCGGCATTGGGAAAGGACACCTGGTAAAAGAAGTCGATGCCCTCGGCGGCTTGATGGCGAAAGCGATCGATCATGCTGGAATCCAGTTTAGGATACTAAACGCGAGTAAAGGCCCGGCAGTCCGCGCCACCCGTGCTCAGGCAGACCGTGTGTTGTACCGGCAGGCGGTCCGTACTGCGCTGGAGAATCAACCTAACCTGATGATCTTCCAGCAGGCGGTTGAAGATCTGATCGTCGAAAACGATCGCGTTGTCGGCGCAGTGACCCAAATGGGACTCAAATTCCGCGCCAAAGCGGTTGTGTTAACTGTGGGGACTTTCCTCGACGGTAAAATTCATATCGGTCTGGATAATTACAGCGGGGGCCGTGCTGGCGATCCGCCATCCATTTCACTGTCCCGTCGTTTGCGTGAGCTGCCGCTGCGCGTTAATCGCCTGAAGACAGGTACGCCGCCGCGCATTGACGCGCGCACTATCGATTTCAGCGTGCTGGCTCAGCAGCATGGTGACACGCCTATTCCTGTCTTCTCGTTCATGGGCAATGCTGCTCAGCATCCTCAACAGGTACCGTGTTACATCACGCATACCAACGAGAAAACCCATGATGTGATCCGCAATAACCTCGATCGCAGCCCGATGTATGCCGGGGTGATCGAGGGGATCGGCCCACGTTATTGCCCGTCGATCGAAGACAAGGTGATGCGCTTTGCCGATCGTAACCAGCACCAGATCTTCCTGGAGCCGGAAGGCCTGACATCCAATGAAATTTATCCGAACGGCATCTCCACCAGCCTGCCGTTTGATGTGCAGATCCAAATCGTTCGTTCGATGCAGGGTATGGAAAACGCAAAAATTGTGCGCCCTGGATACGCGATTGAGTACGATTTCTTCGACCCTCGCGATCTGAAACCGACGCTGGAAAGCAAATTTATTCAGGGTCTGTTCTTTGCCGGTCAAATTAACGGCACCACGGGTTACGAAGAAGCCGCTGCCCAAGGGCTGCTGGCGGGCTTGAACGCCGCTCGTTTTTCTGCCGAAAAAGAGGGCTGGGCGCCGCGTCGCGATCAGGCTTATCTTGGTGTTCTTGTTGACGATCTCAGCACCATGGGCACAAAAGAACCGTACCGCATGTTTACCTCGCGTGCGGAATATCGTTTGATGCTGCGCGAAGATAATGCCGATTTGCGTCTCACCGAAATGGGACGTGAGTTGGGTCTCGTTGATGACGAACGTTGGGCTCGTTTCAACGAAAAGCTGGAACGTATCGAAACCGAACGTCAGCGCCTGAAATCTACCTGGGTTAATCCGTTAGCCGATTCCGTTGCCGAAGTGAATGCTCACTTAGCAGCGCCGCTGTCGCGTGAAGCCAGCGGTGAAGATCTGTTACGTCGCCCCGGCATGACTTACGAACAACTGGTGCAGATGACACCATTTGCTCCGGGCCTTGACGATGCTGAAGCGGCTGAGCAGGTTGAAATTCAGATCAAATACGAAGGTTATATCGCTCGTCAGCAGGATGAGATCGAAAAACAGCAGCGCAACGAAAATACGCTGCTGCCAGAAATGCTGGATTATCGTCAGGTGACAGGGTTGTCTAACGAAGTGATTGCCAAACTAAACGATCACAAACCCGTCTCGATCGGTCAGGCATCGCGAATTTCTGGCGTAACACCTGCAGCCATTTCCATTCTGCTGGTCTGGCTGAAAAAACAAGGTATGCTGCGCCGCAGCGCTTAAGTCTATGATAATCGTTGCCCGGCCACATTGTGTTGGCCGGGCCAACAATCCTCTCTACAGGTATTCACCGTGCTCAACAAACTTTCTCGTCTGCTGGAACAGGCCGGCATTTCGCTCACCGATCACCAGAAAAACCAACTGGTGGCGTATGTCGATATGCTGAACAAATGGAATAAAGCGTATAACCTTACGTCTGTGCGCGATCCTAACGAGATGCTGATTCGTCATATTCTCGATAGCATTGTGGTTGCGCCTCATCTTCGCGGTGAGCGCTTTATTGACGTCGGTACGGGCCCGGGATTACCCGGTATTCCGCTGTCAATTGTGCGCCCTGAATGCCACTTCACGTTGTTGGACAGCCTTGGCAAGCGCGTACGTTTCCTGCGTCAGGTGCAGCATGAGCTGAAGCTTGAAAACATTGAGCCGGTGCAGAGCAGGGTAGAAGCGTTTCCCTCCGAGCCGCCATTTGATGGCGTGATCAGCCGTGCATTCGCTTCTCTCAATGATATGGTGAGTTGGTGCAAGCATTTACCGGCGCAGGACGGCCGTTTTTATGCGCTCAAAGGTCTGGTGCCTGATGATGAAATCGCCCAGTTACCTGAGGGTTATAGTGTCGAGTCCATTGCTAAACTTCAGGTTCCGCAACTCGAGGGTGAACGTCATTTGGTGGTGATTAAACCAAATCATTTTTAAAAGATGTATAAAAATGTGGAATTTGTGCTGTTCTTAGTGTGTTAAAAAACAGCATGGAAAAAAGATTCCCTTAGAGGCTGATTTAACGTGATTGTTACCAGTGATTTTCTTGAGGTTAACTTCATCAGCGTTATTCACCCAAAAGATAGTCAAGCATGAAAATATCAGCCTGCTAAAAGTCGGAATCGGTAACAACACATTCATGTTAAATTTTTATTAAAAATGTCAATGAATGGTTTTTGTTGTAGATAGGGTTGTTTTGAGAAAAGTTGCGTTAATTAACCTTTAATATCATAAAGATGAAATAATTCGATTTATGGATTTGATTAATATGACCTTATCGTAAATGTGTGTTTTGTGATCTCGTGCACGCTTTATCATCAACGTTTCAGAGCAGTTTGCTGTTTTGTATCCCGGCTCACTCTTTGATGAAAAGTTGAAAAATAGCGGTAGTGAAAAATTTTTAAACATTTATTCACCTTTTCGCTACTTATTGTTTGAATTCACGGGGGCGCACCGTATAATTTGTCCGCTTTTTGCTGCTTGACTCTGAGCCTTAAAGAACGTTTTATACGACACGCGACGTACCTCGAAGGGAGCAGGAGTTTAACGTGATGTCTGTGTCGCTCTTGAGTAGAAACGTTGCACGTAAACTTCTGTTCATACAGTTTTTGGCCGTGATAGCAAGTGGACTGCTGTTCAGCCTGAAAGACCCCTTCTGGGGCATCTCCGCTGTTTGTGGAGGCCTGGCAGTTATTTTGCCAAACATGTTCTTTATGATTTTTGCCTGGCGTCATCAGGCGCATACACCCGCCAAAGGCCGCGTGGCCTGGTCCTTCGCTCTTGGCGAAGTGTGTAAGGTGTTGCTGACCTTTGCCTTACTGGTGGTGGCGCTGGCTGTTTTCAAAGTGGTATTTTTGCCGCTGATCGTGACGTGGGTTTTGGTGCTGGTGGTACAAGTTCTGGCGCCAGCTGTAATCAACAACAAAGGGTAAAAGGCATCATGGCTTCAGAAAATATGACGCCGCAGGATTACATAGGTCACCATCTGACGAACCTTCAGATGGATCTGCGTACATTCTCGCTGGTGGATCCGCATAACCCCCCGGCCACCTTCTGGACGCTCAACATTGACTCCATGTTCTTCTCGGTGGTGTTGGGTCTGTTGTTCCTGGCCATGTTCCGTAGCGTTGCTAAAAAAGCGACCAGCGGCGTTCCAGGGAAATTCCAGACGGCAATTGAATTAGTCATCGGCTTTGTTCATGGCAGCGTTAAAGACATGTATCACGGTAAGAGCAAGCTGATTGCTCCACTGGCGTTGACTGTCTTCGTCTGGGTCTTCCTGATGAACCTGATGGACCTTCTGCCTATCGACCTGCTGCCATACATCGGTGAGCATGTCTTCGGCCTGCCTGCACTGCGTGTGGTTCCGTCTGCTGACGTGAACATCACCCTGTCCATGGCGCTGGGCGTATTCATCCTGATTCTTTTCTACAGCATCAAAATGAAAGGCGTAAGCGGCTTCGTGAAAGAGCTTACCTTGCAGCCGTTCAACCACTGGGCGTTTATTCCGGTCAACCTGATCCTGGAAGGCGTGAGCCTGCTGTCCAAACCGGTTTCTCTCGGTCTGCGACTGTTCGGCAACATGTATGCGGGTGAGCTGATTTTCATTCTGATCGCGGGTCTTCTGCCGTGGTGGTCACAGTGGATTCTGAATGTGCCATGGGCCATTTTCCACATCCTGATCATTACGCTGCAAGCCTTTATCTTCATGGTTCTGACGATCGTCTATCTGTCGATGGCGTCTGAAGAGCACTGATTTTTTACCAACACTACTACGTTTTTATTTGAAACAAACTGGAGACTGTCATGGAAAACCTGAATATGGATCTGCTGTACATGGCTGCCGCTGTGATGATGGGTCTGGCGGCTATCGGTGCTGCGATCGGTATCGGCATCCTCGGGGGCAAATTCCTGGAAGGCGCAGCGCGTCAACCGGATCTGATTCCTCTGCTGCGTACTCAGTTCTTTATCGTTATGGGTCTGGTGGATGCAATCCCAATGATCGCTGTAGGTCTGGGTCTGTACGTGATGTTTGCTGTCGCGTAGTAGTAGTTCTAAAAACCTAAGCCACAGAAATTTAAGAGGTATTGTGCTGTGAACATGAACGCAACAATCCTCGGCCAGGCCATCGCGTTTATTCTCTTTGTCTGGTTCTGTATGAAGTACGTATGGCCGCCTTTAATGGCTGCCATCGAAAAACGTCAAAAAGAAATTGCTGACGGTTTGGCTTCTGCAGAGCGCGCTAAGAAAGATTTGGACCTTGCACAGGCCAACGCGACAGACCAGCTGAAAAAAGCGAAAGCTGAAGCTCAGGTCATCATTGAACAGGCTAACAAACGCCGTTCACAGATCCTGGACGAAGCAAAAGCTGAAGCAGAACAGGAACGCACTAAGATCGTTGCACAGGCGCAGGCTGAAATTGATGCTGAGCGTAAACGTGCACGTGAAGAACTGCGTAAGCAGGTTGCGATTCTGGCTGTTGCTGGCGCCGAGAAGATCATCGAACGTTCCGTGGATGAAGCTGCTAACAGCGACATCGTGGACAAACTTGTCGCTGAACTGTAAGGAGGGAGGGGCTGATGTCTGAATTTGTTACGGTAGCTCGCCCCTACGCCAAAGCAGCTTTTGACTTTGCTGTCGAACACCAAAATGTCGACCGCTGGCAGGATATGCTGGCGTTTGCCGCTGAGGTAACGAAAAACGAGCAAATGGCTGAGATGCTTTCAGGTGCGTTAGCACCAGAAACGCTTGCTGCGTCGTTTATCGCCGTTTGTGGCGAGCAGTTGGACACCAGCGGCCAGAATCTGATTAAGGTTATGGCTGAAAATGGTCGTCTACGCGTGCTCCCGGATGTTCTTGAGCAGTTCGAGCACTTACGTGCTCTCAGTGAAGCTACCGCCGAAGTTGAAGTGACCTCGGCGAACGAACTGAGTGAAGAACAGCTTGCGAAGATCACCGCCGCAATGGAAAAACGTCTGTCACGCAAAGTTAAGCTGAATTGCAAAATCGATAAGTCTGTTATGGCGGGCGTAATCATCCGAGCGGGTGATATGGTCATTGACGGCAGCGTACGCGGCCGTCTGCAACGCCTTTCAGACGTCTTGCAGTCTTAAGGGGACTGGAGCATGCAACTGAATTCCACCGAAATCAGCGAACTGATCAAGCAGCGCATTGCTCAGTTTAGTGTTGTGAGTGAAGCTCACAACGAAGGTACTATTGTTTCTGTAAGTGACGGTGTTATCCGCATCCACGGCCTGGCCGATTGTATGCAGGGTGAGATGATTTCCCTTCCGGGTAACCGTTACGCAATCGCACTGAACCTGGAGCGCGACTCCGTAGGTGCAGTTGTGATGGGCCCGTACGCTGACCTTGCCGAAGGCATGAAAGTCAAATGTACTGGTCGTATTCTGGAAGTACCAGTCGGCCGTGGTCTGCTGGGTCGCGTGGTTAACACCCTGGGTGCACCAATCGACGGTAAAGGCCCGGTTGATAACGATGGCTTCTCGCCAATCGAAGTTATCGCACCAGGCGTTATCGAACGTCAGTCCGTTGATCAGCCAGTGCAGACTGGTTATAAATCCGTTGATGCCATGATCCCAATCGGTCGTGGTCAGCGTGAATTGATCATCGGTGACCGTCAGACCGGTAAAACCGCGATGGCAATCGATGCGATCATCAACCAGCGCGACTCCGGTATCAAATGTGTGTACGTGGCCATCGGCCAGAAAGCGTCCACCATTTCTAACGTGGTTCGTAAACTGGAAGAGCACGGCGCGCTGTCTAACACCATCGTTGTGGTAGCGACTGCTTCTGAATCCGCTGCACTGCAATACCTGGCACCTTATGCAGGTTGCGCAATGGGCGAATACTTCCGTGACCGCGGTGAAGATGCGTTGATCGTATACGATGACCTGTCTAAACAGGCTGTTGCTTACCGTCAGGTTTCCCTGCTGCTGCGCCGTCCACCAGGACGTGAAGCATTCCCGGGCGACGTGTTTTATCTCCACTCCCGTCTGCTTGAGCGCGCATCCCGCGTAAACGCGGAATACGTTGAGAACTTCACCAAAGGTGAAGTGAAAGGTAAAACCGGTTCTCTGACTGCTCTGCCGATTATCGAAACCCAAGCGGGTGACGTTTCTGCGTTCGTTCCAACCAACGTAATTTCGATTACCGATGGTCAGATCTTCCTGGAAACCAACCTGTTTAACTCCGGTATTCGTCCTGCAGTTAACCCAGGTATCTCCGTATCCCGTGTTGGTGGTGCTGCTCAGACTAAGATCATCAAGAAACTGTCCGGTGGTATTCGTACCGCGCTGGCTCAGTATCGTGAACTGGCGGCGTTCTCGCAGTTCGCTTCCGATCTGGACGAAGCAACCCGTAAACAGCTGAGCCACGGTCAGAAAGTGACCGAACTCCTGAAGCAGAAACAGTATGCCCCAATGTCTGTTGCACAACAGGGCTTGGTGCTGTTCGCGGCTGAACGCGGTTACCTCGAAGATGTGGAACTGGCGAAAATCGGTAGTTTCGAAGCCGCTCTGTTGGCTTACGTTGACCGTGATCACGCTCCGCTGATGCAAGAGATCAACCAGTCCGGTGGCTATAACGACGAAATCGAAGGCAAGCTGAAAAGCATCCTCGATTCCTTCAAAGCAACCCAGTCCTGGTAACGTCCGGCGGTCTGTCTTAGGGCAGACCGCAAGGCATTGAGGAGAAGCTCATGGCCGGCGCAAAAGAGATACGTAGTAAGATCGCAAGCGTCCAGAACACGCAGAAGATCACTAAAGCGATGGAGATGGTCGCCGCTTCCAAAATGCGTAAATCGCAGGATCGCATGGCGTCCAGCCGTCCTTATGCAGATACCATGCGCAAAGTGATTGGTCACCTTGCAAACGGTAATCTGGAATATAAGCATCCTTACCTGGAAGAACGCGACGTTAAACGCGTGGGCTACCTGGTGGTGTCTACCGACCGTGGTCTGTGCGGTGGCTTGAACATTAACCTGTTCAAAAAACTGCTGGCGGATATGAAAGTCTGGTCCGATAAAGGCGTTCAAAGCGATATCGCGATGATCGGCTCTAAAGGCGTCTCTTTCTTTAATTCCGTAGGCGGCAATATTGTCGCTCAGGTGACGGGCATGGGTGATAACCCATCCCTGTCCGAGCTGATTGGCCCGGTAAAAGTGATGTTGCAGGCCTATGATGAAGGCCGTCTGGACAGACTTTACGTTGTCAGCAACAAATTTATTAACACCATGTCTCAGGTTCCGACCCTCACTCAACTGCTGCCTTTACCGGCATCAGAAGATCAAGAGCTGAAGCAGAAAGCCTGGGATTACCTGTATGAACCCGATCCGAAACCGCTGCTGGATACCCTGCTGCGTCGTTACGTTGAATCTCAGGTTTATCAGGGTGTGGTAGAAAACCTGGCCAGCGAGCAGGCCGCACGTATGGTGGCGATGAAAGCCGCGACCGACAATGGCGGCAGCCTGATTAAAGAGCTGCAGTTGGTATACAACAAAGCTCGTCAGGCCAGCATTACTCAGGAACTCACCGAAATCGTCGGTGGTGCATCCGCGGTATAACCAGGTTAATTCGTAGAGGATTCAAGATGGCTACTGGAAAAATTGTCCAGGTAATCGGCGCCGTGGTTGACGTCGAATTCCCTCAGGATGCCGTACCGCGCGTGTACGATGCTCTTGAGGTACAGAATGGTAACGAGAGTCTGGTGCTGGAAGTTCAGCAGCAGCTCGGTGGTGGTATCGTACGTACTATCGCCATGGGTTCTTCCGACGGTCTGCGTCGTGGTCTGGCCGTTAAAGATCTCGAGCACCCGATCGAAGTCCCAGTAGGTAAAGCAACACTGGGTCGTATCATGAACGTATTGGGTCAACCAATCGACATGAAAGGCGACATCGGTGAAGAAGACCGTTGGGCAATCCACCGTGCAGCACCTTCCTATGAAGAGCTGTCTAGCTCTCAGGAACTGCTGGAAACCGGCATCAAAGTTATCGACCTGATGTGTCCGTTCGCTAAGGGCGGTAAAGTCGGTCTGTTTGGTGGTGCGGGCGTGGGTAAAACCGTAAACATGATGGAGCTGATCCGTAACATCGCGATCGAGCACTCCGGTTACTCCGTGTTTGCAGGCGTGGGTGAGCGTACTCGTGAGGGTAACGACTTCTACCACGAAATGACCGACTCCAACGTTCTGGATAAAGTATCCCTGGTTTATGGCCAGATGAACGAGCCACCAGGAAACCGTCTGCGCGTTGCGCTGACTGGTCTGACTATGGCTGAGAAGTTCCGTGACGAAGGTCGTGACGTGCTGCTGTTCGTAGATAACATCTACCGTTACACCTTGGCCGGTACTGAAGTATCTGCACTGCTGGGCCGTATGCCTTCAGCGGTAGGTTACCAGCCGACGCTGGCGGAAGAGATGGGCGTTCTGCAGGAACGTATCACTTCTACCAAAACCGGTTCGATCACCTCCGTTCAGGCGGTATACGTACCTGCGGATGACTTGACTGACCCATCTCCAGCGACCACCTTTGCTCACTTAGATGCAACCGTGGTACTGAGCCGTCAGATCGCGTCTCTGGGTATCTACCCAGCCGTTGACCCGCTGGACTCCACCAGCCGTCAGCTGGATCCACTGGTCGTTGGTCAGGAACACTACGACACCGCGCGTGGCGTACAGTCCCTGCTGCAACGTTACCAGGAACTGAAAGACATCATCGCCATCCTGGGTATGGATGAGTTGTCTGAAGAAGATAAACTGGTAGTAGCTCGCGCGCGTAAGATTCAGCGCTTCCTGTCCCAGCCGTTCTTCGTAGCGGAAGTATTCACCGGTTCCCCAGGTAAATACGTTTCCCTGAAAGACACCATCCGTGGCTTTAAAGGCATCATGGAAGGCGAATACGATCACCTGCCGGAGCAGGCGTTCTACATGGTTGGTTCCATCGACGAAGCCGTGGAAAAAGCCAAAAAACTTTAACGCCTTAATCGGAGGGTGATATGGCAATGACTTACCACCTGGACGTCGTCAGCGCAGAGCAACAAATGTTCTCTGGTCTGGTCGAGAAAATCCAGGTAACGGGTAGTGAAGGTGAACTGGGTATTTTCCCAGGACACGCGCCGCTGCTCACCGCCATTAAGCCTGGTATGATCCGCATCGTAAAACAGTTCGGTCATGAAGAGTTTATCTATCTGTCCGGCGGCATTCTTGAAGTGCAGCCTGGCAGTGTGACCGTTCTTGCTGATACCGCTATTCGTGGACAGGATCTCGACGAAGCGCGAGCTCTGGAAGCGAAGCGTAAAGCAGAAGAGCATATCAAAAGCTCTCATGGCGACGTGGATTACGCACAGGCGTCTGCTGAACTGGCCAAAGCGATCGCGAAATTACGCGTTATCGAGTTGACTAAAAAAGCGATGTAACACCGGCTTGAAAAAGTACAAAAGCCAGTCTGGTTCCAGACTGGCTTTTTTTATGTTTGCGTTTCATGATAATTGAAACTGAAAAGGTGTTTTATTATTTTGTGATATAGCTCACAAAAATGTTGATCGGTAAAATTTTGAAGTGTAGACTTGTTTTTGTGATGTGTATCACATAATTAATTCAGATTAAAAACAGGATGCCAACATGAAACTGATCAATAAAATCATCGCCCTTTTCAGCAGCATGAATATCTCTTTCGGGACTTTCAATCTGTAATACCGCTGATATGCAATGTGGCGCTGTGCTTACAGTGGTTCGATAAGCAAGCGCCATCTGCTACATCTTCAGCTCAGCCACCGTGACTTTCTCGTCCAATATCTTCCCTTCGCTATTCACGCTTTTTCCTTTCTGCATAAAGTAATTCGTCTCATCAACGTTGCCTACGACGGCGTCGTCATAGCGTCCAGGTTGCGTACGTACTGACTTATTACCGGAGAAAATGCCCTGTGTAGAGGGATCGCCGTACGGGCTTGGTCGGAAGATAAAGTTAAAGCGCAGGTTGTCCACCGCCACATTATTTTCGACAATCAGTTGGCCTGGGTTGAAGTTATCGGTAAACCCATCCAGATGATTGCCCACCGCCTTACTGTTACGCACCTCATGCGCTACGGGTTGCCCTTCACCGCCGAGTTTAAAACCGTTGCTGGTGTTGTTGCGTGCAATGGAATTCTCGATCACCACAACGCCGTTAGCACCGTCTTCAATCTTATTGAACAGATCAAAGCCGTCGTCGATATTGTCATGAGAATTGCAGTTCTCGAGGCGATTACCCTCACCGACGCGCATCTTCACCGCAAATCCATCGGCGTTAATTTTTCCAGGATCTTCATTGGCATAGGATTCGGAATTGATCACCCGGTTATAGCTTGCCCACAGAGGTCGGCCCACATTATCCGGAGATGAAATCTGAATGCCGGTATCGTCATTGCGATAAGCCGTCACACCCTCAATCAGATTATGACTGCCCTGAATACGCAGGCTTTTCCCGGTAATGTCGATTCCGTTGATGTGCCAATAGCTCGCATCCACCAGCAACCCCTGAATCACCACTTTCCCATCCGCTTGCAGCGTTTTGATTTTGTCCGCGCTACCGCTGGCCGAAACCGGGATTTCGCTGCGTGGATAATCGCCTTTAGCCATAATGATTTTCCCGCCAGGCGCCAGCAGGCCAATGGCAGTCGTTAAATCCATCGGTGAAGCGACCGTTCCCTGACCCTCCGCTTTCCCTTCAGGTGAAACGTGCAGTGTCGTTGCCGTGATACCCGCCACTTTTTCGACGGTAAATTTCTGCTGAACAGGTTCACCACTGACAGGCGTAAAGGTCAAGTCAAAGGCGTTGTTATCATTCAGTTTCGCAGGCACAGAATACATTTCACCCGCTTTAACGGATTTATCATTGCCGATCACCACTTCGTTTTGGCGAAGACGGAAGACGCCATCGTAGTTGGCGCGGGCTTGTACCAGGTAATGCTCAGAGGCGCTCTTGCCAGGCGAGGCTATCTGGACAACAGGCGGTAATGCTTTTGGCTGCCAGGGCTTGCTGGCAACCGTTTCTGCCGCAGATGTTGTCAGAGCCGCATTGGTCACGGTGATTTTTGCGTTACGAGAAGCAAAGAAACCAACATAATAGTGATCCTGATTTTGTACCGAAATCAAATTGGCACGGGGAACGCTTTGGCTGACCCACGCGTCACTCCCTGCGGGTGCCCATGCGGTGACAAACCCCTCGTTCGTTCTTTGCAGCTTAAGCCGAAATTCAGGCGTCTGGCTTAAATCTACTTCTTCTTTATAGCTCTGTTTTTTTATCGCCGCGCCTGCGTTGCCCCACGGACGGGAAATGCCCTCACGCGTGATAGCCTGCATTTTTACCCGCTGATGGTCCTTTTTATCCTGCGTCATAATGGCGTTCATCACCAGATTCGACGCTGCGGGAAACTCTTCGTAGCCCTCTTTCAACGGCTGCTGACGCGGCACGCCGATCACATCACGCACTAACAAACCTGCGCCTTCCTGAGCCGCTGGCTTCGCCCCATTCTCCGGACCAAACTGATCAACTCTGACGGTCGCTTCTAAAACAAAATTCTCGCGGGTTGGGAGCTCGGTATAGAAGAACGTCAATCCGTCGTGCGAATTGGCGATTTTGCCTCCCCGGCTTTCAATCGTGATGGGTTTTGAGAGATCGACCGCATCTTGCGGCGTCAGTTTTTTTCCATCAATCGTGACGTCGTTGACACCGATTTTCTCGGGCAATACGTTTGACGAGAAATTCACGTCTGTTGATTGACCAAACGCGATGGCTTTCCAGACATGCGGCTGTTCTGCTGCGTTGACGATAAAGGAGCTACACATCATTAGGGCCAGAGGTATTTTATAATTCATCTTATTCTCCTGATTGATATTTGAGCGCCATTATCATCAAGATGAAACGTCGTTTCTTTTTTGGTTGTCACAATATTGGATAATTAAAACGTTGTTTTGCTTTGAGGCGATCTTTATTCATGAGGCGAAAAAATAACTAAGCTATTGTTGGCGCTCGCGACTTCCCGTAAGAAAGCTATTTTCCAGAGGAAAAGTGATTTACTCTGCCCTTAAAAGTATCTTCAAATAGCCATTAATGCCGGATGTTGAGCGTTTTACCAGCAGCCCATTTTATGCTGCAAAATATGTAGAATTTTCAACGTCAAAGGGTTCTACTTCTCACTCAAATTACAGTCAGGACGCGTATGTTGAACAATACAATGAGCGTGGTCATCCTTGCCGCAGGTAAAGGCACCCGCATGTATTCCGATCTTCCTAAGGTGTTGCACACGTTGGCAGGAAAGCCGATGGTGCAGCATGTCATTGATGCTGCAAATGAATTGGGCGCGAGCAACGTTCATCTGGTCTATGGCCACGGTGGCGATTTGCTTAAAAAGACGCTGAGCGATGACAAACTCAACTGGGTGCTTCAGGCTGAGCAGTTGGGTACCGGCCATGCCATGCAGCAGGCCGCGCCGTTCTTTGCAGACGATGAAGACATCCTGATGCTTTACGGCGACGTACCGCTGATTGCTGTTGAAACCTTAACGCGCCTGCGTGAAGCCAAACCGCAGGGTGGCATCGGTTTACTGACTGTAAAACTGGACGACCCGACGGGCTATGGCCGTATCACCCGTGAAAACGGCAAGGTGACGGGCATTGTCGAGCATAAAGACGCTTCCGACGAGCAGCGCCAGATTCAGGAAATTAACACCGGCATTCTGATTGCCAACGGCGCGGATCTGAAGCGCTGGCTGTCAAAACTGAACAACAACAACGCGCAGGGTGAATACTACATCACCGATATCATCGCGATGGCGCATCACGAAGGTCACGAAATTACAGCCGTTCATCCGACGCGCATCAGCGAAACAGACGGCGTAAATAACCGTCTTCAGCTTTCCCGTCTGGAGCGTATTTATCAGGCTGAGCAGGCGGAAAAACTGCTGCTGGCGGGCGTGATGCTGCGCGATCCGGCGCGTTTCGACCTGCGCGGTACGCTTGCTCACGGGCGTGATGTCGAAATTGACACTAACGTTATTATTGAAGGCCAGGTGACGCTGGGCCATCGCGTTAAAATCGGTACCGGGTGTGTGATCAAAAACAGCGTCATTGGTGACGATTGTGAGATTAGCCCGTACAGCGTGGTGGAAGACGCTCGTCTGGACGCGGCCTGTACCATTGGTCCGTTCGCGCGTCTGCGCCCAGGCGCTGAACTGCTGGAAGGTGCGCACGTTGGCAACTTTGTCGAGATGAAAAAAGCCCGTCTGGGTAAAGGCTCGAAAGCCGGTCATCTGACCTATCTCGGCGATGCGGAAATTGGCGATAACGTTAATATCGGCGCGGGCACGATTACCTGTAACTACGATGGTGCCAATAAATTTAAAACCATCATCGGCGATGATGTATTCGTCGGTTCTGACAGCCAGCTGGTGGCTCCGGTCACAATCGGTAAAGGCGTTACGATTGCGGCGGGAACAACCGTGACACGTGATGTGGCGGAAAATGAGCTCGTGCTTAGCCGCGTGCCGCAGGTTAACAAGCAAGGCTGGCAACGTCCGGTGAAGAAAAAGTAACTGACCTCACCTGAACCGTCCTCGCAAAGAGGATCGTTCGATGCGGTGTTTTCTCCCTCGCCCCTTTGGGGAGAGGGTCGGGATGAGGGGATAACATAATCCCCCGCCCAAATGAAGTAACCAAAATATAGCCCCACTCTCTACAAGGCTCGGGGCGCCCGGAAGGGCATTACCCAAAAGGGTAAATACAGATCAGCGGCAACGCATGGCATAACGCCATTATCAGGAAATCTAACTATGTGTGGAATTGTTGGCGCAGTTGCGCAGCGTGATATTGCTGAAATCCTTATCGAAGGATTACGTCGTCTGGAATACCGTGGTTACGACTCTGCCGGCCTGGCAGTGGTCGATGCAGAAGGGCACATGACCCGTCTGCGCCGCCTCGGTAAAGTGCAAATGCTGGCGCAAGCCGCGGAAGAAACGCCGCTGCATGGCGGCACCGGTATTGCGCATACGCGCTGGGCGACCCACGGCGAACCCTCAGAAGGCAACGCGCACCCGCATGTGTCTGAACACATCGTCGTGGTGCATAACGGCATTATCGAAAACCACGAACCGCTGCGCGACGAACTCAAAGCGCGGGGTTACACCTTCGTTTCTGAAACTGATACCGAAGTTATTGCGCACCTGGTTCACTGGGAACTGGCGCAAGGCGGTACGCTGCGTGAGGCGGTGCTGCGTGCGATCCCTCAGCTGCGCGGTGCATACGGTACGGTGATCATGGATTCTCGCGATCCGAGCACCCTGCTGGCTGCCCGTTC
The DNA here is from genome assembly GCF_000016325.1 of Enterobacter sp. 638. Classification (NCBI taxonomy): domain Bacteria; kingdom Pseudomonadati; phylum Pseudomonadota; class Gammaproteobacteria; order Enterobacterales; family Enterobacteriaceae; genus Enterobacter; species Enterobacter sp. 638. Next base: position 4,502,414 of record NC_009436.1, read on the forward strand.
CGGTAGCCCGATGGTCATCGGCATGGGTATGGGCGAAAACTTTATCGCCTCCGATCAGCTGGCTTTGCTGCCGGTTACTCGTCGCTTTATCTTCCTCGAAGAGGGTGATATCGCCGAAGTGACGCGTCGTAGCGTCACGGTCTTCGATAAGTCTGGCGCGCAGGTGAAGCGTCAGGAGATCGAATCCAATCTGCAGTACGACGCGGGTGACAAAGGTACTTATCGTCACTACATGCAGAAAGAGATTTACGAGCAGCCAAACGCGATCAAAAACACGTTAATCGGGCGCATCAATCACGGCGAAGTGGATTTGAGCGAGCTGGGTGCAAACGCAAATGAGATGCTGGCGAAAGTTGAGCACATTCAGATTGTTGCTTGCGGAACGTCTTACAACTCCGGCATGGTTTCGCGTTACTGGTTTGAAGCGCTGGCTGGCGTACCGTGCGATGTGGAAATCGCATCGGAGTTCCGCTACCGCAAATCAGCGGTGCGTCGCAACAGCCTGATGATCACTCTTTCCCAGTCTGGTGAAACGGCGGATACCCTGGCGGCACTGCGTTTGTCTAAAGAGCTGGGATATCTCGGTTCTCTGGCAATCTGTAACGTGCCGGGCTCGTCGCTGGTGCGTGAATCCGATCTGGCGCTGATGACCAAAGCGGGTACGGAAATCGGTGTAGCGTCGACCAAAGCGTTCACCACGCAGCTGACCGTTCTGCTGATGCTGGTGGCGAAACTGGCACGTCTGAAAGGCCAGGATGCGGCGATTGAGCACGATATTGTGCATGGTTTGCAGGCGCTGCCGAGCCGTATCGAGCAGATGCTGTCTCAGGACAAACGCATTGAAGCGCTGGCGGAAGATTTCTCTGACAAACACCACGCGCTGTTCCTGGGCCGTGGCGATCAGTATCCGATTGCGCTGGAAGGCGCGCTGAAGCTGAAAGAGATCTCTTATATTCACGCCGAAGCCTACGCGGCAGGTGAGCTGAAACATGGCCCACTGGCGCTGATTGACGCGGATATGCCGGTTATCGTCGTTGCACCGAACAACGAACTGCTGGAAAAACTGAAATCTAACATCGAAGAAGTGCGCGCCCGTGGCGGCCAGCTGTACGTCTTCGCCGATCAGGATGCCGGTTTTGTCAGCAATGACAACATGCACATCATCGAGATGCCGCATGTGGAAGAGGTGATTGCGCCTATCTTCTATACCGTTCCGCTGCAACTGTTGGCTTATCACGTCGCGCTGATTAAAGGCACCGACGTTGACCAACCTCGTAACCTGGCGAAGTCAGTCACCGTAGAATAACCCCTTCAGGCTCCATCTTCGGGTGGAGCTTTTCTCTTTCCTTCTGGTTTGTTTTTAATCAATTCTCCTCTCTTTATATTGATGACAATCTGTCATTTTCAGCTACTTTTTCAGTGTCACACAAATAAAATTTTTCTGAAAACAGAGTGTCATAAAGATATCTAACTTACTGTTTATTAAAAATTATTTCTTGGGTTTTTAAGCTAAACTTTTCATGTCATAAAACTGTCATATTTCGTACATTTATCTGTCACCTGATTGTCCTATTTTGCTCATCGTAGCCACTAAACAACGATTTACGAAATCCTTGCAGGAGACATTATGAAAGTTATGCGTACCACTGTCGCAACTGTTGTCGCCGCGACCTTATCTATGAGCGCGTTCTCTGTATTCGCAGAAGCAAGCCTGACTGGCGCTGGTGCAACTTTCCCTGCGCCGGTGTATGCCAAATGGGCAGATACCTATAATAAAGAAACCGGTAACAAGGTGAACTATCAGGGTATCGGCTCCTCCGGTGGCGTTAAACAAATTACGGCTAATACCGTCGATTTCGGTGCATCTGATGCGCCATTGTCCGATGACAAACTGGCTCAGGAAGGTCTGTTCCAGTTCCCAACCGTCATCGGTGGTGTTGTGTTGGCTGTGAATATCCCGGGCCTGAAATCTGGCGAACTGGTGCTGGATGGCAAAACCCTCGGTGATATCTACCTCGGCAAAATCAAAAAATGGGATGACGAAGCCATCACCAAACTGAACCCAGGCGTGAAACTGCCTTCGCAGAACATCGCTGTGGTTCGCCGTGCTGACGGTTCCGGTACGTCCTTCGTCTTCACCAGCTACCTGGCGAAAGTGAACGAAGAGTGGAAATCCAAAATCGGTTCTGGCTCAACTGTTAACTGGCCGACCGGTCTGGGCGGTAAAGGGAATGACGGTATCGCCGCGTTCGTACAGCGTCTGCCGGGTTCAATCGGTTACGTTGAATACGCTTACGCCAAGCAAAACAACCTGGCTTACACCAAGCTGATTTCAGCTGACGGTAAAGCGGTTAGCCCGACCGAAGAAAACTTCGCTAACGCTGCGAAAGGCGCTGACTGGAGCAAATCCTTCGCACAGGATCTGACTAACCAGAAAGGTGACGGCGCGTGGCCAATCACGTCCACCACATTCATTCTGGTGCACAAAGATCAGAAGAAACCTGAGCAGGGTGCTGAAGTGCTGAAGTTCTTCGATTGGGCATACAAAAACGGTGGCAAACAGGCTAACGACCTGGATTACGCAAGCCTGCCGGACAGCGTGGTTGAGCAGATTCGTGCTGCATGGAAAACCAACGTGAAAGACAGCAGCGGTAAAGCATTGTATTGATTTGGCATACTGACGAAAATGGCGGGTGAATTTCACCCGCTTTACTTCGTAAACGTATTTAACAGAAGAGTAATTTATGGCTGCAACCAAGCCTGCTTTTAACCCTCCGGGTAAAAATGGTGACAAGATTTTCAGCGCGCTGGTAAAACTGGCTGCGCTGATTGTGCTATTGCTGCTGGGCGGCATTATCGTGTCACTGATTTTCTCCTCCTGGCCGAGCATCCAGAAATTCGGGTTCGCCTTCCTGTGGACCAAAGAGTGGGATGCGCCGAACGATATTTACGGTGCGCTGGTGCCGATTTACGGCACGCTGGTCACCTCGTTTATCGCCCTGTTGATTGCCGTTCCGGTGAGTTTTGGTATCGCGCTGTTCCTGACGGAGCTGGCCCCTAACTGGCTCAGGCGTCCGCTGGGTATCGCGATTGAACTGCTGGCGGCGATTCCGAGTATCGTTTACGGCATGTGGGGTCTGTTTATCTTTGCTCCGCTGTTTGCGAAATACTTCCAGGAACCGGTGGGCAATGTCCTGTCGAATATTCCTTTTGTCGGCGCGCTGTTCTCCGGCCCGGCGTTCGGGATCGGCATTCTGGCCGCGGGCGTGATTCTCGCCATCATGATCATTCCGTACATTGCGGCGGTCATGCGCGATGTGTTTGAACAAACGCCGGTGATGATGAAAGAGTCGGCCTACGGTATCGGCTGCACCACCTGGGAAGTTATCTGGCGCATCGTTCTACCGTTCACCAAAAATGGTGTCATCGGCGGCGTCATGCTGGGTCTGGGTCGTGCGCTGGGTGAAACCATGGCGGTGACCTTTATTATCGGTAACACCTACCAACTCGACAGCGCCTCGCTGTTTATGCCGGGTAACAGCATTACCTCCGCGCTGGCAAATGAATTTGCCGAAGCGGAATCAGGTCTGCATGTGGCGGCGTTGATGGAACTGGGTCTGATTCTGTTCGTAATCACCTTCATCGTTCTGGCGATTTCCAAGCTGATGATCATGCGCCTGGCGAAAAATGAGGGGGTACGCTAATGGCTACGCTTGAAATGCAAAGCACTACTGCGCTGGCAGAATCTCGCCGCAAAATGCAGGCGCGCCGTCGCTTCAAAAACCGCCTTGCGCTGACGCTTTCCATGGCGACGATGGCGTTTGGCCTGTTCTGGTTAGTGTGGATCCTGTTCTCGACGATCACGCGCGGCATCGACGGGATGTCGATTGCGCTGTTCACCGAGATGACGCCACCGCCAAACACTGCGGGTGGTGGGCTGGCAAACGCGCTGGCAGGCAGTGGCCTGCTGATCTTCTGGGCGACCGTTGTCGGAACGCCTCTCGGCATCATGGCGGGGATTTATCTGGCGGAATATGGCCGTAAATCCTGGGTTGCTGAGGTGATTCGTTTTATTAACGATATTCTGCTTTCCGCGCCGTCTATTGTGGTCGGCCTGTTCGTCTACACCATTGTGGTCGCGCAGATGGAGCATTTCTCTGGCTGGGCGGGCGTGATTGCGCTGGCGCTGCTGCAAGTGCCTATCGTTATCCGTACGACCGAGAACATGCTGAAACTGGTGCCGGACAGCCTGCGTGAAGCGGCTTATGCGCTGGGTACACCGAAATGGAAGATGATCTCCGCGATTACGCTGAAAGCGTCAGTCTCCGGGATCATGACCGGTATCCTGCTGGCGATTGCGCGTATCGCGGGCGAAACCGCACCGCTGCTGTTTACCGCGCTTTCGAACCAGTTCTGGAGCACCGACATGATGCAGCCTATCGCTAACCTGCCGGTGACCATCTTTAAATTTGCGATGAGCCCGTTTGCCGAGTGGCAACAACTGGCCTGGGCAGGGGTGTTAATTATCACTCTGTGTGTACTGTTGCTGAACATTCTGGCGCGCGTCATTTTCGCGAAACAGAAACACGGTTAATTTTTACGGCGCGGCATCACGCGGCGCCGAATGAGGAAATGAGTCAATGAGTATGGTTGATACTGCACCGGGTAAGATTCAGGTTCGTGATTTGAACTTCTACTACGGTAAATTCCATGCACTGAAAAACATCAACCTGGATATCGCCAAAAACCAGGTGACGGCCTTTATCGGTCCATCAGGCTGTGGCAAATCCACCCTGCTGCGTACCTTTAACAAAATGTACTCGCTCTATCCGGAGCAGCGTGCGGAAGGCGAAATTCTGCTGGATGGCGACAACATTCTGACCAATACCCAGGATATCGCGCTGCTGCGTGCCAAAGTGGGCATGGTATTCCAGAAACCGACGCCGTTCCCGATGTCCATTTACGACAACATCGCCTTTGGCGTGCGCCTGTTCGAAAAGCTGTCTCGCGCCGATATGGACGAGCGCGTGCAGTGGGCGTTGACCAAGGCCGCACTCTGGAACGAAACCAAAGATAAGTTACACCAGAGCGGATATTCTCTCTCAGGGGGTCAGCAGCAGCGTTTGTGTATCGCTCGTGGTATCGCGATCCGCCCGGAAGTGTTACTGCTTGATGAGCCGTGTTCAGCGCTGGATCCTATCTCCACGGGTCGTATTGAAGAGCTGATCACCGAGCTGAAGCAGGATTACACCGTGGTGATTGTCACCCATAACATGCAGCAGGCTGCGCGGTGTTCAGACCATACGGCGTTTATGTACCTGGGCGAATTGATTGAGTTCAGCAACACGGACGATCTGTTCACCAAGCCCGCCAAAAAACAAACAGAAGACTACATTACCGGTCGTTACGGCTGATATGTCCTTCATCTTTTAGGCTGTACCCGCGTTGGCTGCCTTTGCTCACCCCGGTCACGTAGAGAACTACGCTTTCGGGGATTCGCTCAGTTGCCGCCCTGTTGCAGCCAGAAATATTTTGGGCATCTGGAGGAATGATGGACAATCTCAACCTTAATAAACACATTTCCGGTCAGTTTAACGCCGAGCTGGAAAGCATTCGCACTCAGGTAATGACCATGGGTGGCATGGTGGAGCAGCAGCTTTCTGATGCGATTACCGCGATGCACAATCAGGACAGCGAGCTGGCAAAGCGCGTGGTCGAAGGCGACAAAAACGTCAACATGATGGAAGTCGCGATCGACGAAGCGTGCGTGCGCATTATTGCGAAACGTCAGCCGACGGCGAGCGACCTGCGTCTGGTGATGGCGATCATCAAAACCATCGCAGAACTGGAACGTATTGGCGACGTGGCTGATAAAATCTGCCGCACGGCGCTGGAGAAATTCTCTCACCAGCATCAGCCGCTGCTGGTCAGCCTTGAGTCGCTGGGCCGCCACACCGTGCAAATGCTGCATGACGTGCTGGATGCCTTTGCGCGTATGGATCTGGACGAAGCAGTGCGTATCTACCGTGAAGACAAGAAAGTCGACCAGGAATATGAAGGCATTGTGCGTCAGCTGATGACCTACATGATGGAAGATCCGCGCACCATTCCAAGCGTCCTGACCGCGCTGTTCTGCGCACGTTCTATCGAGCGTATCGGCGATCGTTGTCAGAACATTTGCGAATACATCTTCTACTTCGTGAAGGGACAAGATTTCCGTCACGTTGGCGGCGATGAGCTGGACAAACTGCTGGCCGGTAGCGATCCGAAAGAGTGATGTTGGCCTAACCCTCTCCCACCGGGAGAGGGAAGGTTTCGCGACGTTCCCTCAATCACTGCGCGTTTCGCTTTTCTCCCTCTCCTTTGGGAGAGGGTTGGTGTGAGGGAAACTTAGCGGGTAATCTTCCATCCACGCGCTTTCCACAATTCAGGCAGTTGCGCTAAATCGGTAAACGTCGTGACTTTCGGGTGGTCAATCGGCTTGTTATGCGGATCGGCGCAGAAGTAAAACACCTCCATTCCCGCATCAATCCCCGACTGCGCGCCCGCGCTGGAATCGTCCACCAGAATACAGTTCTCCACGTTCACGTTCATCGCTTTCGCCGCATGGAACATCAACGCAGGATCTGGCTTCCAGCGCTGGATATCGTAACCGCTGAACAGTTTTTCCGGGAAGTGATGCAACATCTTCAGTTTGCCAAGAGAGTGCTGCATTTTGGTGACCGGGCCGTTAGACACCACGCACATCGGTACCGCCATGGAATCCAGCAGCGCATTCGCGCCCGCGATGACGTCCAGTTCCGAGTCGAAGAGGCGTGCGACCTCGGCGCGGTAAACAGGTTCTAAGTCCGCTTTCGCAAGACTGACGCCGTGCTCGGCGTTGATGATGTCAATAATCTCGTAAAGCTTCACGCCTTTAAAGCGCTTAAAGATCTCTTCGAGATCGAGCGTAATGCCAAATTCCTGGAACATGCTGACATACGCGCGGGAACAAATGACCTCACTGTCGACCAGCGTACCGTCGCAGTCGAAAAATACCGCTTCAATCTCAGACATGCTTTTCCCTTTTAACAAGTTTAACGTTTACGTAATGCAGAATCACGAGACGCAATCGTTGCCGTATAAGCAAAATCAATGAAAAAAAGTATCTCGTAACCGCCCTTATTGTCGCATTTTGGTATAGGATAGCGACGAATTTTCCCTCCTATGTTCGGAAATTGATGATGAGTCAACAACACACTACCCAGACGTCTGGTCAGGGTTTGCTTGAGCGCGTGTTCAAATTGCGCGAGCACGGCACGACGGCACGCACCGAAGTGATCGCTGGTTTCACCACCTTCCTGACGATGGTGTATATCGTTTTTGTTAACCCGCAAATTTTGGGCGTTGCTGGCATGGATACCAGCGCCGTCTTCGTCACCACCTGTCTGATTGCTGCTCTCGGCAGTATTCTGATGGGCGTGTTTGCTAACCTCCCGGTGGCACTGGCGCCAGCGATGGGTCTTAACGCCTTCTTCGCGTTTGTCGTCGTGCAGGCGATGGGCCTGCCGTGGCAAGTGGGGATGGGCGCCATCTTCTGGGGCGCTGTCGGCCTGTTGCTGCTGACCATTTTCCGCGTGCGTTACTGGATGATTGCCAATATCCCGGTGAGCCTGCGCGTGGGGATTACCAGCGGTATCGGTTTATTCATCGGCATGATGGGTCTGAAAAACGCGGGGGTCATCGTCGCGAACCCAGAAACACTGGTGAGTATTGGTAACCTAGCGTCTCACAGCGTTCTGCTGGGTGTGCTGGGCTTCTTTATCATCGCGATTCTGGCGTCCCGCAATATTCATGCGGCAGTGCTGGTGTCTATCGTGGTGACCACGCTACTGGGCTGGATGATGGGCGACGTGCAATATCACGGCATCGTCTCCGCACCACCGAGCGTGTCTAGCGTGATTGGCCACGTTGATCTGGCGGGGTCGTTTAACCTGGGGCTGGCGGGCGTGATTTTCTCCTTCATGCTGGTCAACCTGTTCGACTCCTCCGGGACGCTGATTGGCGTGACCGACAAAGCCGGTCTGGCAGATGAGAATGGCAAATTCCCGCGCATGAAACAGGCGCTGTTTGTGGATAGCGTGTCATCTGTCGCGGGCTCATTTATCGGTACGTCGTCCGTTACCGCTTACATTGAGTCGTCGTCTGGCGTTTCCGTCGGTGGCCGTACCGGTCTGACGGCCGTTGTGGTGGGTCTTCTGTTCCTGCTGGTGATCTTCCTTTCGCCGCTGGCAGGCATGGTGCCACCGTATGCAGCTGCAGGCGCGCTGATTTACGTGGGCGTGCTGATGACCTCTAGCCTGTCGCGCGTGAAGTGGGACGATTTAACCGAAGCGGTTCCGGCGTTTATTACTGCCGTGATGATGCCGTTCAGCTTCTCGATTACCGAAGGTATCGCGCTGGGCTTTATCTCTTATTGCGTGATGAAAATCGGTACAGGACGTTTGCGCGAGCTCAGCCCATGCGTTGTTGTCGTGGCGCTGCTGTTTGTGCTGAAGATTGTGTTTATTGATGCACACTAAGGTGCTACGTGAGTTCCCTCTCCCTGTGGGAGAGGGCAACTGACCGCAATGAGCTTATGCTTTAACCCGCTGAATATACTCCCCAAACGCGGTCAGCTGACCGGTCAGATGATCCAGCGTGCTTTGATCGACCACTTCGCCCGTTTGCGTATCCACTTTATTCTGAATCACACCGCCCATAAATTCCGGCTTATTCATCACCATCGCATCCAGGAATACCAGGATTTGGCGCAGGTGATACTGACAGCGTGCACCGCCAATCGCCCCCATTGAGCTGGTCTGAATCAGCACCGGTTTACCGGCAAGCGGCTGATTGGGTAAGCGTGACAGCCAGTCGATCGCATTCTTCAACCCACCCGGCACCGAGTAGTTATATTCCGGTGTGACAATCACCACGCCGTCCGCCTGGCGAATTTGCTCTGCAAGCGCTTCCACACTGTGCGGGAAACCCTCTTCCTGCTGAAGATCGGCGTCATACAGCGGAATATCACCAATGGAAGGTAATGCCGATACGTCCATTCCCGCAGGGGCAATCTTGGGTAACGTGCGGGCAACCATCCCATTAAATGAGCCTTTACGCAGGCTTCCCAGTAACGTAACAACTTTCAACGTATCAGACATGACTACTCCTTTACACCATGATGGCCCAGGACGGGTCAGTTGAGGGTTAGCGCTTTTTCGATCGGTAAACTGATTAATCTTATCAGGCGTGCTGCAGGTATGTTAGCGCGAGCCGGGACATCCGGCAGGCTATGCCACCCGTGTCGACTGTCAAATTCCCAGACTCTCAGGCGTTCAATGGCAGGTGTCACGGCGATGGACCAGATCAAGACGTCTTCGGCGTCGCTAAGCGCTTCAACGCGTTCCGCTTTGGCTGAACGCAGGCGGCCTGAACCGGGCAGGAGCTGCAACAAGCTCGCATCGTCGACCGCGCAGCCCGAGAGTTTTTGGATGCTCTGACGTAGCGTAATGAGCTGCGCTTTGGCTTCGTTGGGATCGTTTTGATTGCGCACCCAAAGCTTTTCATTGCTGGAGAGCGGGTAATCGTCATGCGCGTGAGGACCGTGGAAGCTATGCGTCACGCGCTGGAGTTCCATATCCAGGCCGCAATCACCCTCTGTCGTCAGCGCCACACCCACGATATTCCCCGTATATGCCACCGAGAAACGCGGGAGTTCGGGGTCAGCAAAAACGGGACGGCCCTCGGGCTGCGTGAGCATTTCCGGGAGTTCGCTGGTGCCATAAAGCATAAACATCAGTTCGGCGAGTAACGCTCGGGAGGCCAGGAATCGCGAGCGTCGATGTTCCGGCAGCGTACGCGCCTGATTGTGGCAGGCCGAAGAGAGCCTGACGGAAGCAAGTCGTCCTTCTGTCAGTATCCCTCTTGCAAAATGCGTTGCCATTTTTCGCTCCATGATAATGGTCAGTGACAGGTTAAACGGTTACACCATTATCGCTTAACTTTGCATCTGTTTTAATCGGTAAATGGAAGTATGAGAAGCCAATGAACCGAACTTTACATTTGCAGAGGCAAAAAAGAGATCTTTAGCGCAGTGAATCGCAGTACAACGCCTTGATCGTCTCTTTCAACCAGACAATTTTGGGATTGTGACTGTTCCGTTTATGCCAGATCAGCGTGAAGGGCACGGTGAGTTTTTCAGACAGCGCTTCGTCAATGGGGATTGGGCGGCTGACGAGATTGCGCTGGTGGATCTGATTATAGTGATGGCAATACTGCGGCGCGGTCGCAATGTAGTTGTGATGAGGCTGCGCGGCCATAAACATCGACTGCTCAAAACCCGGCAGACTGAGGGCAATATTGCGCTCGCGCCCCATCTCTCTGAGCACTTCGTCCAGCGCCCAAGTGTCGCTGCGTTCCCAAAAGATGCTGATGTGCGGATAGCGCAGAAACGTGTCCAGATTCCACTCTTCCTTGAGTGCGGGGTGATCTTCGCGCAAATAGACGCACGGACGGTCGCTGAACAGGATTTCGTAGTCGATAAACCACGGCATCAATTTCAGGAGCTCGCGCGAGCGTGGATGCGTTTCGCGTCCGGTAAAGCCGAGATCGACCTCCCCCCGCGTTATGGCATCCAGTGAATCGTAATCCCAGTGCCGCATGCGCACGGTCGCCTGCGGATAGCGCTGATTCACCTGTTCCAGCAGGGTATTAAAACGGATGAGCATCAGCGGCGTTTCCGCCGCCAGTTCGAATTTCAGTCCACCCGGCGAGTCGTGGTGGAATTTATCGAGGATCTGATTGCCAATCTGCATCCAGTCCGTGAGGTCTTGTTCGAGACTGACCGTCAGCGGTGTAGGAAGCAGGCCCAGCGGCGTTTTGACAAATAGCGGGTCGTCAAACCAGTCGCGCAGTTTCGCCAGCGATTTGCTGACCGCCGATGGCGTGACGTTCATGCGCTTTGCCGCTTTGGTGACGCTGCGCTCCTGCAGCAACAGCTGCAGGCACAGTAACAGGTTAAGATCGAGACTGCTGAGGGGCTTCTTCATAATGCGCCGCGGGCTGTATCGCCAAAAGTAACAGGATACACAGCATGCTACAGCCAATCAGAATCCCGATCAGCATATTCAGGGCATTAAGACCGATCACCGCCGCGAGCCAAATCCACAGGGATGACCCGCACACCTGTGCAATACCCAGCGCGGAACTGGCGACGCCAGCGCGCAAAGAGAACGGCCCTAACGCCTGGCTCATCGCCACGCCAAATCCCACGGAGAAACCAGCGCAAATCAGCGTAATGCCCCCCAGCATGATGGCATGCGAACTTGCGGTAGCCAGGATCACGCCTGCGGCCAGGAACAGTACCTGAGAAGTGAGCATCAGCGAGCGCTGGCTAAAGACGTTCAGTGCAAAGGGGGTGGAAAACGACACCGCCATGCTGACCATCGCCGTCAGCGCCATCACCGTGGAATATTCTCCGCGATCAAAACCCATCGTTTCCATCAGCAACACTGGGGAAACGTTTACAAAGGTGAGAATGACGGCCACGCTCAGGGTGGTGACCAGCAGACGGCTGATGAAAAAGCGGTTAAGCAGTTTTTCGGCAGGTTGAACCGTCGCGGAGTGCCCGGAATGATGCGAGCCGGGGTGCGTCTCTTTGAGCACGGTGATCGACAAAATAAAGACCAACGCGCCCATGGCGGCCATCGTCCAGAACAGGCTCTGCCACGGCAGTTTGAGCATAATGAGATAGCCGACCACCGGCGCGAGCACTGGAATAATACAGGTGATGCCGTTAAGCATGGAAAGCACTTTGGCGCGACGCTGAGCGCTGAGGGTATCGCGTAAAATCGCAAATGCCACCACGTAGCAACCGCCCGCGCCGATGCCCTGGATAAAACGGCCTGACAGGAACAGCGTGCTGTCTTGCGCCATTGAGCAGAGTACGGAAGCCAAGGCAAAGATCACTGCGCCGGTAATGGCGACAGGTTGTCGTCCGGCTTTATCGGCGATCTTCCCGGCAAATAGCATCGACGATGCCATACCCGCCAGATAGGCTGAAAACGCGATATGTAGTTGCGCTTCGCTGGCCCCTAAATCGCGCGCGATGTGCGGGAGGCCAACCAGATACATATCTATGCCTGATGGATAAAGTAAAACCAAAGCAAAACTACAAAACAGAAAACGCGCCATAAATCCCCCATGTCAGGCAGGCGCAAAGCATAGGGGGATAACTGTGAAAGCGCGAGTTGCCATTTGGACACTAGTGATTTCCTGCCAGGAAATCACTAGTGTGTCGTGAGGATTATTTACCGATACAGAAGCTGGAGAAAATACGCCCCAGCAAATCATCCGACGTAAATTCGCCCGTGATCTCGCTCAGACTCTGTTGCGCCAGACGCAGCTCTTCTGCCAGCAGTTCACCCGCCCACGCGCCGAGCAGCTGTGCTTTGCCCTGATCGAGGTGATTTGCCGCCGCTTCAAGCGCCTGAAGGTGACGACGACGCGCCAGGAAGCCGCCCTCCATATTGGTTTCAAAGCCCATGCTCTGCTTGAGATGGTTGCGCAGGTCTTCAACGCCTTCACCCGTTCGAGCCGACAGACGAATAAGTGAGTGACCGTTCACATCGCTCAGACCCAGTGTTTCGCCGGTCATATCGGCTTTGTTACGCACGACGGTAATCGGCAGTTTTGCGGGCAGGCGAGCAATAAAGTCAGGCCAGATATCCGCCGGATCCACTGCGCTGGTGGTGGTGCCATCTACCATAAACAGCACGCGGTCGGCTTGTTCAATTTCCTGCCAGGCACGCTCGATGCCGATACGTTCAACTTCGTCGCTGGCATCGCGCAGGCCAGCAGTATCAATGATATGCAGCGGCATGCCGTCGATATGAATGTGTTCGCGCAATACGTCGCGGGTCGTGCCCGCGATATCGGTCACAATCGCCGCTTCGCGGCCTGCAAGGGCGTTCAGCAGGCTCGATTTGCCGGCGTTTGGACGCCCGGCAATCACGACTTTCATCCCTTCGCGGAGCAAACTTCCCTGACGGGCTTCGGCACGGACCGCATCCAGATCGGCCATCACGGTGTTCAGCTGCGCTTCGATTTTGCCGTCAGAAAGGAAGTCGATCTCCTCGTCCGGGAAGTCGATAGCCGCTTCGACGTAGATTCGCAGGTGAGTAAGTGCTTCCACTAAGTGATTCACGCGTGTGGAAAACGCACCCTGCAGCGAGTTCAACGCGGAGCGCGCTGCTTGTTCGGAGCTGGCGTCAATCAGGTCGGCAATGGCTTCTGCCTGGGCCAGATCAAGCTTATCGTTCAGGAACGCACGCTCGGAGAACTCACCCGGTTTAGCGATGCGCAGGCCCGGTAGCGTCAGAATGCGTTTTAAAAGCAGGTCGAGGATAACGGGGCCGCCGTGACCCTGCAGCTCCAGCACGTCCTCACCAGTAAAGGAGTTGGGGCCGGGGAACCATAGCGCGATGCCCTGATCCAGCGCGGTGCCGTCAGCATCGTTAAAAGGGAGGTAATCGGCGTAGCGCGGCTTTGGCAGTTTGCCCAGCACGGCTTCAGCCACCTCGCGCGCCTTCAGGCCGGAGATACGCAAAATACCTACACCACCGCGTCCCGGTGGAGTTGCCTGGGCGACGATAGTGTCGTTATGGCTCATGGTTTTTTCTCTTTGTAGATGTAAAAAAGGCGGTCTATTGACCGCCTTCTCTGGCATTAACTCTACCGTAGTAACGCGAAATAATTCAAGTTGCAGGAAGGCGGCAAGTTTGTGCGCCCCAGGAGCTTGACTTCCGTAAGCTCCTGGGGCAAGCAAAGGCAGCCAACGCGCCTGCAGCTTAAAGAATGAAGCGTATTAGGATTTTTTCTTTTCGCGGCTATGTAAACCACGTTTTTCCAGACCACGGTAAATCAGCTGTTGCTGCAGGATCGTCACCAGGTTGCTGACGATGTAGTACAGCACCAGACCTGACGGAAACCACAGGAAGAACACGGTGAAGATGACCGGCATAAAGGTCATGATCTTCTGCTGCATCGGGTCGGTCACAGTGGTCGGCGACATCTTCTGAATGAAGAACATCGTGATACCCATCAGGATCGGCAGGATGTAGTACGGGTCCTGTGCAGACAAGTCATGGATCCACAGTGCGAATGGCGCGTGGCGCAATTCAACGGAACCCATCAGCATGTAGTACAGCGCAAGGAAGATTGGCATCTGAATCAGCAGCGGGAAGCAACCACCCAGAGGGTTTACCTTCTCTGCTTTGTACAGGGCCATCATTTCCTGGCTTTGACGCTGTTTGTCATCGCCCAGACGCTCACGCATCGCCGCAATCTTCGGCTGCAGCATACGCATCTTCGCCATGGAGGTGTACTGCGCTTTGGTCAGCGGGTACATGATGCCACGAACGATAAAGGTGATAACGATGATGGAGAAGCCCCAGTTGCCCAGGAAGCTATGGATCCATTTCAGCAGTTTGAACAGCGGCTGAGAGATGAACCACAACCAACCGTAATCTACGGTCAGATCCAGGTGCGGTGCGACGGCGGCCATCTTATTCTGGATTTCCGGACCGACCCACAGGGTGCTGCCCAGCGTACCGGTTTGACCCGGCTGAACCAGAACCGGCTGTGACTTATAGCCGATAGCGGCGATGCCATTGCCCAGATTCGCGGTGTAGAAGTTGTTCACACCGTCGTTGTTTGGCACCCACGCTGTCGCGAAATACTGCTGCAACATCGCAACCCAGCCGCCTTTAGCACTGACGTTCAGGTTTTCGTTATCCGCGATGGTGTCGAATTTGTATTTCTCGTACTTGGTATCTGGCGTGGAGTACGCCGCGCCACGGAAGGTGTGCAGCGCAAAGTTGCTGCTTCCGGTGTCACGGTGAGACGGCAGATTGATGGACTGCTTCAGCTGACCAAACGTCGAGACTTCCAGTGGTTTCGCACTGGTGTTCTGCACGTTATAGCCCACGCTCACCGCATACTCACCGCGTTTCAGGGTGAAGGTTTTGGTGAAAGTGTTGCCAGCCGCGTCAGTGTAAGTCATCGGGATCGCGAGTTCGTTCTGGCCATCAGCCATCACAAACGTATCTTTATCGACGTTATACAGCGGACGAGCACCGTTAGCCGGGTTGTCCGGGCCATCACGACCTGTCAGGCCGCTCTGTGCCTGATAGAGGAACTCTGGCGTCGTTTCCAGTAACTGGAACGGTTCGTTTGACTTCAGCTCTTTCGGGTAGGTCAACAGCAGCGCCTGCTCAATATCACCACCACGGGTGTTGATTGTCAGCTCAAGCACATCGGTTTTAACCGTAATCTGTTTTCCCTGGCCACTGGCCGGTACGCCCTGGTCGGCGGCGCTACCCGCTGCGGTGGTCGTTGTCTGCGTGGTCTGCTGTTGCTGGGGTTGAGGATTTTTATCCTGTTCCCATGCTTGCCAGATCATGAAAGACACGAACAACAAAGCGATGACTAAAAGATTGCGTTGCGAATCCATCGTTAGTGTTCTCTGGTATCAAATGGTCCGGGCGGGACGGGGTCGTCACCACCAGGGTGTAAAGGGTGGCATTTTAATACGCGTTTCACCGTCAACCAACTGCCTTTTATCACTCCAAACCTGCGCAATGCCTCAATTCCGTAGCTAGAGCACGTTGGCGTGAAACGACAATGCGGCCCCAACAGCGGACTGATCAGGCGCTGATAGACCCTGATAAGGCCTATCAGGACCCGTGAGCCAGGCGACAGTGGCGGCGCCATAGTTTTTCCAACGCTTCCGAGAGAGCACGGTTATCGAGGTCAGCAACCCCCTTTTTCGCCACCACAACGAAATCCATTGACGGAAGTTCGTGTTGACGTAAACGGAAGCTTTCACGCGTCAGACGTTTAATCCGATTGCGTTCATGCGCACGCTTAACGTTTTTCTTGGCGACTGTGAGACCGATGCGGGGATGCCCCAGCGAATTTTGGCGGCCGAGGATGGTGATTTGCGGCGTGCCAGCCCGATATGGCTGCTGGAAGACGAATGTGAAATGAGTGGGAGTTAACAAACGTAACTCCCTGGGAAATGCTAGCTTAACCACTCAGGGGTTAGCTTTATTACTTGGAAACGGTCAGACGAGAACGGCTTTTAGCACGACGACGTGCCAGAACCTGACGACCATTTTTAGTAGCCATACGAGCACGGAAGCCGTGAGAACGGTTGCGCTTCAGTACAGACGGTTGAAAAGTGCGTTTCATGGCGATTTCTACCTAAACTTGAATAAA